>NZ_MTHB01000278.1 GCF_002220365.1 Caballeronia sordidicola | reverse complement strand
CCGGGACCGTTGCCCGACACGGCCACCCCGATGCAAAGCATGGCGCATCGCCTGAAGACAAAGGCCGGGCGTGCCCTGTATGCCTTGCGCAAGCAGACGGTCGAACCCGTCTTCGGCATCATCAAGTCGGTGATGGGCTTTCGGCAGTTCTCTTTGCGCGGTCTGAAAAAGGTCAATGGCGAATGGAGTCTGGTTTGCCTGGCCTGGAATGTGAAGCGCATGGCCAAATTACATCAAGAATTTGGATAACTAAGGAAATAACGGGGAAACCCGTCAAAATTTCACCTCTCCTGCTGTTTTTTAAGCACGTCGACCATTGGGTGGCACTTTTCCTGTTCAACTCCGACACGCTGCTAGGCAATCTGACCGATGCAGAGGCGGCTTTCCGGCGAGCACTCGCGATCCGCGCCGACTATCACGATGCGAAAGTCAGTCTAGCAACGCTGCTGCTCTGCATGGGCGAATTCGAGGAGGGATGGCGGCTTTACGACTCTCGTTATGACCAGCCGGGATTTATTCATCACCAGACCCAGTCCTTGCTGCAATGTCCGCGGTGGCGAGGCGAAGCGCTTGCGGGCAAGTCGTTGCTGGTGTGGCAGGAAGATGGTCTTGGCGACATGGTTCAGTTCGGCCGCTACTTTCCTCGGCTCAAGGTACAAGGCGCGGTCCATATCGCATTTGCCTGTGCGCCTGCGCTGCATCGGCTATTCGCGGCTGTAGAGGGCGTCGATGCGGTCCTCGACCACGAGGCCGCGCTGGCCCGGGCGTCCGAGTACGATTATTGGACGAGCCCGATGAGCATGCCGCTGCATCTGCGCACGACCACGGACACCATTCCCGATCCCATTCGCCTGACGGCCGACCCGTTGCTCGTCGAACACTGGCGCGCGCGGCTGGCGACGCTTCCACCCGGCCGCAAAATCGGCCTGGTCTGGAAAGGCAATCCCAAACATCACAACGATGCCAACCGTTCGATGCCGTCGCTTGCAACGCTTGCGCCGCTCTGGAGCGTGCCCGGGGTCAGCTTCGTGAGCCTGCAAAAAGGACAGGGGGAAGAAGAGGGGCAGTCACCGCCCGCAGGTCTTGCGCTCCTGCACCTCGGAACAGAGCTGACCGATTTCGCCGATACCGCCGCCATCATCGGCGAGCTCGATCTGGTGATCTGCGTGGACACCTCCGCGGCACACATTGCTGCGTCGCTGGGCAAGCCGTGCTGGGTGTTGCTGCCGCGAGAAGACATCGACTGGCGCTGGATGCGCGAGCGTGAAGATTCACCGTGGTATCCGCAGACGCTGCGCCTGTTCCGGCAAGCGGCCGATGAGAGTTGGTCCACGGCTGTCGAGCGTGTGCGGCTGGCGTGTATGGCGACGTTCGCGAGTCCGGGTCATTCGCCGCCAGGATGAAGCGAACCCTTGCAGTGCGCTCGTTTGCTTCGCACCATGCCCTGCTTCCAAAATAGTTTTGTAAAGAAAACCGCTTGCGACAGCAGAGATTTTAAAATGCGTCAAAGCGGATGTCGATTTTCGGCAGCCTCGTTCGTCGTCAGAGAAACCAGCCTTTCTCAACCCGAGGTGATCCAATGACATTAAAGCTCTACGCTCATCCGTTCTCGTCCTACTGCCAGAAGGTTCTGGTCGCGCTGTACGAGAATGGCACGCCGTTCGAATGGCGCGCGCTGTCGCATGAAAACCCGCAAGTGATGGAGGAACTGACAGCGCTCTGGCCTATGAAGCGCTTTCCCGTGCTCGTGGATGCCGGGCGCACCGTGGTCGAGGCGAGCATTATCATCGAGCATCTGGGGCTATATCATCCGGGCCCCGTGCCGCTGCTGCCTGACGATCCCCGCAGCGCAATGGAAGTGCGCAGCATGGATCGTTTCTTCGACAACTACATCTCCACTCCACAGCAGAAGATCGTGGGCGACAGCTTGCGGCCGCAAACGGAACGGGACCCGCGAGGCGTGGCCGACGCCCGCGCGATGCTCGAGACCGCTTACGGCTGGCTCGACGGCGTCATGGCCGAGCGCAAGTGGGCCGTGGGCGACCACTTCAGCCTGGCCGATTGCGGCGCTGCGCCGTTCCTGTTTTATGCGGACTGGACGCATCGCATTGACGCGTCGTTCCCACACGTGATTGCGTACCGGAAGCGACTGCTGGCACGTCCGTCGTTCGCGCGCGCGGTTGACGAGGCGCGGCCGTTTCGGCCGTTTTTTCCGTTGGGAGCGCCTGTCGACCGCGATTGAAGCGGGCGGGCTGCACGAGGCCGGGCGAGCCGAGCCGTCGCCCTTACTCCGGGCAAACCCGATGTATCGCGTCAGTCGCCTTGCACCCCCTTTAGTTTTTCCTGCAATCGGACGTTATACGGGACGACGTCACGCGGAATTCGATGACCCGGCATGTCGAGATGCAACCGGTGAATTCCACGCAAATTAAAACACCGGGGGCAAGGGATGACGGGTTTCGGATTCGGGCAACGTGGGCGCACGCTGGCGGCGGTCGGCAAGATCGCCGAACATGCGGGCAAGCTGGGCATTGAGATTTGCGATGTATCGGGGCACGTCGAGGAAGTGGCGGCCCGCGCTGCGCGTCAGGCGGATTTGTGCCACGGCTTGCAGCGTTCCGCCATGTCGACCATGGAGGGCAACCAGCGGATTGCCGCGGCGGCGCGTCAGATGCGCATCGTGGCAGATCAGGCCGCGTCCGACGTCGGCCAGTCCCAGGAGACGGTCAGGGTGTCACTGGCAGACATCCATAGTCTGGTGGACAGCGTCTCGGTGATGGCGGCTGAGATCGAGACCTTGCGAGCGTCATTGAGCGACGTCAGCAAGATCTCCGAAGAAATTTCGATCATCGCGCGCCAGACTAATCTACTGGCCTTGAACGCCGCAATAGAAGCGGCCCGCGCGGGCGAGTTCGGCAAGAGCTTTGCCGTGGTCGCCGCTGAAGTGAAGGCGTTGTCCGCCAAGACCGCGCAGGCCACGTCGGAGATCGGGACAACACTTACCAGGCTGTCGGGGCAGGCCGACCTGCTGATGGCCGAAGGTTCCGCCAGCGCGATACGCGCACAGCGAGTCAAAGAGGGCACGCATGCGATCGGCGAGGTTGTGTCGGCGACGGGGAAAGCGATCACCGAGTTGAGTGTTGAAGCAGAGCAAATTGCTTCGCAAACCGAAGCGATCGATCAGCAATGCAGCGGGCTTGCGTCTCAGGTCTCCGAGATGGTCGGAGGCGTCGAGCAGTCAAGCGGCAGCTTCACGAAGGCGCGCGATCAGTTGAGCAAGCTGTTGGGCGTGTCCGAAACCTTGATCGAGCTGACGGCGGAAGCGGGGATAGAGACACCCGACACGCGGTTTATAGATGCAGTCATGAATGCCGCGCAGAAGATCGGCCGGGCTTTCGAGCATGCCATTTCGCGCGGCGAGATCTCGGCTGCGGACCTTTTCGATCATGCATATAACCCGATTGCCGGTACCAATCCCGAGCAGTTCACGACCCGCTATATCCAGATTGCCGATCGCATCCTGCCGGAGATCCAGGAACCCTTGCTGGCGCTGGATAAACGCGTGGTGTTCTGTGCAGCTGTCGATACCAAGGGCTACTTGCCCACGCACAACAAGAAGTTTTCGCAATCTCAAGGGTCCGATCCTGCCTGGAACGCCGCCCATTCGCGTAACCGGCGCATCTTCAATGACCGCACCGGCCTGGCTTCGGGGTCGCACACCAAGCCGTTCTTGTTGCAGACCTATCGACGCGATATGGGCGCCGGGGAATATGCGCTGATGAAAGATGTGTCCGCGCCGATCATGGTCGCAGGCCGTCATTGGGGCGGATTGCGACTCGCTTATAGCGTCTGATTGGCGATAACGCTTTACTGCGCGCTCTACCACTGCGATCAGGTTTTTCCCATGTCCGCGCGTGGAAGTCGCACGTGCGGACATCTCCATGTCGGCACCCTTACCTTCACTGCAACGACCGTCCGGTCGTCCCGGTTCGGGGAGGCTGGCACGGGTCTTCACGCGCGAGAGCCGTACTTTTATGCTTAGCCATGCGAATAAAGCGTGGCGTCCAGATACGCAAGCTGGCCATCCTTCTGCGCGTGGACGAGTTCTTGATAGACCTGTGCACGTGTCTTCGGTGCGACTGCCTGTCCATACGGCGCAACCCATTGGCCGGCGGCCTGGATTGCCGTCTGGCCTGTCTGCGTCGACGGGGCGCTCTGTGCCGCGAATGCGGAGCCGGTGGCCAACAATCCTGCGAAGGCGAGTGCGATCATTGAGGTCTTCATGGTGTTCTCCTGGAACGAGGGTTGGCGAGTACCGGACCTGCGACGAACCGTCGTTGTTGTCCGGTTCATGCAGATTAATGACTCAGCCCTATCCCGAAGGCGGCGTATTCATGAAGTTTTATTTAGGACGGTTCGACGAATGACGAGACGTCAGCGACGTATTGCCGGTGCAGATCTCCTGACCTAGTGAAAAAGCTCATGACGTAGCGCAGAAGATGAACGACCGGCATCAAAACGACAGTCGTTCATCGCCGCCAGGACTAACCGCCCGCCGGCCGCAAAGTGATAGAGAACGCGGGTGGCGCGCGCCCGTCGGTATCGAGCGGCATCGGATCAGACCGCTGGATTGCCCGCAAAGCCGCCATATCCCAGGTTGCGTTACCGCTGCTACGGGAAATGGCCGCGGAGAGCAAGGTCCCGGTCGGCGCGCATCGCACGCTGATGACCGTCTCCAGATCAAGTGTCGGACCTGCCCACACAATGTTGGGTCGTATGCGTCGTTGAACCTGGGTCGCATAGTCGCCCCCAGGCGCCGCGCCGGGCGAGCCGGCGCCTGGCATGAACGGCTGCGCCATCGACGCCAAGCGTGTCTTCGCATCGATGCTGGCAGCAACAATCGACCAGTCGCGAAGGGGCTGCGGCATTGCGAGCAGTGCACGGTTATAGACGCGAGCGTTGCGGCACCAGACTTCGGCGGTGACGCCTGTCGGATCGACCACCGCTGCGGCGACATCGCGTGTGCCCTGGGCGTCGTTCTTCAACAGGTCCTGCAAGGAGTGCACGAGCGCCAACTGCCCCTGCGCACGCTGTTCTTGAGTCACTTGAGCGAGCGGGGTTTGCAATGCCGATTGTTTTAGCATCGCGAACGTGACCCCAAAGTACGCGTCGACATCGGCATCGGACATGGTCGCGATCGACATGTAGCGAGACATCACCAGCGGCACGCTCTTGATACCGCCGCAATCGGGCGGCGCGTTGTCGAATGCCTTCGATGCGAGTTCGGCCAGCTTGCTGCGTTCCTCGGGCGAGAGCCGCAGCATGCCTTCGGTGAAGAATTCCGTGCGCAACAGAGGGCTGAGCGCAAGCAGACTGGCATGGTTCGGCCCGTTCCCAAGGAAGCGGCTGACGTCGGGATCCGTGCGCATGCGCTCGCTCCAACGCTTGATCGTGGCAGCCTTGGGCGAGTCGGGAGCAATGCCGAGCTTTTGCAGGCTGGCGGCCTGGATTGCTTCGACCAGCGACAAGCTTCCCGTTGATGAAGCGGGAAGCGGCGGGCTGGCCGTCGATACAGACGGTACCGCCTGTGCCGGCATAACCGGGATGACGCTCGCCTGTTGGGACCGGTAAAGCGCCGCCGCGGCCGATGATGGATTGATAGCTGCCGCAGCGTCACTCCGGCCCGGTGGCAAAGCATGAACCGCGGGCTCGAAGTTGAAGGTCGTGTGCTGCACGACCCGGTGCGCTACGCCATCGACGACATAAGGGGCACACGTGCCCTTCGCAATCGCTTCGCGGGCCGCGCTGTCGAGTTCCTGGTTGCCGCTGCTCTTGTCGACAATGACAAGGTCGATTCGACCCGCCGTATTGACCACGTATGTGATCCGGACACTGCCGCGTACGCCCATTTGCCGTTGCAGTGCCGTGTATTTCGGGCGCCCCAGGCGACAGGGCACGCCACCTGGTGGACTGAGCGCGTCGGCAAATGCCGATGGATCGGGTTGGTTGTCCGCATGAGGGTTGTCCGGCCTGACCGGTGCGCACGATGCGAGCAGTAGAAGAAGTACCCCGGTGAATCCAAACAGTACGAAGCTGTCTATTTTATTGGCCAACGCTTTCATTTTAATTTTTTGGTCGCGGGTTGCAGGTCTTTGGACTGCAATCTAGCACAGCCGCGACGGCCGCTAAAGTGATTCGTCTGCAAGGCCTAAAGCCTAAGGCCTAAGGTCTTGCTGCAACTTCATCGAGATGGAAGAGCAAGTCAGCCGGATCTTCGTACACGCGCAGTGCGCCTGCCCGTTCCAATTCATCCATTCCGTACCCACCCGACAGCAGCCCTACGCCCAGCGAGCGGCAGCGCCGCGCGGCGAGCATGTCCCAGATGCTGTCGCCCACCACGACGGTATGCTCGATCGACACGCCCAGACGCGATGCCGCTGCAATGAAGAGGTCAGGGTCAGGCTTGGCATACTTCACGTCGTCGCGCGTGACCACCACGGTCTTCGCCGGGTCGACCCCGAGCGCTTCCAGATTCACAGCTGCCGTTTCCATCCGGCCGCTGGTGGCAATAGCCCAGCGGGTGCCTGCTTCGGTGAGCGCGGCGAGCAACTCGCGTGCGCCGGGCAGCGGGCAAACCTGTGCACGCAGCCGCTGATAAGCGTGCGCATGAGTGCGGCGCAACCGCTCCACGCGTTCCGGACTGATCTCCCCGTGTGTTTCGCGCAGCAACTGGTTCGTGAAGAGACCCCCGCTCATGCCGATCTTGCGATGAATGCGCCATACCGACAGCTCGATACCCTCTGCATCGAGCGCTTCTTTCCATGCCAGAACATGCTGGTACACGCTGTCGACCAGCGTTCCGTCGAGGTCGAACAGGAATGACGTTTCGATTCGCATGATGGGATCCTTTGACAGTAGGTTCAGGCAACTGCATGAGCGTGGTGACAGCGTACGCCTGAATGTTGTCACTGATGTGGCTTACGCGTCGCGCCTCGTCGATAGCGGCCCTAAACGCTGATAGCCGCCGCTGCCTTTGCAACGGCTTGTCCCCATTCCTTCAGGCGCTTGGGTTCGTAGCGGGATTCGGGCATGGAGATGCAGATGCTGCCGACCGGGCCGCCGTCCGAATCGGTGATAGCCGCACCAATAGCGCACACCGCGCGTCGATACTGCGACAGGTTGATCGAATATCCGCGCTTACGGATGCGTTCGAGTTCAAGCCGTATCTCAGCCGGGTCGCACGGCGTGTTGTCGCTGAATTTCGGCAGGTCGCGGCCCAGGATTTCTTCCACTTCGGCCTCGCTCATGTACGCGAGCACGGCAAGGCCCGTTGCCGTCGCATGAAACGGGCTGAGGTCGCCGATAGGACTGAAGGTGCGCACCGTCTGCGTGCAATCCGCACGGTCGATGAGCACCATCGACTTGGTGCCGTCCGGGATCGACAGATGAACGGTCTCGTTGGTCAACTCCCGTAGTTCGCGCATCGGCTCGCGCGCGGCGGCATATAGCGCGCCGCCGCGAAGCGCGGCAGGGCGCACGCCGAGGATCCGCGCACCCACTTCCCAGCGCGTCAGGTCGCCGCCGGTCTGGCGCAACCAGCCGGCTTCGAGAAAGGTCATCAACACGCGCTGAACGCTGGATTTCGGCATGTCCAGCAAACGCGCCAGCACGCCCACGCTGACCGGCTGGTTCTGCGATACCGCTTCCAGTATCTCCAGGCTCTTCAACAAACTGTTCATGCACTTCTCCCGTGATTTGCCGCCGCAGGAAAGCGCGCGTTCATCCTTGTGCCCGCTTCGTTCGCTTGCAACGCAAAAAAGCGCGTGTTACTTTGCGCTTGTTAAATATGGAACACCGTGCCGTATTATGGCACGGAAATAAAAATCTCGGAATCCCGAAGACACTCTCGCGATGACATTTTCTCTTCATACGCCTGCGCCTTTGCCGGTAGTAGCGGCTAACGGCGCGCTGATTCCCCGGTTGGGTCTGGGCACATGGCAATCCACCCATGATGAAGGCGTCCGTGCGGTGCGCGCGGCTCTCGACGCCGGGTATCGTCATATCGACACCGCCGCCCGCTACGAAAACGAGCAGGCAGTGGGCCAGGCACTCGCCGCCTGCGGCGTGCCGCGCAACGACGTGTTCGTCACCACCAAAGTCTGGCATACCGAGTTGCGCGCTGCCGACTTCCGCCGCGCGGCAGAAGCGAGCGTCGCGCGGTTAGGGCTCGATCACGTTGACCTGCTGCTCGTGCACTGGCCCAACCCCGAGGTGCCGTTGGAAGAGACGATCGGTGCACTCAACGACGCGCAACGCCGCGGCCTGACGCGTCATATCGGCGTATCGAATTTTCCGGTGGCGCTGCTTGATCGCGCAGTGGCGCTCTCGCCGTCGCCGCTGGTCGCGAACCAGTGCGAATACCATCCGTATCTCGACCAGACCAGGCTGCTCGCGGCCTGTGCGCGGCATGGCATGGCCCTGGTCTCCCACTCGCCGCTTGGCAGCGGCAAGCTGCTTGCGGATCCGGTGATCGCGGACATTGCTCTTCAGCATCACAGGCAACCCGCGCAGATCATCTTGCGCTGGCTGATCCAGCAGCCCGGGGTCGCGGCAATTCCGAAGTCGTCGAATCCCGAGCGTATAGGCGAAAACCTCGCGGTATTCGATTTCGAACTCGATACCGCGTCGATGGCGCGCATCGGCGCGCTCACTCGTGCCGATGGCCGCGTGAGCAAACCTGCGTGGCATCCCGAGTGGGACACCTCGGACACTTTGTACAACCCCTCACTCGCAGCGCAGCCATGAACTCGACCTCTGCCTCGCTAAGCGATGCGATCCTTGCAACAGACCGGCGCCACTTCATGCATCCCGGCACGCATGCGTCCGATCATGCATCCGGCGAACTGGAAGGGCGCCTGATCAGGCGTGCGTCAGGAATACGAATAGAGGATCACGCGGGCCGTTCCTATATTGATGCGTTCGCCGGGCTGTATTGCGTGAACATTGGTTATGGACGCGAGGAGATGGCCGAGGTGATAGCAACCCAGAGCCGCAAGCTGTCGTTCTATCACACGTATGCAGGCTTCTCGAACGACCCCGCGGTCGAACTGTCGCAACGGTTGATCCATGACTGGTCACCGCCGGGAATGAAGAAGGTGTTCTATGGCATGTCCGGCTCGGACGCCAACGAGACACAGATCAAGCTGGTCTGGTACTACAACAATGTGCGGGGGCGTCCGCGCAAGAAGAAGATCATCGCGAGGCATCGCAGCTATCACGGTTCGGGCATTGCGACCGGCAGCCTCACGGGACAAGCGAAGTTTCACGCTGCCTTCGACTTGCCCATGCCGCAAGTGCTGCATACGGCGTGTCCTGACTTCTACCGCGATGCCCGGCCGGGTGAAAGTGAAAGCGCGTTCGTGGCGAGTTGCGTCGAACAGCTTGAACGGTTGATAGAAAGCGAAGGGGCGGACACGATCGCGGCATTCTTTGGCGAACCGGTCATGGGCTCTGGCGGCATCTTGCCGCCGCCGACCGGCTATTGGCCAGCTATCCAGGCCGTGCTGAAGCGGCACGACATCTTGTTCGTCGCCGATGAAGTCGTCTGCGGTTTCGGGCGCCTTGGTTCGCGCAACGGTTCCGAGCATTACGGTATCGAACCGGATCTGATCTCGGTCGCGAAGGGACTCACGAGCGGGTATTTGCCGTTGTCCGGCGTGATTGTCGGCGAGCGGGTATGGGACGTGATTGAACGCGGCTCGCGGGAGCAAGGCGCAATGAGCCACGGCTGGACTTACTCGGGTCATCCGGTGTGCGCGGCCGCGGCGTTGACGAACCTCGACATCCTCGAACGTGAGCAACTGACGCGCAACGCCTCCGACGTCGGCGCTTATATGCAGCAAAGTCTGCACGCCGCATTCGATGATCACCCGCTCGTCGGTAATGTACGAGGGGAGGGGATGCTGGCGGCTCTTGAGCTAATGGCCGACAAGACCGAACGCACGCCGTTTTCGCCTTCTCTCAAGGTCAGCAACCGGGTCGCGCAGGCAGCGCTTGCGCGTGGCCTGATCGTTCGCCCGCTTGGCATTAGCGACATTGTCGGATTTGCGCCGCCTCTGGTCGCCACGCGAGCGGATATCGACGAAATTATTGGCATTACGAGGCAGGCGCTGCATGCGGCGAGCGAGGATCTGTCCGTGTCCGGTTGACGCATCACTTCCCGTAACAACACCCTGAAGCGACAGGTTTCAGTGTGTCGTAGTCCTATCATCCACCGCCGTCGATCCTCGCGACGGCGGCGCTTCGCGCTGGTTTGCCGATCACTCGCCGCGTAAAGCACAACCCCCCAACCCCGTTTTGTGACCGCTTGCACGCGATAAATGTGCGTGATACTTTGCACTTCAATAATTTTATGGAACGCCGTGCCGTAATGTGGCACGGAAAAGTTCAGACCCGAGTTCAGACCCGAGTTCGGACCCACCAAGGACCTCACTGTGTCGACCCGTAGCCAAGTGTTTTCCTCCGACTTCACCGATACCCCGTACTGGTGGAAAGACTGGCGCCCTCACGACGACCTGATGGCCGAGGTACCGCGCGACGTCGACGTGGCGATCGTCGGCGCGGGTTATGCGGGGCTGTCGTGCGCGCTCGAATTCGCGAAGCATGGTCTGAGCGTGGCCGTGCTCGAAGCCGATGTGCCCGGCATCGGTGCGAGCACGCTGAGTGGCGGACAAGTGTCCGGAGCCGTGAACGTGGGCAAGGCGCCCTCGGGCAAGAAGCTGGACAACGCCGTATCCGAACTACGCCAGCAAGCGCTCCTGCGTGAAGCTGCGGCTTCCTACGGCGTGTTCGAAAGCATCCTCAGGGACAACGCAATCGAATGCGCTTATGTGAAGGCCGGGCGCATCAACGCAATGTGGACCGACGCGCACCTGGCCGCGTGGAAAAAGCGCATCGTGAATCTCAACGCGTACGCGTCGGCGGGCGCACGAATCCTCTCGCGCGACGAACTGCGCGACGAACTGGCGAGCGACATTTACGCCGGCGGCGTCTTGCTCGAGCGCGCGGGACAAGTGCACCCGTCAATGATGTTCGCCGGGTTGCTCGCCGCGGCTCGAGGCGCGGGTGTCACGGTGTGCAGCAAGGCCCCGGTCAAGAGCGTTACGCGCTCAGGGGCGGGGTATCGCGTAGAGACCGCGCGGGGAGCGCTCGCGAGCCGGCACGTGGTGATCTGCACCAACGGTTATACGGGCGAATCGATGCCGCACCTGAAACGCCGTGTGGTGCCGGTCGTGTCGCATCAGATCGCGACTGAAGAGCTTCCTGCCGACCTGCAGGCGTCTCTGATACCGAAGCGCCGTGGTATCTCGGAGACGCGCCGCGTGGTCAATTACTACCGCTATTCGCCCGACGGCAAGCGCCTCCTGTTCGGTGGCCGCGCGCGCTTTTATAGCCTCGACCGGCGCCAGTCGGGTGCGGTCCTGCACGCACAAATGGTGGAGCGCTTTCCACAGATGGCTGACGTAAAGGTAGCGCATAGCTGGGGCGGCACGGTGGCGCTCACACTCGACTTCCTGCCGCACCTGGGCCGCACCGCCGAGGGCATCCACTACGCGCTTGGCTGCAATGGCAGCGGCGTCGTGATGATGACCTACCTCGGCTACAAGGTTGCACGTTTGATCATCGAAGGACAATCGCCCGAGAGCAGCGCCTATGGCTCGCCGATGCTCACACACCCGCTTTATCGCGGCAAGCCATGGTTCATGCCGGCGCTGGGGAGCTATTACCAGATCCGCGATGTCATCGACAAACGCAGGCAGCACGCCTGAGCGCCACGCTCTTAACCGGGACCTTCCATGATGGCAATAGCGTCTCATCATTTTCGACAGGCAAGGACAATGCAATGGGTTTGAGAATCGGAGTGGATATTGGCGGGTCGTTCACCGACTTTGCGGTGCTCGACGAAGCGACGCGAACAATAAGAACCTTGAAGGTGTTTTCGCGGCCGGACAGTCCGGGAAGCGAAGTGCTCGCCGGAATGGAAGGCCTGCGGGAGCGCTACGGCATCGAGCCGCGAGAGGTGGTCTATTTCACTCACGGCACGACCGTCGGCGTGAACGCGGTAGTGCAACGCAAGGGGCTGAAGCTCGGTCTTGTCACTACGCGCAACTTCGAAGACGTGCTGGACATTGCGCGACTAAAAATTCCGGACATGTACCACTTGATGTCCAGCCGTCCCGCGCCTCTCATTCCACGCGACCGGGTGTTCGGCGTGGTGGGCCGGCTGACGGCGGAGGGTGACGAGGAAACACCGGTCGATGAGACCAGCGTGCTCGACGCTGTGCTGGGAATGCAGGCGGCTGGGTGCGAGGGCGTGGTGGTGTCGTTGCTGCATTCGTATCGCAACCCGTCGCATGAGCTGCAGGTGAAGGCGATCATCCAGCGTGCAATGCCGGGTATGTTCGTTTCGTGCTCGCATGAAGTCTGGCCGATCATCCGTGAGTATGAACGCACTGTCACGGCGACCATCGGTGGTTACGTGCAACCGCGCGTGTCGAATTACCTCACGAAGTTGCAGGCGGCTTTGGGGGAAAGCGGGATTGGCGCGGACCTCAAGGTTACCAAATCGAATGGTGGCGTGATGAGCGCCGAGAACGGCAAGCAGAACTGCGTGCAGATGATCCTGTCCGGCACCGCGTCAGGTGTGATCGGCGCGGCGTATCTCGCGAAGCTCTGCCAGGTGAAGGACTGCATGAGTCTCGACATCGGCGGGACGACAGCAGACATTGCGTTGATCGTGGACGGCAAGCCGCAGTACGCGACGGGCGAATATATCGGCGAATTCCAGATCCATATTCCGTCGGTCTCTGTCTCGTCGATCGGCGACGGTGGCGGCTCCATCGCCTGGGTTGACGAGTTCGGCGTGCTCAAGGTCGGACCGGAAAGCGCGGGGTCGAATCCGGGCCCGGTTTGCTACGGTCGCGGCGGCACGCGCCCGACTATCACCGACGCATTCGCCGCCATCGGCGTGCTCGGCAGCGCGGCGCTCGGCTATAACGCGGTAAAGGTGGATGTCGACGCGTCGCTGCGCGCGATCGAACCGCTTGCGCAGAGACTTGGACTTGACGTGTACAAGACGGCTGCCGCGATTATCGAGGTATCCATCTCCGGCATGTATGCAGGCGTGAGCCGTTTGAGCTCGCGCTTCGGTATCGACCCGCGGACCTTCTCGCTGATGCCTTTCGGCGGCGCGGGACCAATGCTCGGCTGCTTCCTGGCCCGCGCGCTGAACGTTCGGAACCTGCTAGTCCCGACTACCCCCGGTGTGCTTAGCGCGCTCGGTGGTTTGATCGCAGACACGAAAAACGACTTTGTTCGCACGACATATTACCCGCTCGACCGCGCGTCCCTCGATAGGCTTGGCCATGACCTCACGCTGCTGGAAGCGGATGCGCGCGCCTGGGTGATCCGCGAGACCGGTACGGACGCAACGGCTGAACTTGTTGTCTCGGCGGATATGCGCTATCGCGGGCAGTCGTTCGAGATCGATACGCCACTCACCGCCGCCGCTATCGCCAACGGTGATATTGAAGGGATCGCGCAAGCGTTCCATCGCGAGCACGAACGGTTGTTTGGCCACAGTGACGAAACGTCCGCCATTCAGGTAGTCGCGCTCAGGCTGGTCATCACCGCGCCCACCCCCAAGCCTGAGTTGCCAAAGATCGCGGCGGGCGAGGGTACGCCAAAAGCTGAGTCTGAAATTGATGCCTACCTCGACGGCGCTTGGCGTCGCGTGCCGCTTTACCGACGCACAGCACTGCTGGCTGGGCATCGATTCACCGGCCCGGCGATCGTTGCACAAGACGACACCACCACCTGCGTGCTGCCGGGCTTCAACGCCCGCGTAGACGACTACGGCAATCTTTTTCTCGAAGCCGTTTGAATAGCTGACCTTGGAAACGCAACATGACATTCGATAAATCCGTCCTCCAGATTTTCGCGAACTACTGCGTCGCGGCGGCGGAAAGCATGGCCTATACGCTCGTGCGTACCGCGCATTCCGCGTTCGTGAAGGAAACGGAAGACTTCTCCTGCACGTTGATGAACACCCGTGGTCTCACGTTCGCCTCGCCGAAGACGCTGGGCGCCACGTGGTATCCGGGTCTCGACTTCGGTGCCGTGATCGACATGATCGACCACTACGAACCAGGCGATATCTGCATGACCAACGACGCGTACAGCGGCTACGTTGCAACCCATACGCCCGACGTGATGATGTGGAAGCCGGTATTTTTCAATGGCGAGATTGTCTGCTATGTCGGCGGACATATTCATAACACCGACATGGGCGGCGCGGTACCGGCGTCGCTGTCGCGTACGCTGACCGAGATCTACCAGGAAGGCATCCGCTTCGCGCCGACCAAGATTGTTCGCGCCGGTGTGCTGGACGAGGTCCTGCTCGAACACATGGCGATCAACGTGCGCGCGCCCGACCAGAATCGCGGCGACCTGAAGGCACAAATTGCGATGTTGATGACCGGCGAGCGCCGGGTGCTGGAGATCATCGAGCGCTTCGGAATCGAGCGATTCCGCGCCGGAATGGACGCGCTGCTTGAGTACTCGGAAGAGCAGGCGCGCACGATCGTGAGGAGCATGCCGGACGGCGAATATTTCTTCGCTGAATATGCCGACGAAGATTCGGTCAACGGCAGACCGCTGCGTGTTGCGTTGACCCTGACTGTTGCGGACGGTTCACTCGTCTTCGATTTCACCGGCAGCGATCCGCAACTGAATTCGTCGCTGAACATGCCCACGGGCGGCAAGGAGCGCCACGTCCTCGCGCTCGTGGGTCTCAACTACGTCTTGTACTCGCTTAATCCCGATCTTCTGCTCAACGCAGGCATGCTGAAAGTGGCGCGCTGCATCCTGCCTGAAGGCACGATCATGAATTGCGTTGCGCCCGCGGCGGTCGGGATGCGCAGCCTGACCGCGAAGGTCGCGCAGTACGTGACCTTCGGCGCCTTCTCGATGGTGTGCCCGGAGCGCTTGCCGGCGTGTCCCGCTGGGGGTATGTCGATTCTCAACGTCAAGACCGTGGACCGCCGGGGTCGCGCGGTGATCGCTTCCATCGGTCCTGTGGGCGGTGGCGCGGGCGGCATGATCTCGGGCGACGGGTCGGATGCGTCCGGCGCGAACGTGGCGTTCCTTCGCAATACGCCGGTCGAGATCAACGAAGCCGAAGTGCCGATCCGCATCACCAAGTATGGCGTCGTGCCTGGTAGCGCGGGCGTGGGCAAGTACCGGGGCGGCTTGGGAACCGTGATGGAGTTCAGGGTGTTTTCGCCGGGCACGCTGGTCACCGCACGTAATCGCGACCGTTCGCGCTTCGCGTCCTGGGGCGTGCTTGGGGGCAAGGCGGGCGCCGTCTCGCGCTTTACCCGCAATCCGGGCCGCGAGGACGAGGAGGACCTGGGCGTGACCGACCTCGTGATGTGCGGTCCCGGCGATGTCATCCGCCTCGAAGGCTGCGGCGGTGGCGGCTACGGCCATCCTCACGAGCGCGACGCGCAGAAGGTGGCGGAGGACGTGCGGCGCGGTTATCTTCGGGTGGATCAGGCGCGTGACTTGTACGGCGTCGTGCTGGTCGGCGGAGCGATTGACGGCGCAATCGATGCAACGCAGACGGCTCGACTGCGCGAAGAGGCGAAGAGGGCAATGGACCAAACCGCGGACCGGAAGGTGGCCACTCACTTCGACTATGGCGAGGCGCGCAACGCCTATGAGGCGAAGTGGACACGCGAACGTTACGACGTATTGACCGGCATCCTGGCTCGCGCGCCGGTGGCGTGGCGTCACTTCCTCAAGCACAAGATATTCGACGCCCTCGATGCGAGGGAAGCGGCCGGCACGCTGACCGCCGGCGCCGGAATTATTGACGAACTGTATGCCGGCGTGTTGCGGCGATACCCCCAATTGCTCGACGTGGAGCAGGCCGCCGTTGCCTGAAACATGGATGAAAACGCGGACGTTTTCATCGGCTGGCTGACGGCCATGCAAAGCACCGCGTTAGCAATGCAATAACAGGCGAATTATGCTGTTTCGCGGTTTTTGTCGGCGTTTCACGCGGATTCTGCAAGCATACGATGCTGCTGAAGAGACGCGATAAACCTTGCCCACATCGCCTCCTGAACGTTCTTTCAGATCCCTTACCCACCCGGAGTCATTCAAGTGAAAGATGATACTAAAAGCGGTGGCGTAAGCCGTCGCGACATGATGCGCGTGTTGGCCGGCACCGGCATGATGGCGGTTGCCGGCGGCGGCCTGCTGTCGGTATCGGCGTCCGCGCTGGCCGCCGATACCCCCAAGAAAGGCGGCAGTATCCGGGTGGCATACGACGCGGGTTCGGTTTCGGACACGCTCGACCCCGCCCTGGGTTCGACGGGTAGCGACTACATCCGGTTCTTCATGTTTTATAGCGGCCTGACGCAGTTCGACGAGAGCCTGACGCCGCAAATGAATATAGCGGAGTCCGTATCAACTTCCGACGCAAAGACGTGGATCATCAAGCTTCGCCAGGGCGTGACGTTCCACGACGGCCAAGCGCTCACGCCAGCTGACGTAGCTTATTCACTGTCGCGTCATAAGAACCCGCAGACGGCATCGAAGGTGAAGACCCTCGCCGATCAGTTCACCGATATCAAGGCGAGCGGTCCGAACGAAGTGACCATGGTGCTCGATGTGCCGAACGCCGACTTGCCGGCGATCCTTGCCACGCCGCAACTCGTGATCGTCAAGGACGGCACGACGAACTTCGGCTCGGCGATCGGAACCGGACCGTACAAGCTCAAGAGTTTCAAGCCGGGTGTCAGCACGGTAGGCGTGCGCGATGACAACTACTGGAAAGCCGGACAACCTTACCTGGACCAGATCGAACTGGTGAGCATCAGCGACAACGCGGCCCGCGTGAATGCGCTGCTCGCAGGCGACGTGCACCTGATCAACTCCGTCGATCCGCGCTCGACACAGCGTATTGCGGCGACCCCGGGTTATGCTGTCAAGGAAACCAAATCCGGTCTTTACACCGACCTGATCATGCGTCGCGACAACACGCTCACGGGCAATCCCAACTTCGTGATGGGCATGAAGAACCTGTTCGACCGCGAGCAGATCCGCACGGCCGTGTTCCGGGGCTTCGCTGTGACCGGCAACGACCAGCCGATCCCGCCGGGCCATCGCTACTTCAACGCATCGTTGCCGCAGCGCAAGTTCGATCTCGACAAGGCCAAGTTCTACATGCAGAAGGCTGGTGCGGTGGGCCCGGCTTTGCCGCCGATCTACGCCACGACCGACGCGAACGGTTCTATCGAAATGGCCGAACTGATGCAGCAGACGGCCGCAAAGATTGGTGTGAACCTTGTTGTCAACCGGGTTCCCGGCGATGGTTACTGGTCGAACCACTGGATGAAACATCCGCTTGGTTTCGGCAGCATCAACCCGCGTCCCAGCGCAGACGTATTGTTCACGCAGTTCTTCAAGTCAGACTCGCCCTGGAACGAGTCAGGCTGGAAGGACCCTCGCTTTGACCAGTTGCTGCTGAGCGCGCGTGCTGAAACCGACGAAGCCAAGCGCAAGGCGATGTACGGCGAAATGCAGGTGCTGGTGGCGGATCAGGGTGGCATCGGCATTCCGTCGTTCATCAGCCTGCTGGACGCCAATGACAAGCGGTTGAAGGGGCTGGGCTCGATCCCGACCGGTTCGATGATGGGCTTCTCGTTTGCCGAGCATGTCTGGTGGACTGCTTGACCAAGCACGTTACGGAATGGGTTAAAAGCGGCTATCGTGGCGCGTGAGGCAGAAGCACGCTCGTTGCGCCACATTCAACTAAGAAATCAATGAAGCTTGATTCGTATTGGCTGGATACGGCTCCCGTATTCACTGGAGGTGCACAGGGTCCCGTGGAAGGCCGCGCCGATGTTGTCGTGATCGGCGGCGGATTCACGGGCTTGTCGGCGGCGCTCGAACTTGCCACGCGCGGTGTGTCGGTCACCGTGCTGGAAGCAGGGCGGATAGCGAGCGAGGCGTCCGGGCGCAACGGCGGCCAGTGCAACACCGGCGTCGCGCAGGACTTCGCTTCGCTTGCCGCGCGCGTCGGGCTTGAACAGGCCCGGGGCTTCTATCGCGCGTATGAAAGTGCGGTGGCGAGCGTGGAGTCGATCGTGTCCCGTCATCAGATCGATTGCGACTTTGTCCGCACGGGGAAGCTCAAGCTGGCCGCCAAGCCCAAGCACTTCGAGAAACTGGCGCGTACCTACGAGGTGTTGCGTCGCGAAGTCGATCCGGAAGTGGAGTTGATTCCGGCTGATCGTATGCGCAGTGAAATCGGCTCGGATAGTTTTCACGGCGGCCTGCTGCAGCGCAACGGCGTGCAGATGCACATGGGCAAGTTCGGGGTCGGGCTGGCACAGGCTGCCACACGGCACGGCGCGCGCATCTTCGAGGGCGCCGCGGTGAAGCAACTGAAACGTATCGATGGCGAACGCTACGAGCTTACGTCGGCGCGTGGCGTCATCACGGCAGACCGGGTGCTGGTGGCAACGGGTGCATCGCGTGTGGGGCCGTTGCAGTGGTTCCAGCGGCGCATGGCGCCGGTGGGCAGTTTCATCGTGGTGACGGAGCCGCTTTCCACGCAGCAACTCGACGCGTTTTTCCCTCGCAGGCGCAGCTATGTAACGTCGCTAAACATAGGCAATTATTTTCGGGTGACGCCTGATAACCGCCTGCTGTGGGGTGGTCGCGCGCGCTTCGCGATGTCCAATCCTCATTCCGATGAAAAGAGCGGCAACGTGCTACGCAAGGGACTTGCCAAGTACTTTCCGGAGCTGGCCAACACGAGGATCGACTACTGCTGGGGTGGTCTCATCGACATCACCGTGGACCGGCTTCCCCGTGCGGGGCGGCACGAAGGGCTCTACTATTCGATGGGCTACAGCGGCCACGGCGTGCAGATGTCGACGCATATGGGACGCATGATGGCTGACATGATGTCGGGTTCCGAACAGGTAACCCGTGGCGCTCGCTGCCCTGGCCCTCGGTGCCCGGACATGCCGGCCGCGCGTGGACGCTGCCTTTGGTCGGCGCGTATTATCGGCTCCAGGATATTTTGTTCTGAGGGGTCTGGGTGTCCTGATTGAATCGTGCGCGCATGGCACGCGTGTGAGGCGAACGTGATAGTCTTTTTGACCTGAACCATCCGACCCGCGCCCGACCCCGCAGCACGCGAGCTCAACGTCAGGAGACCAAGATGCAAACAAAGATTCCGGCAATCTATATGCGCGGAGGCACAAGCAAGGGTGTCTTTTTTCGTACGGATTCACTCCCGTGCGACCCGGCACTCCGCGACCGCATCCTGCTGCGCGTAATCGGCAGTCCCGATCCCTATGGCCAGCAGATCGACGGCATGGGCGCCGCTACGTCGAGCACCAGCAAGGTCGTACTCGTGGGTCCGTCTTCCAGGGATGACTGCGACGTCGACTACTGGTTCGGGCAGGTGGCGATCGACAAGCCTGTCGTCGACTGGTCCGGCAACTGTGGGAACCTGACCTCCGCGGTTGGTCCGTTCGCGATCGCGCAGGGTCTGGTCGATGCGCCGCGCGACGGTACTGCCACCGTGCGTATCTGGCAGGCAAACATCAATGCAAGAATCATCGCGCATGTGCCGATGCAAGATGGCGCGGTGCTCGAAGAAGGTGATTTCGAACTCGATGGCGTGACCTTCCCCGCGGCGGAAATCAGGATCGAGTTCCTGGACCCGAGCGGCGAGAGCGGTGACAATGACGCCGGCGGCGGCATGTTCCCCACGGGAAATCCGCTCGACACACTCGACGTACCCGGTGTCGGCGCCATCGAACTCACGATGATCAACGCCGGCAATCCCGCCATTTTCATCGACGCCGCGACACTCGGGCTGAAGGGCAACGAACTGCAGCGGGACATCAATGGCAACGCGGATTTGCTAAGCAAGGCCGAGGCAATCCGCGCGTATGCGGCTGTTCGAATGGGACTTGCACGGACTGCGGATGAAGCATCGACACTTCGGCCCCACACGCCGAAACTTGCGTTCGTGGCTGCCCCATCTGCCTATGTGGCATCCAGCGGCAAGCCGGTCGATCCGGCGACGCTCGATATCAACGCACGCATTTTCTCCATGGGCAAGTTGCACCACGCCATGACCGGTACCGGCGCGGTCGCGATCGCGGTTGCCGGCGTGATTCCCGGCACGGTCGTGCATCGGCTTCTGGCAAACAAGACGACCGGGCAGATCCGTTTCGGCCATCCGTCGGGCGTATTGGCGGTGGGTGCAGAGGCCGAGCAGCGCGACGGTACGTGGGTCGTCACCAAGGCGATCATGAGCCGGACGGCGCGTCGGCTCATGGAAGGGAGCGTCTTCATCCCTTCTTCTCTTGATCCCGATGGAAACTGAGGCGTTGACGCCTTGTGAATTTGCCTCACGTCGCGGTGAAAATTTCTCTCTTTGCGCGCGGGCTCTGGGTGTATAGGCTTGTGACTAGCGGCTGACCATAGGCCAATACGAGCCATCTTCAGCCGTGGCCCATACGCTTCGCCGCATGGATCCGGAGGGGACGATGTTGGACGCCAAATTGATAAACCTGAGCGCGGTGGCAGAGCAGACTAAAGCGGGATACTTCAATCAGGTGCTGACCAAGGTGAACGATCATGCGGTTCACCTTAGCGTGATGGACGCGCCATTTTTCTGGCATTTCCATCCCGACTCGGACGAAGTCTTCATCGTTATCGAGGGCGTCTTGCTTGTCGAGCTGGAAACGGCGCGATATGAGTTAAAGGAAGGCGAGATGTTGACCGTACCGGCCGGGGTCAGGCATCGGACCAGCCCTTTGACTCCGCGATCAGTGAATCTCACTGTCGAAAAAATAAACGCTGAGAGCGTACGCGTTTCCTGAGCGCCCGCGTGAAACGATGCTCATCGTTTAAACGAAGCCCTGCGTCATCGCAAATAAAAATTACGTAAAACCCTAAGCGGCCTGCGTATATATGCCGTAAAAACACCAAATATTTACGGCATTTTTTCTTGTTATCAACCGACGAGGAATCCTACACTTCTGGCAAATGATGAGACCGGGGGTGTCATGTCGAAGCAACGCACAGCAACGAAGAATCACACGCGTATCAGCTACGTTCATCGTGGCGTAGGCAGCGTAGTACTGAGGCGCTTTGACTCAGCGTGCGATTCGTTCGATGAGTTGACCCAGATGCTGCACCGGTCATTTGCGCGGCTTGGCGGGATGGGGCTCAATTGCACGTGCGTTGACCAGTCAGCGCTTGTTACCCGGGCGCGTGCCATGGGCGGCGACTGTTATGTCGCGGTATGCAACGGACGGCTGGTCGGAACAATGACGCTTTATACCCAGGATACCGAGTCGGTATGTGCGCTTTATCGGCGGGATGATATTGCGAGCGTTCGCCAAATCGGCGTCGATCCTGCCTATCAGAGCAGGGGGATCGGGAAGTCGTTATTGGCCTATGCGGATCACTGGGCCGCCATCCGCGGTTACGCCGAGCTTGCACTGGATACACCGCAACCCGCTGCACATTTGATTGCTTTCTACCGGGGCCAGGGCTTCCGCATCGACGACTTCGTGAGGTTCGCGGGCAAGCAATATGACAGCGCGATTCTGAGCAAACCGCCAGTCGCTTTCCGCCACCTTGCCACATGGTCACGCCGTCTTGAACTGCCGCAAGCGAGTGTTGCTCACGCGAGTGTTGCTTACGCGGCATAACAGAAAGGCCGCACTCATGCCTGAAGTGCGGCCCGTATCAAACCCTGTGTCGAAAGCTGCTTTGAAGCTTCTTTGAAGCTTAATAATCAGACCTTTTCAACCGAAGCCTGATAAATCTCATCGACAGACGTTGCCAGCGTTGCGTCGAACTCGCTGTCGCTCATCGACTTCTTGAGCTCGTTGATCAGCGCCCGGGAGAAGCTGGCGATCATGCCGTGATTCTTCGCGAGGCGATTGCACGCGTCGGTCCGCGCGTAGCCGCCCGAGAGCGCCACCACCCGTACGACGGCCGGGTGCTCGATCAGCGGACGATAGAGATCCACCACGTCCGGGATAGTCAGCTTGATCATGACCTTGCTGCCATTGGGCAGGGCCTCGAGACCCTTGAGCAACTCAGCCAGGAGGATGGTTTCCGCTGCCGCCTTGTCCGGGCTGTTGATCGACACCTCGGGTTCCAGGATTGGCACCAGACCGTGCGCCTGGATTTGCGCCGCGACTTCGAACTGTTGCCGGGCGATGGCCGCGATCCCTTCCTGCGAAGCATGGTCGATAACCGAGCGCATCTTGGTACCGAATACGCCCAGCTTGACCGCCCGCTCGAGCAGCGCGTCCAGCCCGGGGATCGGTTTCATCAGACGCACGCCGTCCGCTTCGGCCTCGAGCCCCTTGTCCACTTTCAGAAAGGGAACCACGCCCCGGTCTTCCCACAGGAAGGCGGGGACGGACTTTCCTTCTGCCTGTCCGTCCATGGTGGCTTCGAAGAGAATGGCGCCGATAACCTTGTCGCCTGTGAAAGCGGGTGCGGTCATGATGCGTACCCGCATCTCGTGCATCAGCTTGAACATCTCGGCGTCGCCGCTGTAGTCGCTCTCCGGAATTCCATACGCCTTCAGTGCGCCAGGGGTGGATCCGCCACTTTGGTCGAGGGCGGCGATAAACCCCGGTTTGTCACTCATTTGCGCCAGCATTTTGTCATTAGCCACGTACGTTTCTCCCTCTTAACTATCAAACCCCGGACCAAGGACCTCTGGTCTGGACCATTGCTTTCAATGTAATAAGTGTACTGGATTGGCGGATAAGCTTCGAAAACAAACAAACAGAGGTAGCCGGTTTTACTTGGCTGGCTTTGGCCGCACCGCTTCTGATGGCACGCTCATTCGTCCCTGCTCGCCCGCCGGACTGCGCTACAGGCGGGTCGCGAGGCGGTCCTCCAAGACGCAAGAACGGTGCCTCGATAGAAAAAGCAACTGATCGTTGCTGCCGCGAAGGCTTCCAGTCTGCCGCGCGGGAACGCTTGCGATCGGCAGGTTCACCCTCGAAAAAAGTTGCCGCCATAGGTACAAGTTGAACGAGATCGTACCGGCGAAAACCCAAGGCTTGGTCCGCAAAAGCCGGGCGCACCCGCAGTCGCGCTCAAGCATCCGCGAAAAATACTGAAATAAAAATCAAAAAATGCCGACGGGTCGCGAGAGAAGAACGACCTTGTCCGCGCCTTGCGGGATATTTCTGAGGGTTCTTTCACATCACAGATGGGTAGGGCCTTCCGCGGCTGCGGCCCGCATGTCGCGCGGGCACCGGTGACCTCGAACCGGCCGCACACACGCGTGGAAATCTTTTTAAAGATTTGGAAAGGACCTGCGGGAGGCGTGTGTTGCTCGCCGTTTCACCCTTGGCGGAAGTGCGCAACCATGACTGCGCGAATAGAGCATGTACAGCTGACAATGCACAGCCCGGGAGATGCGCGGCTGCCGCATCGCATCGCCTATCGTTTCCCCGAGGCTCCCCTGAGGCTTGCCTTCAGCGGGCTGATTTTCATCCAGGCTCAACAGCAAACCTGACGTACGGAGCATTTTAATGTCGACGATTTCCAGCGCGTCCAGCGCTTCAAGCGTGCCCGCCTCGGCCACCGTGACCTCGGCCAACGCCATCTCGAGCGCGGCCGACACGACGGCTGCGGCCGCCTCGGCCAGGGCGTCCGCCGCGCAGTCGGTCATCAGCGGCTCGACGGGCAACGCGTCGCTGGATGTCTCGTCGCTGGTCACGAGCCTCGTCAACGCGAAGGTGGCGGGCCAGACCGGCTCGCTGATCGCACAGCAGAGAAACGACAACACCAAGCTCTCGGCAATCGGCGCTTTGCAGGCCGGGTTGTCGGCGTTGCAGGCGGGCATTGCGCCGCTGTCGAACGGGACCGCCCTTGGGCAGTTCACCGTAACCGCGGATGGCACGGGGCTGACGGCGAGCGGCAGCAGCAGCGCGGCGACGGGCCGCTATTCCGTCGCGGTGACGCAAATTGCCAGCGCGCAGACGCTCTCGTCGGCCGCGTTCGGCGCAACGACTGCATTGGGCACCGGCACGATGAACGTCTCGGTTGGAGACAAGTCGATGAGCGTCGACATCACGCCGGCGAACAACACCGTGAGCGGCATTGCGAGCGCGATCAACTCGTCGTCGAGTAATCCCGGTCTCTCGGCAACGGTCGTGACCGGCACCGACGGGGCCCACCTGATCTTGCGTTCGTCGGCCACGGGTGCATCGAATACGATCAATGTTTCCGTAGGCACGGTGACCGCCGATGCCGGCCTGTCCAGTCTCGGCATGACATCGACGGCCGGCGCCAGCGCTGCAGACCCGTCGAGCATTACATCGGTGTCCGCCATGAGCCCGTGGACGCAGACCGAATCCGCCAAAGACGCGATGTTTACCATTGACGGCACGGCGGGCACCAGTTCAAGCGACACGGTGACCACTGCGATCCAGGGTGTCACGCTGAACCTGACCGCGGCGGCCATTGGCGTACCTGCCGGCACGCCGCAGACGCTGACCGTGGCACAGGACACCACGTCTGCGTCGAGCGCCATCGACAACTTCGTCAACCTCTATAACGCCCTGGTCACCACCTACGGCCAGGTTGCCGGTTTCGACAGTTCGAAAGCGAAGGGCGCGCAAGGCGGCCCGCTGCTCGGCAACGCGATGTTCAATACGATCAAGAGCACGCTCGCAAGTATTGTCAGCAGCGGTGTCAAGAACGGCAGTTCCAACATTTCGCTCGGCGCAATCGGCATTACGCTGAACAAGGACGCGACCCTTACAGCCGACGACACGAAGATTACTAACGAGCTGACGAGCAATCCGCAAGGGGTGGCGGCCCTGTTCAATTCGACGACCGGCGTGGCCGCGAAGATGACAAAGAGCCTGAACGGATTCCTGGGAGAGGGCGGCCTGATTGCGAATAACCAGAACCCACTCAACGCGGACCTCAAGAGCATCAGCACGCAGCAAGACACCCTGGCAAGCTACTCGGCCCAGCTCACTCACCAGTACCAGGCGCAGTTCACCGCGCTCAACACGGTCATGGCGACGATGAACAAGAATTCGCAATACCTGACGCAACTGTTCGGCGGCGCCAACAGCGCCGGCGCGCTGGCGAAAGGCAAGGGCGGTTGATCTGCAAGGCAGTGATGACGCGGCGACAAGGCGAGATGCAGCAGTGAAACACTTGAACCAAGCCCGGCGCAGCGTGCGGATGCCGCCCATGCACGCGCTTCGCGAGCCTCACGCAAGGGGGTGGCGCAAGGCCGTGACAGTGTGAAAAATACGCGAGCACTTCTGTGGATTGTCTCTAGAGTATGTCGATACCCCTCGGTGCTGGCCGCCACGTCGGTGTGCGGCGCGATAGACGTGGGCGGCAGATAAGCTTAAGTGATGGATTGGCTGGTCGCTGCTTCGGGCGGTGGCTTGCCAAACCATCTGGATCACTTATTATGTAGTGCTGTCAATCCCGCTAAAAAACAGCGATCAGTACCACGCCGATCACCGATAACCCCGCACCAATAATCCGGAGCCCGGTTGCGGGCCGCACCTCGAATCCCAGCAAGCCGAAATGGTCCAGCAGCACAGAAGTAATGACGGCCGAGATCACAACGATGGTGGTGAACGTGGCGGAGCCAAGCTTCTTGGTAATCAGCAACGAGCACATCAGGAACAGCGCATTGCAGATACCGCCTATATACGCCCACCAAGGGACATCTCCAAGTTTCGCGGCCGTAGCCTTGAGTTGAAACCCGAGAAACGGAATGCAGGCGAGCAGACAAAGCGTGCCGATCGTATAAACAATGAACGCGGCGACAATCGGTGCCTGTGTCGTCTTGAGCAACGCCGAATTGCTGCCGGACTGCAGCGGGTTGGAGATACCCGCCAGAACCGCGAAAAGAGCCAGGAGCCAGTGCACGAATGGCCCCTTATTCGTCGGAAAAGCGGGGATCGCGAAACGCGTCCGGCCCCGCTATGGGTTCTAACAAGACCGGGCGATTGTCCGCCGCAGACCTGTAGATTGCTTCCATGATGCGCTGGTCCTGCAGGCCCTCTTCGCCGGGCGTACCGGGTTTGCGGCCGGTCAGCACGCATTCGGCCATGTGATCCATCTCTGTGCCGAACTGGTTCTTGTCCTCCGACACCCGCTCCTCCATGACCTCCACATCCTCCCGTTCGGCGGACCGGTGATTCACGTAGAGCCGGATGCCTTTATAGGAAAAGGCGGGGTCCAGCTTGACGCTCGCTTTCTGGAAGTAAAGCCGGGCGTTGCGGGATTCGTGCGCGTCGTAAGCCGACGAGCAGCGCCCTACAACGCCGGAAAGAAACCGCATCTGCCACGCTACATTCTCTTCGACCTCCGTAAAGCGTGGGTCGCCCGGCGTGCTCCAGATCCAGGCCATCACCTCGACCGGTTCCTCGCCCGTGACAAAGCGTGCGAAGTTAAGGCAGTAAAGGCCGATATCCGGCAACGAACCACCGCCGGCCAGCTCACGCTGGTGGCGCCACTGGCTTGCCTCGTCCTGCACCTGGCCGTTGTGCGCTTCAATGATCTTCAGGCTCCCGAATTCTCCCGATCTGACGAGCCTGGCGATGTCGCGATTGTGGGGTTCGTATTGCAGCCGGTAAGCGACCATCAACAAGACGCCGGCGTCCGCGCAGGCGCGCACCATCTCAAGCGCTTCGGCTGACGTGTTGCTTAGCGGTTTCTCGCACAGCACATGCTTGGCCGCGCGCGCCGCTTGCTTCACCTGCTCGTGATGCAGGCCGTTGGGCGTCACAATGTAGACCGCTTGAACGTCGTCGTTCTGCGCGAGCTTGTCCCATTCGTCGTAGCCATAGACGGCGTCTGCGGGCGCGCCGTATTGACCAAGGATTCGACGTCCCTTGTCCTTGTCGCCGGTCATGACGGCCGCAAGCCGGCAAAACTTGCAGGATGCGAGGGCCGGCAGGATCGAGTCGAGGCTGAGCCGGCCGAGGCCGATGACGGCGAAGCCGACGCGACGTTCAGGCGCAAGCGGAGGGAGTTCAGGCGCCGCTCGCCGCTCAGATGCAGCGACAAACGGCGGACGTGCTTCGGGAGGATCCTGAGCGGGTAATAGCGAGCGGGACATGTCTGCTCCATGTGTCAGTGATGCTTCGGCAGCATCGATGGACTTGCATCGAGCAACGCGCGTTCCTGTCATTTGCCCGTCAGTCGGGCACGTCGAAGCCTGTCGCCGCAGTCCTCGCGCCTTTGGTAAAACTTCGGCAAAAAACGGGGCGGACAAATCCTGGTCGATTGCTCCCGTTCACTCTTGCAGCGTGACAGCGAACGCAGCAGCTTGAAGGGAGGCACAAGCGGGGCACTCTGTAACGGCGGCGTTGGATCGGGAGGTGATCTGATTTTCTGCAGGTGATCGGCGAAACGGGCTTCCTTGAGCGTCGGGTTGCACCTAGCATCGCGTGATACGCGCCCTTGCGCGTCCTCGCGGCTGAAAATGCTGCGGGTGCAAAGTGCTGCGGGTGCAAAGTGCTACGGGTGCAAAGTGCAAAAGCGCGAAAATGCAAACAGGCTCGCGGCCGAAGCCACATCCCATTTTTCAACAGCAGGAGAGACGATGTCGGACAATTTCATGGAATGCGGCGCTACGTCTGCCAGCGATCTCACCACGGCTCAGCAAGCCGATGGTCTGACGCGCGCCGATCCGTCCGCGCTCGGCGTGGATGCCGATGCCATCGTCGCCTTCCTGAACGACGTCGAGGCAGACGGCCTCGACCTGCACGCCTTCATGCTTCACCGCAACGGCCGAGTGGTTGCCGAGGGCTGGCGCTGGCCGTATCGGCCCGACCGGCCGCGCAACCTGCACTCCGTCGTCAAGAGTTTCACCGCATGTGCGATCGGGCTGGCGCTCGAGGAGGGTCTCTTCAAGCTCGACGACAAGGTGGTCTCGTTTTTCCCCGAGGTCGTTGTCGAACCGGATCAGGGTTGGTTGACAGAGATGACCATTGAAGACCTCTTGACGATGCGCGTGGGTCATGCGGGCGAGACATCCGGGGCAGCGTGGCGATCGCTGAACACGAGCTGGATAGCGGAGTTCTTCAAGATCCCGATTGAGCAGGAACCGGGAACGGCCTTCATGTACACGAGCGCTGCCAGCTACATGTTGTCGGCCATACTGAGCCGCGTGACGGGGGTGACGCTCCACGAGTATCTCAAGCCGCGAATCTTCGAACCGATGGGCATTCAAGGCGAATCGTGGGATATCGGTCCGGACGGTATCAACCCCGGTGGCAACGGCCTCATCGCGCGAACAGCAGATCTCCTAAAGCTGGGTGTCCTGCATGCGCAAAACGGCTTATGGGAGGGCAAGCGTCTGCTTCCCGAAAGCTGGGTCGCTGCCGCAACGAGCGCGCACGGCGAACCTGTGAAATACGGCTATCACTGGTGGACGCGGCCTGACGGTACTTATAGCGCAATCGGCAAGTTCGTCCAGATGACGACGATATTCCCGTTGCACGGCGCAACGCTCGCCGTTACTGGTGCGATAGAGGGCAGCGCAAAGTTGTTCCCGCATATCGACCGGCATTTTCCGGTGGCGTTTCGCGATCAAATTCGTGAACACATCGAAGACGGGGCTTCTGCCGATGCACGGCTCAAAGCGAGGCTTGCCGACTGGCAAAGTCCGGATGCGCCGGCACCGTGGAAAGCGCCTTTCGAACAGGCGGGTGCAGTCACGGATGGGGCACGCGCGCCAGGACAGACGGACCGCTTCCTGATGCATCCCAACCGCCAAGGCGTGAGCGAACTACAACTCGAATTCTCCGGCGATACATGCGTGTTTCGTCTTACCGACGCGCGCGGCGAACATATCATTGTTGCCGGGTTAGGCCGGTGGCTGGAGGGTCGCACCGACATGCCCGGCAGCGATCTTCATCATGGCTATGAGTTCGATAACAGTCCGGTCGTCGCCCGTGCATGCTGGCTGGATAAAACGCGCCTGCAAATGACCTGGATCTTCGCCGAGACCGCTTTCCGTGACACCGTGATCTGCGAGTTCTCGGGCAAAACGATAACGTTCAAGCGTGAGGTGAACATCAACGGTCGGGCGCTGCGTCATGAGGACCTGACTGGCTTACTCGCGAGCTAGGCCGAAACTGATAGTCAATGCATGGCGCCCTTCACGAACCGGCGCCATGCAGCAAGCGCGAGTAGGACACTAGCATGCTCGCGAGCTCCTGCGCGACCATGGTCAACGGCGAGGACCGTCGGCTGATAAGACAGACATCGCGTGGGTCGAACGCTTCGCGAATCGGGATGTTGATGATCGAATTCGAGAACAGCTTCAACTCGACCAGCACGCGCGGCTCGATGGTCAAGTAATCGGATTCGCAAACAATGTGCAGCGTCTCCAGCAGCGATTCCGCCGTGACGACGATCCTGGGCTCCCCCAGGCCTTCTGCTCGAAAGAGGCTGGTCAGGCGGTTCTCCGCCCCACCGACAATCCCCGCCGGCCGGATGCTGACCCAGTCGCAATCCTTCAGATCGTGAACGGAGGTGGCCTGCGCCTGGGGATGACCCTTGCGCGCGATCACGCCCGGCGTCGACCGGTAGAGGCGTTCTATGTCGAGATCGACGTCGCTGACTGGCGGCGCGAGCGGGCACAGCGCGAAGTCGAGTCGGCCGTCACGGATCTTCTCTATCAGCATTTTCGCGTAGCCGCTGGTCACATGCACGCGTACGCGCGGAAAGCGGGCAATAAAACGCTTGAGGACGGGCAGCAGGGATTCTGCAAGCGGCTCGGACGTAACGCCGAGCGCGATTTGCCCCTCGGGTTCTCCCGACGACTGTTGCATGTCCTGCATCGCGCGTTGGCAATCGCGAATGATTGCGTTCGCACGAATGAGGAAAGTCTCGCCCAAGGTCGTCACGCTAATACCCTGATGTGAGCGGTTCAGCAGCGTCACGCCGAGTTCGGCCTCAAGGCTCTGGATGGCTTGCGTCAGCGTGCTTTGCCCGATGTCGAGCGCTCTTGCCGCGGCACGGAAACTGCCTTGCTCCACGACCGCGCAAAACACCCGGAGCTGGATCAACGTCATGAAAAACCCTCTGGAATAAGTGCAACGCTCGCCCGGTCTCCTGCCATGCTGGCCGGCGGGAGCGATGAGATCGGCATGTGCCAAGCATAGCCTTCCAGAAAGCCAACGTGTACCGCTGAATCCCGATGTTCCGATGCCTCGATGCGTCAGGCAGCCTGAAAGAGATCTTGTACGCGTTCGTCGCTTTCAACGGCGCTGGAGGATGCAACGAGCGAGTAGAGGTCCTTGCAGTTTGAAGGCTGCGCGATCAGGTCGATCCGTGTGCCAATTCCCTCGGTGCGCACGAGATCGTTAAGGTAACGCAACGCCGAAAAGTCTTCCAGCGCGAACCCGACTGAATCGAATACGGTCACCTGTGTGTCTGATTCGCGGCCTTGCACTTCTCCGGCCAGCACGCGCCAGAACTCGATCACGGGCGAGTCGGAGGGAAGCTGCTGGATGTCGCCCTCTATGCGCGTCTGCGGTTCGAACTCCACCATCACGCGCGCGCCGTTCAGCACGTCGGCGTGCAACTCGGTCTTGCCGGGGCAATCGCCGCCTACAGCGTTGATATGCATCCCCGCTTCAATCATGTCGGGCGTGAGAATGGTCGCGTTGGTTTTATCGGCGGTCACCGTGGTGACGATATCAGCGCCTCGTACGGCCTCGCGTATCGATGCCGCGCGCGTGAGCGTCAGCCCCTTGATGCCGGACAGGTTGCGGATAAGTTTCTCGGTGGCGGCGGGGTCCGTATCGAACACGCGAATATGCTCGATGCCCAGCATATTCTTGAACGCCAGCGCCTGGAACTCGCTTTGCGCGCCGTTGCCGATCAACGCCATCGACTTCGATCCCGGCCGCGCAAGGACACTTGCGGCGAGCGCGGAGGTAGCCGCCGTGCGCAGCGCCGTCACGATGGTGAACTCGCTGAGAAGCAGGGGGACACCGGTGGCAACATCGGCGAGTACGCCGAATGCCATCACGGTCAGCAAGTTGGCGCGGGTATTGTTGGGATGCCCGTTCACATACTTGAAGCCGTATAACGTGTGATCGGCAACGGGCATCAGTTCAATGACACCCTCTGGCGAATGCGCTGCCGTGCGGGGCGATTTGTCGAACTCGGGCCAGCGCAGGTAGTCGGCGCGGATGTAGTCGGCGAGGGTGTGGATGAAGGTTTTCGGGCCGATCTTGCGAAGCAGTTGCCTGATGTCGTTGACGTCGATATATCGAGTCATGGTGCGTTCCTGAATGATGAAATGAACTTGAGGGGCTACATGGGTGTGTTGTGTGCGAGATCGATGCCTGGCGTGGAAGTCAGGCGCCGAGCAGCTTGCCGGTGCGTTGAGGCGTGGCGCCGGTGACGCGGCCAAGCGGATCGCCGTGCTTCACGAAACGCACGTCGCGGCGCATGTAGAACACGCCGCTGGTTTTGCTGTGAACGGTGGTGATCACGCCGCTCGTTGTATCGATCACGTCGAAGAGCGGCTGGCCCATGTCGATCACCTCGCCAAGCTGCGCGCGATGCACGAGGATGCCGCTTGCGGGCGCGAGAAACTGTTCGCTGCCGGCAAGCGGGGTGGCGGGGCCGACAAGCTCGGGCAAGGGCGGCGCAATGCCGTCAATGAAGCCTTGATGCGTCAAGTAGTCGATGATCGCCTGCGCGTCCTGCCGCGCCATTTCATACGAGACATCACGCTGCCCGCGATGCTCGACCGTGACTGACACCGTGCCGGCCGGAATCGGATAGTGAGCGCCGAATTGCTGCTTCAGTTGCCACCATGTCAGGCTTTGCGCCTCATCGAACGAACTGGCGCCGGAGTCGTACGCGAGTAGCGAGGCCACCGCACCGAGATACCGTGCGAGCGGTTCCGCCTCGGCCCAGATCGCCTGGCCGGTGTAGATATGCATGGCGGCTTCGCGTGAGCAGTGCAGGTCCAGCACGATGTCCGCATCGTGCGCCAACAGCATGAGCTGGTGTTGCAAGCCGTCGAATAACGTGGCCGGTCGCCGCGCGGTCAGCGCTGCTTTCCAGGCTTGACGAATGATGACGAGATTTTCGCCGGCATCTTGCGTGAGCTTGCCTTCGAGCGCTGCCGCAATCTTGCCGGCGAGCATGGGGAAGTCGCGGTTGTAGTTGCGGCCGCTCGCGAAGTCGAAGCGGCCGACGGGAGCGCCGAACAACCATTGGCTCAGTCCAAGCGGATTGGCGTTGCAGACCAGCACGACTTCACCGCGAAGCTTGCCGTCGTCTTCAAGGCGGCGCAACTGCTCGAGCAGCGTGAGTGCGACCATCACGCCCGGCGTTTCATCGGCGTGCAGGCCGGCCTGGATGTACACCTTCCTGTTACCAGCAGCACCCGTACCGAACTGGTGACTCGTCAGATGGTACGCGGCGCCTGCGGTCGCGTGGGGCAAGGCATGGGAGGTGCTGTTCATGGGAAGGAAATAGGCTCGTAGTTTCGGCAAGGTCATCTTACGGGGAGTTCACGCGGCGCAGAAGGCAGCCTGACCGATCGGGATCAGCCTGGCAGATCGCCTGCCGCACGAACCTGCAGTCGGGTTTGTTTCGCCGTCAGGATCAGGTGCTCGTGCCTCGCAAAACGCGCGAGTAAGACAGGAGCATGCTCACAAGCTCCTGCGCGACCGTGGTCAATGGCGACGCGCGGCGGCTGATGAGGCAGACGTCACGCGGATCGAACGCTTCTCGAATCGGGATGGTGACGAGCGACGGTGAAAACAGCTTGAACGCCGGGAGTACCGCCGGCTCGATGGTCAGGCAGTCGGTTTCGGAAACAATGTGCAGCGTTTCCAGCAACGATTCCGCCGTGAATACGATTCGTGGCGCCCCGAGCGCTTCCGCCTTGAAGAGACTGATCAACCGGTTCTCTGCGCCACCGGCAATGCCCGCGGGACGGATGCTGACCCAGTCGCACTCCACCAGCTCGCGCACGGACGTGACATGTGCTTGGCGGTGGCCCTTGCGCGCGATCACGCCCGCGTCCGAGCGGTACATGCGCTCGATGCTGAGATCGACGTCGCTTACATGGGGTGCGAGCGGACACAGCGCGAAGTCGAGCGCGCCATCGCGAATCTTTTCGATCAGCATCTTCGCGTAGCTGCTGGACACATGTACCCGCACGCGCGGAAACCGTTCGATGAAACGCTTGAGTACCGGCAGCAGGAATTCCGCGAGCGGCTCGGAGGTCACGCCGAGTGCGATGTGTCCCTCCGGTTCTTCCGTCAAAGGCCTCATGTCCTGCGTGGCACGCTCGCAGTCGCGGATGATCGCGTTGGCACGGACCAGGAAGTTTTCACCGAGGGCGGTCAGGCTGATGCCTTGATGCGACCGGTTCAGCAGCATGACGCCCAACTCCGCCTCCAAGCTTTGGATGGCTTGGGTCAACGTGCTTTGAGCAATGTCGAGCGCTCTCGCCGCGGCGCGAAAACTGCCTTGTTCGACGACCGAACAAAATGCCCGGAGCTGGATCAGAGTCACGATGAATGCACTGCTTCAAGCGCAATGCGGTGATCCACAAAGGCTGGTGTGGACCTGAGCGCGGGCGCTGCTACGTCGACCAGCACAGGCATGTCGCGGCCCACCAACTCGGCGTTGAAATACTTGCGGGACGGATCGATGTCGTCAGGCACGGTGCGCGTGATGACCTTGAAGCCGTCATCGCGATTTCCCCGCAACTCAGGCACGGCTTGCAGGAGTCTACGGGTGTACGGATGAACCGGGTTGTCGAAGACGGCGTCGCGCGTTCCCTCTTCAACAATATGGCCCCGGAACATCACCAGCACGCGGTCGGCGATCTGCTCGACCACGCCCAGATCATGCGAGATCAGCAGACACGCAAACCGGTAGCGCTGCTGCAACGAGACGAGCATGTCGAGAATCTGCTTCTGCACGGTGACATCGAGTGCGGACACCGGCTCGTCCGCGATGATCACGGCAGGTCTGCTCGCCAACGCGCGTGCAATCGCCACACGCTGGCGCTGGCCGCCGGAGAGCTGATGGACGAGGCGGCCGGCGAACTCGCTCAAGCCCACGTCATCCAGCGCGTCCGTGACCCGCTGGGCGCGTTGTGCGCGGCTGAGGGTCTTATCGAGCCGCAGTCCTTCGCCAATGAGTGCGTCGACCCGCATGCGTGGATCGAGTGAGGAGTAGGGGTCCTGAAACACCATCTGGACCGAGCGGCGCGCGGCTTGCATTGCGTCATGGCCGGCGTTGAGGAACGGTAGCCCGTTGAGCAGGATTTGCCCTTGCGCGGTCGGTGCAAGCCCGAGGATCGCCTTCGCGATACTTGTTTTTCCGCTGCCCGATTCACCAACGATCGCCAGGGTCTCGCCCGCCTGCACGCTGAACGATGTCGGATGCACGGCCCGCGCGAGAATCTTCCTGAACCACAAGCCGGGCACCCGGTAATCGATCGCCACGTCCTTGACTTCGATGACCGGCGGGGAAGATGAGCTGGGTGAGCCCAACGTGTCCTCATTATCCACGCGCCTTGGCAGCGCTTCGAGCAACTTTAGCGTGTATTCGTGCGAGGGGCGTGCCAGCACCGTCCCTACTGCGCCGGTTTCCACGACCGACCCGCGCCGCATCACGAGCACGTGTTCCGTGTAGGCCGTGACCAACGCAAGATTGTGGCTGATGAAGATCAGCGCGGTGCCCTCCTCGCGCGTGAGTTCGATCATGAGGTCGAGCACTTCTTTCTGCACCACGCAATCGAGGGCGGTCGTGGGCTCGTCCGCGATCAGCAGCTTCGGGCGCAGCAACATGACCGCGGCGAGCAGGATGCGTTGCCGCATGCCGCCGGAAAACGCGTGTGGGTATCGTTTCATACAGCCGGCGGGATCGCGCACGCGAACCCGTTCAAGCATGGCGATAGCCTGCAAACGCGCCGCATCGCGCGCAATGGAACGCCGCCGCATAAGCGCTTCCGTCAACTGGTCGCCAATGCGGATAGCCGGGTTGAGCGAGACCATGGGCTCCTGAAACACCATGCCAATGCCCGTGCCGCGCGTAGCCAGCCATTGCGCCGGCGTATTGCCGAGGACGTCACGGTCCTCGAAGCTGATAGTCCCCGAGACGATCTCCGCACGTTCCGGCAGCAAGCCAAGCAACGCACGCCCGACCATGGTCTTGCCGCTGCCGGACTCGCCCACGAGCGCTAGCGACTCACCTGCGTTCAACGTGAAGTTCACGTCGTGCGTAACCTCTTTGATCGCGCCTGTTTTGTCGGGGAAACCGATAGTCAGGTTGCTTACCGTCAGCAATGGGTGTTGAACAGGAGCCTTCATCACATTCCCCCCTTCATGCGCGGGTCGAGCAGATCGCGCACCCCGTCACCGAACAGATTGATGCCGAACAAGGCAAGCGAGATAGCCGCACCCGGGAATAGCACGACCCAGATTGCCTGGTCGATAGCCGTGCGGCCGTCGGCAAGCATGCCGCCCCAAGTAGGCTCGGGCGCGGGCACGCCAAGACCGAGAAAACTGAGTGCGCTTTCGGCAAGGAGCGCCGAACCGAACAGCGAAGTCGAGAAGACCAGCAACGGCGCCACGCAATGCGGCAGGACATGGCGAAGAAGGGTCCATGCGCCGCTATTGCCCATGGTTTGCGATGCCACCACGAAGTCACGCTGGCGCAGCGACAGCGCCGCGCCGCGCGCAATGCGGCTGACTGACGGCGTGTAGGCCAAGCCGAGCGCGATCACCACGCCCCATTTCGACGGTCCGACCACCGTCATGATGCCGAGTGCGAGCAGCAAGCCAGGGAATGCCATCAGCGCGTCGATCAGCATGGCCGCGACCCGGTCGAACCAGCCGCCGGCGTACCCGCAGACGGCGCCTATCGACGTTCCGGCGAGCAATGCGAACAGCACGGAGCAGACGCTGACAGTGGTGCTGACACCGGCGCCCGACATGATCCGGGACAGGATGTCCCGGCCAAATTCGTCGGTGCCGAACCAGTGTTGCAGCGACGGCGGCGCGTAACGCGCATGAATATTCACGTCGAGGGGACCGTAGGGCGTATAGACGAGATTGACCACCGCGATGAGCAGCAGGAGGCCGACGAGTACGGCTCCGATCACGAGGTTGGCGCGCCGGGCGCGCTTGGGAGAGGAGGGCATGGGCGAGTCAGAGCTTGAGGCGTGGATCGAAGATCGGATACAGCAGGTCGACAACGAGATTGGTCAGCACATAAAGCAGCGCGATCACAAGAAGGCATCCCTGCACGACGGGATAATCGCGCGAATAGATGCTTTCCACGAGCAGGCGCCCCATGCCCGGAAGTGTGAATACGGTCTCGATCACGGCGCCCCCCGCGAGCAGGTGACCGAGCACGAGACCGATCACGGTGAGCGTGGGACCGAACGCGTTAGGCAGCGTATGGCGCAGCAGCACGCGCCGTTCCGACAAACCTTTGGCGCGTGCGTGAGCGATATATTCCAGCCGCAGGACTTCGATGCTGCTCGCCCGCATCATGCGTGTCACGACCGCGATTTCTCCCAGCGTGACCGCTATGACCGGCAGCACGAGGTATTTGAACGATGCCCAGCCCACCTGTGAAAACGGCTGGTAGCCGAAGGTAGGCAGCAGGTGCAGCTTCACGCCAAACAACCAGATGAGCAGGATGCCGGCCCAGAAACTCGGTATGGAGACCAGCATGATGCTGCCCATGACCACCGCGAGATCTCCGCGGCGGTTTTGCATCCAGGCAGCGAACAGGCCGGCGGGAATGGCGATCAGGCAGGCGAGGAAGGTCGCCGCGAGCACGATCTCGGCGGTCACCGGAAAGGTTTCGCGGATCAGTTCCAGCACCGGCTGATGCCGGACGATCGACATGCCGAAGTCGCCCGAGAGCAGATGCGAAACCCAGATCACGAATTGCGCGGGGATGGACTGATCGAGACCAAACGAGTGGCGCATTTGCTGCAGCAGCACCGGGTCGTTGAGGTCACCGAGCATGAGCGAAGCCGGGTCGCCGGGAATGGCGCGGATCATGCCGAATACGAGCAGGGTCACGATAAAGACAGTCGGGACCGCCATGGATAATCGCTTGATGATGTAGCTGAGCATCGGCTTGCCTAGTTCTTCGTCACGTTGAAAAAACGCTGCAGGCCCAGGGGCCAGGTCGTCACGCCCTGCAACCGGTTGCTCACAAGCGTCAGGTCGGGCGTGTCGTTGAGCACGATCATGGGCACGTCGTCCATCATCATCTGGTGCAACTGTTCGAAGACCTGCTTTCTGGCGGCGGGGTCGGTCACGCCGTCGATGCTGCGCAGCAGCGCGCGCGCCTTAGGGTTCTCCCACTGCACCATGGGATTCTTGGACTTGTCTCCGAGTACATCGCCGTACATCAGCGCAGGCTCGATGCGCGCCGAGTAACCAAATGACATCAACTGGAAATGCCCCGAACGGAAGTCGTTCACCTGGGTGCCCCATTCGACCACCTGCAACTTGACTTTGATACCCGCCTGGGAAAGCAGCGATTGCATGTACACCGCGCTCGAATACATGTGCACATAACGGCGGTTGGTTTCTAGCGTCAGGGTCTGGCCGGCATACCCGGCTGCCGCGAGCAGACGCTTGACCTCGGGCAGGTTCTGCTTATAGCCCACTGCGTCGCCGGCGGTATAGAGCGCTTCGGCATCCGGCGTCAGCGATGAGTTGTAGCGTGCCAAGCCGCCGCTGACCGCGTTCACCACGCCCGGCAGATCGACGGCAAGCGCGATCGCTCGGCGGATACGCACGTCGGCGAGCAAGGGGTCGCGCGTTTGCATCAGAAATGCAGCGGGGTCCGCTCCCGGCCCCGCTATCACATGCCAGTGAGGATCAGATGGCGGCCGGGTGTTCTCCGATATGTGCATCATGTCGATTTGTCCGGACATGAGCGCGGAGACTTGCGCCGCTTCGTCCGGAACGGCGACGAAGCGCACGTTCGCCCGTGGATGCTTCGCGCCTGCCAGTCCGCTTGGCGGCTCGGTGCGCGACCGGTATTGGGCGAACGGTGTCAGCAGGACGTATTGCCCTTGTTTCCACTCGCTGAATATGAACGGACCGGTTCCCACCGGCTTCAGCCACGTGCCGTTCTTGTCGAGGCTCGCGGGACTCAGGATGGCGAGCGGGCAGCGTGGTTCCGTCATGTGGGTGAGAAAGAGCGCGGACGGCCGGTCGAGTTCGAACACCACGGTACGCGGATCGGGTGTGGTCACGGCAAGCACCTTCGGACCCCGGTGTCCGTCATAGTTGCCGCGGCAGACGTAGCCGGACTGCGGCTTCATGAAGTAGTCATAGCTCCATTTGACATCGGCGGAGGTGAACGGCGTGCCGTTGTGGAACACCACGCCATGACGCAAGTGAAACGTGTATTGCTTTCCGTCCGGCGAGATGTCCCAACTGTCGGCAAGCATGGGTGCGATTGACGAGTCGCTCTTGAGCGCCACCAGCGATTCGACCACGTTAGCGAGGATCTCGTCCGTAAACGTATTGCGTAGCACGTTGCCCGGCATGGACGTGGTGGTGTCGGTGTTGATGGCAAAACGGATTTCAGGAAACGCCGGGGCAGCGGCGCTCGGCTGTGCCCATCCGCTGGCGGGCAGGGCCGCGATTGCCAGTGCACCCGCCATTGCTGCGCGCTTCATGGACTGAATTCGGCGGTTTCCCACGCGGCGCGCTGCAAGCCGGCGAGGGGTGGGAGACACGGGAATTGCCATCAAACGTCCTTCGGGAGGGGATTGCACAACGCTTAACCATGCGATGAATGGATAGGAAGCGATCGTAGAAGCTCATATTCCCGTTGGGAAGAGCAGTCCTGCCGATCGGCGGCCGATATTCGGATCGCCCGGGAAACCAGCACTAGACAGCCGTTTATTGATGTGGCTTGCGGTTGGGGTGGAGTGGCTGTGCGGTAAGGGAAAACAAGGTGCCAGGCATGCGGATCATGATCGCCGGAAGTGTTCCCCATCAGATGCCATGCTCAGCCGGGAAGGGTATTCAGTAAAAAGTGAGGAAACCAAAATAAAACAATTGACCTGCCTTTTAACCGTCAACTAAAACCACGATATTCCAGAAAGGAAACCTTATCGCGTCAGGCGCATTCGGTTGTGGGCTTCTCGGTGCTTACACAACCGTGCCCGAACCTTCAGCACGCGGGTGCTACCGACGCACCGCCAATCTTGTGGCGCTCCAGTGAGTCCGCAACGAAGCCCGACGCTTTCATCTCTTCCACGAAACGCCGGAGATACTCAGCCGCAGCGTTACCACGGCTCTTCGGCAATCCCATTGCTTGCTGGATCACCATGAATCGCTCGTCGAGCAATCGAAGGCCCGAGTTTTTCGCTGCATCGCTTTCGAGTTGTTGTTTAACGCCTGCGGCAACCTCCAGCGCCTGTTCGAGAAACGCCTGCACGACGGTGGGTGACGTAGGCGCACGAACGATCTGTGCGTGCTTGAGTTCCCGCGATAGAAACAGATCGTAAGCGCTGCCTTTACCTACCGCGACGCGCGTGTTGGCGCTATCGACTTCGCTGTTGTGTTGTATCGGAGAGTCGCTGCGGACCATATAAAAGCCTTCGATCAGTACATACGGCGCAGTGAACGCAATGTTTGCTCCTCGCGCCGGATCGATTGCGAAGAAGCCGACATCCGCGCGTTCGTCGCTGACTGCTTCAACGGACTTTCCCGCGGTATCGAAGACCACGAGATCGACGGATAGACCTAACCGCTTGCCGAGCTCCCTCGCCAGGTCGATAGAAACACCGGCCGGCTCGCCACTGACGGCGTCCTTGTTGGCGAGAATCGGATTGCCCAGGTTGATGGACGCGCGCAGCGTGCCGGTGGGCGCGAAAGCGGACAGCACTGATGAGCCGGTTGTCATGGAGTCTTGAGCAATGGAAGGTTGGCGGAAACCGCACCTAAGGTTCAAGAATGTCGCCGATCCGCGAAAGCGCGTCGAGCGTGTGTTGAAGATGTTCACGCAGCGCCTCGGAGGCTTCTTCGTTACGTTCCTTCTCAAGCAGCGCCAGGATATGCAGATGCTGCTTGCAATGTTTCTTGTACCGCTCGCGGTGCTGCATCGATCGATATGAAAGCAGGCGGCGCACTCGGTTCACGCGTTTGATCGTGTCGATGAAAAACGCGTTCCCGGATGCCTCGACCAACGACTCATGAAAGCGGACGCCGCGATCGTGCAACTGATCCGCCGTGTCCGTCTCAATACCGCCGTCAAGCAAATGCCGCTCCGCCGCACGGCAGCGCTCGAGCACCTTGGGGTCCAGCCGGTAACCGGGTTCAAGAAGCGCAGCCGGTTCGAGCGCCAGACGCAAGCGGTACGATTTCATCAAGCTGTCGGGCGTCGTCAGCATGGCGGAGAATTGCCACCCATACCCTGGCTTGCGTTCGGCCCAGCCTTCCTGCGCTATGCGCCCGAGAACTGCTGTGAGTTGGGTCGCCGTCAATCCGTAACGAGTCTTCAGCATTTGCTCCGACACCTCGTCGGGCAACGCACTTTTCAGGCGATCATCTGCGATACGGAAATACGCGCTCGTGACTAGGTCCGGGCCGTTCAAACGAATGGAATCGGCGGCGTCCGTCACCCATTCAAGTGCCAAGTCTGCCACGAAAAATCCGCGATTGCGCTCGCGGCTCAGCATGCCCTTTTCTTGCAGCAGCGAGAGGGCTTCGTTGACCGGCGAGCGGGACAGCCGGAGGTGGTCAGCGATCTTTTGCGCGGGCAGATGACTGCCCACTTCCAACTCTTCGGTCCTGATCCATTCGACTATTTGGGCGGCTATCGATCTATCGTTCATGCTTCCATTTTTTACCTTGAGCGGCCAGGGTCTTCTGCAAGATAAACGGAATGACGCCGCCACAGCGCAGCAATGCGACTTCCAGTTGCGTTTCGACAGCTGCCGTCACCTCGTAGGATTCAACGCTTGCATCTGCCCGCGCGATCTTTACATCGACCCTGCAACGCGGCGCGAGTTTATCGGAAGGCGCGCTCACTTCTACCTTATCATCCGGCTGGATGTTCAGCTTGGCTGGGCTGATGCCTGCCGGCCACCGAAGCGGCAAGATGCCCATGCCGATCAGGTTGGACCGGTGAATTCGTTCAAAGCTTACCGCCAGCACGGCGCGAATTCCAAGCAGGCGCTGGCCCTTCGCCGCCCAGTCGCGGGAAGAACCCGTGCCGTACCGTTCGCCTGCGATGAGCACGACAGCATCGCCTTGCGCTCGATATTGCGCGGCGACTTCGTGAATCGGCTTGATGTCGCCGCTCGGAACGTGCAGCGTATGGGCGACCGGCATGCCGGGTTGCAGGAGGTTGACCAACGATTTGTTATAGAACGCAGCGCGGATCATGACTTCCCAATTGCCGCGACGCGATGCGAACACATTCAGGTCTTCGGGGTCATCGCCGCGTGCGACGAGGAAGTCCGCGACGAAGCTGTCCTTCGGGATGGCGCTGGCGGGCGAGATATGGTCGGTCGTGATGTCGTCGCCGAGGACGAGCAATGGGTAGGCGCTGTACGTTCCCAGCTGCGTGCCTTCGGTCACGGCGGCGAACGGTGGACGCCTTAGCGCGTTGGATTGCGGGTCCCACGGGAACTGTGCGGTGGCGGGTGCATCGATGCCGTGCCACGCGGGATTCTGACGGGCGTTGGCGAACGCGCGCGGATAGTCGTCCGGGTCCGCCGCCAGTTCGAGCAGCGTCGCAACCTCTTCGCGCGAAGGCCACAGATCGCTCAGGAAAACCAATGCGCCGTCCGGCGCGATCTGCACAGGGTCGAGTCTTAGATCGGCTTGCGCGTTGCCTGACAGCGCAAATGCAACGACCAGCGGCGGCGACATGATGAAGCCGAGATCCAGGTCGGGATGAATGCGGCCGGGGAAATTCCGGTTCCCGGACAACATCGCTACCGGATGAATTGCCTTGGCTGCCAGTGCTGCTTTTACGGGTTCGGTGAGCTGGCCGGAGTTGCCGATGCACGTGGTGCAGCCATAACCTACGATATCGAAACCCAGTGCCGACAGATCGTCGAGGAGCCCGGCGCGCTCCAGATACAACGCCGCTGCGGGCGAGCCGGGCGCAAGCGAGGTCTTGATCCAGCCCGGTACTGTCAAGCCCAGCTTGCGCGCTTTGCGGGCCACGAGCCCGGCGGCGATGAGCAGCGCGGGGTCCGACGTGTTTGTGCAGCTTGTGATTGCAGCGATCGCGACAGGATGCTTCGGCATGCCGGGCGCATTGGCCTTGGGCACGAACGCTAACGTCTCGAGTGCCGCGAATGTAGCCGAGTAATCAAGCAGATCCTGAGGGCGTCGCGGACCGGCGACATGCATGCCGATCTCATTCAAGTCGATCTCGATGGTGCGCGTGAAAACCGGCTCGGCGCAGGGATCGAACCACAGTCCCGCTCGCTTGGTAAATACTTCGACGAGCGTAATTGCAGCCGCGTTGCGGCTGGTCGCACGCAAATAATCGAGCGTAGTGTTGTCGACGGGGAAAAAGCCCGTGGAAGCGCCGTATTCCGGCGCCATGTTCGCCACGACCGAGCGTTCGCCAGCAGTCAGCGTGGCGACGCCCGGACCATAAAATTCGACGAATTCGCCGGCAATGCCAATCTCCCGGAGTCGTTGCGTCACCGTCAATGCCAGGTCCGTGGCAAGCGACCCAGGATTGAGCGCACCCGTCAGGTGCACACCGACCACGTCCGGGATGCGCTGCATGACCGGCATGCCGAACATCACGGTCTGCGCTTCAAGGCCGCCCACGCCCCAACCAAGCACGCCAATGCCGTTAATCATGGGCGTGTGGCTGTCCGTGCCGATCAGAGTGTCTGGGGTCGCCCAACGTTCGCCATCGCGTTCCTGGACCGATACGACGGTCGCCAGTTGCTCAAGGTTGATGGTGTGCATGATGCCGGTGCCGGGGGGATGGATGCGCACGCCGGTCAATGCGCGCGACGCCCAGCGCAGGAAGCGATAGCGTTCCGCGTTGCGGCGAAGTTCCTGCTGCAGGTTCATTGGCGCGGCGTCAGCGCGCGCGAAATACTCGACCGCTAGCGAGTGATCGACTGACGCGTCGACTGGAAGAACGGGGTTGAGCGCGCCCGGATCCGCCCCGGCTTCGGCCAGCGCGTCGCGCATGGCGGCGATGTCGACCAGCGCCGGCGTACTCGTCGTATCGTGCATTAGCACGCGGTCGGGCTGGAAAGCGATTTCAACTTCGCTGGTGCCATTTTCCAGCCATTCGAGAATGCCTTCGACCGCAAGCCGGCACTCATCGCCATTCGTATTTCGAATCACGTTCTCGAGCAACAGGCGCAGTACGACGGGCAGCCGGTAAAGCGTTTCGCCGAACATGCCAGGCAGGTCGACAAAACGAAAGGACGCGTTACCGGCAGTCAGCCGCGCCCCGGAGATAAAACGGCGAGTGTTTTCCATTCAACCTATTTTGCATTTTTATATTTAGAAATGCAATATTTTGAATGAGGGCGTCTTGGTGGCAAGCGCTGTTCACAATGCGGCAGCGGCTTGCCATTGCGCGGTCATTCCTGCTATGTCGGCGAGCCAGAGCCGGAACAACTTGACCTTGTCGAGGTTGCGTTCGTTTGTCCGGTACGACAGGAAGTGCGTCTCGCGCATGAAGGGTTTGAAGTGCCCTTCACCAAACTCGATCAGTTCGCCGCGCGCGAATTCGCGTTCGGCGAGACGTGTTGTTTCCAGCGCGATGCCCATGCCGTCCACAGCAGCCGATATGGCCAGTGCGCCGCGATCAAACGAAGGGCGAGGCTTATTCGGGAACGCCAGCCCATTTAGCGTGAACCAGTCTCGCCATGTCACGCGGCTGAGTTGTGAATCGATCAGCGTAAAGTCGGCAATCTGCTGCTCGAGAGACACCCCATCGCGCAACATGCCAGGCGAGCACATTGGCACAATCCGCTCCGCGCCGAGCGGGTACACATGCAGGCCGGGACGCTCGACCGCCATGCCGTAAGAGATGGCGATATCGACCTCATGCATGCGCGTAAGGTCGATCGGCTCCGCGCCCGACGAAAGCCGGATCGTGATGTCGGGATGTGCCTGCATGAATTTAGGCAGACGGGGACCGAGCCATTTCACCGCGAGGCTCGGCGCGCAATGAACGGCCAGCACCTGTGCCTGAGGCGATAACGCCACTTCGCTGCACGCGGCTTCAATCACATCGAATACGCGCCCGAGGCTGTCGAAAAGCCTTCGGCCTTCAGCCGTGGTTTCAACGCGCCGGTTGCGTCGATGAAATAAAGGCAAGCCGAAATACGTCTCCAATTCCTTGACCTGATGACTGATCGCGGACTGCGACAGATGCAATTCCTCGGCCGCCAACGTGAAGCTTTCAAGTCTTGCCGCCGCTTCGAAAGCGCGCAGCAGCACGAAATTCGGTATCCGTCGCATACGCGTGCCGTCTCCGTTGGAATCTTTTTCGCCGATGCATGAATCCTGTTCATCTTTCTATGAACAGTCATCGTTTGTCAATGAGGGTTGCGCGGACGACCATTAAGCCCTGAAAACACTCTCACTTGTCCTACAGGAGAAAGCCAAATGGCGGCTGTCATGGAAGCGCGTTCCGACGCATCGGAAAAGCTGGTGAAGGACGGCAAGGTATCGATTTATCAGCCGGAACAGGACGGGCTGATCTTCCCGGAATTGCCCACGTTCGCGAATCCAGCGGCGCAACGGCAGCACTTGAAGGAACGCCTGGTCGGCGCGTGCAGAGCGTTCGCGCAACAGGGGTTCGACTACGGTTTCGCCGGTCACCTGACTGTGCGCGATCCGGAAAATCCCGGCTTGTACTGGACAAATCCGATGGCCATTCACTTTTCGCAAGTGAAGGTGTCGAACCTGATTTGCGCGGATCACGAAGGCCGTGTGGTCGAAGGCAATCATGCGATCAATCGGGCGGGTTTCGTGCTGCACGCAGCCGTTCACGAAATGCATCAGGACATTGTGGCGATGTGCCACGCGCACACGGTGTATGGCACGGCGTTCGCGGCGCTCGGCAAAAAGCTCGAGCCGATCACGCAGGATGCCGCTGCATTTTTCGAAGACCATGTCGTGATCGGGGACGAAGCCGGTCAGGTCGCGGTGGAAGTGAAAGCGGGCCATAAAGTCGCGAATGCGTTCAAGGGGGTGAAGGCCGCCATTCACCAGAATCACGGTTTGCTGACGGCGAGCCGTCACAGCATAGAGTCCGCAGCATTCTGGTTTATCGCGCTGGAACGTTGCTGCCAACAGCAATTGTTGATCGACGCAACCGGTATTGCGCCGAGGCTCGTCACACCGGAACGCGCCCGCTATAGCCGCGAGCATGTGGGTAGCGAATACATTGGCTGGCTGCATTTCCAGACGATCTGGAATGACCTTGTTGCCCGGCAGCCCGACATGTTCGACTGACCAAGCCACGCGTTGAACGCTATTCGCACAGCACATATCGCTTCAAGCCGGGACGACACAGCCACCGTCAAGAGAGGGCCGGCGTCCCGGTTTATCCGACTCCAGGAGACAAGACATGAATTCCGCTAGTCCCGCCGCATTCAGCAAAAGCGACGAAGCGTCCACGTTTTCCAAGATCACCTGGCGACTATTGCCGTTCCTGTTCCTGTGTTATTTGTGCGCTTATCTGGACCGCATCAACGTGGCGTTTGCAAAGCTGCAAATGCTCAAGGACCTTAATTTCAGCGATGCCGTCTATGGCGCAGGCGCGGGCGTGTTCTTCGTCGGCTACCTGTTGTTCGAAGTGCCCAGCAACTTGCTGTTGTTGAAGGTCGGCGCCCGGCGCTGGATCGCGCGGATCATGATCACGTGGGGAATCATCTCCGCCGGCATGATGTTCGTCACGACGCCAACGAGCTTTTACATCATGCGTTTTCTGCTCGGCGTAGCGGAGGCGGGTTTCATTCCGGCAATCCTGTTCTATCTGACCTACTGGTTCCCTTCGTCGCGCCGCAGCAAGGTGACGGCCCTGTTCATGACCGGTATCCCCATGTCGGGCGTAGTCGGCGGCCCGCTGTCCGGTTGGATCATGAACCACATGGGCGGCATGCATGGGCTTGCTGGATGGCAATGGCTGTTCGTGCTCGAGGGCATTCCGACCGCGATCCTCGGGCTGATCGCGCTGGTCTATCTCGACGACAAAATCAGCGACGCCAAGTGGCTCTCCGCACCGCAGCGAGCCTTCCTCGAAGGCGCATTGGTTGAGGAGCGTTCGGCGCACGTGCTGCATTCCGTGAAAGACGGCCTCATGCATCCTAAGGTCTTGCTGCTCAGCCTGATCTATTTCTTCTTCACGATGGGCCTGTACGGCGTGAGCTTTTGGCTGCCTACGCTGATCAAGGCGAGTGGCGTGGCTGACCCTCTGGACATTGGCCTGTTGAGCGCGATTCCCTATGCCGCGGCGGCAGTGACCATGGTGCTCGTCAGCCACAGTTCGGATGCTCGCGGTGAGCGCCGCTGGCACCTCGCGTTGCCCGGTATGGTGGGCGCGATGGGGCTGTACTTCAGCGTCTCATATGCGCATTCCACGCCGATTGCAATGGTTGCATTGACCGTCGGCACGATGGGTGTGATGACCACGATCTCGCAGTTCTGGGTCTTGCCGCCGGCCATTCTCGGTGGTGCGGCCGCAGCGGCCGGGCTGGCCGTGGCCAACTCGGTAGGCAGCATCTCGGGTGTGGTCAGCCCCTATGTGATCGGCTTGATCCAGACCGCGACTGGATCAACAGGAAACGGCGTGCTCGGGCTTGCGGTGAGCCTGATCATTGGAAGCGTGCTCGTGTTCACGGTGCCCGCCAAACTTGTGAACAGCCGCAAGCGCGAGGCGATGAAGGGCACTGAGCATGTGATGGAAAGCGGCGTGCAGACGCGTGCTTAAGAAGGTTGCTCAAGACTGATGCGCCGCGTCTTCAAGTTCGTCGCCCAGCACTTCGCCCAGCCGTCGTACCAGGTTCTCACGAGCGCGGCTGGTATGGAGGTCGGTAAGTTCCGCGGCACGGCGCGCGTCGCCCGCGGCGATAGCCTCGGCAATTGCCGCGTGTTCATCCCAGATGGATTTTCGCTGGGCCGACGATTGCAGCACGGCGCCCATCACCCGGCGCAGGTGAACCCAGTGAAGATGCGCAGTTTGCGCAATCAACGGATTGCCCGATGCGATGTAGAGGGCGGAATGAAACGCCCAATCTGTGTCGATCATGGCTTTCACGTCGTCGCCCTTTGACGCGCGTCGGCCTTGCGTGATCAATGCTTTGTCGAGCTTTGCGCCGCGTCGTGCCGCAAGACTCGCGGCGAGGGAATCGAGTGCGCCGCGGATCTCGTACAGATGGGCGATCCAGACGGGATCGAGCGGGGTGACAAGAAGTCCGCGTCCTGGCGCGTCCTGCACGAGCCCGTCTTTCTTCAGCAGGCGCAGCGCCTGCAAGACGGGCGACCGGGACACGGCGAGTTGGTCGGCAATCTCTTCCTGCGTGATGCGGGTTCCCGGCGCGAGCGATCCTTCGCTGATGGCGTCGAGCAGCACTTTATAGACTTCATCGACATAGTCGGTACGTGCCTGAAGCTTCAGAAGTTTGGCAACCATGATGACGCTCGATAAGTTTGGATACTGAGTTCAACAGGTTACAGGCTGGCGCCGGACAGCGTCAAACGGATTGACCGGATAGCGCGAAACGGACGGCATCAAGCGTTTACCTGTAGAGACAGCGCGCCATTCCGAATCGTATCTTTGTATACAGAGTTCGGAGTTCAGAGTTTTAAGGATGAAGATATGCGAAGCGGGCGACAACGATGACAACCCGGCTTGGCACGATGGATAAACCCAGCAGAGGATCCCCATGAACATCAAGTCAGACAAAGCAGAAAGTCAGAAAAGCGCCGGTGGCGGCGTGGTGCAGAAGAAGCTGGTGCCGTTTGGCGGCTATTACACCAGCAAGATTCCGGGCCACGATCCAGAGTTGACCGAGACAGGCCCTGGCACGCCGATGGGCGAATACATGCGGGCGTTCTGGCATCCCGTATGCATGTCGATCGAACTCACCGATACCCCGCGTTTCCTGAAGATCCTGTGCGAAGAGCTGGTCGCGTTTCGCGATGGCAGCGGTCGCGTGGGCGTACTGCATGCGCATTGCGTGCATCGCGGGGCCTCGCTTGAATATGGTGCGATTCAGGAGCATGGCATCAAGTGCTGCTATCACGGTATGGTCTTCGACGTGGACGGCACCTGTCTTCACGTGCCGTTTCCGAATGGCGAAGAGAAGGAAGCCGAGAAATATGCGTGCTCAATCCAGCAGGGCGCGTACAAGGCTGTCGAGCGCAACGGCCTGGTGTTTGCGTATATGGGACCGCCCGACAAGGAGCCGCCGTTCCCGGAATGGGAGGGTGACTTTACCGTCGCGCCCGGCGACGAACTCGTGGCCTACAGCAACTTCCAGCATTGCAACTGGCTGCAAGTTCAGGACAACGCCGCGGATAACTACCATCCGACCGCGCTCCACGCAGGCAAGAATGTGGTGAACGGCAAATACCAGGGCACGACGTTCGACGAGGTCGGCGCGAAGTCCATGGAGGTCGCACCCGACATGCATTTCGTGCCGGTGCAGCAAGGCCGCAGTCTTGCCTGCGCGGGAGCACGCCGGGTCGATAAAGACAGGCTTTTCGTGCGCGTCCAGCATCAGGTCCTGCCTAATCTCAGCCTGCATGCCTACACGTCGGAAGATGGGTCGAAGAAGAAGCTGTTCAGCCGTTTCCACATCATTCGCTGGACCGTTCCTGTCGACGATGAAAACAGCAAGATGATCGGCTGGCGCGTGATGGGGCCGGGCATTGATACGCGCGGTATCTGCGATAAATCGCTGGTCGGCTACGAGACGATCGACTTCCTTGAAGGGCAAGTTGCAATGCGTCGTCCGGAGCGTTTCGGCGAATACAAGCTGGAGGACTTGCCGCCCATTCCGCCGAACCATCGTGAGCGCGCGAATTACAAGGACGCTCAATACGCGCCCGGCGATTACGAAGCCATCATCAGCCAGCGGCCGATCGCCGTGCATGCGCTCGAGAACCCGACGAAGTTCGACGCAGGCTTGTTCCTTTTCCGCAAGATGCTGCGTGATGCGGTACGGGGTACGAACCCGGCGGCGTCGGCGGATAACTTTGCGCAATGGTTTCGTGCTAACGCGGGCGCGCCGAATAGTTACTGCTCGGGCAATGTGTTCGATATTCCAGAAGGCGAGACCGTTGAACAGGAGGTGGCGAATCGCCGCAACGTGACCAAGCGCATCGTCGCTATCCTGACGGAAAGCGAGATGCTGAAGGGCGAAGAACGGGCGACGTTTGTGCGTGAAAAATTCGACGCGCTCGAGGCGTCGGTCAAAGGTTGAAGGGGTTTTCGCAAGGAGCAGGGCAACGCGCGTGTTGCCCTGCTCCTATAAAGACCGTAGACGAGGTCGTGCAAGGAAATGTAATGGCAAGTTCAGACTATCCAGCGGACGCCCGCATCCTTGAGTTGATGGTGCGCCAGATCCGCTTCGAAGGCAGGGGCATCAACTCCTACGAGTTCGTCGATCCATCGGGCCGGGTGTTGCCCGCATTCACCGCGGGCGCGCATATCGATGTCCATTTGAGTGATGGTTTCGTCCGGCAGTACTCGCTTAGCAATTCACCCAACGAACGTCATCGCTATGTGATCGCGGTGCTGCGCGACGACGCGGGCCGGGGAGGCTCGAAAGCGCTGCACGACAAATTGCGCGTGCAGGACAAGGTGCGCATCAGCCATCCGCGCAATAACTTCGAACTCGCCGCAGATGCCAGCAAGATCATTCTGTTGGCTGGCGGTATTGGCGTGACGCCGCTGAAAGCGATGGCGCATCGGCTTGAAGAAGCAGGCATTGACTATGAAATGCACTACTGCGCGAAGGATGAAAGCTGCACGGCGTTCGCGGCCGAACTTGCACCGCTGCATGCAAGCGGCAGGCTCCAATTTCACTTCGATAACGGGGATCCTTCGAAGGGACTGGATCTAAAGCGCTTGTTGAGCGAGACCGCGCCCGGCGTACATGTCTATTACTGCGGTCCCGGTGGGTTCATGAAAGCGTGCGCTGCGGCGACCGAGCACTGGACATCCGGAACGGTTCACTTTGAACATTTCAAGGCACCGGAACGGGCGGTGAGTGAAACCGTTGCGGTGGCTGTGGGCGAGTTCATCGTGAAGATTGCCAGCACGGGGCAGCAGATACCGGTGTCAGGGGACCAAAGCATTGCCGATGCGTTGGAAGAGGCGGGCGTGGCGATCGAAACCTCTTGCCGGGCCGGACTGTGCGGCACTTGCAAGGTGCGATATTTATCGGGCCAAGTCGAACACAACGACTGCATTCTTGGAGACGACGAGAAGCAGGAGTATCTGACTACGTGCGTGTCGAGGGCGTCAAGCCGCGAACTCGTGCTCGATCTTTAGGCTGGGAGGCAGCCATGCTGCAGCGATGGTTGCACGCAAAGGGACTGTTCAAGCGTCGGCCCGGACCATACGCGTAAGCCTGGGGCGCTTTACCACGGAGCGGAACGTGGATCGAGCCATTACATGCATTCGGCAGCTAGTGGATCAATGCCTCGTGGTGCAGTAAGGCCGGTATCGCCGGTATGACACAATGAGTGCCCGCTCGAGCCAAAGCTAGCGAAAACTCTGCGGGATCCCAGTGTCAACCGGCAATCCATCTATGCATCGCAGGCGTTTCCTATTGACGGCTTTTAGTGCGACAGGCATGGCGCTCAACGCGCGAGCCGCACAGCCGAAGCATTTCGACATCGTTTACCCGCAAATTCAACCCGGTGGGGACGTGCATGCAGCCTTTGCGTTGGCGGTCCTTGATCTCGCGATGAAGGCGGCCAATGCCGACTACACGGTCCGACAAGCGAAAGTCGTCATGGAGCGGGGCCGGGCGCTGGCCGAGCTTGTAAATGGCGACACGATCGACTTGCACTGGACGAGCATGGACGATCAGGCCGAGCGCGGGTTGAATGTCGTCCACATCCCGATTCACCGCGGCCTGATCGGGTACCGGGTGTTCATCATAAGGAAGGACCGGCAGCCGGATTTCGACCGGATCAACAGCCTGGATGACCTGAAAGCGCTAACCGCCGGGCAGGGACTCGGATGGATCGATACTGAAATCATGAGGCGCGCCGGTCTGAACGTGCAAACCTCGACCTACGAAACGCTTTTCACGATGACTCAGGGCGGGCGGGTTGATTACTTCCCTCGCGGCGTCATCGAAGCGTTCGCTGAACTTGACGCGCGCAAGCATGTAGTGCCGGATCTTGTAGTCGAGAACAGGCTGTTGCTGTTATATCGATCGGATTTTCTGTTCTATGTTGCCCGGGGCCAGAAGGAACTCGCCGCGACAATAGAGCAAGGGTTCACCGCGGCATATCGCGACGGCTCATACATGAAGTTGTTCAACTCCCATCCGTATATCCAGAATCCGTTGAGACAAGCGAACCTGGCAGGCAGGAAGATTATCGGCCTCGACAACCCGTATCTTTCCGAAGCGGACCGCAGGATTCCAGGCGAATATTGGATGCACTGACAAGAGCGAGTGTCGTCCTCATAAGGGCAATGGATCAGCTAACCTCTAATCTACCCATCTGACGAATTGAGACGTACGAGGTACGGTGGCAAAACAATTCCAGCTATATCGCGATGTTGCTGAACGCGGTGCCCTGAGGCCGACAACGTGCATTGACTTTCTCCCGTCAGATCACCGCATGCCGATGACCTAGCGCTAGGAGCAGTTGCGGCCACTCGTCAACGTTGACGTTGTCGTGAAGATCTTCAAGTTCTGTCAGCAGTTCGACAATCTGATCATCGTACGCGTCGACATTTGACGCATAGAGCGCCCGCAGAAGCGCGCCGTCGCGTGCATGGCGATAGTATGCGATGCCGACGCCCTCGATATCCAAGCAATACAGGTCATCGCGAATAAGCGACCCGATCGCGCATTTGCGTCCGTCGCCGCCGCGTAGCCGACAGGATCCGTTCTCGTCTTCGGAGACCGCGCGCTGGGTTAGCAGATGGGCGCTTACGCGTTCATAAATCTCCTTGGCGCTTAGCATGGGCATGATTCACGCAGCATGTTCAAGCAGGTCGGCGCAAAGGCCGAACTGGCGTGCAACGAGTGCCAGACCGTCGCGCCATTCCCGTTTGTCGAAGGCATCGTGGACATGCTGAAGGCAACTGAGCAACTCGATGGTCGCCGGGTCGTACACGTTAATCTGCGAGCGTAGTAGCGCTCGCTTGAGCGCCTTGATGCCCACATCCATATAAGAGGGCGCCGCGAGAGCGGACGCGCCGATGAAGTGAACCGGAACACCTTCCATGGCGGCTATGTAGTCGCGCGGAGCGATGAAATCGCCAACGGGGCATCCACCACAGTAACCGCGGTAGGCCCAGCCTCCACGTGAGCGCAGCCCCGCATGACCTTGGCCGAAGAGGTGACGCGCGGCTCTGACAAAGATTTCCTGATGAGTGAGAAAGCGCAGCGTTTTCATGTTGGGGTTCCTTGGCGGGCACACGATTGATATTCGATGTCCCTGGTTTTTCGATATCGCCAAGGCTCGGCTGACACCGGGAATATCGGCACGCCATGCGGCTGACGTTCTTCCCTGCTTCGTCGTCCCGCCTTCGTGGTCCTATATCAATCCTAGCCTTGGAAGACCCAATTGTTAAGTCGGGACACGCTGAAACCTCCCTCGGAATAGACGCTTTTTGACTATCAGGAAATCCCTACGCCAGGGTAAATCAAATGAACACGGTGACTTCTAGCGCTTACACGCGGTCGGCGCAATGAGTAGTAAGACCAAGGATGTTTTATCCGTGAGTGATCTGCCCTGCCGGAACACGTTTCCTGGCGGGCGGGTCGAGCGGCGACAGGGGCACCTCACTTCTCGCTGGTTCGTGCGGAGCCGGACTTTCGTCTCCCGTCACCGGCGACGCGTATGATACCGACGTGAATTTTGGCTCGCATTGATGGTGGCGCGCATCCATCGCACGCTTTCACTGGCATAGAGGCGCAGGTGCTCAATGCGAGCAACGGCTTGTTCAATGACGATCAGCTTGCTGCGACGCAATAGGGCTAAGGCGAGCGATACAGCCACGGCCCCTGGTTAAAAAAACGAAAACGAGGAACGGGGTATGACGGATGACAAATGACATCACCAAGCCGTTGGCGAACGCGGTGGCACTGACCGCGCTCGCATTGTCGCTTGGCGCGTGCGCGCCGGGCCAGCCGCCAGCAGTAGCTCCCGCTCCTGGCGACTACAGCGCGCAGTCGCCGTTTCCCGGAGTCGAATGGGCTCGCGTCGACCCTGCAACGCTGGGCTTCTCGCCGCAAGGAATCGACCAGGCCGTAGCCTACGCAAAACGGGCGGGATCGACATCCGGCATGATTGTCCAGCATGGTCTGGTGGTCGCTGAGTGGGGTGATGTTTCAAGGAGATCTAATCTCTATTCGGCGAGAAAAAGCTTCATGAGCGCCCTGATCGGGATTGCGGTCGGGCGAGGCCAGATACATCCGGACGAGACGCTGGAACAGCTCGGTATCGACGATAACGAGCCGTCCCTGACGCCGACCGAGAAGCAGGCAAGCGTGCGTATGCTGCTTGAGGCCCGCTCGGGTGTCTACCATCCCACGGTATATGAAACGGCAGGAATGGAGGCGTCCAAGCCGCCACGCGGCAGTCACGACCCGGGTACGTTCTGGTACTACAACAACTGGGATTTCAACACGCTCGGCGCGATCTACGAGAAGGCCACGGGTCAGCACATTTTCGAAGCACTGCAAACTGAAATTGCGGATCCGATCGGCATGCAGGACTATCGTCCATCGGACGGGCACTATGTTTCAGGCGGACTTGCTACCCGATATCCGGCGTATCCAATCGACATGAGTGCGCGCGATCTAGCCCGCTTCGCACTGCTATACCTGCACAATGGCCGCTGGCGTGACCGGCAGATTGTTCCGGCAAGCTGGGTTGCCGAATCGACCCATTCTTATTCCAATACACCTACCGGCGGCTACGCATACATGTGGTGGACAAGCACGCCCGCAAGCGGCCCGCCCGGTCCGAAGGTGGCCCTCCTGCGGGCGGCCTATTGGGCTGATGGTAACCACGGGCAATACGCAGTCATTGTGCCGTCGCTCGATCTGGTCGTGGTCAACCGCGTCGATGTCCGGCTCACGTCGAAGAGCATGCACCAGTCGAACATGGAGAAGTTGGTGTGGCTGGCCGAGTCCGCGGAAGGTGCGACGGACATCGGCCCCGAACCCACGCATGAGACGCATATCCCCAAAGACTGACTTAACGGGCCGGCATCGAACCTGATGTTGTGGGTTCGGTGCGAGCTCCCCCGTGTTTTCCGTCTTCGCCTTGCGCTGCTAGTCCCCCTTATTTCAAACGAGCCTAGGTGTTTTCACCGAATCAATCGCGCTTGCTATGTCAGGTTACCTGATATTAAATGGAGTCCAAGGCAGGCGGTCGTTCAACGATATCGCTGGTTATTCGGACCATTTTTCAGGAAATTGACATGAGCACGTACGAAGGTCGCTGGACTACGGTGGACGTAAAAGTGGAAGAAGGGATTGCGTGGGTGATGTTCAACCGGCCGGACAAACGCAACGCCATGAGCCCCACGCTGAATGCTGAAATGCTTCAGGTGCTGGACGCTATTGAACTTGATGCCACCGCCAAGGTGCTCGTGCTGACCGGCAACGGCGCTGCATGGACGGCTGGTATGGACCTCAAGGAATACTTCCGCGAGGTCGATGCCGGTCCGGAAATCCTGCAGGAAAAGATTCGCCGAGACGCGTCGGAATGGCAGTGGCGGCGTTTGCGCATGTACTCAAAGCCGACTATTGCAATGGTCAACGGCTGGTGCTTTGGCGGTGGTTTTTCGCCGCTCGTTGCATGCGATCTGGCGGTCGCTGCCGACGAAGCCGTGTTCGGTCTCTCGGAGATCAACTGGGGCATTCCTCCCGGCAACCTCGTGAGCAAGGCGATGGCGGACACGGTCGGTCACAGGCGTGCGCTGCACTACATCATGACGGGCGATACGTTCACCGGCGCCGAAGCCGCCGACATGGGCCTCGTCAACAAAAGCGTGCCGCTCGAGCAGTTGCGCGATGAAACGATCGCGCTCGCAGCCAAGCTGGTCGAGAAAAATCCTGTCGTGCTGCGCGCGGCGAAAAACGGTTTCAAGCGTGCGCGTGAACTGACGTGGGAGCAAGCAGAGGACTATCTGTACGCCAAGCTCGACCAGGCGCAATTGCGTGACCCGGAGCAAGGCCGCGCAGAGGGGCTCAAGCAATTCCTGGACGATAAGGCGATCAAGCCCGGCCTGCAGGCTTATAAGCGCTGAAGTGAAGGCTGAGGAGACAGGGCGATGAACGATATCAACATGCTGATTGGCGGCAAGCAGCTGCAAGCTGCCGACGGCGCGAGTTTCGAGCGGCGCAATCCGGTGACCGGTGAAGTCGCGACTCGTGCACAGGCTGCGAGCGCCGCCGATGCCGACGCGGCAGTGGCAGCAGCGCATGCCGCGTTTCCCGCCTGGGCCGCGCTTGCGCCAACCGAGCGCCGCAAGCGCTTGCTAAAGGCCGCCAACTTGATGGACGCACGCACGGCCGACTTCATTGCCGCGGGTGTCGCCGAGACCGGCGCCATGCCGAACTGGTACGGCTTCAACGTCATGCTTGCAGCCAACATGTTGCGCGAAGCGGCGTCGATGACCACGCAGATCGACGGCAGCGTGATCCCGTCCGACGTCCCCGGCAATCTCGCGCTGGCGGTGCGCCAGCCGTGCGGCGTGGTGCTTGGCATCGCGCCGTGGAATGCGCCGGTGATCCTCGGTACGCGCGCTGTCGCCATGCCGCTTGCCTGCGGCAATACCGTTGTGCTCAAGGCATCGGAGCAATGCCCTGCCGTTCATATGATGATCGGCGATGTGCTGCAAGAAGCCGGTCTGGGCGACGGGGTGGTCAACGTCGTGACGAATGCGCCGAAGGACGCGGCGGCGATTGTCGAAAGGCTGATTGCGCATCCGCATGTGCGGCGCGTGAATTTCACGGGTTCGACGCATGTGGGACGCATCATCGCGAAGCTCGCAGCGCAACACTTGAAGCCGGTGTTGTTGGAGCTAGGCGGCAAAGCGCCGGTGCTGGTGCTCGATGACGCCGATCTCGACGCGGCGGTAAACGGCATCGCGTTTGGCGCATTCTTTAACCAAGGTCAGATCTGCATGTCGACGGAGCGCGTGATCGTCGATCGCAAGATTGCCGATGCCTTCATCGACAAACTCACGACGAAAGCGCGCTCGCTGATAGCGGGCAATCCACTCGATGCAGGCAGCGTGCTAGGCGCGATGATCGACGTGAGCGCGGTCGACCGTGTGGCTGCGCTGATCGCGGATGCAAGTGAAAAAGGCGCCCAATTGCCGGCCGGATGCAGACACGAAGGCGCGATCATGCAGCCGGTGATCGTCGACGGCATTACGCCGGAGATGCGCCTTTATCGCGAGGAATCGTTCGGGCCGGTGGTGACGGTGCAGCGTGTGGACGGCGACAACGAAGCTGTACGCGTGGCGAACGACAGCGAGTTTGGATTGTCATCCGCAATCTTCAGCCGCGATGTGTCGCGCGCACTGGCACTTGCCAGACGGATCGAGTCAGGCATCTGCCATATCAACGGCCCGACTGTGCACGACGAGGCGCAAATGCCGTTCGGCGGCGTGAAGAGCAGCGGTTATGGACGCTTCGGCAGCAAGGCATCAATAGCGGAATTTACGGACTTGCGCTGGATCACGATCCAGAACGAAGCCCGGCATTATCCGGTCTAGTGCCGGATGCGGCCATATCGGCCGGCCGACAGCCTTCGTGGAAGAAAGGCGTGGCCCATAACAATCAGACAGGCAGGAGACGAGAGCGTGACGAGCGTTGAAGCAGGGTTGGGCGCGCGGTATCGGGATGTGGCTGTGACTACCGCCACGACCGATGTAGCGAAACGAGGCGACGCGTGGTACTTGCGCTCCAACGAGCCATTGCGAGAGTTTCCAGTGCGACTCACGGACCGGCTGGTCAGTGGCGCACAGGCGCACCCGCAGCGGGTGCTGGTCGCGCGCCGGAACGAACAGGGCGCGTGGATCGAGATCACGTACGCTGACATGTTGCGGCGGGCGAGGGCGATCGGCCAGGCGTTGCTGAACCTTGGTCTCTCGGCGGAGCGCCCGCTCGCCATCCTGTCGGGCAACGACCTCGAGCATTTGCAGTTAGCCTTCGGGGCCATGCTGGCCGGCATTCCGTTCGCGCCGCTTTCGCCCGCTTATTCACTTGTTTCCAGCGACTTCGGCAAGCTTCGCACACTGCTTGCATTGTTGCGCCCCGGACTCGTCTATGCCGGCGATCACGTCGCATTTTCTCGCGCGATAGAAGCGGTCGTTTCCGCTGACGTGATGCTCGTGACGAACGAAGCGACGCCTCGCTCGATTGCCTTCGACACCTTGCTCGACCACGCGCCCGGAGACATCGACGCCGTAGCGGCAGACGTGAACGCAGACACCATCGCCAAGATCCTCTTCACGTCCGGATCAACAAGACTGCCCAAGGCAGTTCCGACCACGCACCGCATGTTGTGCAGCAACCAGCAGATGCTGCTGCAAACGTTTCCCGAATTTGCGAAGGAACCGCCGGTGCTGGTCGACTGGCTGCCGTGGAACCATACTTATGGCGGCAGTCACAACGTCGGTATCGCGCTGTACAACGGTGGCTCGCTTTATATCGACGATGGCAAGCCGGTTGCCGGAAAATTCGAGGAGACCCTGCGCAATTTGCGCGAGATCTCGCCGACCGCGTATTTCAATGTCCCGAAAGGCTGGGAAGAACTTGCCGTCGCGCTGGAGACCGACGAACCTTTGCGCCGCCGTTTCTTCGCCCGCGTGAAGCTGTATTTTTTCGGCGGCGCGGGATTGTCGCAAGCGGCGTGGAACCGCCTGGAGCGTGTCACCGAGCAGCACTGCGGCGAGCGTATCCGCATCATGGCGGGACTTGGCATGACGGAGACATCGCCATCGTGCCTCTTCACCACCGGCCCGGTCATGCGGGCGGGATACATCGGATTGCCCGCGCCGGGCTGCGAGACGAAGCTAACGCCCGTCGAAGGCAAGCTCGAACTGCGCTTTCGCGGTCCCCATGTAATGGCGAGCTACTGGCGGCGGGACGTATCGGCGGCGGATGAACCGGTATTCGATGAAGAAGGCTTCTATTGCAGCGGCGACGCGGCAACTTTCGTCGATCCGGAACGCCCGGAGATCGGCCTGCAATTCGACGGACGTATCGCCGAAGACTTCAAGCTGAATTCGGGCACGTTCGTGAGCGTCGGGCCGTTGCGTGCGCGGGTGGTGTCGGAAGGCGCGCCTTATGTGCAGGACGTGGTCGTGACGGGCATCAATCGCGGGGAGATAGGGTTGCTCGTTTTCCCGCGTCTTGACGACTGCCGCCGGCTTGCTGCGCTTCCTCCCGGCGCGAGCCCGCATGACGTACTGAGCGCGACTCCGGTTCGTGCGTTCTTCGCGGATCTTCTCGTGCGTCTGAACCGGCAATCGACGGGTGCGAGCACGTTTGTCGCCCGGATGCTGCCACTCGACACCCCTGCGTCGCTCGATCTGGGCGAAATCACCGACAAGGGTTCGATCAATCAACGCGCCGTTCAGAAACATCGGGAAACGCTGATTGAGGCAATGCACGCATCCAAGCCCGCTGACCTGCGTGTGATCGTCGCACCGAAAAAATAAGCCCCGGCATTGCGCGCCGAAGGGAGTCGTTAGCGTGTGGATGGACGCGAATAGATTGTCGGGGGAAACCCGATATATTAATAAGGATAGCTAATATGAAATCAATCAGGACAGGGTCCGCGGGAAGCGGTGTGTCCAGCGGGCCCATTATCGAATCGGGTGCCGCCGTAACGCTGGGTTTGTGTTTCGCGATCGCACTGCTCGAAGGACTTGACCTGCAATCGGTCGGCGTCGCCGCGCCGCGCATGGCACGCGAGTTCAATCTCTCCGTCGCTCAAATGGGCCTGGCATTCAGCGCAGGGACGTTCGGCCTCTTGCCTGGTGCGATGTTCGGTGGGCGTCTTGCCGACCGGATCGGGCGCAAGCGTGTACTCGTGATATCGGCCTGCCTGTTCGGCTTGCTGTCGATTGCCACCGCACTTGTGAGCGATTTCCATACGCTGGTAATCGTGCGCGTATTGACCGGGATCGGACTGGGCGGTGCGTTGCCGAACCTGATCGCGCTGTCGTCTGAAGCAGTATCGCCGCGCGTACGCAACACGGCGGTGAGCGTGATGTATTGCGGCATTCCGTTCGGCGGCGTGATCGCTTCAGCGATCGGCGTGCTGAGTGCGGGCGATGCCCAATGGCGGCATATCTTCTATGTCGGTGGTGCGGGTCCGCTCATTCTCGTGCCGCTGTTGCTCGCGTTCCTGCCCGAATCCAAAGCCTTCGCAAAGGCCTCGCATGACGGCAGCGTAAAGCCTGCGCCGGTGGGCGAGATACTTTTTGGCGGCACGCGCGGCCTCTCTACGCTGCAAATCTGGATCAGCTATTTCTGCACGCTGATCGTTCTCTATTTCCTGCTCAATTGGCTGCCCTCGCTGATGGCAGCACGCGGTCTTGCGCGAGCCGAGGTCGGTTATGTGCAGATCTTTTTCAACGTAGGAGGAGGTATGGGTGCGCTGTGCATTGGCATGCTGATGGACCGCATGCGCGCAAGCGTCGTGGTGGCGGGCATGTACATCGGCATCATCGGGTCGCTCGCTGCATTGTCGGTGGCACCAGGGTTCACCGCGCTCACGGGCTCCGCGTTCTTCGCCGGCATGTTCGTGATCGGTGGGCAATCGGTCCTGTATGCACTCTCCGCGGCGTTCTACCCGAGCGCGATGCGCGGCACCGGCGTGGGCGCTGCTGTAGCAGTGGGCCGTATCGGTTCGGTGGTCGGTCCTCTTGCCGCGGGCCAATTGCTGGCAATGGGCCGCAGTTCTTCGGTAGTGATTGGCGCGAGTATCCCCGTGACATTGATCGCGGCGGTAGCGGCCTTGCTGTTGATCAGGCGTCCACGCGTGAACGATTGAAGCCTCCCAAAGCTATCTAAAAAAATAATTCGATAAACAACGGTCTGGAGACAACGACAATGAGAATGCAAGCACCCATACAAGCTCTTTTATGCAGTGCACTCTGCGCGGCAAGCACGGCGGCCGTCGCGCAATCGAGCGTGACGCTTTACGGAATCGTCGATACCGGCATCGAATACGTATCGCATGCGAACGCCGCAGGCGACCACGTGTTCCGTATGCCTGGCGTGACGGGCGAACTACCGTCCCGTTGGGGCCTGCGTGGTGCTGAGGATCTGGGCGGACGGTATAGCGCCGTGTTCACCCTGGAGAACGGCTTCAACACGCGTGGAGGCGATCTCGGGCAGGGTGGCCGGTTGTTCGGGCGGCAAGCGTTCGTTGGTGTGAAGAGTCCGTACGGTACGGTGGCTTTCGGTCGCCAATACACCATGACCTACCTGGCGCTCATGGGCGCCGACATCATCGGGCCAGATATCTATGGCCTTGGCTCGCTTGACGCCTACGTGCCGAATGCCCGCGCCGATAACTCGGTCACGTATATTGGCATGTACAAGGGGGTCACTTTGGGAGCGAGCTATTCGTTCGGCCGCGACGCAACGGGCACCGGTAATTCGCCGGGACAAGGCACGTGTACAGGGTCCGTGCCCGGGCAGCCCACGCAGTGCCGGGACTGGTCGGTCATGCTCAAGTATGACGCGCCGTCTTACGGCGTGGCGGCATCGTATGAAGAGCAGCGCGGCGGCGGCCCGAATGCAGCGGCCAATTTTTTTGACGGCGTGGAACCCACGGTCCTCACAAGCGCGGCAGACAGGGACATCCGTACGCACGTCAGTGCGTACGCCAAGTTCGGCAACGCAAAGGTCGGTGCGGGCTGGCTCAACCGGCGGGTGGAAACCAGTTCCGCGGGCGTGCCTGATGTTCGTTCGAATCTTTTCTTCCTGGGTGCTTCGTACTACGTGACGCCTGCATTTCTCGTTGACGGGGAGCTGTACCACATCGTCAACAACGACCACGACACGCGCGCGTCGATGGGTACGTTACGCACCACCTACTTGTTGTCCGCGCGCACGGCGGTCTATGCGCAAGCTTCTTATCTGGCCAACAGCGCAAAGGCCAGTTATTCGGTGAGCGGTGGCGGCGGTGGAACCACACCAGCACCCGGAGCTGGACAAACGGGTGTGATGCTCGGCGTGCGGCACATGTTCTAGGGCGTGTTCACACTAATTGAATTTACCTGTAAACTTCGGGAATGGAACTCACCGAAGCCCAATTTCAAAAGATCGAACATTGTTTGCCGCGTCAGCGCGGCAACGTAAGCATGTCGAATCTTCAAGTGCTAAATGCGATTCTTTACGTTGCTGAGCATGGTTGCAAATGGCGTGGTTTGCCAAAGCGCTTTGGCCGATGGCACACGGTCTATACGCGCATGAACCGTTGGTCCAAAAGTGGCGTGCTGGATCGCGCATTTACCGAACTGCAGCGTGCCCAGATTGTTCGTGTCAGGATCGAGGCGGTCTCGCTGGATAGCACGATTGTAAAAGTGCATCCAGACGGGACTGGTGCATTAAAAAAAACGGACCGCAATCCATCGGCAAGTGCCGGGCCGGATGGACTACCAAGATTCATATGGTTGCCTCGGATGCTCGAACAGCCATAACGTTTTCACTTTCTCCCGGTCAGGCCGGTGATGCCCCCGAAGGACGAGCCTTGCTACAAAGCCTCGGGCCACCGAATCGGCCACTGTACTTGCTGATGGATAAGGCGTATGAGGGCAACGAGACGCGACAACTCGCACTTGACCTGGGCTTCATCCCCGTCGTCCCGCCAAAAAGCAATCGCCTTGAGCCATGGGAATACGATCGGGAAATGTACAAACGTCGAAACGAAGTGGAGCGACTGTTCCGAAGACTCAAAGGCTTCCGTCGCATCTTCTCGCGATTCGACAAGCTGGATGTGATGTTCATCGCTTTCATCAATTTCGCGCTTATCGTCGATGGACTCAGGTAGTGTGAACACGCCCTAGGAGACGACAAATGAAAAAGTCTGCAATGACACTCGCAGTGATGACTTCGATGACGCTTGCCGCGTGCGGTGGCAGCAGTCATGACGACAGTGGCGCCAGCACGCCGCTTCCTCAATTGAGTGCTGCCGTGCCGGCGAGCTTGTCAGGGACGTGCGAGGCATTGGCGTCGAAACTTGTGTTCGCCAATACGGTATTCACGACGGTCGCCACCGTTGCGGCGGGCACATTGACGGTGGCGGGACAACCTATCGCGCAGCACTGCCTGATTCAGGGCAGCATGAACCAGCGGGTCAGCCCTGTCGATGGCCAGACGTACGCGATCGGCTTCGAGATGCGCTTGCCTGTGGCGTGGAATGGGCGCTTCTTCTATCAGGCTAACGGCGGCCTGGATGGCACTGTTGTGACCGCGACGGGTGAGATCAGCGGCGGCGCGCCAACCAACGATGCACTCAACATGGGATTCGCGGTCATCAGTTCAGATGCGGGCCACAACGGTTCCCAGACGCCGCTGTTTGGCCTCGACCCGCAAGCGCGTGTTGACTACGGTTACAACGCGGTGGCCACATTGACGCCGATGGCCAAGCAGGTGATCAAGCTTGTCTACGGCAAGGCGCCGGACCGCAGCTATTTTGACGGTTGTTCGAACGGCGGCCGTCACGCGATGGTTGCAGCCGCGCGGTCCTCGGGACAGTATGACGGGATCATCGCGGGCGATCCGGGCTTTCATCTGCCCAAGGCAGCGGTCGGCGAAATGTGGAGTGCGCAGCAACTTGCGACGGTGGCCACCGCGAATACCTCAACCGGACTGCCGGATATCACGACCGGTTTTACCGCGGCGGAGCGCGCCATGGTTGCGTCAAAGATCCTGTCGAAGTGCGATGCACTCGATGGTGTCACCGACGGCCTCATTCAGGATATCAAGGCCTGCCAGGCGAATTTCAGTCTCGCGAACGACGTACCGACGTGTTCGGGCAACGTGCGTGACGGGACGTGCCTGAGCACTGCGCAGAAGACTGCTATTGGGAATGTCTTCGCGGGTGCTCGAAACAGCGCGGGCACTGCTCTCTATTCAAGTTTTCCCTACGATGCAGGTCTCGGTCAAGGCTGGTCGGCCTGGAAGCAGGGCAACTCGATCACGCTTGATCCGGCGGCCGCTGCGTTCACGTTCACCTCACCGCCGCAGAGCGCTTCTGTGTTGAGCCAGTTGTCGGCGTATGCATTCAACTTCAGCATGGACACGGATGCGCCGAAGATATTCGCGACCAGTGGTGTCTATACCGAAGCGTCATGGTCATTCATGACGCCGCCTGACGAGACCAACCTCAGTGCGTTGAAAAATCGCGGTGCGAAGCTGATGGTTTATCACGGCACGAGCGATCCGGCGTTTTCATCGAACGATACGACTGCGTGGTATCAGGCGCTTGCCGCGGCGAACGGCGGTGACGCGTCGAACTTCGCACGCCTCTACACGGTAGCTGGCATGAATCATTGCAGCGGCGGCCCGAGCACCGATCAGTTCGACATGCTCACACCGATGGTCGCCTGGGTCGAACAGGGAAAAGCACCGGACACCGTCGTCGCGACGGCGCGTGATGCGGGCAACGCTGTGCCGAACCCTGACGTTCCGGCTGACTGGGGAGCGGGACGCACGCGGCCGTTGTGCCCTTATCCCAAGGTGACACGCTACAAAGGCGGCGATGTGAATGTCGCGAGCAGCTTCGCTTGCAGTTGAGTGCCGTCGGCCTGTTCCGTTACCCGGCGCTAATTGACTTTACTAGACCTTAACCGGAGGGGCGCAGACAATTGCGCCCCTTTGCTTAAGGATGGTAACCGGGTGGCGTGAGGGTTGACCGCGGCCGCCCGATATCAGGCCGGCTCTCGCCCTTTACGGATCCTCGCGTCCACGGCGAGGCGTTAAAAAACTTAACGCCCGTAAAAAATGTGAACGTTACGTTCACTTCCACTTTCCATCTCCATCGCTGCATCAACTCGCCGAAATCCTTACTCGATAAGGCTCCGCGCGATTGCCACAGTACACGATTGCTGATCGATTCAATTCTGATCGAGGAACAGAAGGCGATCATTGACCATATTGGCGATGGGCTGATGGTGCTCGCGCGCGGCGGCATCGTGCGTCATGCCAATACGGTCGCTGGACGCATTCTGGGCATCGATCCGGTCAAGGCCATTGGCCGACCGCTGGAGGAGTTGATCGACTTCGAGCCGATTATCGGGCCCATTTTTTCCACGGGCATGGGATATGTCGACAGGGAATTGATCATCGATTCGCCAGCGCGGCATCTTCATCTGCTGGACACGGCGATACCTATCACCAACGCATGTGGCCGGGTTGTTTCGGTCGTCAACACATTCCGTGAATTCAAGCGCATACGAAAGATTGTCGGGAAGTACGCCGGCAATCACGCGCGGTATACGTTTGAAAATATCGTCGGGAAAAGCGCCGGACTGCTTGACGCCGTGGCCTCGGCGCGCAAAGCGGCGAGAGGCTCGGCCAACCTGTTATTGAGCGGAGAGAGCGGGGTAGGCAAGGAAGTGTGTTCGCGCAAGCCATTCACAACGACAGCGAGCGTCAAGGACATCCGTTCATCGCAATCAATTGCGGCGCATTACCGCACGATTTGATTGAAAGCGAACTCTTCGGGCATGCACCGGGGAGCTTTACCGGTGCGACGCGCGAAGGGCGACCGGGCAAGTTCGAATCTGCCGACGGCGCCACCGTGTTTCTCGATGAGATTTCGAAGCTGCCGCTCGATGTCCAGGCGAAGCTGCTACGCGTACTCCAGGAGCGGGAAGTGACGCGGCTGGGCGACACGCGCGGCATCCAGATAGATGTTCGCATCATCTGCGCGAGCAACCGCGACCTGCTGGCAATGGTGCGCGAAAAAGCGTTCCGGGAAGACCTCTATTACCGGTGCAATGTCATCGATATCGCGATTCCTCCACTGCGGCAACGTCAGGACGATATTCCGGTTCTGACGAGCGTTTTCGTGGCTAAATACGCTGCGCTGCTGCGAAAGAACATTTATGGTTTCACCCCTAGCGCGATGCAACAGATGTCTGGCTACGTGTGGCCCGGCAATGTGCGCAAACTCGAGAACTTTATCGAGCGCATGATTAATTTGAGCGAAGACGCAACGATCAGCGATGTCAGTTCGCTTTCTCGCGGAATCCCAACGCCCGATGCGGTGGTCGACGGCGTGCGCGAAGGGGCATCGTCGCAGGTCGTATCGCTTGCCGAGGCGGAGAGGCGGGCTATTGAAGAGGCGCTACGGTCTTGCGCCTTCAACATGACTCGATGCGCGGCCGTGCTCGCGGTTTCGAAGCCGGCGCTTTACGCAAAGCTCAAGCGGCACGGCATTCATTTGCGTCGGACCTTGCAATGAGCCACAAGGTGCGATGATCCGCATAGCCCGGGTCGCAACTCTCTGCAACCCAGGTCATCTGTTTTCGTAGCGCCCGGTCCAGTGAGCGTGCGCCCTTCTTGATAAGGTGGGCGTTGACCACGGCCCATTACCCCCGCACGCACCGCAATCCCGCATACACGTACTGGTAATGCGCTTGAAACCAGTTGCGAAAACTCGGTCTCAGCATGCAAGCCGCCGTGCGTGGCGAGCCGCCTTTGAGCACGTAATGCTGGTCGTCGTAGAAGTTTGCGGAGTAACCCAGGTAGAACGGAAACGGCTCGAAACCGGGTAACGGCCCAAAAGTCGTCGACGTCCACTCCCAGCCGTTGCCAAACTGCCCCACCACGCCCGCCGCGCTGTGATTCTCCGTGTGAGCTTGGACCGGTGACGGTTCCCATCGTCGGAAATCGAAATTGCCCTGCTGGGCGTGCGGGGCCGCCTCGGCGGCGCGTTGCCATTGCGCTTCAGTCGGCAGCGACTTGCCCGCCCACTTAGCGTATGCACTGGCTTCGGCGTGACTTACATACACTGGCCAGTCCGCCGGCAACGGAATCTCGGCAAACATGGTCCGCAGCTTCCAACCTGAGCCCTTTGCTGACTCTTTCAATTCCGCCGACGATTCATCACGCACCCAGAACGCCGGCTTTTCTATGCCCTCTCGTTCCTTCCACGCCCAGTCGCCGTCGCGCCAGTAATCGCGATGTCCGTAACCGTCGGCTTCGATGAAATCCAGCCAGTCCGAATTCGTCACCATGTAGCGGTCCATCTCGAATGCCGGCACGTCCACGCCCTGTTCGCCAAACTCGTTGTCCCAGCCGAACGTGCCGCTATCGCGCGCAAGGCCAAGCGTCGTCCTGCCAGCAGGCACGTGGACCATTTCCCGTGCAATACCGTTGTCGAGCGGGTGTTCCGCGGCGTCTTCGGTGACCGCGGGCCCGGTTTTCTGATGCAACGGCAACTGATGCAACATGTACGCAAGCGTTTCCGCATGCATCAGCCTGTGCTCGATCGCGACCTCCAGCAGCGTCTCAGGCGTCGCTTCCAGAGCGCTGGGATTGTCACGCTTATCTTCACGTTTTGTAATTTCGGCGGGATCGAAACGCGCATCGATGTCATCGCGAATCTGCTGCACATAGGCGCGAATTGTGTCGAGAGACGGCCAGTCTCGAGGCTGGTCGCTCGGCAGTCCGCCATCGACGGGATCAATGCCGAACGCAAATAACTGGTCGAACTCGGGATTTGGACTGGGCAGGTCGAAGAGGCGCTGATCGAACAGATTTCGATCGAAGGCTTCAAGATGCCCGATGTAAAACACGATCCGATGCCGCTCGGAAATCGGACGTTCATACAGGAATTCGGGTTTGACGATGTCGAACAACGCGTCAGTGGTCTGGCGCGCGTCGCGCAGGCGGGCGAGCAGCGGATGCAGCGGGGTAGGTTCGCGATTCATTTCGCTCTTGTCTCCGGGCACGGGCCGATGCAAAACGATAAATCGTAGCAGAGGGCATGCCAAGCCTGCTTGGATCACAAACAGGCCGGAAAAGCGGGCCAGGAACCAGATAGCGCTAGATCGCGCGCAGGCCGTCGAAATCGAGGATGTGGATGAGCTTGCCGTTTGCGTCAATCAGGCCCTTTTCCTGAAAACGCGACAGTGTCCGGCTGACCGTTTCCAACGTGATGCCGAGAAAACTGCCCATGTCGTCGCGCGTGAGGCGCAGGTTGAACTCGTTGCCCGCATAACCGCGGCGCGTCAGCCGGGCGGAGAAATCCAGCAGCAGGGCAGCGACCCGCTCGTCGGCGCGCAGCGTGCCGAGGATCAGGGTCTGCGCCGCCTTCCGGACAACTTCGCCACTCAGCAACTGCAGCAGCCGGCGCTGCAGGGCGCTCGTTTCGCGGCAGGCGCGCTCAAAGTGCACATAAGGGATCAGGCAGACCGAGCTGTCTTCAAGCGCGATGGCGTGGCATGCGTGCCGGCCATGAGCGAATCCTTCGAGACCAAGCGCATCGCCACCGAGATGAAGACCCATGACCTGTTCGCGGCCATTGCCGTTCGGTGTCGACACAACCGTTTTGATCGAGCCGGAGCGGATGGCGTAGAGCGTGTCGAAGGTGTCGCCGACGCGAAACAGGGTTTCGCCCCGCTTGATCGTGCGGGCGTTGACGATGACCTTCTGAAGGCTGTTGACGTCGTCAGACGATAGGCCTTGCGGCAGGCAGTAATGCTTCAAGGCGCAGGACGAGCAATCAGCGGCGTGGCGCGACGGGGCGCTGGACAGAGGAACTGGGGTTTCGCAGACGGTGTGCATGGCTCGCTCGCTTTTAGTTCGTTTTGATCTGGAACAAGGAAATTGTCCCATCGATGCGACCCGCCTCCGGGTGGCAAAACGTCGCGTAAGAACGCTGCCGCCCGCTTGCCCACCCCGCACGCCCATCTCGGTGCTTTATCCGTTTGATTCGGGCACTGAGCCGGTCCCGGAGGCTGCGGGAATCAGCAGTACCGGCAGCGTAGCCTGGCGCAGGCACCTTTCCGCGACACTGCCGAGTAACAGCCGCTGGAAGCCCTTGCGTCCGTGCGTGCCCATCACGAGCAGGTCCGCGTTGAACGCGGCAGCGGCGGCGAGCACCATCTCTGCGACATCATCCACCGACGAACCTTCGGCAATCACCACGGCGCCTTGTACGCCGCGCTGTTTCATCTCGGCATTCACTTCGGCGGCGAGTTTGGCGCCCTCGTCGGCGAGCTCGTCGCGCAGGACCGACGGATCGTAGCCCGGCACGTCGTAATAGACCGGTGCGTTTTCGACGACGTAATAGGGCTGCAGTACCGCGCCGTGCGTGGCGGCGAGTTCGAGCCCGGATTCGAATGCGCGGCGCGAGGTGCGGCTGCCATCAATAGCCACGACGATTCGTTTGAACATACGGTTCTCCTTCAGCGGTGAAGTACAAACTTACATTTTTTGATCGATGAAAACAGTCGCGCCTGGTCGCCTGGCTTACAAATATACGACAGTAATAATCTGATTAATGTTCCCCTATGTCGACAACCCGTCGATCCTGACCAACCGGACGAAATAATGACGTCATACAATCCGGGGGCGTGATGTTTGTATTGATTCCCTCTATTTTTACTCTCCTAGTCCCCAGCCCGTGTCTCAATCCGCTCCTCAATCCGCTCCTCAGTCCGCCTCCCCGCCGCTTCCCGAATCCGCCTCTCCCCTGCCTTTTCGCAACGCTCTGCTCGCGATGCTCGGCATCGGTCTCGTCAACATGCTGGTTGCGCTTGACCAGACCGTAGTCAGCACCGCGCTGCCGTCGATTGTCGCGGAATTGCATGGTTTCGAGTATTACGCCTGGATCGCGAGCGCGTATTTGCTGGCGTCGGTGGTAACGGTGCCGGTATTCGGCCGGCTTGGCGATTATTTCGGGCGAAAGCGGTTCGTGATTGCCGCGGTGATCACGTTCACGGCAGCCTCGGTGCTGTGCGGCGTGGCCAACGACATGCTGTTCCTGGTGATCGCGCGCGGTTTGCAGGGCGTGGGTGGGGGGATGATGGTCGGCACGGCGTTCGCGTCGATTCCCGATCTCTTTCCCGATCCGCGCTTGCGGGTGCGCTGGCAGGTGGTGATGGCGGCGTCCTATGGGATCGGCACGGCGGCGGGCCCGTCGTTGGGCGGCTGGATGAGTGAGCATTGGGGATGGCGGTCGACTTTCCTGATCAACCTGCCTGTGGGGATTGCCGCGTTTTATTTCATCTGGGCGCATTTGCCGAATTTCCATCGGCCGCGCGAGGGTGCGGTGAAGATCGACTGGCTCGGCGCGGTGCTGGTTGCCCTCGTGCTGGGCGGCTTGCAGGCATTCATTGAAGCCGTGCCGAAGAGCGGCTTGACCACCGGGAACGTGGTGTTGGCTGCGTGCGTGGCGGGCGGCGCGGTGGCGTTGCTGATATGCGAGCGTCGCGCGACGCATCCGATCATTCCGCTCGACCTCTTCAAGGACCCGCAGCTGGTTACGTTGTTCACGTTGTCGATGCTGTCGGGTTTCGTGATGTTTTCGCTGATCTTTTTTGCGCCGCTTTTGCTGCAGGGAGGTTTTGGTTTATCGCCGCAAGAGGCTGGATTACTGGCTACGCCAATTGCGATGTTTATTGCCATCGGCAGTTTTATTAACACGCGCATTGTGATTCATTTACGCAAGCCCACCTTCATCTTGTCGATTGGATTTACGTTGCTGCTGTTTGCGTGTATTGCGCTGGCGTTTGCCGATGCCTCCACGCAGCATATCTGGATCGAGATTCCCATGGCGGGGATTGGTATTGGCCTGGGGTTCGTGCTGAATAACCTGAACGTGTTCGGGCAGGAGATTGCCGGGCGTGAGCGCTTCGGCATTACCACGGCGTTGCTGCAATCGACGCGAATGGTCGGCGGGATGCTCGGGACGAGCGTGGTCGCGACCATCGTGCAGCATCATTATCGGGACGTGATTACGCGTACGCTGCGAGTGCTCGGCGAGCCGGCGAGTACGGCGTGGCTGCCAAGATTTGCCGATCCGCGGATCCTGATCGATTCCGCGTTGCGGGGGAAGTTGCTGGCTGATCTGGTACCGGCCGGGCTGGATGGGCCGGCGCTGATCGAAAGCGCACGCGAGGTGCTCGTGCAATCGATTCATATTGGCGTGGCGCTGACCGCAGTGGCGGCGTTATCGGCGGTGCTGATGGTGCGGAGGGTTTCGCACATTACCTTTCACAAGGGGTAGCGGTTGGTTTTGCCCCTTCGGACACCGTTAGCAGGATGTCTGCAACTGCCGTATAGACGCGTTGAAACCTACCTGTAAAACGTATTGACTTGTCTCAACGTTCACAGGAGGTTGGCATCATGGCCAAAACAGCGACGCTCACGATCCAACAGTGGGGAAATAGCCTGGCTGTTCGTATCCCCGCCGCAATCGCACGCTCTGCGCATTTCGAGGTCGGACAGGAGGTTGAGGTGACGACTGACGAGATCGGCGTGACGGTGAAGCCGGTGGGTCCTCGCAAGCTCACGCTCGCGGAGAAACTGGCGAAGTTCGATCCTGCAACTCACGGCGGTGAGGCGATGGCCACGGGCCGCATTGGTGTGGAGGAGTTTTGATGGCAGCTGCTTTGTGGGCGCCGGATCGACGCGACATTATCTGGATTGACTGCAACCCTCAGGTCGGTCGCGACATGAAGGATATGCAGCCTATGCTGGTTTTGTCACCGAAGCCATTCAACGAGCGAACCGGGATCGTTATTGGTCTTCCGATGACGACAGCCGCGTTCAACGACACGAATCCGTTTGCAATCAAGTTCCAGGGGCCGAGAAACGTCACGAGCTACGTGCTTGGACACCAGCCCAAGTCTTTTGATTGGCGAGCACGGGGAGCGAAGGCTCATCCGTGGAAGTGTGCACCCGATGAGGTGTTTGCCGCAGCGTGCGAGCAGTTGAACCAGATTATCGCGATTTGCGACTAGAAAAAAATGAAGCATGGTGACATGGCTCAAGCTGCGGTTGACACGTCGCAAAGAGCGTTGAACCGATCTTTGCTTATTTTTTCGAACGCGGATCGCGCGGGGGGACCGCCAAAGGCCCCCCAACCCCTTAATGCCAGAAAACCCGTGCAAACAAGACTCAATGCGCGCCCGCGGCCGCTCCGCCCCCACCGCCTTTCGCGCGCTTCGTTATCCAGATAAGCGGAATAATCAGAATGAAAATAATGGCGGAAGCAAAAAACACATCGTTCAGCCCCATCATGGCGGCTTGTGTGTTCACAGTGAAATCGAACATACCCCTGGCTTGAGCTTCGCTGATATTGAGTGTCCCCTGCGACATCTGCAGTGACTGCAAGAACACCGGATTATTGATATTAGCCTGCTCGGTCAGCCGCTCGTGATGCAAGGCAATCCGGTTCGTCCACTCATTACCCGCAAGCGATGTCCCCACCGCCCCGCAAAACACCCGAGCAAAGTTCGATAAGCCCGCGGCGGCGGGAATTTTTGACGGCGGCAGCCCCGACAGGATAATCGACGTCAATGGCACGAAAAACAGCGCCATCGGAATGCCCTGCAAAAGCGTGGGCAACACCAAATGCCAGGTATCGACCTCAATCACATACTTCGAGCGCATATAAAACACGATGGCGAAGCCGATAAACGCCATGGTCGCGACAACACGCGCGTCGGTCCGGGGTAAAAATCGCCCCATGACCGGCGCGAGAATCACCGCAAAGATCCCCAATGGCGCGGTCACCAGACCGGCATCGACGGAGCGGTAATTCAGATACTCCTGCAGCCATTGCGGCAACAGAACAAGGTTGCCGAAGAACACGCCGTAAGCCACGGAAATGGCCACCGTTCCGCCGAAGAAATTCCTCCCGGCAAATAGCCGTAGATCAACGACGGGATTGGCATCGGTTAACTCCCATACCACAAAAAGCGCAAAGGCAATCACCGCGATGACGCCCAGCCAAACGATCACCGGCGACGAAAACCAGTCAAGGTCGCGTCCCTTGTCAAGCATCACCTGCAGCGACGCAACCCAGGCAATCAGCAAAATGAGCCCGACTGTATCGATAGGCGCTTTACGCGTCGCCGATTCACGTTTGCGGTAGATGAACCAGGTGACGCTGGCGGCGAATAAGCCGACGGGAATGTTGATATAGAAGATCCACGACCAACTATAGCTGTCGGTAATCCAGCCGCCTAAAGCCGGCCCGGCAATTGGCCCGACAACGGCGGTCATTGCCCATAGAGAAAGCGCCATCGACGCTTTCTCCTTAGGATACGAACCCAGCAATATCGCCTGCGACAGCGGAATCAACGGCCCCGCAACGGCGCCTTGCAAAACGCGTGCGGCAAGCAGGATCGGCAGCGTGGGTGCAAGCCCGCAAAGCCACGAAGAGATCACGAATAACAAGATTGCGCCAACAAACAGCTTGATCTGCCCAACACGCTGAGTCAGCCAGCCGGTCAGCGGAATCGACACGGCATTGGCCGCCGCGAATACCGTCACGACCCACGTGCCTTCATCGACGGAAACACCGAGATTGCCGGAAATGGTCGGGATGGCGACGTTCGCGATCGAAGAGTCGAGCACGTTCATGAACGTGGCGAGCGCCACGGCAATGGTCGCGAGAACCAGTTGGCCGCCTTTCAACGGCGGCGGCGGGGAGGGCGCAGGCGGTGCGGCAGGCGCAGTGCTCATGGGATATCCGGATAAAGCGGCCGCTCGATGCAACACAGCAGCCGATTGTGCCAACGACGAAGGCCGCAGTGTGCCAGCGTTCAATAAACCTCGCTGGTCTCGCTGCAGCTTTCATCCAGCTATCAAGCTTTAAGCGGCTCTTTGATGAACCGGATATCCCTGTTTCAGGCCACCTTTATTTAGCTGACACGTCGATGTCGCCGAGATACTTCTTCGCGAACTTGGCAATTGTTCCATCCGCCTTGAGCTTCGCGATGGCTGTGTTCAGACGCTGCTTCAACGCATCGTCGCTCTTGCGAATGCCAAATGCAATGCCGCTGCCCAGGATTTTGTCGTCGCTGACCGGGCCGCCGGCAAAGCTGTATCCCGCGCCGTCCGGTTTCGATAGAAAGCCCGTTTGTCCGGCAGCCGAAAGTACCAGCGTGCCGTCGAGACGGCCGGCCTTCAGATCCGTATAAGCCTGGTTCTGATCCTGGTAAGGCACCACGTTCACGCCCGCGTTGGCCCAATGTGCCTTGGCGAAATTTTCCTGGATCGAACCCTGCAACACGCCGATGTTCTTGCCCTTCAGCGATGCCGTTGTCGGCTCAAGCCCGCTGCCCGTCTTCGCGATCAGTTGCGTGGGCATCCGATACACGACCGTCGTGAAGTCGATGGCCTGGCGGCGCTGATCGGTCGCGTTCATCGCGGAATTGATCGCGTCGAATTTACGGCCTTGCAGGGCCGGGATCAAACCGTCGAACGAGGTCTCAACCCACACGCATTTCATCTTCGCCGTGGCGCACACCGCGTTGCCTACATCGATATCCAGCCCCTGCAATTCACCGGTTGCCGCCTTCGATTCGAACGGCGGATATTGCGCTTCCACCCCATAGCGCAAGGTATCGGACTCGGCGGCGCTGCACAACGACGAGGCCAGCAACAGGGCGGCCGACAGAACGCGAGCGGTGTTTTTCATTGGAGCGTCTCTTTATTGATGTTGATAGAAGTTGAATATTCAAGTCAGCATTAAATCAGCATCAAACCGCGCACAAGCGACGTGCGCCTTCGCGCAGCGTGTCGTCGTCCTTGGCGAAGCTGAGGCGGATGATGCGGTTGTCCGTGCCGTCGGTGTAGAACGCCGACAAGGGAATGGTCGCGACGCGGGTTTCGCGAATCAGGCGCAGCACGAAGTCGCTGTCCGATTCATCGGAGAACGCGCCGAAGCGCGCCAGCATGAAGAAGCTGCCGGCGCTTGGGCAAAGTTCGAAGCGTGAACCGGCGAGCGCTTCGGCGAGCAGATCACGTTTCTTCTGATAGAACTCGCCGAGCCCGAGATAGCTCGATGCGTCGCCGAGTGCTTGCGCGAATGCAATTTGCATGGGGGTATCGGCGGCGAAGGTCATGAACTGATGAACTTTGCGGATTTCGTTGGTCAGCTCGGCCGGGGCAAGCGTGAAACCGACGCGCCACCCCGTCACGTGATACGACTTGCCGAACGACGACACGATCACGCTGCGCTCGGCCAGCGCCGGATAACGCGCCATGCTGTGATGCAGGGCGCCGTCGAACACGACGTGTTCATACACTTCATCCGACAACACGATGATCTTCGAATCGCGCGTCAACGCCGTGAGGCGGTTGATGTCTTCAACCGTGAATGCGCTGCCGGACGGATTGTGCGGCGAGTTGATGATGATCATCCGCGTGCGCGGCGTGATGGCCGCTGCCACCTCATCCCAGTCGATATGAAAGTCCACCGGCGAGAGCTTGATCGGGATGGGCGTCGCGCCCTGCAATTGCACGATGGGGCCGTAGCTATCGAACGAAGGTTCGAAGTAGATCACTTCGTCGCCGGGATGGACGAGCGCGCTGATCGACGCGTACAACCCTTCGCTGGCGCTTGCCACCACGGTGATTTCGCTGCCCGGGTCGTAGGTGGCCCCGTAGAGCTGCTGCGTTTTCAGCGCGAGGGCTTCGCGCAGCACAAGCACGCCTGACATGGGCGCGTATTGGTTATGCCCGGCGCGCATGGCTCGCGCCGCGTTGTCCACGAGTTTCGGATCGCACGCGAAATTCGGTGCGCCTTGCGAGAGATTCAGCGCCTGATGTTCCTCGGCGAGTTGGCCGATCACGGTAAAGATGGTCGTGCCGACATTCGGCAGCTTCGACGCGGGGGTCCAGGCACTTTTCACGGCGGTTGTCTCCGGAAGACTGAATTCAAGTATCGATTGTCATTCGACCGCAGCAATAATGCGCGGACAATCGAAAGTTTGTCATACTAGCCATGAACCCAGCTCATGGCTTACGAGATCCGACAATGAAACCACTGCCGTCCTTGGATGTGCTTAAAACCTTCGCGGTCGTGGCGCAGCGACTGAACTTTACCCGTGCCGCCGATGTTCTCAACATCACGCAAGGCGCTGTCAGCCGGCAGATTTCGGGGCTGGAGGCGCATCTGGGTTATGCGCTGTTCGTGCGCCAGCCTAGGGGTCTTGCGCTGACGCCGAACGGCGCGATGCTGCTTGCGCCTTTGCAGCAGGCACTGGCGCAGATTACCGAGGCGCTGGAGCGTAGCGGGGCGCAGTCGGGCACGTTGCGGGTTAAATGTCCCACGTGCGCGATGCGCTGGATTTTGCCGCGTGTGATCCGCTTGCAGAATGAGCGGCCGGAGCTGGTGATCGAGGTGACGGCGGCGGTGTCGCACGGGGTGGAATTCAATGCCGAGCAGTTCGATGCCGCCATTGTGTTCGGGCAGCCGACGTCAAAGGGCGTGAGTCTGAAGGGCGTGAGTTCGCATCATCTGTTCGATGAAGTGCTGACGCCGGTGTGTGCGCCGGGCTTGTGGAAGACGGGGCAGGTCGGCGCAGCGACCCCGGATGATCTTGCTGACCAGACGTTGTTGCATCCCACGCGTGATCGGCGGGACTGGCTCAGGTGGCTGGAAGCGTATGGGTACAAGGGATTGCCGTCTGCGAAAGCGCAGCACTTCGACACGCTTGATCTCGCCATTTCGTCTGCAATGCAGGGGTTGGGCGTGACGATTGGGGATTTATCGCTGATCGAGGAGGACTTGCGGGCGCAGAGGATCATCACGCCGTTTTCGCTTTGCGTGCCGAGCGGGGCTTCGTATTATCTGATCTATCCGGAGCGGCCGGCGGCTTCACCGGTCTTGCAGGAATTTGCCGAATGGCTCAAGGGAGAGGCCGCGGTGACGCGGGCGAATCTTCTGGCTTACATGAGCGCGTGATTTTTCGTTGGCACTTTCGGGCGAGGGTTCTCCAACCATCCCCGCCCCGCGTCCGTTAAATCCTACGTCCCGCTCTTCGTCACGATTGGCACCCAGGCACCGCCCTTGACCTGATACATCGTCGACGAGGCATTCTTCAACGCGCCGTTATTGTCGAAGGCAATCGTGCCCGTAATGCCCGGGAACGAAATGGTCTTCAGCACCGGACGGTATACCTTCGGATCGATGGAATTACTCTTCTGCATGGCATTGATCGCGGCCCACGCAGCGTCGTAACCGAACGGCGCATACGAGAGGATCGCCACGCCGAAATGCTTCTGGAATTTCTCGGCGAACGCCTTGCCCTGCGGCAGCTTCTCCAGTGGACTGCCGTATTCCCATGCCATCGCGCCATCAGCCGCATCGCCGGCAAGTTTCAGGAAGTCCGTGTCCATTACGCCGCCGCCGCCCACGAACTGCGCAGTGATGCCAAGCTGCTTCATCCGCTTCGCCACCGCCGCCGCTTGCCGGTCCAGGCCGCCAAAGAAGATCAGGTCGGTGCCTATACCCTTCAGCGCGGTGAGCTGCGCGCTGAAATCGACGGTCTGGTTATCACTGTACTGGCGCGCGACGATCGTGCCGCCCGCCGCCTTCACCGCTTTCTCGAACTCATCGGCTTCACCCTGGCCGAAAGCCGTCCGGTCGTCGATGATCGAGATCTTCTTCGCTTTCGTCACCGTTACCGCATAAGTCCCGGCGGTACCGGCATTCTGGGCATCGCTTGAAATGACGGTGAAGACGTTGTCGAACCCTCGCTGCGTGATGGTCGGATTGGTCGCCGCCGGATCGATCACCGGAATGCCGGCGGTCTGGTAGACCTGTGACGCAGGAATGGTCGTGCCCGAATTGAAGTGGCCGACGACAACGGCCACGCCGCCATCCACCAGTTTTTGCGCCGCCTGCACCCCGATCCGCGGGTCGGCCTGATCGTCTTCGGCCTGAATGACAAAGTTGGCCGTCTTGCCGCCAATCTGGATCTTCTTCGCGTTCGCTTCGTCCAGCGCCAGTTGCACGCCGTTCTGCAGGTCCTTCCCATAACCGGCGTTTGCGCCCGTGAGCGGGGCGGCAAAGCCGACCTTGACGTCGAACGTGTCGGCAGCGGCGGACAGCGGCAACGCGCCCAGGCTGGCGGCAGCGCACGCAAGAATCCAGGCAAGCGGTTTGAGATGTGTTCGAAGATGCACTTTTATTCTCCTTCGGGGTTGGACAGGTCCGGCGAGCAGGGCGGTCAGGTTTCGCTTTCGCGTTTTGGTTTTATCTACACGTTTTCAACTCCGTTTCCCGACAAACAACTGCATCACGACGAGCACGCTCCAAGCAAGACGGGACTTGCCCGTGCGCGCCGCCATTATGGTGTGGACGAAAAAACCGGTTGAGCTTGTTGAAAGAACTCGCTGAAGACCAGCAGCAGATGCAATTTAGGAAGCCAAATTAGCGGCGTCTTGGCAGTTCGTCGCATTGGCAATGCGGATTTCGGCATAGCGGGTTTAAGCGGATTGCCGAAGCTCAGTAAGCTGACACTACCGCCGTTGTTGACGCGATCCGGCAATACCCTGATGCGACCGTGCACCTACCCGGTTCGACCCTGAAGATTGCGGCATAAACGGGGAACGGAATTGAACGACGAGGGCGCGAGATCTCGATGTTTGTTCATATATATCAAATGCATTACTAAATAATTGCAAATAGGCAAGTTATAAAGCTGTAAGGAATTGCTTCTGTAAGGGACTCTTCAACTACATGTAATTATAATGAGAATCGTTCTCATTTATATTGACGTTCAAACTTGGCGTCGGTACGATTCGCTTCGCCGGTGCTTTCTGGATGGTGGCCCGGCGGACGTTTCAGCGCTGATGTGCCGGGTTTATCGCGCATGTCGTTGCAACGTCTCTAGAACAATCAACACGACGCGTAGCCCAAGCGTCGCAACAAGACAGAGGATTTCGATGCAACCCGTCCAGCTCGCTCCGCGCGAATCGCGCGTTGAATCGCGACACGATTCACGCCCCGACGCGACCCTGCGCGCTGCCATCAAGCGCCGTAGTGCGCCTTTTCGCCGGGCGGTGCTCGGTACCAGCCTGGCGTTGTTCGCGCTGGCGTCATCGGCAACATTCTCGGCGGCATTTGCCGCAGAGCCGGCCAACCCGGACGCAACCCCTTCTGATGTCCCCGAAGCAGACCTGAACATCCAGGCGCAACCGGCGGGTCAATGGACCGGTGTCTGGGGGCGCTCGACCCTGCTCGGCGACATGGGCGGCATCCGTTCATTCCTCGGCCAGTACGGGGTGACACTGCAAGCGACGGAAGTATCGGAATATCTCGACAACGCGCGCGGCGGCCTGAAAACCGGCGGCACGTATGATGGGCTGACCACCGTCACCCTCGGCCTCGATACGCAAAAGGCCTTCGGCCTGCCGGGCGGCACGTTCAACGCGAGCGCGCTGCAGATTCACGGCCGTAACCTGAGCGAGTTCAATCTCGGTACGCTGAATACCGCGAGCGGGATTGAAGCGCAGGACACCACGCGCCTGTGGGAACTCTGGTATCAGCAGTCGTTCCTGAACAAACGCGTGGACGTCAAGGTCGGTCAGCAAAGTATTGACCAGGAGTTCATGGTCAGCACCTATGCCGCCACGTTCGTGAACACCATGTTCGGCTGGCCAGGCCTGCCTTCTTATGACATGCCGTCGGGCGGTCCGGCGTATCCGCTGTCCGCACTCGGCGTGCGCGTGCGCGGCCAGATCACGCCTTCATTGACGGCGCTGGCGGGCGTGTTCGATGGCGATCCGCTTGGCAACAACCCGAACAATATCAGCGGTACGAACTTCAACCTGCATAACGGCGCGCTGTATATCGGTGAATTGCAGTATTCGATCAATCAGCCGTCCGACGGCGAGATGGTCGGCGTGCCGCAATCCGGCTTGCCCGGTACATACAAGATCGGCATCTGGTATAACAACGAACGCTTCGCTGACCAAAACAATGACAACACCGGCCTGTCGCTCGCCGATCCGGCTAGCAGCGGTACGCCGCAAAACCATAACGGCAACTACAGCTTTTATGCCGTCGCGGATCAGATGATCTGGCGGCCGAACCCCGACGAACCGCGTAGCATTGGTGTGTTCATGCGCGTGATGGGCGCGCCGGGCGACCGCAACCTGGTGAGCTTGAGCGCCAACGCGGGTATTGTGATGAAAGCTCCGTTCGCCGGCCGTGACAACGACAGCGTCGGCATTGGCCTCGCCTATATCAAGGTCGGCAACCACGTGCATGACCTTGATGTAGCGGCTGCAGCCGCAAGCGGCGGCCCGTACGGTATCCGCACGCAGGAAACGGCGGTCGAGGCGACCTATCAGTATCAGGTCAACCCGTGGTGGGTCATGCAGGGCGATCTGCAATACACCTTCAACGCGGGCGCCGGCCAGAATCCGAACGATCCCACGCAGCCGTTGCGCAACACGCTCGTTGTTGGCGTGCGCACCACCATCACCTTCTGATCGGCGTGATCCTGAAGCACGCACCCGAGGCTTTTGTATGAAACAACTTTTCAAATCCAGAGCGCTTACGGCCACGCTGACGGCTATTGCGTCAGCCGCGGTGCTGACTGGCGGTCTTGTCAGCAGCATCGCGCACGCAGCGCCGATCGGCTTTCTCGAGACGCTGCACAAGCACACCACGCTCATCAACACCGTTCCGTCCAACGGCGACCAGAATCCGTATGCAATCGTGGTCGCGCCGGTATCGTCGGGCACGGTCAAGCAGGGCGACGTGCTGGTGGGCAACTTCAACAATGCCGCGAACCTGCAGGGGACCGGCAGCACGATCATCAACTATCATCCCGACACCAAGGAGATGACGGTGTTCGCCACCGTGCCGCGCGATCTGAAGGATTGTCCGGGCGGTATCGGCCTCTCCACCGCGATGACCATGCTGAAGTCGGGCTGGGTGATCGTCGGCAGCACGCCAAGCAACGATGGCACGACCGGCACCAAGGGCGCGGGTTGCCTGATCGTGCTCGACAACCAGGGCAAGGTAGCATCCACTATCGCGAGTGCCAACATCAACGACCCGTGGGGCAACATGGCGGTCGTCGATAACGGCGATCACGCTACGCTGTTCGTGAGCAACGCGGGCTTCGGCGTGGGCGGCGCAGGAGGCAATCCGCCGGTGTTCAAGCAGGCGACCATTCTTCGCCTCGACCTGGATATCCCGCAAGGCAAGGCGCCGGTGGTCAAGCAGGAGACGGTGATCGCCAGCGGTTTCGGCGCGCAGGCTGACAAGGGCGTGTTCCTGGTTGGTCCGACGGGCCTGGCGTTATCGCCAGATCAGAAGCTGCTTTATGCATCCGATGCGATCGGCAACCGCGTGACCGAAATCGACGAACCCATGACCCGCGATACCAGCGCGGGTGTTGGCCGCGAACTGACCGCCGATGGTTTCCTGCATCGCCCGCTTGCGATGGTGACGGCGCCCAACGGGCACTTGCTGGTCACGAACGCGTTGAACGGCCAGGTGGTGGAGATTGATCCGGCGACGGGCAAGCAACTGTATGCGCGCTGGATCGATACCGACAAAGCGCAATCGCCGCCGGGCAATGGTGACTTGTTCGGCATCGCGATGACGCCGGAAGGCGATGGCTTTTATTACGTACAGGACGATGTGAATACACTGGTCCTGGCGAAGTAAAGCGAAGTAAGTAAAGCGAAGTAATTAGCACAGCAGGGCGACATCATGGCAAACGATCAAGATCCACCGCGCCGCCGCTTTCTCAAGGCGGGCGTTGCCGCAGGTGCAGCGTTAGGCGCGGGCTCAGTCGCGCACGCCGCGACCAAGGCGCAGTTCAAGCAGCCCATCGACCCGATGCTCGTGGTCGAGCCGTTCTTCGGCGAGCATCAGGCAGGTATCGTGACACCGCAGCAGAGTCACACGTATGTGGCGTCGCTCGATCTCACGACCGATAAACGCGAAGAAGTGATCGGTCTTCTGAAAGAGTGGACGGATGCGGCCGCACGCATGTCGCGCGGTGACACGGCCAAGCCTTTGCCCGCCGACGACAAAGCCGCACCCGATTCCGGCGATATCCTCGGCCTGGGTGCAGCGGGCCTCACGATCACATTTGGATTCGGTCCGGGACTTTTCACGCACGAAGGTAAGGATCGCTACGGTCTGGAGAAGCGCCGGCCGGCCGCGCTGGTGGACTTGCCGCGCTTCAACGGCGACCAGTTGCTGCCGCAGAAAACCGGCGGCGACATCCTGATCCAGGCCTGTGCCAACGACGCACAAGTGGCGTTCCACGCTGTGCGCCAACTTGCGCGCATGGGCTACGGCATCGTGGCCATGCGCTGGGCACAGGCCGGTTTCCTCTCCGGTCCGCGTGGTCAGACACCGCGCAACCTGATGGGTTTCAAGGACGGCACCAACAATCCGTCGACCGCGAAACCGGCGCTGATGAACCAGTTCGTGTGGGCCAACGCGCCCGACGCGCCGTGGATGAACGGCGGCACGTACACCGTCGTGCGTCGTATCCGGATCACGCTGGAACACTGGGACACCATGGAACGCGGTTTCCAGGAACAGGTGATGGGCCGCGAGAAATACAGCGGCGCGCCGATCGGCAAGAAGAACGAATTCGATGCGCTGGACCTCGATGCCGCCGATAAAGACGGCAACCAGGTGATCCCGGAAAACTCGCACGTGCGCTTATCGAACCAGGCAACGAACAACGGTGCGCAGATCTTGCGCCGCTCGTATTCCTACAACGACGGCACCGATTTTTATATCGAGCGGTGGCCGCCATGGCGCCAGGAAACCGAGTACGACGCAGGGTTGATCTTCGTCGCGCATCAAAGCGATCCGCGCACTGGTTTCGTTCCGATCAATGAACGGCTGGCGAAGTTCGACATGATGAATCAGTTCACCACGCATGTGGGCAGCGCGGTGTTTGCGTGCCCGCCGGGCGTGCGGCCGGGTTCGTTTATCGGCGCGGGGCTGTTTGAAGCTTGAATTAATTGAAGCAATAAGGCAAACGCCGGCGACAAGCCGGCGCACCACGACAAAAGGAATGACTGCAATGAACACCACACGCTCCCTGCCCGTGCTGCGCACGCTTTGCGGCATCGCGGTGCTGGCTGCCGCAGCGGCGTTGCCGCTGAACTCGGAAGCGGCGACGCTGACCTTGTACAACGCGCAACACGAGCAGGTCGTGGCCGCGCTGGCGAAGGACTTCGAGAAGCAATCCGGTGTGTCGGTGAAGGTCCGTAACGGCGAAGGGCCGGCCATGGCGGCGCAACTGGTCGCGGAAGGATCGGCTTCTCCCGCCGATGTCTACTTCACCGAGAATTCGCCCGAACTGATGTTGCTGGACGAGAAAGGCTTGCTCGCTAAAACCGATGCATCCACGCTCTCGACCATCCCGTCGCGCTACAACTCGCCGCAGGGTGACTGGGTCGGCGTGCTCGCGCGTGAGAACGTGCTGGTCTACAACACGAAGAAGATCGACGCGGCGCAACTGCCGGCATCGCTGATGGATCTGGCCAAGCCGGAGTGGAAAGGCAAGGTCGGCATTGCACCCAGCGACGGCGATTTCCTGCCGGTGGTAAGCGCGGTGATCGCGATGAAGGGCGAAGCGAGCGCGCTGGAGTGGCTCAAGGGCCTGAAGAAAAATTCGCAGATCTTCGATGACGACGAAGGCGTGGTGGCAGCAGTGAATCGCGGCGGCGTGGCGACGGGCGTAGTGAACAACTACTACTGGGCGCGCCTGCACGTGCAACTCGGCGACAGCGCCACGCGCAGTGCGATCTATCACTTCGGTAACGGTGACGTGGGCGCGCTCGTGAACGTATCGGGCGCGGCGGTGTTGAAATCGAGCACGAACCAGCAGGCGGCGCAGCAATTCCTGGCGTATCTGGTCAGCGAACGTGCGCAGGACCTGATGGCCAAGGGCAAGATCGCGTTCGAATATCCGCTGCATGCGGGTGTTTCTCCCGATCCGCTGCTCAAGCCTTTCGACCAGTTGAGCCCGCCGTCGTTGACGGTTGAACAACTCGGCGATGACAGCAAAGCCGCGAAGCTGATGCGCCAGGCCGGACTACTGTAAGCGTAGGAAAGTATGAGCGATGTCGTGAAGGCGGTTGGCGTATCCGCGCTGCCTGAACCCCGCAGCCGCAAACGCGCGCCGCGGGGTTTGCTCGTGGCGGCGGGATTGTGCGCGCTGCTGGTGCTGATGCCGCTCGCCTTCACGGTGTATCGCGCCGTGACGTTCGGCTGGGATGACGCCATCGAGCTGATTTTCCGGCCGCTGGTGGGCGAATTGCTCATCAACACGCTGTCCATTACCGTGAGCGCCACGCTCGTGTCAGCGGTGGTGGGGACGGCGGCAGCATGGTTTATCGAACGAACGCGCTTGCCCGGGCGACGACTGTGGGCTGCGCTCACGGTCGCGCCGCTTGCCATGCCCGCGTTCATCACGAGTTATGCATGGGTCTCGCTGAGCCTCGATTTGCAGGACTTCGCGGGCGCGTTGCTGGTGATCTCTACCGCATATTTCCCCCTCGTTTATCTGCCGGTCGCCGCCGCTTTGCGCGGCATGGACCCAGCACTCGAAGAAAGCGCTCGCTCGCTCGGTTGCGGTCGTGTTGGCGTGTTCGTGCGTGTGGTGTTGCCGCAATTGCGGCCCGCGCTGCTTGGCGGAATGTTGCTGGTGGCGCTGGGCGTGCTGTCAGAATTCGGCGCGTTCACGCTGCTGCGCTTTCGGACCTTCACTACCCAGATCTACGCCGAATACAGGACGAGCTTCGACAGCAGCGGGGCTTCGGTATTCGCCTGCATCCTCATCGCAATGTGCCTGTTCTGCCTCGCGCTGGAAATGCGTGTTCGCGGCGGCGCGCGCTACGAACGCGTCGATCGCGGCGTGAGGCGTGCCGCATTGCGCTATGAACTCGGCGTATGGCGATGGGCGGTGGTCGGCGCGTTTGTCGTGCTGGCGATCGTGACGCTGGGCGTGCCTATCGGCATGATCGGTTTCTGGCTGACGCAAAGTGGGGCCGCCGCCATCACGCCGGCGGAAGTGTCGCCGGAATTGCTGCTCGAATCGACCTTGTCATCGATTGGTTATGGTTGCGCTGCGGCGGTCGTCACTACGCTCGCATGCGTACCGCTGGCGTTCCTCCTGGTCCGTTTCCCCAGCAGGATCGCGACTACATTCGAACGTATCGTGTTCCTCGCGCAGGGTTTGCCGAGCCTCGTCGTCGCGCTGGCGATCGTGTCGCTGGCCGTGCACGCGTTGAGGCCTCTGTATCAAAGTGCTGAGTTGCTGGTCGTGGCCTACGCCATTCTTTTCCTGCCGCTCGCGCTGGTCAGCGTGCGCGCGGCATTTACGCAAGCGCAGCCGCGTCTTGAAGAGACTGCGCGCTCGCTTGGGCTAAGCTGGCGCGAAACCGTGCAGCGCGTGCTCTTGCCGCTGGCGGGCCCTGGCCTGGGCGCGGGTGCCACGATGGTCTTCATATCGGTCGTCACCGAACTCAATTCCACGTTATTGCTGTCGCCCAGCGGCACACGCACGCTCGCCACGCAAGTCTGGATCGATACGTCCACGCTCGCGTTTGCCGCCGCGGCGCCGTATGCCGCCTTGCTCGTGGGTATTTCGCTGGCGGCGTCGATCGCGCTGTTCACGTTGCTCGGGCGATCGGCGGTAGCGGGGCGTGCGGCTGTTTTAAAAGAAGGACTACAGGCCGGTTCGCCGCCTGACAAGTAAATCCATATGAGCGAACTTCGCGTTACCAGCCTGACCAAGTCCTTCGATGGTCAACCCGTGCTTCATGGCGTCGATCTATCGGTGGAACGGGGCACCTTGCTCGCGCTTCTCGGACCTTCCGGCAGTGGCAAGACCACGCTGTTGCGCGTGCTCTGCGGCTTCGAACGGGCAGACGCCGGCACGGTCGAGATCGACGGCGTGCGCGTGGTCGGGCCGGGCATTCATGTACCGTCTGAAGCGCGGAGGATAGGTTATGTGCCGCAGGAAGGCGCGCTGTTCCCGCATCTTTCGGTAGCCGACAACATTGTCTTTGGCTTGCCGAGGCAGCAGCGGCGTGCGCGGTATCGCGTGGATGAATTGCTGGCGCTCGTCGGTCTGCCCGCCGCGTACGGTGACCGGCCGCCGCAGGCATTGTCGGGCGGACAGCAGCAGCGCGTTGCGCTGGCGCGCGCGCTTGCGCCTTCGCCCTCGCTCGTGATGCTCGACGAACCGTTTTCTTCCCTCGATGCCACCTTGCGGATCGAAACGCGTGAAGCCGTGACGAACGCGCTTGCAGCCACGGGCGCCACCGCGGTGCTGGTCACGCACGATCAGGCCGAGGCGTTGTCGCTTGGGAACGAGGTCGCGGTGTTGTGGCGCGGCCGTCTCGTGCAGACGGATTCGCCGGAAGCGGTGTATCGGCGGCCGGTGTCGCGTGAGCTGGCGAGTTTTGTCGGCGACGCGGTGATCGTGCCGGGATCAATCGATTCCCGGAATGCGAAGCAGGTGATTTGCGAGTTCGGCATCTTGCCGATCGCGCGCGCCGTGGCCGCGAGCGACGTCGATGTGATGATCCGGCCGGAGCAGATCCGGATTGTTGCCGATCATCGTTTGAATGGTGATGGTGTTCAGGCGGTGGTCGAGAAGGTCGTGTTCTATGGCCACGATGCCAGCGTCATGCTGCGCTCCCTCACAGGCGCGCGCGGTGTGCAGATTCGCGTGGCGGGGCATTCGCATCCGCGAGTCGGCGAGCGCATCGCGCTGTCGGTCGAAGGCGATGTCGTGGCGTATCCCAGGGAGTGAATGAGGGCGTGCTTCAAGGCCGCCCGGTGGCCATCTTGACAAAGTGCATATACACAAATACAATTTGGGATATGACTACCCAAGATCTGTCCTACCTCGACTGCAATTGCTTCGCCATCCGTCAGGCGGCGCGATTCGTGTCGCAGCTTTATGAGCGCCACGTCAGCCAGGCAGGGGTGACGGCGGCGCAGTTCACGTTGCTCGCGGCAATCCACCGGCGTCCCGGCGTGACCATGGCCGAACTCGCGGACGCCATGGTAATGGAGCGCACCACGCTGGTCCGGGCGCTGAAGCCGTTGCAGCGCGATCGCCTTGTGAATGCGATTCAGCAAGACGCCAGTACGCGGGCTGTTGCGTTATCCCTGTCCGATGCCGGCAAAAAGACGCTCGGCGAGGCATCGCTGCGCTGGCGCGAGGCACAACAGGAATTCGAGGACAAGTTCGGCCGGGAACGCGCCGGGGAACTGAGAAAGTCGCTGCTCGAACTGACATCGATGGAATGAAATACTTGCTCGGCTTCGCACCGGGCGTTTTTCTACCTCAAAAAGTGCATATGCACTATGGAGATTGGCATGGAAATCAAAGGAAAAGTTGTCTTGGTAACCGGCGCGAATCGTGGTCTTGGCGAGCAGTTTGCGAAGGCGTTGCTCGCGGCGGGGGCATCGAAGGTGTATGCATCCGCGCGCGATGAAAGTCAGGTCAAAGTGCCCGGCGTGGAAGCAGTGCAGCTCGACGTCACGAATGCGCAGAGCATTGCCGCTGCGGCTGACCGTCTGACCGACGTGCAGGTCGTCATTAACAATGCCGGCGCAATCATTGGCGGTTCGTTGCTCGATGGCGCGTCGATCGATGCCGTGCGCTCGCAGGTCGAGACCAACGTGATCGGTCCACTTGCCATCACCCAGGCCTTTGCGCCGATCCTGAAGCGCAACGGCGGCGGCGCGGTGGTCAACATCCTGTCGGTGCTGAGCTGGCTGACTATCGACAACACGGGTTCGTACAGCGCGTCGAAGTCTGCCGTATGGGCGATCACGAACGGCTTGCGCACCGAATTGCGCGGGCAGAACACGCTGGTGGTCGGCGTGCATCCTGCGTTTATCGATACCGATATGACCGCAGGGATCGACGCGCCGAAGACATCGCCGGAAGAGGTTGTGCGCCAGGTCCTCGAAGGCATCGAGCAAGGCAAGGAAGAGATTCTCGTCGATGAAGTGGGCCGCAACGTGAAGGCGTCGTTGTCAACGGCCACGCCTGCTTACCTCACGCCGGCACACTAAGTTTTCTGGTCAACCAGGAGCGAACCACCATGAGCCAACATCGTGAAATCGTGCTGTGCGAGCCGGTCAGGACCGCGATCGGTGCATTCAACGGCGCGCTGAAGGGCACGCCCGCGACGGATCTCGGCGCGGCCGTTATCCGTGAAACGCTGCGGCGCGCCGGAGTGGCGGGACAGGACGTGGATTCGGTCACCTTGGGTAACGTGATCCAGGCGGGCAACCGCATGAATCCGGCGCGTCAGGCAGCCGTGAATGGCGGCTTGCCTGTCTCGGTACCCGCGCTGACCGTGAACCGCGTGTGCGGCTCGGGAGCGCAGGCGATTGTATCGGCGGCTAACGAGATCACCGCAGGCTTTACGCAGCTTGCGGTGGCGGGCGGTATGGAGAACATGGACCGCGCGCCCTATCTGCTTGATAACGGGCGCTTCGGGTATCGGATGGGCAACGCGGAAATCCACGACAGCATGTTGCGCGATGGTCTCGACGACGCGTTCTCCGGCAAGCATTCCGGCTGGCACACGGAAGATCTCGTGATGGAGATGGACATCACACGCGAAGCGCAGGACCGCTTCGCCGAGCGCTCGCAGCAACGTTTTGCGGCAGCGCAGACGAAAGGTTGGTTCGCGGCGGAGATTGTCGGCGTCGAGGTGAGGGCGGGTAAACAAAGCGTCGTCTTCAATATCGACGAACAGCCGCGCCCCGACACCACGTTCGCGACTTTGACCAGACTGCGGCCCGCATTCCGCCCCGACGGAACGATTACCGCAGGCAACGCGCCGGGGCTGAACAGCGGAGCGGCCGCCATGCTCGTGGCGGATCGCGCGTTCGCCGAGCGCAAGGGGATCGAGCCATCGGTGCGGCTGGCCGCGTACGGCATCGCGGCGGTTGAGCCAGGCATGTTCGGCCTGGGACCGGTGCCTGCCGTGCAGCAGGCGCTGGATCGCGCGGGCTGGAAGCTGGGCGATCTTGAACGTATCGAGATCAACGAAGCGTTCGCCGCCGTGCCGATCGCAGTTGCGCGCAAGCTTGGCCTGCCCGATGACGTGGTGAACCCCGAAGGCGGCGCGATTGCCCACGGCCACGCTATTGGCGCAACCGGCGCGGTGCTGGTCACGCGTCTCGCCCACGCGATGAAACGCCACGGGTTGAAGCGAGCGATGGTGACGCTGTGTATCGGCGGCGGCCAAGGTATTGCGCTGGCGCTGGAAAGCGTTTGATTGGGGCGGGTGCAGGTGGGTAGGACGACTTCGCGCGGGCTCGCGTCGTCCGGAACCGGGCGGCGTGTGGTGCATTGCACAAGACTGATTTGCCTTGCTATACAGCCCGGCTTTCCCGACGTTCAATTCGCCAAGGATTGTCGGAGAAACGCGGTCCACCGCGCGAAGCGGACGAATAATGCGAAAAGTTGGCGGATTACAGCGATAGTCTTTCGCATGGGTACGGGACGCGGACAGTAAGGTGAAAGCTCGTTTTGGCGGCCTATCGGAATCGGCCTGATCTGGGGGCGCCATTCCTGTTTCCCGGAGTGCACGAGCTATGAGAATCCCCCTGTCCGCCGGCATTGCCGTGATGGTATTAAGCAGCAGCGCGCTTGCGCAACAGCCGATCGCCTTTCCAATGCGCAGCCAGAGCTCGGCGCAAACCAGCATCGATACCGCCATGTGCTACAGCTACGCGAATCAACATACCGGCGTGATGATGGCGCGCGTGTCGCAAGCGCCTGAAAAGCCGAAGACCGTGAAGCCTGGTGCAGTGCATCCGGTTGCAGTGGCGGCGCCGTTGCCGTCGGCGATTACGCCCGGGTCCGCGCCGGTTGCCGCATCGGCGATGGAAGCGTCCGCGACGCCCACGCCCGGCGTGGCTGCCGATGCTCGCGCTGCGGCGCACGCAAGTTCGACGTCCGCCGATGCGCCTATGCCCGCCTTGCCCCCGCCCGAGCCGCCGATGGTCCAGTACTGGCGCTCGTATGGCGAATGCATGACCGACCGCGGGTATATGGTGCGATAAGGGCAAGGGGAGGCCTTCATGCCTCCCCGATTGCGCATCGACGCGAGCTAACCATCTTCAAGTCGCACTCCTTGCACCCCTTGCACCCGTTGCGCAGGTTCCCTGTGCCTTGGCTAAGGCGCAACTTCAGTTCTTCGCGCTAACGCGTGCCAGCAGACACATTGCCTCAGCCAACGCCCACAGCCCTCAGCAAGCCGACGCGATCCCGATCTACCGGCACCTCTTTGACATCGCCCTAAAATCTCGCGACTCCGCTGAAACTTAAATCTACCTTAAGCGTGCTGATCACATTACGCTATATTTCGGTAAATATAGCGTAACAACACGTTACGACATGATGTGGGGTATTCATGGACCGGCCACACGAATTTGATGGGTCACGTGTAACCGGCCGTGGCCCCTGGACGAACTAGCTAACAGACGCACAGAGAATGTTGGGGTTGATAAAACCGCGCCATATTCAAGAGCCGGTTGAAATAGACCACAGGGATTCAAAATTAATCACGATTTTTCCGTTCCGAAGGATTAAAACCGTGATTGAAGTGTTTGCCCGTTAGAACCCTAATCTCGGTTCCCTGTAGCGACCTGGAACGCCGATTCACACAAAGAGCGGCTTTCCTTTAAAAGTTGGCTTTGTTCAGGAGTACATCATGCAGACCCGGCGCCGGTTTATTTTTGCAGGCAGCGTTTTTGCGGCAGCGGCGTTTGCCGCATTCAATCAACGTCGCGTGTTGGGTGCGACAGGAAAAGACGGTAGCACCGCCGATGAATCGTTCGAGGTGGTTCACCCTGATGACCAATGGCGCCGCCTGCTGACGCCTGCGCAATACAACGTACTTCGGCACGAAGGCACAGAACGTCCTTATAGCAGCCCCTTGAACGACGAACATCGTAGCGGCACGTTCGCGTGCGCCGGATGCCAGCTCGACGCCTTTTCGTCGCGCACGAAGTTCGACAGCCATACCGGCTGGCCGAGCTTCTGGGCGCCGCTCGACCACGCGGTGGCAACGCATGAGGACTTGTCTTTCGGCGTATCGCGTACAGAGGTCCATTGCCGGCGTTGCGGCGGACATCTGGGCCATGTCTTCGATGACGGGCCCAAGCCCACCGGTTTGCGTTATTGCATGAACGGCCTGGCGATGACGTTCAAACCCGCCGCCGCTTGAGTCGCCGTACAAGCGAGCGAAACTGCTTTGCGCTGAATCCCGACCACCTGAAGACCTGCGAACTTTCACGCTCATGTTACTCATTGTCCTGGCTTATCTTGGCGGTGCGCTCACTATCCTGAGCCCCTGTATCTTGCCCGTGTTGCCCTTCGTGTTCTCGCGGGCGGATCAACCGTTCGTGCGCAGCGGCCTGCCTTTGCTTGCGGGCATGGCCATCACTTTCGCGGCAGTCGCGACGCTCGCGGCAGTGGGCGGCGGCTGGGTGACGCAGGCGAACCAGTACGGCCGCTGGCTTGCTGTCGCATTGCTGGGTATTTTCGGGTTGACGTTGTTGTTGCCAAGCTTCGCCGAACGCCTCATGCGTCCGTTTGTCAGCGCGGGCAACCGGCTGTCCGAATTTGCCCAAGCTGACGGACAACGCGTGAGCGCGAGTTCGTCGTTTCTGCTGGGCATTGCCACCGGCTTGCTGTGGGCGCCGTGTGCCGGCCCGATTTTGGGCCTGGTACTGACAGGCGCGGCACTGCGCGGCGCAAGTGTGGGCACCACGCTGTTGCTGGTCGCTTACGCGGCTGGGGCCGCCACATCGCTGGCGGTGGCGTTGCTCATCGGCGGCCGGGTGTTTGCCGCCATGAAGCGCTCGCTGGGAGCGGGCGAGTGGATTCGTCGTGGTATTGGCGCTGCAATGTTGTTGGGCGTCGTCGCCATCTCGTTAGGACTCGATACCGGCGTGCTCGCGCGCGTGTCTACTGTTGCCACGGGTGGCATCGAACAGAAACTGGTGGACCGGTTGTCGGGCGGTACTGCGCCGGCTAAAGCTGTCAAGAACGAAGCAGCCGCACCCGCCCAGACCGCCGCGGCACCCGATGGCGCCGCTGGACCCGCGATGATGCGTGCAGCCGCACCCGCCGAGGCGCCGCTGTCGCTGCCGGTGGAGGGTGAATTGCCATCGCTGTCCGGTGCCGTTCAATGGCTCAATTCGCCGCCGCTGACGGCGCAGGATTTGCGCGGCAAGGTCGTACTCGTCGACTTCTGGACTTACTCGTGCATCAACTGCCTGCGTTCGTTGCCTTACGTGAAAGCGTGGGCGAAGAAGTACCGCGATCAGGGGCTAGTGGTGATCGGCGTGCATGCGCCCGAGTTTGCGTTCGAGCGTAACGTGGACAACGTCAAGCGCGCGACGCACGATCTGGGTGTCGACTATCCGGTTGCCATCGATAACAACTACGCAATCTGGCGTGCATTCGGGAACCGGTACTGGCCAGCGCATTATTTTATCGATGCCAACGGGCAGATTCGCTTCCATCACTTCGGCGAAGGCGACTATGCGCATTCGGAGCAGGTAATCCAGCAGTTGCTGGCTGAAGCCGGTCATGCGAATGCGGGCGCGATGGTTAGCGACACCGTCGCGAACGGCGTTCAAATGGCCGCCGATAACGCCGACATGCAGTCACCTGAAACCTATTTAGGCTACGAACGCGCGGAGAACTTCGTCGATCTGGGCGGCGAATCGCATGACCGTGTTCACACGTATGCCGCGCCGGATCAACTTGCGCTCAACAATTGGGGCCTGGCGGGTGCATGGAAAGTAGGCGCGGAGCAAGCGACGCTGTCGGCATCGACGGGAACCATTGTGTATCGATTCCATGCGCGTGACTTGCATCTCGTGCTGGGAGCTGGAAAGGATAACAAGCCGGTGAGGTTTCGCGTGAGCATCGATGGCGCCGCGCCTGGCAATGCGCACGGGTCCGATGTCATGGCCGATGGCACCGGCACGGTCACGGAGCAGCGCTTATATCAACTCGTGCGCCAGTCGGGCGATGTGCAGGATCACACCTTCACGATCGAATTCCTGGATCCGGGCGTCCAGGCGTACGCGTTCACGTTTGGTTGAGCGGAGAACGGTGGACGCATAGCGCCGCGTTAAGCGTCGTGGAAGCGATAGATGAGCAGCCGGCCTTTATAAGCGGCGATATCGTCGAAGGCGATTTTATCCAGCCGTTCCTCGCGCATCTGGAAGCCGCGGTCGCCCATTTGCCGATTGAACGCGGCGCGATTGCCCCGGTCGGGGTCGACGATCCAGACCTCGGCGACCGGCGACGCATGCAGTCCGATGAACGCGGCTAACGTGGCGTTGGCATCGCGTTCGTAGAGCAGGTCGCTGCCCATGATCAGGTCGAAGCGACCATCGACGATACGGCGCCCTGCTACATCTTTTAGTGTGTCTTCCAGCTCGGGGATAGACCAGTTGCCGTGCCGGTATTTCATGGGCGGCAAGTGGTTCAGGCGCAGGTTTTCGTTCAGGAAGTCGGCGGTCAGTGGATGGCAATCGCTGGCGGTTACGTCCGCGCCACGCCGGTGTCCAACGAGACTTGCCAGTCCCAGTCCGCAACCGATTTCGAGAATCCGTTCTTCCAGCAATACTGGCCGCAGGGCGAGGCGGGCGGCGAGATGCGCGCCGGATGGCCATAGCACGCCGAACAGGGGCCACATGGCGGAGGAGATGCCGATTCGTTCGGCGTCGCCTTCAGGGTCGGAGAATTGCTGCAGATCGAGCAGCGAGCGAATGATCAGGTCCTCGACGCCCGAGACGGGGATGTTTTGTTGCTTGGTCAGGTAACCGGGCATCAGGAGGGCGCGAAGTGGAGCCGCGCGGGGAGATGGGGACACAGTATGCGCTAGTTTGGAAGTCTGCGGCCGGGCTGTGCCGCGTGCCTGCTGCTCTGGCGTTCGAGCGAAAGATCTTTCTTCGTGTTTGTCCCTATCGCGTCCGGACCGTCCCACTCCAATAATGTAATCCATTACATCTTGCGGGCTGCGAGTTGAAACAAATGGCTGATTCGTTTCGCACCGCCGATGAAATCTCGATCTCCGACGTCGCACAGAAGGCGGGCGTATCGGTCGCGACCGTGTCACGCGTGCTCAACGGCCACACCAACGTACGCGAACCCACTCGCGAAAAAGTGCTCGCAGCGGTCGCCGCCAGTGGGTACCGAATCAACGAACTCGCCCGCAATTTGCGCACTGCGGAAAGCCGCATGCTGCTCACCATGGTCCCCGACTTCGGCAATCCGTTCTACGCCGCCATCGTTCGCGGCATCGACAGCGTCGCCCGTCAAAACGGCTATTTCATGCTGCTCTGCGATACAGGCGCCGATCCCGGCCGCGAGCGCAGTTACTTCGACTTGCTGCGAGGCCGCCGCGCGGACGGCGCCATATGCCTTGATCCTGCCGCTATTCAGCAGGCGCTAGCCGAGGAGGCCGCCACGCTGCCCTGGGTAGCGTGTTGTGAGTTTGATCCCGCGGCGGGCGTGCCGTACGTAGGTATCGACAACTATCAAGCTGCCGGCGATGTAGTGCGCTACTTGCTCAGCCAAGGCCACCGGAAAATCGCGCTGATCAATTCGGGCCGAGGCTATTTATATAGCCGCCAGCGTGCGGAGGGTTACCGCAATGCATTAAGCGCTGCAGGGATCGACGCCGATCCTGCCTGGCAGATCGACCTGGATACTCTCGATTACGCAGCCGGCGAAAGCGCCGCGCGCACGCTGACCCGCCTGCGGCGCAACCGGTCAACTGCTGTGTTTGCCGTCTCCGACACGCTTGCCATCGGGGTGATCAACGGCTTGCGCGGCGTTGGTCTGCGTGTTCCCGACGACATGGCCGTGATCGGTTTCGACGATATCGCCGTTGCCGCGCAAATCGATCCACCCCTCACCACGGTTGCGCAACCCATGCGCGAACTTGGAGAAACCGCTGCGCGCCTGCTGCTCAAACGCCTGCGCGAACCCACTGCGCATGTTCCTGGCGTGCTGCTCCCGCACAAGCTGATGATTCGAAGGAGCGCGTGATCATGAGCCTGGCTGTCAGCTTCGACAACATCGAAAAACAGTTCGGACCTGTTCGCGTGCTGCATGGCGTGAGCTTCGAGCTCGCACCCGGACGCATCTACGGGCTGCTCGGCGAGAACGGCGCGGGCAAGTCGACGTTGATGAAGATCCTCGCCGGCTATGAACGCCCGACGGCAGGCACATTCTCCATCGACGGCGTGGTCAAGACCTTCGACAGTTCGCGCGATGCCGAAGCCACGGGCATCGTTTTGATCCATCAGGAGCTGAATCTCGCGGATCATTTGAGCGTCGTGCAGAACATGTTTCTCGGTCACGAGAAACGGCGCGGCTTCTTCCTCGATGAACCCGCCATGCGCGAAGACGCACGCGCGCGTCTCGCTGATGTCGGCCTGCACAAGCACCCGGATACACGCGTGCGCGACCTGATCGTCGCGGAGAAGCAACTCGTGGAAATCGCCAAGGCCATGCTGCGCGATGCCCGCCTCTTGATCATGGATGAGCCCACCGCCACACTCACGCCCGCCGAAACGCAACGTCTGTTCGCGTTGATGGCGCGGCTGAAGGACGACGGTGTGACCATCGTTTATATCTCGCACAAACTCGATGAAGTGGAACTCGTCACCGACGAAGTCATCGTGATGCGCGACGGCCGCTTCGTCACGCGCGGGTTGACCGCCGAAACCACGCGCCAGCAGATGGCGAACCTGATGGTCGGGCGAGAAGTGTCCGACATGTTCCCCGATAAACCCCTGCTCGCGGCGGGTGCCCGCGTGGCGTTCAAGGTCGATAACGCCTATGTGCCGGGATGGGCGGAGAACGTGAGCTTCTCGGTGCGAGCAGGCGAAGTGTTCGGCTTCGCCGGGCTTGTGGGTGCCGGACGCACGGAACTCTTCGAAGGACTGATCGGCCTGCGCGCGCGCACGGCTGGACGCATTTCGCTCGACGGCGAGAACATCAATCCGCGCAATCCCCGCGCTGCGATGAAACACGGCATCACCTATTTGAGCGAGGACCGCAAGGGGCGTGGCCTGCACGTCGACATGGCGTTGAAAGACAACCTCACCATGATGACGCTGGAGCGCTACGCGCATCCGCTGCTCGACGCGCAAGCGGAACGCGATGCGCTCAAAAAAGCGGTCGGCGACTTCGGTATCCGCACGGGCAATCTGGCGAGCCGTGCGCGCATGCTGTCGGGCGGCAATCAGCAAAAACTCGCGCTTGCGAAGTTCCTGCATCCTGATCCGCGCGTGGTTGTCCTCGACGAGCCCACTCGCGGTGTCGATGTCGGCGCGAAACGCGATATTTATTTCCTTATCCACGCACTCGCCGCCGAAGGCCGTGCGGTGATCGTCATCTCATCCGAACTGATCGAGTTGATTGGTTTATGCCATCGCGTGGCCGTGATGCGCGGCGGCCAGCTTGTCGCCACGCTGGGGCCCGGACATCTGACTGAAGAGAGGTTGATCGCGCATGCGACCGGCACACACTGAAGACGTTGAAGGATCGAGCCGCCTGGGCAGCGTCGCGCGGCGGCTGCACGGCGTCGGGCCACTGCTCGGGCTGGTCGCGTTATGCATTGGCGGCACGCTGCTGAACCCGGATTTCGCCACCTTCGACAACGCGATGAACGTCCTCACGCGCACCTCGTTCATCGGCATCATTGCGGTGGGGATGACCTTCGTGATCATCTCGGGCGGTATCGATCTGTCGGTCGGGTCGATGGCCGCATTGATCGCGGGGAGCATGATCTGGATCATGAATGCGCTCGCTCACGGGGTGGGGGGACACACCCTCGCGCCGCTTGCCATTATCGCTTTAGGGATCGTTTTAGCCCTTGTTTTAGGGGGTCTTTTCGGTTTGGCGCACGGCCTGCTCGTGACCAAGGGTCGCATAGAACCGTTCATCGTGACACTGGGGACGCTCGGGATTTTTCGTGCGGTACTGACGTGGCTCGCGGACGGCGGGGCGCTCACACTCGACAACAATTTGTCCGATCTCTATGGCCCTGTGTATTACGCCAGTCTCTTCGGCATTCCCGTGCCGATCTGGGTATTTTTGATCGTCGCGGCGGGCGGTGTGATCGTGCTGAACCGCACGGTGTTCGGGCGGCATGTGCAAGCCATTGGCTCGAACGAACAGGTCGCGCGTTATGCGGCCATTCGCGTGGATAGCGTGAAGATCGTCACGTACGTGCTGCTTGGGTTGTGCGTTGGCGTGGCGACAGTGCTGTATGTGCCGCGCCTCGGGTCCGCAACCCCTACGACTGGCCTGCTCTGGGAGCTTGAAGCGATTGCGGCGGTGGTCGTTGGCGGCACCGCGTTAAGGGGGGGAGAAGGGCGCGTGATTGGGACGGTGATCGGCGCGATCCTGTTGTCGGTGATCGCGAACATCCTGAATCTCACCAGCATCATCAGTGTGTATCTCAATGCGGCAGTGCAGGGTGCCGTGATTATTTTCGTAGCGTTTTTACAGCGTGGACGTCGTTGAAGTGTGTTCGAACCGCGCCCTGACATCCTCTCAGGCGCTTGTCAAAACAATGGAGACACAGCATGAAAAACATTCTTCGAGTACTCGGCACCTCGCTCGGCGCACTAACGCTGGCGGCGAGCGCCGTCTCGGCCATTGCGGCCGATAAAGTCACGCTCGGCGTCGCTATCCCGACTGCGACCCACGGCTTTACCGGCGGTATCGTATGGTGGGCCAACGAGGCTAAAAAGGAACTGGAAAAGGCACATCCTGACCTGAAGATCATCATCAAGACAGCGGCAGGCGCGCCGGAACAAGCGAACCAGTTGCAGGACCTGGTGACCGTCAACAAGATCAATGCGCTGGTGATTTTTCCGTTTGAATCTGCGACGCTGACGCAGCCGGTGGCGCAGGTCAAGAAGAAGGGGGTCTATGTGACCGTGGTGGATCGCGGGCTGACCGATACCAGCGCGCAGGACGCCTACGTAGCCGGCGACAACACCGCATTCGGCAAGCTGCCGGCTGAATACCTGGCGAAGACGATGGACGGCAAGGGCGATATTGTCGCGTTGCGCGGTATCCCGACTACGCTCGATAACGAACGCTGGGCTGCCTTTGAATCGGTGATCAAGCAGCATCCTGACATGAAGATCCTGGATGCCAAATACGCCAACTGGAATCGCGATGACGCGTTCAAGGTCATGCAGGATTACCTGACGCGCTTCAAGCATATCGACGCCGTGTGGGCAGCCGATGACGACATGATGATCGGCGTGCTGAAAGCTATTGATCAGGCGAAGCGTACGGACATCAAGCAGGTGTTTGGCGGCGCGGGATCGAAGGAAGCGGTCAAGCGGATCATGGACGGTGACAAGCTGGTCCAGGCGGATGTTTCGTATTCGCCCAAGTTCATCTACGATGCCATCAAGCTCACTGCCGAAGCGCGTTTGAAGGGTGAAAACTTGCCGCCCACGACCATCATTCCTTCGGTGTTGATCACGAAGGACAATGCCAAGCAGTTCTATTATCCGAACTCGCCGTTCTGAGTTCCTGGCGTCCTGAAGACAGCACCATTCGCGGATCGATGCTCATGAAAACCATCAAAGGCCCCGCCATTTTCCTGGCGCAGTTTCTAGGCGACACGTTGCCCTTTGACAACCTTGCGCATCTTGCGGGCTGGGCGAAGGGCCTGGGTTACGAGGGTATCCAGGTGCCGTGCGATCCGCGGCTGATCGATCTCGAGCAGGCTGCAAAGAGCGATGCGTATTGCGACGATCTGCTTCGCGTAGTGGACGACGCGGGCGTGAGCATCACGGAGTTATCGACGCATTTGCAGGGGCAGCTTGTTGCGGTTCATCCGGCCTACGACACGCTCTTCGATGGTTTTGCCGCAGCGCATGTCCGCGGCGATCCCAAGGCTCGCACGGCATGGGCGATCGAGCAGGTCGGGTTCGCGGCGGCGGCATCGAAGCGCCTCGGGTTGAGGGCGCACGTGACGTTCTCGGGTGCGTTGGCGTGGCCTTATTTGTATCCGTGGCCGCAACGCCCGCAAGGTCTGGTGGAAGCCGCGTTCGAGGAACTGGCGCGGCGCTGGCGGCCGTTGCTTGATGCCTTCGATCAGGCTGGCGTGGATGTTTGCTACGAGTTGCATCCGGGAGAGGATTTGCATGATGGCGTGACGTTCGATCGTTTTCTTGCTGCTGTCGACCATCATCCGCGCGCGAACATTTTGTTCGATCCGAGCCACTTCTTGCTGCAGCAACTGGACTACCTTCAGTTCATTGATATCTATTACCAACGCATCAAGGCTTTCCATGTGAAGGACGCGGAGTTTCGCCCTAACGGCCGGCAGGGCGTGTACGGCGGATATTCCGGGTGGGTGGATCGGGCAGGGCGATTCCGGTCGCTTGGCGACGGGCAGATTGACTTTGGAGCGATCTTTTCGAAGATGGCGCAGTACGATTTTCCCGGCTGGGCCGTGCTTGAATGGGAGTGCGCGTTGAAGCATCCAGAGGACGGCGCGCGGGAAGGCGCGGAATATATCCGCAAGCATATTATTCGCGTAGCGGATCGAGCGTTCGATGACTTCGCCGGAAGCGGCGCGCGCGATCAGCAAATACAGGCGGTGCTGGGGTTCGGGCTTTAAGATTTGGGCCTTAAGGATTTGGACCTTAAGGATTTGGGCCTCAAGGATTTGGACCTTCAGGTTCGAACCTTGAAGCACCGAACCCCGGTCCACCATTCCGAACCCGATTTTTCTTAGCCTGGACCCGGGCCGATCAGGATAAAGCTCGTCACGTCGGTCAGCGTACGCGGTTGGCGACCCGGACGCAGGCGACCCGCGACTCGAACCAGGGCGCGATCGTCAAGGTGCGCGGCGACTGCCCGCGCATACTGTTCCTGATCGAGTACAACGCGAGCCTTGATGATCGCGCCCCCACGAAGGAGCAGCGCCATGACTACCTCGCCGGCCCGATTTCCTTCAATGTCGAATTCACCGTTCAGATGCTCGACTGTTCCGATGAATACGTCGTCTCGGTCAAGCTCGACCGCACCCAGTTCTCGGCGCACGTCGTCAATACGCCCGAAGTAATCGCTTCGAATCCTGATGCTCTCGCCAGCCGCGGCGTCCTGCGGTAATGCCACGGTTGTTGCCCAACGAAACGACATATCGATGTTGTTACGCACGTCGTCATTGTGAAGACGAGTAAGCGCTTCGCAGAGATTTGACGAAACGACAGGCGACGCCGCTGCCCTTTGCGAATCTACGAAGCGGCTTAGCGAGTCCTCTTCGATGGCCCTGACGAGTTGGCGCACGCCATTTCTGGCGGAAAGCATGGTCATGCGAACGAACGACTCGTTCGCATGCGCGAGGTCTGGAACGGAAGGCGTTTCCATGGCGTCGACAGCACACGACACGCGGACCACGAAGCTACCTCGCTCGGTATGTCCGAACCGTGCATGGCTCGCGAGCAGCGTAGCTTCTGCCCTGTGCAGACGCGGATGATGGGCCTCGGGACGCAATACCGTACACGCCGACGCGAGCAGGATCTGCTCCGCGCCCAGCAGCAACGAAGCGGCGAACGACAAGGGCAGGCCGTCATCAACCGCGCCGTCGCTCGTCACGCGGTAGTAAATGGAGTCGTCACGCGAGATGGCGGCGAGCTGAATCAGATCCGCCAGCTTCATACCCTGCAGATCCGCGAGTTTGGACAACGCGAGTTCACATGCCTCGGCGTAGTCCGGCGCATCCTGATCCATGGGAATGACGATCTGGCGACGCGGCATGGCGGCGTTATGCATGACGTAAAGACGGTCCACAATGCCATCGGGGAGCGACTGCCATCCCAGCGATTTCACGAAATCACGCAGGACAGACGGTGATAAATCTTTAATCGCCATGAGAAACTCGATGAGTGGGAGCTTTATAAGCAGGAATTTCGCGACGCGAGATGCTCGCCATGAGTTTCATGAGGCCGGTACCGTCGAACACCTGATTCTTCGGAATCTTTACCGTGACGCCTGCATGGTTGTCTGTTGGTGGCGCGCCACGCAGACTGACCCAGTACGCGCACTTTCGCAGCACTAGCTGCTCATGGGAGTGTGTCAGCCAGTCTTCCGCTTTCGGCGGTAGGAACAACACAGCAAGTATCAGCGGCGACGCATGTGTTTCACGGCGCAGATCGTCGTATTGCTGCTTGCCGGACAGGAAATAGGAGAGCGAGTCGCCGTCGTCGAAGGGCGGCTTGATGCTTGCCTTCAGCTGGACCTTGATGTCGACTTCGGTCAGGCTTCCGCCATTTGGGAATGGCTCCCAACCGGTGAGCATGGCATCGATCCCGGCATTGTCATCGTGTCGGTTGCTCGTCTTGCAGTTGACCCCCGCGTGGGATGCAATTGCGTGGAGGTAAGCGTAGCTCAACTCCGATTCCCGATTTACTGCTGTGAGTGCTGTTGCCATGATCTTCCCGCAGTTCCGTTATCCATCGACAGGAAAGAATACGGGCAAACGTGGTTACTCGACTTGTGGAAAAATTCGCTGCGACAAAATTTGATGATTTGCTCGTGGCAAAAAAAACGCCGACGCGAAAGCGTCGGCGTTGAACTACTGGGAAGACAGCCGCTTCTCAGTGGCTTCTCAGCGGCTTACGACCAGTCGGCGTGGAAACTGCCCTTTTTATCCACTCTTTCGAACGTATGCGCGCCGAAGAAATCGCGTTGTGCCTGCACCAGATTCGCTGGCAATGTCTCGGACCGGTAACTATCGTAATAAGCCACCGCCGACGAGAATGCCGGCACCGGCACACCCGCCTTCACGGCCGCCACGACGACATCCCGCAACGCGCCCTGATACTTCGTTGCGATGTCGGTGAAATACGGATCGAGCAGCAAGTTGTGCAAGTCAGCGTTGGTCTTGTAGGCATCCGTGATCTTCTGCAAAAAGCCCGCACGGATAATGCAACCCGCCCGGAAGATCTTCGCGATCTGGCCATATTGCAAGTCCCACTTGTACTCTTCCGACGCCGCGCGCAACTGCGCAAACCCCTGTGCGTACGAGACGATCTTGCTCAGGAACAACGCGCGCCGCACAGCTTCAACGAAGGCATCACGATCGCCATCGAACTTCGGCGACGGCCCCGTCAACTGCTTGCTCGCCTCAATGCGCTGATCCTTCAGTGAAGACAGCACGCGCGCAAACACGGCTTCCGTAATCAGCGGCAGCGGTGCGCCGAGGTCAAGCGCATTCTGGCTCGTCCACTTGCCCGTGCCTTTTTGCGCCGCGCGGTCGAGGATGACATCGACGAGATCCTTGCCCGTTTCCTCATCCTTCTTCGAGAAGATCTTCGACGTGATCTCGATCAGGTAACTATCCAGTTCACCCTTGTTCCACTCGACATAAACCTTGCCCAATTCTTCGTTCGACAAGCCCGCCACGCGCTTGAGCACGTCGTAGCTTTCAGCGATCAACTGCATGTCGCCGTATTCGATCCCGTTGTGCACCATCTTCACATAATGTCCCGCACCGTCCGGGCCCATGTACGCGACGCACGGCTCGCCGTCCGGCGCCTTGGCGGCGATCTCGGTCAGGATCGGAGCCACCAGGTCATACGCTTCTTTCTGGCCGCCCGGCATGATCGAGGGGCCTTTCAACGCGCCTTCCTCACCGCCCGACACACCCGTGCCGATGAAGTGCAGCCCCGACTTGGCGAGGTCGGTGTTGCGGCGGATCGTATCGGTGAAATGGGTGTTGCCGCCGTCGATCAGGATGTCGCCCTTGTCGAGGAGAGGCCGCAGCGAGTCGATGGTGGCGTCGGTGCCCTGGCCGGCCTTGACCATCAGCAGGATGCGGCGCGGTTTTTCAAGCGACTCGACGAATTCTTCCAGCGTGTACGAAGGCACGAGTTTCTTGTCGGGATGCTCGGCGATCAGTTCATCGGTTTTTTCGCGGCTGCGGTTGTACACGGACACCGCGTGTCCGCGGCTCTCGATGTTCAACGCCAGATTGCGTCCCATGACGGCGAGGCCGACAACGCCGATTGCTTGTTTGCTCATGTTTCTCTCCGAATGACCGAAGCGCGGGCGGCTCGTGGCTACACACGCGACGGATGCGATTTGTCAATTGGGGCGGTGCCCGCGACGGCGTTCCGGACAGGCTCTCGCGCCAGGAAACAGTGGCGAAAGCGGCACGGACACTACGTGTGTCCGCGAGCAGGGCCGGTGGACACGCGCAAACGCCGCGCGGAACGCGCAGACGGAGCGAGATTACCACTTTGACACGGCGCTGGCAGACATCGCACGCGCCCGCGCGACCAGACAGCGGGCGACGAGGACGCGGGTAGCGGCCGGGCAACACGTCTGACACCGGTCTAGAATGAGCATCCGCGACCCGTTTCAGGTGCGGCGCAACTCGCTCGAACCAGGCGAAACAGGGCAACCGCATGGCGCTTCGGAAAAAGACTCAGCAAAAGACTCAGCAAAAGACTCACCCAAGGACTCACCATTACCACGTCTACGTGATCGAACTGGCCGACACCGTCTGGAACGAAGCGCGTTTCCGGCGCGCGAATCCGGACTACATGCTCGGCATGCCCTTCGTCTATGTAGGCATGACGGGAATCGATCCCGACGTTCGTTTCGACAAACACAAGGCCGGAATCCAGTCGAACCGGTATGCGCGGGAATTTGGGCTGCGACTGTTGCCGCAGCTCTACGAACTGTATAACCCGATGCCGTACGAAGGCGCGCGGGAAATGGAAGTGGAATTGGCAATCGGCTTGCGGGAAGCCGGGTACGGCGTCTGGCAGGCGTAAAACCAGGCGGCGCCGCCGCATCCGCGGCCGGCGTTCTGATCAGACTAAATGCAAGGAGCAGGACATGCGGATTCTGGTGGTGGGTGCGGGCGCGATTGGCGGCTATTTTGGCGGACGGCTTCTTGATGCCGGCCGTGACGTGACGTTCCTCGTGCGCGAGCGGCGCGCCGCGCAGCTCGCGCAAACGGGCCTTAACGTGCGCAGCCCGAACGGCGATTTGTCCATACCCAACCCGCCCATCGTGCTGGCAAAAGACGTACGCGAACCGTTCGACCTGATCCTGCTCAGTTGCAAGGCTTACGATCTCGACGGCGCCATCGAGTCGATAAAAACCTCGGTCGGACCCAACACTGCCATCCTGCCAATGCTCAACGGCATGCATCACCTGGATGTGCTCGAAGCGCAATTTGGCGCAGAGCGCGTGCTCGGCGGACAGTGCATTGCGGCCGTGACGCTCGACGCCGACGGCACCGTCGTTCACTTGAACACGCTGCATTCCATGGCGTTCGGCGAGCGCGCAGGGGGTTTATCGCCGCGAATAGAAGCAATCTCGGCGCAGTTGTCAGGCGCGCAATTCGACGCGGTAGCCAGCCCCGAGATCATTCAATCGATGTGGGAAAAGTGGGTGTTCCTCGCGACGCTCGCGGCCGGCACGTGTCTGATGCGCGCACCGGTCGGCGACATCATCGCCGCACCGGGCGGCCAGAAACTGCTGCTCGATCTCTTCGATGAAGCCCGCGCCATCGCAACTGCAAACGGTTTTGCGCCCCGGGAAGCCGTGGTCGCGCGTGCACAGGGGATGTTCACCGAAGCCGGCTCCACCATCACCGCCTCCATGCTGCGCGATCTGGAGAACGGCGCGCGGATCGAAGCGGACCACGTGGTGGGCGATCTGATTGCGCGGGCCAAAGGTGTGCAGGGCGCGATCAGCACGCCGGTGTTCTCAACGGCCTACACGCATTTGAAAGCTTACGAATCCCGTCGCGAACGTGGTGACGTCAAGGCTTCGTAAATCGAAACTGGACAATGAAAGCGGGGTGAATGCCGGCGGTCGTATTGGCATCTACTCCGCCGCCCGGAAAATCCGTAGTGCGCTTTAGACAGCCATTCCGTACTTTGAGGCAACGGCCATAAAGCGTTACGCTTTGCGCTTCGCAAAAGTAACGCTCGCCGACCCATGCACGATCATGCCTCGCAAGAGCAGCTCGCCCCGCCGACCGTCGCGGAAATTTTTATCGGCTTCCTGACGCTCGGGCTGACCGCGTTCGGCGGCGCGCTGCCGCTTGCCCGGCGCGAAATCGTCGAGCGGCGCAAGTGGCTCTCGCCCGACGAATTCGTCGATCTGCTGGGCCTTTGCCAGTTTTTGCCGGGTGGCAACGTGATCAACCTCTCGGTTGCGGTCGGCATGAAATTTCGCGGCGTGGCGGGCGCGCTCGCTGGCCTGCTCGGGTTGATCGTCGGGCCTTCGCTGATCGTGATCGGACTGGGCGTGCTGTATCAACGCACGCATCAAGACCCGCACATCCGCCATTTGTTCGCGGGACTCGCCGCGGCGGCCGCGGGCCTGCTGGTATCGATGGCGATCAAGGTAGCGTGGCCGCTGCGGCACAAACTCTCCATGGCGGCGGTCGCAGCGCTAGCGTTCATCGGGATTGCTTTGCTGCGCTTGCCGTTGTTGCCGGTGATGCTCGTGCTCACACCGGTTTCGATTTTCGTCGCTTCGAGGGTGAATCGCGAAGTGAAGCCGGAAGGGAAGCCGGAAGTGAAGCCGGAAGTGAAGCCGGAAGTAAAGCGCGGGGAGAGCCAATGAATCACGATCTCGTTTCGCTTGCGGCCATTTTCAGCCAGCTTTCACTGCTCGCTTTCGGCGGCGGCAATACCATCCTGCCCGAGATGCAGCGGCAGGTAGTGGATATACATCAGTGGATGTCGAAGGCGGATTTTTCCGCGCTGTTCGCGCTCGCACAGGCGGCGCCCGGACCGAACATGATGATCGTGACGCTGATCGGCTGGCATGTGGCCGGCTGGCCGGGCGTGCTGGTGACATCGATTGCAAAGTTCGGCCCGTCGTCAATCGTGACGGTCGCCGCGATGCACGCCTGGGAACGCTTCAAGAATCATCCATGGCGGCGCTATGTTCAACTCGGTCTCATACCGATGACAGCGGGCTTGGTCGCGGCGAGCGCGTCATTGATTGCCGAAGCGTCGGACACCCGCTGGATACTCACGGCCATCACGGCGGTCATTGCGTTCCTGTCGTTCAAGACAAAGCTGCATCCGCTATGGTTGCTGGCCCTGGGCAGCCTGATCGGGCTAACGGGCTTTGGGCAATTCTAGGTTCGTATCGATTTGAAAAGCAAAAAAGGCCGGGCCCGTTGCTGGGTTGGCCTTGGTGACAAGGGCGGCGCTGGTCACGCGGCGTCGGCGAGTTCGGCAATGTCATGACCATCGCGGAAAGTGAATGTGCAGCGCGCCGTTGGCTGTGTTGAGCAGACAGCAAGTACAGCAAGCATTTTCCCCCGGCTTTCCTCGAGCAAAAAAAGCCGCGTCGAGCGCGTCAGGTCATTGCTGAATAGAATGGGTGGAGTTTCGTTTCGAGGGGACAAGCTGATGGCGATGACCACTGAATTCGCACTTACTGCGCCACCGCGCGCTGAGATCGACGCGCTCGACGGGCCGACGGTCATCGAATTCGGCACTTCCTGGTGCGGCTATTGTCGTGCTGCCCAGCCGCTGATTGCGGAGGCCTTCCAGGACCACGCCAGTGTCCGGCATTTGAAGATCGAGGATGGCAGCGGCCGTCCGCTCGGCCGCTCGTTCAGGATCAAACTCTGGCCGACGCTGATTTTCCTCGACAACGGGCTCGAGGTCGCGCGGGTCGTGCGCCCGAAAAGCACATCGGAAATCCGCGATGCTTTCGCGCTGATCGACCATCCGGTATCGCCATGACGAGGGTTTTTACTGATCGTTCGGGGCGTGGGGTCCGGGAATATCATCGCTGCGAGGGGTAACGAAGGGCAATGGCGGGCGGAGCGCAAACCGGGCGCGGGAGTTGCGCAGTGCGTCTTGCACACCGCTGCGGCAAGGCGAGACCGAGACGCCGACCGCCTTGGCGTTACCCTGACCAGCAGGAGGTTCACCATGCCGCGTTTCGCCGCCAACCTCACCATGATGTACAACGAACACGCGTTCCTCGAGCGTTTCGGCGCGGCGGCGCGTGATGGTTTCAAGGCGGTGGAATTCCTGTTTCCCTATGAATTTCCACCGGCAGAGATCAAGGCGCAGCTCGTGGACAATGGCCTCAAACAGGTGCTGTTCAACGCGCCGCCGGGCGACTGGACCGGCGGTGAACGCGGCCTCGCTTCGCTGCCGGGACGCGAGGACGAGTTCAGGCGCAGCATCGAGATCGCGCTAGACTATGCCGCGGCGCTCGGCAACGACCGGCTCCATGTCATGGCCGGGTTGATGGAAACGCCACACGCAGTGCAGCACTCGCGCGGACAGCATCGCGATGTCTATATCAAGAACCTGGCGCTGGCGGCCAGCATGGCGCAGTCGGCTCGTGTCACCATCGTGATCGAGCCGATCAATACGCGTGACATGCCCGGCTACTTCCTGAACCGGCAGGATGAAGCGCAAGCGATCTGCGAAGAGATTGGCCTGCCGAACCTGCAAGTCCAGTTCGACTGCTATCACTGTCAGATCGTTGAAGGCGATCTGGCCGTCAAGCTTCGCCGCGACATGAAACGGCGCAACGCGGGTATCGGCCATATTCAGATTGCCGGCGTGCCCTACCGCAACGAGCCGGATACGGGCGAAGTCAACTATCCGTACCTTTTCGATCTCATCGATTCACTCGGCTATGGCGGCTGGATCGGCTGTGAATATCGGCCGCGCGCAGGTACCTCCGACGGCTTGGGCTGGCTCACGCCGTATCGTCATGCGAGCCGCGCATCATGACCAAGCCGGTCAGGTCCGATGCGCGATGGCCGGGCCAGCAGTTTGTTTTGACAGCGGCAAAGTAATCGCTCGAACCAGCGATGTAATTGCCCGCACGTACCTGAAACTTTCCTTGCGGCGTGAGAGTCCACGGAAAAAAGCGAGTTCGCTTAACGCCTCGTGTCATCTGTTTTCTTTGTTACCCACGGCGCGTATCGCGATCCGCGATACGCGCTGCTTTCAGGAGAGTTCACATGCAGATCACCGGAGAAATGCTGATCGGTGCCACGGCGGTGCGCGGAAAAGACGCTACGCTGCATGCATTCGATCCGGCGCGCGGTGTCGACTTGGAGCCGGCTTTTGGCGGCGGCGCAGCATTGGAAGTCGCCCGCGCGGCCGATCTTGCCGAGCAGGCATTCGATACCTACCGGCTGACGCCGCTCGAAACGCGTGCACAATTCATCGAGGCGATTGCTGACAACATCGCAGGGCTCGGCGACACGCTGATCGAACGCGCACAAGCCGAATCCGCGTTGCCGAAAGCGCGCCTTGAGGGCGAGCGCGCCCGTACGATCGGGCAATTGAAAATGTTCGCGTCGCTCGTGCGCGAAGGCCGCTGGCTTTCTGCCACGCTCGATTCGGCGCAGCCGGAACGCAAGCCGTTGCCGCGTCCCGACTTGCGCTTGCAGAAGATTCCCGTTGGACCGGTTGCGGTGTTCGGCGCCAGTAATTTCCCGCTGGCGTTTTCGGTAGCCGGCGGTGACACCGCCGCCGCACTCGCTGCCGGTTGTCCCGTGGTCGTGAAGTCACATCCGGCGCATCTCGGCACCTCGGAGCTGGTCGGGCGCGCGATCCAGAAAGCGGTCGCGGATTCCGGTTTGCCCGAAGGTGTGTTCTCGCTCGTAGTGGGCGCGGGCAATGCGATAGGCGAAGCCCTGGTCGCGCATCCGGCTATCAAGTCGGTCGGGTTCACGGGCTCGCGACGGGGTGGCCTGGCGTTGATCGAGATCGCATCCAGGAGGCGCGAGCCAATTCCCGTCTTCGCCGAGATGAGCAGCATCAATCCGTTCTTTGTACTACCGGGTGCACTGGCGGCGCGGGCTGAATCGCTCGCGAACGGTTTCGTCGATTCAGTCACGCTCGGGGTCGGTCAGTTCTGTACGAACCCCGGTCTGGTGCTGGCGCTGGAAGGCCCTCATTTGCAGGCGTTTATCGATTACGCCGTGAGTGCTTTCGAAAAGAAGGGCGCCCAGACGATGCTGACGGCGGGCATCGCGGCCGCGTATCAGGAAGGCATCGCGCGGCGCGATGAATCGGGCGTGGAGCGCGTAGCAACCGGCGCTGAATCCGATGCGTCGTGTCCGGCGCTGCCCGCGCTTTATACCGTGAGCGCCGAGAAATTCCTCGCCATGCCGCAACTCGAGGATGAGATATTCGGACCGACGTCGCTGATCGTGACTTGCCGCAGCGAGGACGAGATGCTGGATCTTGCAACGCGTATTGAAGGCCAGTTGACGGCGACGCTGCAAATGGAAAACGACGATGTGCCGCTCGCTCGCCGCCTCCTGCCCATCCTTGAACGCAAGGCCGGCCGGATTCTGGCGAACGGTTTTCCGACTGGCGTTGAAGTATCGTATGCGATGGTGCATGGCGGGCCGTACCCCGCTACCTCCGATAGCCGTGCGACCTCGGTCGGGGCGATGGCGATCGAACGTTTCCTGCGGCCGGTGTGTTACCAGGACCTGCCGCAGGCTTTGCTGCCGCTTGCACTTCAGGATGACAACCCGTTAAGCCTGTGGCGGCTGCGCGACGGCGAACTCGGACCCAACTGATCACGCGATGCGAATGAAACAAACGAATGAAGCAAACGAATGAAGCAAACGAATCAATCAACCAGGAGATGAAAACAGATGGAGCGCCGCTATCCCGATCCCGCTGTCAGAGTACTCGATGCGCGCTTCAACGCGTTGCGTGTCGGCATGGCGTCGGTCGAATGTTTGTATCAGGGAGCTCGCTGGTCTGAGGGGCCGGTCTGGTTCGGCGACAGCCGTACACTGGTATGGAGCGACATTCCTAACAACCGGATGCTGCGCTGGGACGAAGAAACGGGCGAGGTCCGCACGTTCCGCAAGCCCTCGAACAATGCCAACGGCAATACCCGCGACCGCGAAGGACGGCTGGTGACATGTGAGCATCTCACGCGCCGCGTAACACGCACGGAGTACGACGGTTCGATCACCGTGCTTGCTGATCAATACAACGGCAAGCCGCTCAATTCACCGAATGACGTGATCGTGAAATCCGATGGCTCGATCTGGTTCAGCGACCCGACCTTCGGGATCGACGGCTTTTATGAAGGCGAGCGCAAGGCCCCGGAGTTGAAGCCGGCGGTGTATCGCGTGGATGGCAGGAGCGGCGAGATCACCATGATGACCGACACGTTGATCGGCCCGAACGGACTCGCATTTTCGCCTGACGAGACGCTGGTTTATATCGTTGATTCGCGTGCGACACCGCGCAAGATCCTTGCCTTCGATATCTCCCACGACGGCCTCAAGCTGACAAATCAGCGCGAGGTGATTGATGCCGGGCAGGGGACGCCCGACGGTTTTCGCGTGGATGTGCTCGGCAACCTTTGGTGCGGCTGGGGCATGGGCAGCGACGAGCTGGACGGTGTCAGGATCTTCACGCCGCAAGGCGAGGCGATTGGGCATATCGCGCTGCCCGAGCGCTGCGCCAACGTATGTTTTGGAGGCCGTTATCGCAACCGCTTGTTCATGGCGGCGAGTCACGGCCTGTACTCGCTTTACGTCAACACGCAGGGCGTGATCGGCGGCTGAAACACCACTCCGACGTCACCGCGGCGCGCGTTTTTCCATCAGCTTTTCAGGCTGCGCAGGCACGACAAAACCGAAGCGGGCGTATAGCGTGTGAGCGCTCGTGGTTGTCAGCATCATCTTGCGCAAGCCCTGCAAATCCGGATGCGCCATCAGGCATTCCACCAGCCAAGTGCCCAGGCCGTCGCGTTGACGGCCGGGAAGCACAAACACATCGGCGAGATACGCGAAGCTCACGGTGTCCGTGATCGCACGGGCATAACCAATCTGCGTGTCGCGGTGGAACAGGCCGAACGCCAGCGAATGCGCGGCAGCCCGCTCGACCTTCTCGCGCGAGATGCCGGGTGACCAATAAGCGACCTCGCTCAAGTATCGATGCACGACGTCGAAGTCGAACGTCCTGATATCCGTGGTGACGCGATAATCGTCCCTCGACCATTCGCTAACCATTCAACGCACCTTGTAGATACGGCCGGTCTCAAGGCCCTCCACGCTGCGGCTGTACGCCAGCGCAACGCGCGCACCGGACGCCGCTTCGAAGCCGCGGAAATACGGCCCGAACGCTTCACGCGCTTCTTCCAGCATGGTCGCGTTCACTTCGTTGATGCGCAGGCCGCGCGGCAGTTCGATCGCGGCTCCGCGCACGAACCCTTCAATGGCGCCGTTGACCGACGCAGCGCTGGCGCCGTATTTGATGGGTTCGTCGCCCACGATTCCGCTGGTCAGCGTGAACGAGCTGCCGTCGTTCAGATAACTTTGCGCGACCAGCACGAGGTTGACCTGGCCCATGAGTTTGTCGTCAAGGCCAATGCGGAATTGCTCGGGGGTCATCTGCGAAAGTTCGCCGAAGTGAACATGCCCGGCGGTAGCAACAATGGCGTCGACCTGACCGATCGATTTGAATAGCGCATGGATGCTGTCGATCTTCGTCAGGTCGACGCGGTGCGCACCTCGCGTGGCGCCGATCTCGATGACTTCGTGACGCGGCTGGAATTCGGCGAAGACGGCGCGGCCGACTGTACCGGTTGCACCAATGACGGCAATTTTCATGAGAGGCTCATCAAAGAAGAAACGGGCTCTCATTGTGCGTTTTACAGGCCGCTTGAACAAGCATCCCGGCCGGTCTTTCTCATGTGGACCTCAACTTCCACCCCCAATTCAACGGTGCCCGTGCGACGCGCCCGGCGAGAGCAGGAAGATCGATGCCGCCAGCTTGAACACCAGCACGGCGCCGGTCACGAGCGCAGCGACATGGAGGGCACGCCATTCGGCGCCGAGCATGGGGCCTACCAATACGACCGACGCGAAGCCGAGCACAACGGTCATCCAGCGTGCCCATTGCAGGCGCAACGCCACGCAAACATACAAGCCGCCAATCAGTGCACGTGATGCAAACAGGGCAGCAGCGGGTTCGCCAGGTCCGGTCATCAACGCGAGGCCCATCTCGGCCCATGACAAGGCATAGGCCAGCCCGAGGCACACCAGTGCAGTGGAGAGCGCTAGCTCACGCCACGCTGCGCGCACGCCTTGCGTGTGCTGTAACGCTTCGATCGTGTACGTATTGGTTGTGTTCATGCCGACCCCCGCCGGTTGGTTTTCCGATGCATCGTGCTGCATTCGTCTGATTAGCGGGAGTGTTATGCATGGGTCGTGCCAGATCACAGGAAAGCTGGGAACAACGCTTGCGTTCAGTTACCTGAAGCCCGTGCGGCGGCGCGTGGGGCGGCGATTTGCCTGACGAAAGCCCGTTGCCCTTCCGGCGGTTTGGTTGGGACGGTTGGGATTACAGGTCAAAACTAGGCAGAAAGCGGCGACACGACATTGCAACGATACTGCATCCGATGGCAGGCTTTACACAGTCCACCGACCAGGAGTCAAGCATGACCACGACCAAACCGAAGGAACAACTCCCGCATTCGCATCGAGAGGAGGAGGACGTTGACCGCGCCGTGGAGGATAGCTTTCCCGCCAGCGATCCACCCTCGACGGGCGGCGTAACGCGGATTGAATCCGATGATGAGAAGGGCAAGCCCGAAAAGAAATAAATCGGACGGTCTGAAAGACGGGAAAGGATCGAAGGCTCATCGAATGACGGCTATCGATCCTTCCAGTGAATAGCGCTGAGTTACTTTTCGCGCCGCTGAATCTCGATCAAGCGCGATGGCCTGACATGATTGATGGCGAAATGCTTGCGGCCCCGCAAGTTGTAACCGTGCGGATCGCGTTCAACAAATTCGTACTGCCGCTCCACCTCTTCCACGTCGGGCGCAACCATGCCTTTATCCACGACACTAAAACCTTCTTCCAATGCGAGCGCCAGCCCATTGCGAGCAGGGCGACTGTCAAAACCGCCCAGGCCGTCACCTTGTTCAAAGTGCGAATTCACCAGCGAAGCATCGACGCCGACAAAAGCGTTGGGGTTGTTCTGCAGCATGCTTTCATCGCGCGAGGCGTCGCGATTTTTTCCGTCAGCGTCGACGGTATCGTCCAGCGTGTCGTCGTTGAGAACATCCATCGCCTGATGCGTGACGTTGGTCTTGCCTTGCGGGCCGGCCTGTTCCAAAGACAAATCAGGCGTGTTGGCACCTGCTTGCCCGAGCCCGGCTTCGCGCCCCTCTGCCGCTGCCGCGACATCACTGGGTCTGGCTTTGGCGGTTTCGGTTTCAGGCTTCTTCAGCGGGCTGTCCGCCGCGCGCTGCGCTTGCTTGTCTTGCGATTCGTTGTTCTGTGTGTTGTCCATAATTCGCTCCGCCTTGTTCAGGTTAACAAAGACACATCACGCAAGAAACATTCCGGAGCATGGGATCGTGTCAATGCTGGGGCTACGCGGGCGTTGGAATAAACCACGGGATAAAACATCAGTAAATGATCTAAGCCAAATTGATTTTTTTCAACCCAACGAGAGTTTTCTCAAGAGTATGATTTGTTGTTCGCCAGGCCTACGTGCGCCACCGGACGGCCTCGTGCCGCTTGCCGGATTCGCGCGTTTCAAGCGAACAGGAGACGACCATCGCGAATCCAGCGGGGCACTTAAAATCAGGGTGACTCATGCAATATGACGCGGCATTTTCACATCGCGGCTATTTACTCAATTGCGCACCGGCACGTCAGGGCGACGGTTGTTTCCAACCCTACGTGGTCATCTCGCGATCGAGCGATGGGGAACTGGTCGCGAATCGTTTTTTCCCCGCCGACCTGCGCTTCGGCAACGCCGACGAAGCCATTGCGCATGCCCGGGACTGGGCGGTCCGTTGGATCGATGCCAGCCACGTGAAGGTCGACCCCAAGTCCTGAGCGCGCGCCTGAACGGGTTTCGCGCACAGGGCGGCAATCTTGCAGAAAAACGGTTAATCTCGGGGCATCGTTTAGATCGTGCCGCCCAATGCGGCGTCATCCGCCCAAGCTCCCGACATGCCCAAGACTGTCTCCCTAGAAGATCAATTTCCCTCCCACGAATGGGGCCTCGACAAGATCGTGGCTGACTTGCGGGCATCGCGCGAACAGCTGCATCGCACGCGCCATCCGCTTGGAATCCGCGAATTGCCGTCGCGTGAAGCGATCGTGAAGATTGTGAACGGGCTTCGCTCGGCGCTGTTCCCCACCCACTACGGCGCCGCCGACCTGACCGCCGAAAGCGTGGATTATTACGTCGGCCACACGCTCGAGAGCACCTTGCGCCTGCTCTCCGAACAGATCCGCCGCGCGTTGCGTTTCTTGCCGGAGAACCACGACCTGAGCGATGCCGAGCTCGGCATGCATGCGTTCGCGCTCGCGCGTGAATTCGGCGCGCAGTTGCCGGCCATCCGTGCGCTGCTGGTAAGCGACATCCAGGCTGCTTTCGCGGGCGACCCCGCTGCGCAGCACATCACGGAAATCCTGCTTTGCTATCCCGGCATCTGGGCCATGACGCATCATCGTCTGGCGCATGCTTTGCACAAACTCGGCGTGCCCTTGCTTGCGCGTTTTATCAACGAGATCGCGCACTCGGCGACAGGGATCGACATTCACCCGGGCGCGACCATCGGGCCAAGTTTTTTCATCGATCACGGGACGGGCGTGGTGATCGGCGAGACCGCGGTGATCGGCCAGCACGTGCGGGTGTACCAGGCCGTGACACTGGGCGCGAAGAGTTTTCCGGCAGGCAACGACGGCGTGCTGGTCAAGGGCAACGCGCGCCATCCAGTAGTGGAAGACGAGGTGGTGATCTATGCCGGCGCGACCATTCTCGGCCGCGTGACAATTGGGCGCGGTTCCGTGATCGGCGGCAACGTATGGCTCACGCATAGCGTGCCGCCGGGTAGCAACGTCTCGCAAGGCAAGATTCGCGAAGGCGGTGCAGGCGACGCGCCGGACGATAGCCGAGGCGCGTGAACTTAAGCGATCCTCAGCGGGCTTGCTAGTTATTCGATACGCTGAACGCGCTCGAATGTCCGACGATGGAAAGGAATTCGCGGCGCGTGGAAGGGTCATCGCGGAACGTGCCCAGCATCCGCGATGTCACCATCGACGCCCCCGCCTTATGCACACCACGCGTGGACATGCATTGATGCGTGGCTTCCAGGATTACGCCAACGCCTAGCGGTTGCAGGACTTCTTCCAGCGTGTCGGCAATCTGCGCCGTCATCTTTTCCTGGATCTGCAGACGCTTTGCGAAGGCATCTACCAGACGCGCCAGCTTCGATATGCCCACCACTCGCTCACGCGGCAAATACGCCACGTGCGCCCGGCCAATGATCGGCACCATGTGATGTTCGCAATAACTTTCGAAGCGGATGTCCTTGAGCACGATCATCTCGTCGTAACCCTGCACTTCGGAAAAGGTGCGGGCCAGAATGTCGCGAGGATTCTGGGAATAACCTGCGAAGAACTCTTCGTAAGACCGGATGACGCGCGACGGGGTATCGACAAGTCCCTCGCGGGCGGGGTCGTCCCCGGCCCAGCGGATCAGAACGCGAACGGCGGCTTCAGCTTCTTCGCGGCTCGGACGATCGGCGTGATCAGTTTGATCGTGGATGTCCGAAGACGCGGTAGGGGAGTTGCGCGTGGCGCTCATCGGGGGCTCCGGATGCATGGTGCAAAGTCATGAAGCTCCCATTGTTCCACGTTTTACCCGTTGGAAGACCCTGGTGGAATGTCAGGTATGTCCAGGGTTGAGCAGGCGAGCAATCAAGTTTTCCCGCCGCCATCGATTCCCGAGCCTGTCCGCCATACTTTTTTTCCTTCCTCAGATAGTTCGCCCGAGCTGTGATGCTTGTCCGGTTCGGTGCCTTCCTGCGCCAGATGACCGCCCGGTTGTTCCTGCGCGCGCTGTTTTTCGCCCTTGCGTTGCGCCCGGCGTTCTTCTTGCGAACGGCCTGCATAGTTGGTGTCTGTCGGCTTGTCCGTCATGTCGCCCTCCTTGAGTGAGTGACATGCAAAGTGGCGCAAGAGCTGTTCCACCCGCCATGGCCGCCCGATGCACGGGTATCCGCCATACCGGGATAAATGCTCAACTGGTTGTCGTGAGCCAGCTTATATAGAGTGGCTCTACACTCAACCATCGGGTCCAGACCATGAAACGTTTCCACATTGCACTTGCCGTTGCCAGCCTTGAGGCATCGATTGCCGACTATACGAAGCGGCTCGGCCAGGAACCCACCGCAGTCGTTCCGGGTGCCTACGCCATGTGGCGAACGGATCTTCTGAACTTCTCGATCAATGAAAACCCAACCCAAGCCGGGTTGCTTCGGCATATAGGCTTTGAAGATGATACGGCGGCTGGTTTTGCGAAGACGCGAGACGTCAACGGGATCGAGTGGGAGCAGTTTTCCCCTGCGGAACAGGATCGGCGCATCGAAGAGACTTACGGCAATGCGATCCGCCAGGCCGGTCCGGCATGACAGCCAACCTAACGCAATGACAGATTGCTCATGCCGCCGTCGATCACCAGTTCGCTGCCGACGGTGAAGCTCGATTCGTCGGAGGAGGAACACGATGGCTTTCGCGATCTTCACCGGCTCGCCGAAGCGGCTAACCAGAATCTGGCTGCGAATGCCGTCGGCGACGCTGTCGAGTTGTCCCTTCTCCATCCCGAGCTTGCCGTAGATGGGCGTGGCAACCGGTCCCGGGCGGTCGCGCTGATTCCGGCGTTTCACATGGCGGATATCTATGTGCTCGCGATGTATCCTGGCCGGAGGCATTTGAGCTCACGCGTGAGGGTGATGATCGATTAGCTGGTCGAGGCTTTTGGAGGGGTGGCGCCGTAGGATAGAAGCTGAGAACTCCTCGTAAGCTGTAAACTCCGTTCAAACCCCGCATTTTTTCCAGGAGACAACCCGCATGCAATCCCCGTGGCGCACCATGGACCGCGCAACCCTCGACGCGGCCTATAGCAATGGCGATCCCCCCGCCGACTTTAAGACCCGCAGCGCAGCCTTATACGCATCGCATCCTGGGAAAATCGACGTCAAGTACGGAGCCGCCCCTCGCGAACGCTTCGACTTCTTCCCGGCGTCGAGCGAGAAGCAATACGCCGCGCCAACTTTCGTTTTTGTCCACGGGGGGTACTGGCAAAGCTGCGATAAGGAACTCTGCGCCTTCGTCGCGCTTGGACCGCTCGCCCGTGGCATGAACGTGGTCGTAGCGGAATACACGCTTGCGCCCACCGCGTCGATGACGCAGATTGTTGGCGAAATCGGCCGGTTACTCGACTTCCTCGTCGAGCAAGGCCACACGACACTCATACTCGGCGGGCATTCCGCGGGCGGTCATCTCACGGCCATGCATCGTCATCATCCGGCGGTCAAATACGCACTGCCTGTCAGTGGCCTCTTCGATCTCGAACCCATCAGCGCAGGCCGATTGAACGACAAGCTCGGGCTATCGGCGGAGGAAATCACGCGCTTCAGCCCGATGCGCCACGTCGATCACGGTGCCCCGATGATCGTCTCCGTGGGCGACGCGGAACTGCCCGAACTCGTTCGCCACTCGCATGACTATGCGCACGCATGCGCTGAGGCGGGCGAGCGTGTGACCTACGTGCCGGTGCCTGGAGCCGACCACTTTTCCATTCTCTACGACCTCGCCGATCCCGATGGTGTGCAACTCGGGGCACTCGCGCAATTAATGCAGGGCTGAAAGCACTACGCAGACCTTAGCGAACCATCGGCGATGAACCCAATCAAGGACGTCGTCGATGCGTAAGTCAGTGATCAGTCAAGCCTCCTTGGGGAATGGCTTGCTGAGAAATTTCGATCCGGCGAGCCCGAAGCGCCAGGGTACGTCCACTGCCTTGGTGATGCCGATGCGCGGTCCGGTCGCGAGCGGATAGTCCTCGTCCGGCGCTTCGATATGAAAGGGCGCTTCGAGCAGCGACATGCCGTTGTTGCCGTGCGTGATACCCAACGCCTGCGCGACGCGTCCCGGTCCGGAGCACAAGAGCCTTGACGGTTCGAGGCCGCGCCGTTGACGCATCGCATCGAGACCGGTGAGCGGTTCGATTGCACGGATCAACACCCCTGCACCGTGGCCTTCTTCGCGGCAAACGAAGTTCAGGCACCAGTGAATTCCATACGAGCGATACACATAGACGTGGGCAGCTGGGCCGAACATGACGGCGTTGCGCGGGGTGGGCCCGGAGAAGGTATGCGAGGCCGGGTCTATGCGATCGTAGGCTTCAGTTTCGACGATCCTGCCGCCGACGCCATCGACCGTGAAGATCGCGCCGATCAGGCGGCGCGCGACCTGTTCGGACGGGGCGTTGAAGTCGATGGGTTTTGCAGGACGGGATGATTTGAGCATGATTGGAGAAAGGGTTCACACCGGCGGATTGCTGTGCGGATTCCGCCACAGCGGGCGGGATTTCTCGTTTGCAACGGGGGGCCGGCGCCTCGATTTTGCCGCGGGCAGCATTCTCCGTCCACCGGCGCGTTTGAGTCCACCCGGCAATCGCCCCAGCCGTTGGCCGAATCTGTCAAGCGCCAACAAAACCGGGCTCATTCAGACGGCTAAACCACTTGGCCAATTCGCTGGCGCGCCATCGCTTTCGATGCAAACCACCAAACCAGCGCCGCTGTCAGCGAAACCGCCGCAGCCATCGTCATCGCGGTATGCATGCCCCGCTCAAACTGCCCCGGCGTTGTGAGCAGCGCGCCAAAAACCGCAACACCCAGCGCCGCGCCTGTTTGCCGCGCCGAGTTCAGCACGCCGGCCGCAATCCCGGCGCGGTTTTTATCGACGGTATCCATGAGCGAACGGGTGGCCATCGGCGTGATGAGCCCGGCGAAAAAACCGATCGCCGGCATGGGGAGCGCGATCAGCCAGTACGGTGACGTGTCCGTCGATATCAGCATTCCAAGAAAGCCGATTGTATAGATCCCCAGTGCGACGCAGATCGGCCGGCGCGGTCCAAACATCCTGACAAAACGCGCCGCCGACATGCTGCCCGCCGTCACAAGCGCAGTCAGCGGCAAGAACGCGAGGCCGGTCAGCAACGGCGAATAAGCCCGCACTTGCTGGAAATAAAGACTGAGCGTGAAGATCAAGCCATAAAAGGTCATTGCCGAGACCATCGAGACAAACGCGGCACCGGAAAAAATCCGGTTGCTGAACAAGGACAATGGCAACATTGGCTGCGACCGCTTTGATTCGATCGCGAAGAAGCTTGCCGCGGCAAGCACGTTCAGCGCAATCCCGCTCAAGATCCACGGCGAGCCCCAGCCGAATGAGTGGCCTTCGATCAGCACGGCGATCAACATGCTCAAGGCCAGGATGGCGGTCGCCTGACCGGCGAGATCGAGATGGCGCGTCGCCGGTGCACGATCAACTCGTTCAGCGCGTTCATTGTTTGCGACCCGCGATGTCAGCCATAAGCCGATCAATCCGATCGGCAGGTTCGCGAGAAAGATGCTGCGCCAGCCGAATGCGTGGATGAGGATGCCGCCAATCAATGGACCACCGGCCATCGCCGCGCCGCCGCACGCGGCCCAAAGGCCGATCGCGTGGCCGCGCTCGCCCGGGTCGGCGTAGGCGCGGTTGATGAGCATCAGCGAACAGGGCACAAGCATCGACGCACCGATCCCTTGCAACACGCGCGCGCCTGTCAGCGTCTCCAAGTTGGGCGCGAGGCCGCAGAGCGCGGACGCCCCCGTGAACACAGCCAGACCGGCGAAATATACATTTTTCGCGCCCAACCGGTCGCCCAGTGCACCGCCGGTCAACAGCAGGCTCGCGAACGCCAGCGTGTACGCGTTGACGACCCATTGCAGGCCCGCAATGTTGGTCGCGAAGGCATCAGCGATGCTGCCCAGTGCAACGTTGACGATGGAAGTATCGAGGATAACGACGATATAGCTGATGCTGGTCGCAGCGAGGACGCGGCGCTCAAGCGTACGGATGTTGGGCACGGGAGTTTTCGAGAACGAGACGGGAAATCCAGTGTAGGGACGTTGTCATGCCAGAAGCTTCGGCGCGTATCGAAGCATGCGGACAGGCGGCCGGACTATCATGGCGAGGTCAAAGCGGAGATCCTCCAATGTGCCCTCAACCCGCGGTCTCTTCGGCCGCTTTCCTGATCGCCGATCCCACGCGCGCCACCATGCTCATGGCGCTCGCCGACGGACACGCACGCCCTGCAGGCGAGCTCGCCTATGCAGCCGGCGTGACCGCCCAGACAGCAAGCTCGCATCTCTCCAAGCTGCTGGCGGGCGGGTTGTTGCTGGTGCAAACGCAGGGGCGGCATCGGTATTACCGGCTGGCCGGTTCCCACGTTGCGCTGGCGCTTGAAAATCTTGCATCGATTGCACCGGTTCCAGCGGGTGGCATGGTGCGCCGCATGCCGCGCAGCCGGGAAGCGCGTGACCTGCAGTTCGCACGATGCTGTTATGACCATCTGGCCGGTGGCCTGGGCGTGGCTATTACGCAGGCGTTGCAGGATCGCGCGCTGGTTGTCGCAACCGATGACAAGCAATTCGATGTAACGCCGGCCGGCGTCGAATGGTTTAACAGCATGGGTCTGGACATGGCCGGGCTGAAGCCGACCCGGCGCGGTCTCGCCCGGCAGTGTCTCGACTGGACCGAGCGGCGGCATCATCTGGCCGGTCCGCTGGGCGTCGCGTTCATGACGCAGCTTTGCGCGAAGGGGTGGGTGCGCCGCTTGAAAAACTCCCGGGCCGTGCAGGTGACGCCGAAGGGATGGGCCGGGTTGAAAGAGCAACTCGGTGTGGACGAGAGAGAGGTGCAGGCGAGTGTGTAATGTGAACTGAACCGGCGTGTACTGCACCGGCGCGAACCGGCCGGGGTTCTATAGCTGGTTACAACGGGTAGAACAGGCTTACTTCTTTAATTCGTTCCTCGTCAGCGCGCCGGAGAACGGGTCGACGTGGATGTCGTAGAACAAGCCCTGTTTGGTGGCTTCGCCCTCCCAGCGTCCGTCGTCCGCTTCGAGGCGTACCGCGTCATAACCCTGCGCCTTTACCTTCGCGATTGCCGCGTCCTTCGATATCCAGCCCGCGCCCGGCTGGTCATGCGCGAATGCCGCGTTGCTTGCTGCGAGTGCGAGGATGGCTCCTGCTGCGATGTATGTCTTCTTCAACATTGGGTATCCTTAACGAATCGGATGGGATCGTGCAACGTCCAGGTTGATCAGTAGTTATACTAACATGAGCTTACATGCTGATCTGCGATGGATTCACACAGCGGTGCCTGCAGAGGCGTTGGCACGGCTGTTGCCGCACTGCCTCAGCCAGACCAGGCCACGTTTTTTCAAAGGAGTGTCATCATGCCGGCGAAGAAAACCATCGAACGCGCGCATGCCGCCAAACGTGCGGGAAAGTCGCCCAGCACGCAGGCCGGCGCGTTCGTGAAGGAGCAGATCGATCACGTGCGCGAAGGCAAGCACGGTGCGAAGTCCGCGAAACAGGTGATCGCGATCGGGTTGTTGGAGGCACGCAGATCCGATGTGGGCCTGAAGGCGCCGAAGAAGGGCGCGGCCTGCGCCGCTACCCGCAAGAAAGTGGCGAAGGACACCCAGGCCGGTCAGCACACGACCCAACGCAGCGCGAGCACGGAATCGAAGTCGAAACGCTCCGCTACGTCTACGCGAGTCCTCAAACGCGAGACCACCAGGGCCGCCTCGCCCAAGTCACTGTCGAAGCAGGCGCATGCGAGCGCAACCCGGCGTTCTGCGGCTGACCGTTCGGCTTCGGCCAAGAAAGGCTGGCAGACGCGCCGCAAGGCAGCTTCGAAGGCGGGCGCGGCACGGCACGCGCGCTAGAGCGCGATTCGCTCATTCGCAGCGCTTCCACGAAGAAAGGCCGTTCCGGATCAACCAGAACGGCCTTCGCGCTTGCAAGTACGGCTCGTGTCCCGCCTGCATCATTGGCTTTAAGCAGCCGTCGATCTCACGTTATTTCACCGTTTCGAGGACCTTGCGAACCGTGCTGAAAATCTGCTCGATCTGGTCGTCTTCAATGATCAGCGGCGGTGAGAACGCAAGAATATCGCTTGTGTAGCGCACCAGGACGCCCGCCTCGAAGCATTTTACGAAGGCTTCATAGGCCCGCGCGCCCGGCGCGCCATCGCGCGAGTTCAATTCGATACCCGCGACCATGCCGAGATTGCGCACGTCCTTCACGTGAGGCGCATCGCGCAACGCATGAGCAGCGGCTTCGAACTTCGGTGCCTTCGACGCCGCCCGCTCAAACAATTGCTCGCGTGCATACAGGTCGAGCGTGGCGATCGCGGCGGCGGCGGCCATGGGATGCGCCGAATACGTGTAGCCGTGGAACAACTCGATACCGTTCACCGCACCCGCGTTGACGATCGTGTCATGCACGTTGCGATGCGCGGCCACGGCGCCCATTGGAATCGCGGCATTGTTGATTGCCTTGGCCAGCGTCATGAGGTCCGGCGTCACGCCGAAATATTCCGCTGCCGTCGCTTTGCCGAGCCGGCCGAATCCCGTGATGACTTCATCGAAGATCAGCAGGATGCCGTGCTTCGTGCAGATCTCGCGCAGCTTTTGCAGATAACCCTGCGGCGGCACGAGTACACCTGTCGAACCTGCGAGCGGTTCCACGATCACGGCAGCGATCGTCGACGCATCGTGCAGCGCGACGAGGCGTTCGAGTTCATCAGCGAGATGCGCGCCCCACGCGGGCTGGCCCTTCGAAAATGCGTTGTGCTCAGGGGCGTGCGTATGTGGCAGATGGTCGATGCCAGGCAGCAACGCGCCTGAAAACGTCTTGCGGTTCGGCCCGATGCCGCCGACCGAGATGCCGCCGAAACCCACGCCGTGATACCCGCGCTCCCGGCCGATCAGCTTCGTGCGCTGGCCTTCGCCGCGTGCGCGGTGATAAGCAAGGGCGATTTTCAGCGCGGTATCGACGGATTCGGAGCCGGAATTCGTGAAGAAGATGCGGTCGAGGCCTTCCGGCATGATCGCCGCAACCTTCGTGGCCGCTTCGAACGCGAGCGGGTGACCCATCTGGAAGGTCGGCGCAAAGTCGAGCGTGGCGGCTTGCTGCTGGATCGCGGTAACAATTTCATCGCGGCAATGGCCGGCATTCACGCACCACAGGCCGGCACAGCCGTCGAGAATCTCTCGGCCATCGGTCGCGCGGTAATACATGCCCTTGGCGCCCTCGATCAGGCGCGGCGCAGCTTTGAACTGCCGGTTGGCGGTGAAGGGCATCCAGAACGACGAGAGGTCGTCGATGACGGGGCGCGAAGTCATGGGAAATCTCCTGTTAGAACACGCAATGTAGTCCTCGATAAAAACCCGCGGCATAGACAGTTGTCCTGTCGCGGGGAGAACTGTGCTGGCAAAATGGTGCAAACTGTATTGGTTATTCACTTTGGGCGATCAACCTTGATCATCCTCTTCCTGCCGACTCATGATCGAACTCCAACTGGACCGTGAGCGCGCGCAAGCGACGCTCGTCGAACAACTGGTGCGGGCGTTTTCCGGCGCTATCGAGCAGCAGGCGCTGCGTGCCGGCGCGTTGCTGCCTTCGGTGCGCCAGCTCGCGCAGGCGGAGCGGCTGAGTACCTTCACGGTAACGGAAGCGTATGGACGCCTTGTGTCGATGGGCCTCGTAATCGCGCGGCGCGGTTCGGGTTATCGGGTGGCGGCGCGAGCCCCGGCCGCCCACAAGCGCGCCGTGGCGTGGCAGCCGCCGAGCCTTACCGCGACCTGGCTCCTCTCCGATGTATTCGCCGACCACTCCGTGCCGATCAAAGCCGGCTGCGGCTGGTTGCCCAACGAATGGGTCAATGAAAGCGGCCTGCATCACGCGTTGCGCTCGATCAGCCGGGTGCCGGCGGCGCGCATGGCTGACTACGGGCATCCGTACGGTTTTGCGCCGTTGCGCGAGCGGATTGCCGAGCAACTGGACCGCTATGGTTTGCCAGCGGACCCGGCCACGAACGTGTTGCTGACCGCCGGGGCTACCCAGGCGCTCGACCTGATCGTGCGCACGCTATTGCGCCCCGGCGATACAGTCATTGTGGAAGATCCCGGCTACTGCAATCTGCTGCAGATCCTGCAACTGGGTGGCCTGGTCGTGCGAGGCGTACCGCGCACGCCGGCGGGTATCGATAACGACGTGCTCGAGCAGCTGGTAATCGAGCATAGTCCCAAGGCCATCTTTCTCAACACGACGCTACAAAATCCGACCGGTGCGACCTTCGGCATGGCGGCGGCGTTTCGCCTGTTGCAGATCGCGGAACGCTACGGCTTGTGGGTTGTGGAAGACGATGTGAACCGCGAGCTCGCGCCGTCCGGTGCACCGCTTCTGGCCGCCATGGAAGGCTTGAACCGTGTGCTGTATGTCGGCGGGTTTTCGAAGACGATCACACCAGGATTGCGCTGCGGGTATGTGGTCGCCGAGCGTGACGTGCTGCGTGAACTGGCGCGTACGAAGATGGCGGTGGGGCTGACTTCATCGGCGGCGACGGAACGCATTGTCGAGAAAGTGCTGACTGAGGGCCGCTATGCGCGTCACGTGGAATCGGTCACCGAAAAACTCAAGGACGCGCACGTGCAGGTCGAGGACCGGATGGACGCGCTCGGGCTTGAACTGTTTCATCGGCCGCGTGCCGGCTTGTTCGTATGGGCGCGCTTACCGGTTGAACCCGAACAAGCGAGCGAACTGGCGACGCAGGCGCTTGAAGACGGCATCTGGCTGGCGCCCGGTTCGTACTTCCGTCCGGGCGATGCCGCAAGCAATTGGTTTCGCTTCAACGTGCCGTATTCCACTGATGATGCGTTGTGGGGGTTTATCGAGAAGTGGATCGAACGCTAGAGCCTGATCGCATCATTTCTCCCAATGAAAAAGCCTCGCGGGAAGCGAGGCTCAAGCGAGGCTTTTTCGTCCTGTGCAACCAGCGTTCGTGCCTTGAATCAAAGCGATCGACCGCTGGCCTGCTGCTTCATCGCCGGAACACGCCGAGCAACAACGTTGCCAGGAAGATCACGATAAAGATGAAGAACAGGATCTTCGCAATTTCGGTTGCACCACTCGCAATACCGCCAAAGCCAAAGAATGCCGCGATGATCGCGATGATGAAAAAGATGACAGCGTATCGAAGCATGAAGCCCTCCAAAGGGTCGATTATCGGATTGGTTTGCGTGCTGGCTTGACGCCTTCGCCGCCTTGACTGCCTTAATTCTGCCGCTGTGTCCCGCAGCGCTCGAACTCAGAGCAACCGCCGTGCCCAAGATCCTCCACTCCGGAAAACAGGGCGCAAAAAGATCCACGCACAAAAAAGCCGCACTGCGTTGCGCACGTGCGGCCTTGGAGGACGCGCCAACAGGCGCGGCAATGGAGGAGAAATGTTATCGGCGGGGCTTGCCGGTGTCGGGTTCGTCGTCGAGGTCGTCATCGTCGGCGTGGTTTAGCGCATCCGGTAGTTGGTTCTCGAGTTCATCGCGTTCAATCTGGTCGGCGAGATCGAGGGACTTGCGTGTTGCGGGACCGGACGGGCGGTTTGCTCCAGACATGGCGTACTCCTTGGGAGATTTCAAAGACGCGCCAACAAGGGCGCGAGTTGATCGGGCAGCAAGCTTCGTACATGCCTGTCGATCCCCGCATAACGGAGCGTGCGCATTTCTTGCCGAATCTATATGGCTAAAGTTGCAACCAGGCTGCATATTTTGCGCGACGGCAGGCACCAGCCAGTATGCGCCGCCTTGGGAAAAAATAGGCCGGATCTGATGCCCTGCCTTCAAATCAGACCATCGCGAATGTAACGACGGCAACACTGATTACACTGGCAAGCCGCGCCAATCTCCGTCATGATGCCAACGCCCGCTCGACAATCGGATACAAAGACAACACAAGCAGCGCGGCCATTGTCCAGTTGAAAGCACGCAACCAGCGCGGTTGCGTGAGCAGCCGCCGCATGGACGTGCCGAACGCAGCCCACATGGTGATGCATGGCAATCCAACGACGATAAACACCACCGCCATCAAGACGGCGTTGAGCGAAAAGCTCGAATGCAAATGGATAGTGGTCGCGGCTGTCAGCACCATCATCCATGCCTTCGGGTTGATCCACTGGAACGCGGCCGCTTCGATAAACCGCATGGGCCGGCGTTCGCCGTCGCGAACCTGCATGGTCGACGAATTGGCGATCTTCCATGCGAGGTATAGCAAGTAAGCAACGCTCACCGTTTCCAGCACCGTATAAGCCCATGCGAAACGCGCAAATGCCTGCCCCACGCCAAGACCGACCAGCACCATGAGGATGGCCACCCCCACGCTGATGCCGAGCACGTGCGGTACGGTGCGGCGCAACCCGAAGTTCACCCCCGACGCGAGCAGCATGGTGTTGTTCGGACCGGGCGTGATAGTAGTGACGAGCGCAAATAGCACCGCGGCCGGGAGAGCAGTCATTAACGCGGCAGTGTCGAGGTGCATGGTTTTTCCTGGCGTTTGCCTGAGGCAAGAACTGAATTGGGTCGATAGTCCGCTGGCTTCAGTGTATGAGATGTGATCTGTACAGTACCGGTACAGATGGTCGGATCATTTCCTGTACGGTAATGCGAAGGTTTTGCGCAGCGTGCAATCGCGCACGGCGCTCGCAAATATCATCATATGAACCCTTGCTTCATCGATACGACTCATCGCACGACTCATCGACACGATCCGTCCTGCGATCCGCTATTTTTGCGCGCGGCGAACGTGTTAAAGATTTCGTCTGGACCCGCTGACCGTATGAGCACCGAAGCGTTTTTTAAACCGGGCCGCAGAGGCGACAGCGTTCGGCATGCTGATCGTTTGAGTTTGCTGATCGACGGCTCCGATCATTTTCGCGATGAAATGACAATGGGCGTGCTGCGCACTCGGCTGCGCCGATTGCTCACGCAAGCGGATGTGCGCGACCGGTATCGCCTGATGTCGCCGAGCGTGCAGGAGATCGAAACGGATTGAGCGAACGTGCATAACAAACTGATGGTGGCCGACGACGACCTGTTGCTGGTCGGATCGGCGAATCTCAACAATCGTTCGATGATGCTCGACGCTGAATGCGTTTTCCGGTGCGCACGGTCTGTAAGCTCGACCTGTCGTTCAGCAGTCGCGAGCCGAACAGCGCGCGGGACGCAGACATCGATTCCGGCGCTAAGACGTGGCGTGTTGTCGCAACGCATTGGGGGTTGGCGTCGCGAGAAAGACGGGTACAGGTCGAGCAAATGTTGCAAAGTTTTGATACCTCGACCCTATCGGGGACCCTGCCTGGCGACCTCAACGAGTGGTTTATCTACGGCCGGACGCTGCGCCGACCGGTCTCGCATTTCTATCGTGCTCGCTCGCCAAGGACCTTTCCAACACGCTACCCGTTGTTCGCCTTGGACCGCATCCGGGTGCATCCGGTGAGCGTCTCGTACGGGTCAACGTGCATCGAGGTTCGCTTGGCGAGGCTGACATGGGATCACTATCCGTTGATCGCACAGCTATCCCTGTTGCCGTAAAACAGACGCTGGTAACGAAAACCCCTTAAAAAAAGGCTTATAAACACAAAAAGACTCGCACGAAGTTCAATGGCGCTTGTAGAATCCGGCCTTGATACGGACGCATCCGCGCGACCGTATTCTAAAAACACTGACCTCAACAGGTAGGAGAAACATGCCGACTTCCGCAAAAACCGCCGCCAAGAAAGCTGCGACCAAAGCTGCAACGAAGACTGCAGCAGCGCCCGTCAAGAAGGTAGCTGCCAAGAAGGCTGCATCGACGCCGGCTACTGTGGCGAAGAAAGCGGCCGTGAAGACGACGGCAACGCTGTCGCCGATCAAGGACACGTTCACGAAGGCATCGCTCGCCGCTCATCTGTCGGACCGTGCGACTGTCGACCTGAAAGCCGTGAAGGCCGTCCTGTCGGCACTTGAGGACACCATCCTCGGCGCGGTTCACAAGAAGGGCGCGGGCGAGTTCACGCTGTCCGGGCTCTTGAAGATTACGGCGCAAGTCGTGCCGGCGAAGAAGAGGCGCTTTGGCAAGGACCCGTTCTCGGGTGAAGACCGTTGGTTCGACGCGAAGCCGGCGAGCGTGCGCATCAAGGCACGTGCGTTGAAGAAGTTGAAGGACGCCGCAGCGTAAGCTGACGGAACAGCATCGAAGGACTATGGCAGCGCAGGAGTAGAGGCGAACCGTAGTCGAAAAAAAATGGCCGGTTTCCGCGAGGAAACCGGCCATTTTTTTGCCTTCTTCTTCTTCTTCGGATGCGGGATTGATGACAGCGACGTTCGAACGAAGTCCGCGCAGCCCGGATTGCAGATGCGCTTCGAGTTCTGAGTGACGATGAAATTCGCGTTGTCGAGCGAAGCAGTTGGTTTCGCCGGGAAGTCGTGGCACGACATCGTGAAGCGATGAGATTCTCTGGCCGCGCACAACGCGATCCTTCGAAGAAAAAGCGCGGGTAGGAACGCGCTGTCCATGTCACATTTACGCGGGCTATTTACTTGGAACGAGCGCGGTGAGAGCGCGAGTTCAGCCGAGCATAGAAGGTGTGAAACGCACGGCTCTTGCGCCAAAACGTGAACAACGCAATAACGACGCTTGAACCGCCAGGCTGAGATCAATTTCTCCGGTAGGGAACATAACCCTCTGAAAACGAACTGAAAGCGACTTACCCATCGCCCGGTAACGACGGCACGTGGTTTGCTTAAGCTGTGCCCTTACGCTGAACCGTTGCGTGAATAGAAGAAGGAAAGTTCAACAGCAAGAGATTCCCGTTCTGTCGACCTGCGACCTGGGGAGTGGCCAGACACCTGTGTCATTCCGCGTTTCAATGAGTGAGAGAGGGCCTGATGCCAGATCAAGACGCACGACCTGACCATGACGAAGACAAGGCCGGGGAAGATTCAAACCGCGGCGGGCAAAAAAACGATAGCGATAAAAACGGCGGCCAGGACGAGTCCAATAGCAAGTCCAATGACAAATCGAACGGGCAGAAGAAAGGCCCGGGTAAAAAGCCGCTGATCATCCTGGCAGTCGTTGTGGTGCTGCTGATCGTGGGTGGTTTGATCTGGTGGTTCGCGACCCGTAATCAGGTCAGTACGGACGACGCGTACACCGACGGCGATGCCGTGACGATCGCGCCCAAGGTCTCGGGCTACGTCGTGGTCATGAACCTGGGTGACAACAAGTTCGTCCACAAGGACGATCTGCTGATCAAGATCGATCCGCGCGACTATCAGGCTCAACTGGATCAGGCAAACGCCCAACTTGGTTTGGCGAAGGCACAACTCAATGCGGCTCAAGTGCAACTGGATATTGCCCGCGTGCAATATCCAGCGCAGTTGACCCAGGCGAAGGCCCAGGAACAAAGCGCGCAAGCGAACCTGACGCAGACCCGCGCGGCGTACGAGCGGCAGCGCACCGTCGACGTCCGGGCGACATCGCAACAAAACATCGACACTGCAACGGCCCAGCAAAAAAGCGCGCTGGCCAACGTCGCGCAGGCACAGGCGCAGGTGAAAACCGCGAGCCTCGTGCCACAGCAAATCAGCCAGGCGCAGGCCACGGTGGAGGAACGCCGGCAGCAGGTTGAACAGGCCGAGGCGCAGGTGGAAGCGGCCGCGTTGAACCTGTCTTATACGGAACTGCGCGCGCCCGCGGACGGCTGGGTTACCAAACGCAACGTGCAGTACGGCACTTTCCTGCAAGCGGGCACGTCGATTTTTTCACTGGTGACCACCACTGTCTGGGTCACGGCCAACTTCAAGGAGTCGCAGCTCGAGCGCATGCGCCCGGGTGATTCGGTGGATGTATCCGTCGATGCTTATCCGAACCTGAAATTGCACGGCCACGTGGACAGTATCCAGCTTGGCAGCGGTTCGCGCTTTTCGGCTTTCCCCGCTGAGAATGCGACGGGCAACTTCGTGAAGATCGTGCAGCGTGTGCCAGTGAAGATTCTTATCGATAGCGGATTGCAGCCCGACCTTGCGCTGCCGCTCGGACTCTCCGTGGTTCCGAAGGTGATGTTGAAATGAGCGACCATGCCGGATGGAAACCGAAGTCCAACCCCTGGCTGATCGCGGTCGTGGTCACGCTCGCGGCGTTCATGGAAGTGCTCGATACGACCATTGTGAACGTTGCGTTGCCGCATATTTCTGGCGCGATGTCCGCGAGCTACGACGAAGCCACCTGGACGCTGACCGCGTATCTGGTGGCGAATGGCATCGTGCTTCCCATCTCCGCGTTTCTCTCGAAACTACTGGGACGTAAGCGCTATTTCCTGATCTGCATTGGCGCGTTCACGGTGTGCTCGCTGTTATGTGGCCTCGCCACAGACCTTTGGCAACTGATTGTGTTCCGGATCTTGCAGGGCTTTTTCGGCGGCGGTTTGCAACCGAACCAGCAGTCCATCATCCTGGATACCTTTCCGCCCGAACAACGCAGCCGCGCGTTCTCTATTTCGGCCGTGGCGATCGTGGTAGCGCCGGTGATCGGCCCGACGCTCGGCGGCTGGATTACCGACAACCTCACATGGCGCTGGGTGTTCCTGATCAATGTGCCGATCGGCGTGATCACGACCATTGCCGTAATGCAGTTTGTTGAAGACCCGCCGTGGGAGCAGAAAAAGGATCGCAAGGAACTGGGCCTCGATTACATCGGCATTGGTTTGATTGCACTGGGTTTGGGCTGCCTGCAAGTGTTCCTCGATCGCGGTGAGGACGATGACTGGTTCAAGTCCGGTTTCATCATGACCTTCGCGATTCTGTCGGCGATCGGCATCGTCGGCGCGATCTTCTGGTTGCTTTACGCGAAGAAACCCGTGGTCGACCTGCGCGTATTGAAGGACAGGAATTTCGCGCTGGGTTCGATATGCATGGCGGGTTTTGCAACGATCCTGTACGGAAGCGCAGTGCTTGTGCCTCAACTGGCCCAGCAGCAACTGGGTTATACCGCGACGCTCGCGGGACTGGTGCTGTCACCCGGCGCGATGATGATCGTGGCCATCATTCCGGTGGTGAGCAAGCTGATGCCGATCATACAAACCCGCTTCCTGGTCGGTTTTGGTTTTTTCCTCATGGCATGTGCGTTGTTTTATACGCATCACTTGGTGCCGAACATCGACTTCAAGACGCTGACCATCATGCGGAGTTCGCAATCCATCGCCATTGCGTTCCTGTTCGTACCGATCACCACGCTGGCTTATCTGACACTGAAGACATCGGAGAATGCGGACGCTTCCGCGCTGTTCACCATGTTCCGCAACGTGGCGGGATCGATTGGAATTTCGCTTGCGACCGCCTCGATTGTCGAGCGCACGCAGGCGAACATGGCGCACATGGCCGTGCATATGACGCCGTTGAACCCGAACTACAATGACTCGATACAACGTCTCACGCACACGTTGATGGACATGGGCCAGACCATGCAGCAGGCCATGACCACGGCGACCGGCCTGATGTACAAGCAATACATATCGCAGTCCACGATCCTGGCCTACCTTGACGTGTTCGGTGCGGTGGCGATCTTTGCGTTGTGCTTCGTGCCGATCACCTTTTTCTTTTCTCCGGTGAAAGCCTCGGGCGGCGGGGGAGGGCATTGAGATGAGCAAGCGCTTGATTCCCCTGCTGTTTTCGATGCTCGCCGGCGCGTGTTCGGTCGGCCCGGATTTCACGCCGCCCGACGCCCAGGCGCCGGACAACTGGCACGATCTGCAGCGCGTGCAGAACCCGCCCGACGACATGCGTTTTCCCCATGCGAGCATGCCTTCGCTGGTGGCTACCAATGCGGATCCCGATCCTCGCTGGTGGCGGCAGTTCAACGACACCACGCTGGACTCGCTGGTCGACCGTGCGGCGGCGGGCAATCTGGATTTGAAGAGTGCGGTGCTGCGCATTGCTGCGGCTCGCGAACAAGCGGTGGTATCGGGGGCTCAGGGGTTGCCGCAACTTAGCGCGAACGCGAGCTACAAGCGTGAGCAACTGGGCCTGAAAGGCTTGCTGCAATCACAGGGCGTGTATGACAAGGTCAATGCGCTTGGCCCCAACAGTGCGAGTGTGACCGGTGCCCTGAATTCCTTGACGGCGCCGGTGAGCCTCTTCCAGGATGGCTTCGATGCCTCATGGGAACTCGATCTGTTCGGGCGGGTGCGGCGCTCGGTGGAGTCGGCGAATGCGCAAACAGAGTCTGCTATAGAGAATCGTAACGACGCGCTTGTTTCGCTTGAAGCGGAGGTTGCGCAGACCTATTCGCAACTGCGCGGGGCGCAACTGCTTAAGCGGATCACGCTGGCTGAGATCGATTCGGAACAGCAGATCCTTGACCTGACCCGTGAGCAGGCGCGGGTGGGGTTGACGAGCCAGAGCGACGTGGAGAGCGCGACTGCGCAGGTGGGGTCGCTGCAGGCCCAGCTACCGCAATTCGATGCACAAATCGCGCAGGCGATGAATGGCCTCGCTGTGTTGACCGGGAGTGCGCCGGGGGCGCTGGATGAGGAGTTGGAGGCACCGGGAGCGGTGCCGCCGGTGCCACCCAGTGTGCCGGTTGGTTTGCCGTCCACGCTGGCACGGCGGCGCCCTGACATTCGTCGTGCGGAAAGTGATTTGCATGCGGCGACCGCTGAGATTGGTGTGGCGGTGGCGCAGATGTACCCGGACGTATCGCTGACGGGCACCATTGGTACACGCGCGACGCAGGCGAAATATCTGGCGCACTGGTCGAGTTTGTTCTGGACTGCGGGTCCGAGTATTTCGCTGCCGATCTTCGAAGGTGGCGCGTTGCGGGCGAACGTGCGGATAGCGAAGGCGCAGGCGGGGCAGGCGGCGCTGCAATATCGCTCGACGGTGCTCAAGGCGCTGCAAGACGTGGATAACGCCCTTGTGTCGTACCGGACGGATCAGGACCGGCGCGAGGCGCTGACGCGCACGGTCGAGGCTAACCGGATCAGTTTGCAGCTAGCAACCGATAGTTACCGGAAGGGGCTCGTGAGTTTTATCACCGTTCTGGATGCGGAGCGGCAGTTGGCCGGGGCGCGAGAACAGCTGGCGCAATCGACGGTGAGCGTGACAACGGATTTGATCGCTGTATATAAGGCGCTGGGAGGCGGATGGCAGGGGGCGCCGGAGGCGGCGGACAGTTAAAGGGAAAAGACAGCTGACACCAGCAGGCCGCAGACATTAAATCCGCAATCCGACACCCGTTCTGATCGGCGCTCCATGTCCACCGGACGTGGGCGAACACGCCTCGGCGCACCAAAATCGGGCATCTTCTCATCGTCGACAACCACCGCCGCTCACCCCTGCGCACTAATTTGAAGCAAACTTCCACTTAACCCGCCAAAACAATGAGTAAAAACAAGTAGTAGAAAAAATGGCACGCCTGTTGCTTAATTGTAGATACTGAAACTACCGAAGCGTCGGACAGGCGTGGCCCAGCTTGAAGAGCGATATCGAGCCGGTATTCCCACGCACAGGCGGCACGAGGCCGCGATTAAAAAAGGACGCAAGATGCAGATCTACGACGAAATGCGTCACGAGGAAACCGTGCGGGCGCACTACGCACGTTTCTCCCGGTGGCTTTCTACTCAGAGCCCCGAAACCATCGCACGCAAGCGCGCGGAAGCCGATCTGCTGTTCAGGCGTGTTGGCATCACGTTTGCCGTGAACGGCGATCTGTCGGGCACCGAGCGCCTGATTCCCTTCGACATGATTCCGCGCATCATCCCCGGCGATGAATGGCGCAAGCTTGAAGCCGGTCTCCGACAGCGGGTCCGCGCGCTGAACATGTTCATTCGCGACGTCTATCACGATCACGACATCGTCCGGGCGGGAAAGATTCCCGCCGAACAGGTGTATACGAACGCCCAATACCGCCCCGAGATGCAAGGCGTGGCCGTGCCGCTTGACGTCTACGCGCACGTCGCCGGCGTGGACGTGGTGCGCGCGGGAGATGCGGGGGAGTTCTACGTACTCGAAGACAATCTCCGGGTGCCTTCGGGCGTGTCGTACATGCTCGAAAACCGCAAGATGATGATGCGGCTCTTCCCCGAATTGTTCGTGCAGAACCGCATTGCGCCGGTTGCGCATTATCCGGATCTGCTGCTCGAAACGTTGCGCTCGATCGCCCCGGCCGGGGTGGATGACCCCAACGTGGTGGTGCTCACGCCCGGCATGTACAACTCGGCGTACTTCGAGCACTCGTTCCTCGCGCAGCAAATGGGCGTGGAGCTGGTCGAGGGCAAGGATCTCTTCGTCGATGAAAACTACGTGTTCATGCGCACGACGCAAGGGCCTAAACGCGTCGATGTGATCTACCGGCGGCTGGATGATGACTTCATGGACCCGCTCGCGTTTCGCACGGACTCGGCGCTTGGCGTGCCGGGCTTGCTGACGTCGTATCGCGCGGGCCGCGTGGCGTTGGCCAACGCGATGGGCACGGGTATCGCCGACGATAAATCCATTTATCCGTTCGTCCCGGACATGATCGAGTTCTACCTCGGCGAAACGCCGATCCTGAACAACGTGCCCACATTCCAGTGCCGCAAGCCTGACGATCTCGCCTACACGCTCGCGCATCTGCCAGAGCTCGTCGTGAAGGAGGTTCACGGCGCGGGCGGTTACGGCATGTTGGTCGGGCCGGCATCGACGAAAGCCGAAATCGAGGCGTTCCGCGAACGCCTGATCGCGCGGCCGGATGGATATATCGCACAGCCTACTTTGGCGCTCTCCGCATGCCCAACCTTCGTTGAATCGGGTATTGCGCCGCGCCATATCGACTTGCGGCCGTTCGTGCTGTCGGGTAAAGAAGTGACGATGGCCGCCGGCGGCCTGACTCGCGTGGCGTTGAAGGAGGGTTCTCTGGTCGTGAATTCGTCGCAGGGCGGCGGCACGAAAGACACCTGGATGGTGGACTAAGCACCCACAGGGATTGTTCGCACGGGCGCGTTTTCAAGCGCTGCGCCCGAGCGCGCCACACAACAACGGAACGCCATCATGATGCTAAGCCGCACAGCCGATCACCTTTTCTGGATGGCTCGCTACATGGAGCGTGCGGAAAATACCGCTCGCATGCTCGATATCAACCTGAAGGGCATGCTGCTGCCGCAGACGCCGGAGCAGGCCGCGCGCGCACAACGTTCGGTACTGCGTATTTCGGAACTCGAATCAAAATTCGAGGAGAGTTTCCCGGGCTCGGATTCCCGCGAAGACATGCTGCACTTCATGGTCGCCGACACCGGCAATCCGTCGAGCATCATTTCCTGCCTGCACGCGGCCCGCGAAAACGCGCGTGCCGTACGCGGGACACTGACCACGGAAGCGTGGGAGACCATCAATTTCACGTGGCTCGAATTCGGCGAAAAACTGGCTGCGGACGAACTCGAAAAAAGTCCCGACATGCTGTTCGAATGGGTCAAGTACCGCTCGAATCTGTGTCGCGGCGTGATGGTCGGCACCGCGCTTCAGGACGACGCGTTCTGGTTCATCCAGCTCGGCATGTATCTGGAACGCGCGGACAACACGGCGCGGATCCTGGACGTGCGTTTCGCCGATGCCGAACCGAACTCGCGTGAAGCCGCGCGTCAACTGGAAGACTTCTACTACTGGACCTCGATATTGAGTTCGGTGTCCGCGCTGGAAATCTACCGGAAGGTGTATCGCGATGTCGTGACGCCATCGCGGGTAGTGGAACTGCTTATCCTCAACTCGCAGATGCCACGCTCGTTGCTGGCGTCGCTGGATGGAGTCTGCGCGACGCTCGACAAGCTGCGCACCAGCGGCTCGAACGAGTGTGAACGTTTCGCCGGCAAGCTGCGCGCGGACGTGCTGTACATGGATATCCGCCAGATTCTTGAAACCGGAGTGCACGCCTATCTGACGCAATTCCTGAAACGGGTCGATGAGCTCGGTGTTCGCGTGATGCGCACCTTCCTCATGTTGCCTCTCGCCTGAACGCGTCCGTCCCGCATCCGTCCTGGAAACCATCATGCTTCTGACCATTCGTCATCACACAAGCTACCGTTACGCCGTGCCCGTGCAGTACTCCATCCAGCAACTGCGCATGACCCCCGCCAACGGGTCGGCGCAGATGGTGCGGCGCTGGAATATCGACACAGTGGGCAAGCTCGACGTCACCCGCGACGCCTACGCCAACACGCTGCATACGCTGGTGCTGACGAAACCGCATATGGAGATCCATCTTTCCGTGACCGGTCAGGTGGAAACCACGTTGCTCGACGGCGGCCGCCTCAACGACGGTCCCGGCCGGATTCCACTCCAGCATTACACATGCGCGACCGCGCTGACCGAGCCGGACGCAGTGATCCGCGAACTCGCGAATTCGGTACCCAAGCTCGATTCACCGTCGGCGCTGATTGCGCTGGCGGAAAATATCGAAGCAAGGGTGCAGTTCAAGGCGGGCGTAACCGAGGTCACGAGCACCGCTGCTCAGGCGCTGCAACTCGGTAACGGCGTGTGCCAGGATCACGCTCACATCATGTTGGCGTGTTGCCGCGCCCGGGGCCTGCCAGCGCGCTATGTGAGCGGTTACATCGATCCGGGCGATGTCCCGCACGCTGCGAGCCACGCGTGGGTGGACGTGTGGCTCGACGACGGATGGGTGTCGGTGGACGTCACCCATGCCGCGTTCGCCAGCGGCCGGTACTGCCGCCTCGCGGTTGCACGCGACTATGAAGCGGCCGCGCCCGTGCGCGGTTCACGCGTGGGCGGCAAGGAAGAGCGCATGAGCGTGGACGTTTCGGTGCAGGCTACGGCGGACCAGTGAGTGACGCGTCGCGGCGCTTGTGTTCCGCCAGCACCGGCACATTCAAGGCGCGCCCCCATCTGCCGATAACTATTAAAAGGTGAGGTGGCGGGGTCTGATTTGACGCACCTTGACCTGATGACGGGAGGCGGCGCGTTGGCCGGGTGAGGTTGCTTGGCCACGAGTCCCCGCAATCAGCCCGATCCGGGCGATTACCCGATTACAATACCTATTTGCTTCTTTCAGGAATTGGACGCATGACTTATTGCGTGGCAATGCGCGTTGACGAAGGACTGGTGTTCCTGTCTGACACCCGCACGAATGCCGGGGTCGACCATGTGAGCGCGGCCCGCAAGATGGCGGTCTTCGAGCAGCCCGGCGACCGCGTCCTCGTGCTCCTCGCAGCGGGTAACCTCGCCCTGACGCAGGCAGTCATGCAACTGCTGTCGGAACCGGCGCCCGAAGACAAACCCACGCTGTATAACGTAGCCACCATGGCGGAAGCGGCACGGCTGGTGGGCGATGCAGTGCGCGAGGTGCATCGGCGAGATGCTGCTACGCTCGCGGAATTCAGCGTTGACTTCAATTGCAGCTTCATTCTCGGCGGCCAGATCCGTGGAGCGAATACCCGCCTGTTCATGATTTACTCGGCAGGTAACTTCGTGGAGTCGTCGCAGGTCAGCCCGTATTTCCAGATCGGTGAATCGAAGTACGGCAAGCCGATCATCGATCGCGTCGTCACGCCGTCAACGCCGCTGGACGAAGTGGCGAAATGTGCGCTGGTGTCCATGGACTCCACGCTGCGGTCCAATTTATCTGTGGGATTGCCGCTCGATCTGCTCGTATATGAGAAGGACGCGTTGCAGGTTACGCGGTTCTCCACGATCGATAACGACAACCACTATTTCCAGATGATTCATCGCACCTGGGGCGAACGCCTGCGGCAGATCTTCGGGGAGATTCCGAATCCGACCTGGGCCGATCCTGCCAATGTGCCGCTGCGGGCGCGCGAAACGGTATCGAATGTGCCGCGCGTGACAGGCAGCGAGCTGCGCGCGGAACCCGATACGTCAGCGCCGCCGTTTCAGACGTTGATGCAGCCGGAAAGCGGGCAGTCGCAGCATTGAACCGGACTCGGGCCGTAGAGGCGGTTTGAGCGCGCTTGTTGGATGCTCTGCAGGACAAGATAGCCTGAACAAGAACAGCCCAATCGGTTTTACGCCGATTGGGCTGTTCTTGTTTTCGGCTAATGGATTTGGCTTCGGCTTTTTGCACATTGATCGCGGCGCGCCGTGGTCAATAGCCTCCCACGCATAAAAAAACAGCCATCGGTGAAGCCGATGGCTGTTTTTGAACCGCAGTCTGAACCGGCGCGCTATGCAGTGAAACGCTGCACGCCGAATCTGGCTTTAGAACTTGTGACGGATACCGACGAGCACGAGTTCTTGCGAGCTCGTACCGGCGTAGCCGAACGAACCGATCGATGCCTGCGCGTCTTGCGTCACGCGAGTTGTTACGCCGCCATTTGTGACGTACGTAGCTTGCGTGCCGCTGGCGTGCTGGTATGCGCCAAGTGCGTAGAAGTCCGTACGCTTGGACAGCGTGTAGTCCGCACCGATACCAACTTGATGGTACTTGGCAGCCGTGTCGCCACTCGCTTTCTCGTACGTGTAGCCTGCGCCGATCAGGAAAGCCGGCGTCAGCTGGTAGTTGGCGAACAAGCTGCCAATGTTGTACGTCTCGGTCGACGTGAATGCCGAGAAACCGTCCGGACGGTACTTTGCATTGCTGTACGAACCGCCGAGCGTTACCGGGCCAATAGCGTACTGAGCTGCTGCACGAGCGATGGCGATCGAGTGAGCTGACGTGTAGCCATTGTTGATCGGGCTGTCGAAGATCGAATCCGACGACGGGCTATTCCAGGTCGATCCTGCTGCGGCCGTACGGCCTGCGCTCGGATTGCTCGTGTAGTAGTAACCGCCAGCCAAGCCCAAGGGGCCGTTGTTATACGCAACTGCACCACTCCACGTCTGGCCTTGACCCGTCGTGCCAGCGCCGTTGCTGAAACCATACATACCTTCGAATTGCAGGCCAGCATAGTTCGGCGAAACGTACTTCACAGCGTTGTTTACACGCGAGCTGTTGTCGTAGTTGTCGACGTCGCCCGGCGTACCAACGATGGACGCCCAGTAATTGTCACCCGTGATGCCTTGCACCATGTCGACGAGCGGATCGTATTGACGACCGAGCGTGACCGTACCAGCCTTGTCAGACGTCAAACCGACGAATGCCTGACGGCCGAATTCGCGACCGCCTTGACCCAATCCGCCGGTATTGACGTTAAAGCCGTTTTCCAATTGGAAAATTGCCTTCAAACCGCCGCCCAAATCTTCCGAACCCTTCAGGCCCCAACGGTCACCAGACAGGTTGCCGGCAGAAAGGCCGACCAGATGCTGATTGCCGTTTGCGTGGTTGACATAGGCGACAGCCTCATCGATCACGCCATATAGGGTCACGCTGTTCTGCGCGTGAGCCGCGCCAGCTGTGCCGAGCAGTGCCAGCGAAAGGGAAGTCAGTGCGAAACGTTTCATCAGGTTCTCCACGCTAGGATTAAATTCGTTGTTGCCGGCGCAGAGAATAACGCAGCGTTACAAAACTTAAGAACTGAAAAATTAAAACGTGTCTCGAAAAAAAGACACTTTGCGGCCGACTGCTTGATGACTTGTAAGGCAAGCCTGTCAAGGCTTTAGCCATTGATTCATCTAGTGAAAGCACGGAGACAGAGCGAGCATCAGAAAGTTCCTCTTAATGCGATTAGTTCAGCGAGAGTGACTGGTTTTTATTAGATTTTTACTAATTAAGCGTTATAAGCCGGATATGCCGGAGGCCCTTGCGAGGAGGGCTTTTGCGGTCAAGGTGAGCGCCGCGTATGGCTGGGCGAGGGTTTACTCCCGACGGCGGTCTGGCGCGGTAGGGCAAAGTCCGGTGCCCCAAGGCAGTTCCGCGAGTTGTGTATGACCAACATTCTTCCTCATTGCAAGCGCCATTTTTGCATTTGGCGCAACAAAGGCGCCGCGCTTGCCCGGCGTGGCCGGCTATGCGACTGGATCAAGTGTCGGGGATGCAAGCTTTTGACACGGAAAAATGCCGTGTCGCGGCTCTCCGGTCCGGGACCGGATCGCGCTTTTGATTACGCATGGCTCGCTGGCGTTATCCGCCGTTTTGCGTGGGCTGGTCGCGGCCTGCTTCACGGCCTGCTTCACGGCCTGCTTCGCGTCCTTTCAACAGCGCGAGCGCTAGACCTGCACCGCCGGCCAGTAACACGGCACGCCACGGATACCTTTTCACCAGGTCATTTGCCTGCACCGCCTTGCGCCCGCAATCCACCATGGCCCGCGCCGTTACGCGCGTGGCAGCGGTCTCCGCGCGGGCCAGCTTGCGGCTCAGATTCAACGCGGTGCTCAGCGCCGACACCCGTTGGCGTGCCCGCTGCGTCAATTGCTGCGAATGTCCAGCGCGCCGTTCGATGGATGCCCGCGAACGTCCCGGGACGACCGTAAAGGCTTTTGTGGTCCCGGGGCTGGCCGCATCCGCATCCATACGGCCGGCTCCGGGAACCGTCGAGCCCGCCAGCATCGAACCGATCTTGGCGCGGCTGCCCGGCGGTACCCGGGTGCTTTGCTGGCCCCACGCCCCGCGGGGATCATGCAAACGGGCTCGCGCGGCTGAAAACTCCGCGCCAAGCAGCAGCACGGCTGCCGAGAAATACAGCCACATCAGCAACACGGCAAGGGAGCCCGCCGCGCCGAATGAATTCGCTGTGCCCGCGTGAGTCAGGTAGAACGCAAACAGTTTTTTGCCGACGGAAAACAGGATGGCGGCAACAAACCCGCCGACCACTGCGTCCCGCCATTCCACCCGCCCATCGGGGAGGAACTTCAGGAGCGCCCCGAACGCAAGCGAGAGAATCACCAGTCCGACCAGCAACTGCACGATGTCACCAATGATCACGAAGGGCGAATTGCCCCAAAGCCATGTGCCCACGGCCTGGATGGCGGTATCGAGGACGAGCGAGACGATCAGCAGGAATGCCACCCCCAGCACCAGGCCGAACGAGATCAGCCGCACCCGCACCAGTGCGAAAACGCTGGATTTCTGATCGCCCGTGAGTGGCCACACGAGGTTCAGCGCGGTGTTGAGCGATGAAAATGTCGCCGATGCACCCACTGCCAGCAATACGAACGAGATCACGGCAGCCACACCGGTGCCGCCGCTTCGGTGGGCATTCTCGACAATGCTCTGCACGCTCGCTGCGGCCTGATCGCCGAGCAGTCCATTGACCTGATGGAACAACTGGCCGCGCGCGGCGTCGGCCCCGAACACCCAGCCGGCCACTGCTATGACCATGACCAGCGTTGGCGCCAGCGAAAACGCGGAGTAGAACGCGATGCTCGCAGCCATGGCGGCACAGCGATCCTCGCCAAATTTCTTGAGCGCGCCCATCACCCAGGACGCGTCCTTTTTCACCACAGCCTGAATTTTCTCGGTGGATAACGTGCTCATGGAAACCTCAACTTCGATGATGGTGATGATGATCTTGACGGTTTGTCATGCGTCAGAGCAGGATGCGTTCCACGGCCGGCACGCCTGCGGTCGCGCCGCTGCGTGCCGGAACTCATGAAGCATCCGTCATGCCGTCGCAGCTTGGCAACCCAAACCGGGCTCATAGGCCGTCCGGATGCCTTTGGCGCGCACTGTCGTCACCAATCGTCGAGTTTGTTCTACGTAGTTCCAGGTTCAGGGGCAGAGGGGTTTTTCAATCGGTGCGGGAATGAGGGCGGGAATGAGGGCGGAAAATGAGCGCGTGAATGCGCACGCGAATGGGCGAATGAAGGCCACGCCGTCACGCGGTGACACACGTCGCGTGGCCGTTGCAGCGAGCGACGAACGCGGCCACAGCGTCAGGCACGAATGGCGAACCCGTCGAGATAGGCTGCGGGATCTTGTCCGTCCCAGACACGCCCATCGACCAACACGTCCGCGCGGATCTCGTCCGGCACGCGAACGTCCGCCAATGCAGCGGCCTCGCGATACAGCGCCGTCTGGCTGATCGCCGCTGCAATCGCGGCGTCGTCGTGATCGCCGCTCAGCAAACCCCAACGGCGATATTGCGTCAGGAACCACAAGCCATCGGACGCTCGCGGATAGTTGACGGCGCCTTTGTCGAAGAAACTGACGGGGAGCGGCAGCACGGGGAATTGCGCTGCACCATAGTCACCGAGCAGCCGTGGCGCGATCGATTCCTGCGGCACGCCTACCAGTTCGGGCGCTGCGAGCCACGTGGAGATGTCCGCGCGATGCAAGGGGTCGTCGAGCCACCGGCACGCTTCGAGCATCGTCTGGACCAGTGCGCGCGCCGTGTTCGGATAAAGCGCGACAAAATCGCGCCGGCTGGCAAGCACCTTTTCCGGGTGGTCCGGCCAGATCTCGCTGGTGATCGCGACGGTCCTGCCCGCGTGGCGCGCCTCGGCAACGGCGTTCCACGGCTCGCCTACACAGAGTCCGTCGAGTTGGCCCTCAGCCAGTGCATCGACCATTTGCGGCGGCGGGATCACGATGCTGCGAATGTCGCGCAGGGGATGGACGCCCAGCGCCGCGAGCCAGTAGTACAACCACATCGCATGCGTGCCGGTCGGAAAGGTCTGTGCGAAGACCGGAGGGCGGCCGAGCGACGCGAGCGCCTCCTTCAAATTGCCGCTCTTGCTCAGCGCCTCGGCAAGCGGGTTCGAGAGCGTAATGGCCTGGCCATTGCGGTTCAGCACCATCAGCACGGCCATGTCACCCTGCGGCCCGCCGATCCCCAGTTGCACGCCGTACACGAGCCCATAAAGCGCGTGCGCCGCATCAATCTCGCCGGACAACAGCTTGTCGCGCACGGCCGCCCAGGAGGGCTGACGGCACAGCTCGAGCGTCAGGCCGTGGCTGTGGCCAAACTCGAGGATCTTGGCAACGGCGAGCGGGGCGACATCGCTCAGCGCCACGAAACCCAGGCGGATGTGGGTCTTCTCGGGTTGCTTGGACGCGCGGTTCAAAGCGGCTTTGGGCGTATTCATGTAGTAGGGCTACCCTAGTAAATCGACCATCGACACCAACTGGCGCGCAACCTCGGCAAGCTTCATTCCCTCGTCCATCGCGCGCTTGCGCAGCATGGCGTAGGCCTGCGGCTCGGACATCTTGCGCCGGTCCATCAACAGGCGCTTGGCCCGGTCGATCAGCTTGCGGTCCGCGAGTTCGTTTTCGGCGTCGGCGAGCCGCTTGCGCAATTGCTCGTCGCGGGCAAAACGTGCCAGCGCGACTTCGAGGATGGGTGCGAGACGCGCCGCCTCCAGGCCTTCGACAAGATAAGCGCTCACACCTGCACCGACCGCGGCGCGAATCAGTTGCTGGTCGCCGTCGTTGCTGAACATCAGGACCGGGCGCGGCGCGGTCTCGTTCATCACGGCAAGTTGTTCGAGCGTATCGCGTGAAGGCGATTCAGTGTCGATGATGACCACATCCGGGCGCTGTTCTTCCACCACCTTGGGCAATGCCGCAGGGGTCGCCACCTCGGCCAGCATGTCGTAGCCCAGGCGTGCGAGTGCCTGGCGAAGATCGCCAATGGGTTTGTCGGTGTCGGTGACGAGCAGTACGCGAAGCATGGGTCAGGCGCCGGGATAGCTCATGCATGGGAGGCCTGCCGCAACGCTTGCCGGCGGCCGGTCAGCGCGCGCCATGAAGACTTCTAGCGCTGCTTGATGCGGCTTGCGCCGGTCAGGCTGCATGCTGAACCGCTTCAGTGATGTCTTGCCATGCGTTGAAGGCGGCATGCTCGTCCACGGTAAGAGCGCCGGTTCCGTTGGGAGTCACCCAATCTACCGCTTCGCCAATCGCATTGCCAACGAGGATCACAGCGGGGCTTCCCAGGCCTTCCTTCACGGCGTCGATAGCGAGGCGATCCAGCGGTCCAAGCCAGTGCCGCTCGGATGCTGTCCCGGCCCATTGAACCACGGCGGCAGGGGTGGACGCCGGCAACGCCGAGAGCAGCGCATGGCAGAGGCTTTCGATGCGCGTCATGCCCATGTAGATTGCGAGTGTCGTGCCGGTCGCCGCGAGCGCGGCCCAGTTGGGTTCGCCGTGATCCTGCTTGTGGGCCGTGACGAAAGTCACCCCTTGGCAATGCTGCCGATGCGTCAGCGATATGCCGAGACTCGCGGCCGCTGCAAAGCCCGACGAAATGCCGTTGATGATTTCCACCGGAATCTGCGCGTGCCGCAGTGCGGTGAGTTCTTCGCCCGCGCGTCCGAACAGCAGCGCGTCGCCACCCTTCACGCGGACCACGTGCAGTCCTTTGAGGGCATAGCGTTGCATCAGCCGCTGGATGAAGGCTTGCGGTGTCGACTTGCAGCCACCGCGCTTGCCGACACGGATCACGCGAGCTTGTGGCGCAAGCGCTACGATCTCGGGATTGACGAGATCGTCCAGCAACACGATATCCGCCAGCGCCAATGCTTTGGCGGCTTTGATCGTGAGCAAATCCAGATCGCCGGGACCGGCGCTAAGCAAGGTGACCTTGCCAGTTGTCATCGTGATGTCCTTTGGCGGCGTTGATAACGCTTGAGAAAATCGCAGTCACCGCCGCGCTGCTTGAAAGATCGAAGATCAGATATCCTGCGTCGGACGATGCGACATCACGACGCCCCAACGAAAAACGGCATCCACTCGTGCTCTTGCACGAAGGGACGCCGTTGTCCTGAGTCGCCGGTGTTTTACCAGCATTCAATCGATAAGGCTGTTAATCAAGTGCCCGACATCGTTGCCGCGCACAGTCAGTCATAGGCAATATCCAGGCCAGACGACTATTGCCCTAGCGCGTCCAGCAACGAACCATGCGGGCAATAACGCGCCCGCTGCGCGAAGCCACGCTCCTCATGCGTGTCCGCACGAACGAAGCCCTTTTCGATCGTGTGTAGCAGATCGGCATGCCCCAAGCAGGGTGCCGATCCTCCCGCACGCCGACAGTGCCGTGTCGCACCGCGAGTGTGCGGCGCTGCATCAAAATGCGTCGCCCGTAATCGGCTGACAAACGCGCTGCTGCCCGCTAACGCACGCCAAATATAGAGACGCCGCGCATGGCATGGCGCTTGCATTTAGAGCGTCCATGGACCAACGACGGTCCAGTTTCATTGCAAGACTTCAGCAGTGGCCCATGACGGGCTTTTGGACAACGGCGTCCCCTGAACTCAGTCATCGGCTGGGTTTCACGGGACGCCTTTTTGTTTTGTGGAAAGACAATGGCAGACAAAGCAACCCGGATCGATCTCTTCAGTCTGCGCACGGCGCCGATGCGTGCTTTCCACCTCACGTGGATGGCATTTTTCGTCTGCTTCTTCGCGTGGTTCGCCTGTGCACCTTTGATGCCGTTGATCAAGCGCGAGTTCGGCCTGTCTATCGATCAGGTCGCCAATATCAACATCGCCGCGGTTGCCGGGACGATCCTGGTGCGTCTCATCATTGGTCCAATGTGCGACCGCTACGGTCCCCGCAAGGTCTATACGGGACTGCTGCTCCTGGGTGCGTTGCCCGTATTCGGCGCGGCGCTCTCGGGCGGTTACGAAAGCTTCCTGCTATGCCGCCTGGGCATTGGCGCCGTGGGGGCGAGCTTCGTTATTACGCAGTACCACACGTCGGTGATGTTCGCGCCGAACGTGGTCGGCACGGCTAACGCGACCAGCGCCGGTTGGGGCAATGCCGGGGCTGGCGCGGCGCAAATGCTGGTGCCGTTGCTGCTCGCTGGCATGCTCGCGCTCGGCGCCGCCGATGCGTCCGCATGGCGCCTGGCGCTCGTCGTTCCCGCGCTGGCCATGCCGGTGATGGCCTGGTTCTACTGGCGCTTCACACAGGACTGCCCGCAAGGCAACTTCACGCAATTGCGCGCGCACGGCATCACCATCGACGGCGGCAAGAAGGGCGGCTGGGCGAGCTTTCGCACTGCCTGCGCGAACTACCGCGTGTGGATGCTTTTCGTCACGTATGCGGCTTGCTTTGGCGTCGAAGTGTTTATCCATAACATCGCCGCGATCTATTACGTCGATCACTTTCATCTGTCGCTGAAAGCCGCTGGTGTCGCTGCCGGCAGCTTTGGACTGCTCGCCCTGTTTGCCCGTGCGCTCGGCGGCTGGCTCTCGGACAAGGCCGCTGCATGCCGTGGTCTGGAAATACGTTCGACTTTGTTGTTCGCGCTCATAGCGGGTGAAGGCCTCGGGCTGCTATGGTTTTCGCATGCGGACAGTGTGGTGCTCGCCGTGATCGCCATGCTGAGCTTCGGCCTGTTCACGCACATGGCGTGTGGCGCGACCTACGCGCTCGTGCCGTTCATCGACCGCAAGGCGCTGGGCGGCGTGGCGGGGATTATCGGCGCGGGCGGCAACGTGGGCGCGGTCGCCGCAGGTTTCCTGATGAAGGGCTTTGGCAGCGTCCAGCAGACGCTGGCCATGCTTGGGATGCTGGTCACGTTGTCCGCGTTGTGCGCGCTCGCGGTGCGCTTTAGCTCCGAGCACAAGGCACAGGAAGCTGCGCTGCGTGCAGATGCATTGGGTGTCAACAACAGCATTGCCAATTGAGAGCGTCCTGATCATGAAAATCGTCGTTATCGGCCATGGCATGGTCGGCCATAAACTCCTTGAATGCCTTGCTGAAAACGCAGCGCACGGACTTGATATCACCGTGCTATGCGAAGAGCCGCGACCGGCTTACGACCGCGTGCATCTGTCGGAATTCTTCTCGGGCAAAACGGCGCAGGACCTGTCGCTGGTCGAGCCGGGATTCTTCGAGCGGGAGAATGTGCGGCTCGAGCTCAATGCGAAGGCTGTGTCGGTCGATCGCGCGGAGCGTACCGTGACCGTGTCGACCGGCGAGGTGCTGGCGTACGACAAACTTGTGCTTGCTACCGGTTCCTATCCGTTCGTGCCGCCGGTGGCGGGCAATGAGCGTCGTGATTGCTTCGTGTACCGAACCATTGAAGACCTCGAAGCAATGAAGGAGTGCGGCGCGCGGTCGAAGACGGGCACAGTTGTAGGCGGTGGACTGCTGGGGCTTGAATGCGCCAAGGCGTTGCGCGACATGGGCTTGCAGACGCATGTGGTCGAGTTCGCGCCCCGCCTGATGGCCGTGCAGGTCGACGACAGCGGCGCGCGTGTCCTACGCAGCAAGATCGAAGAGCTGGGCGTGACGGTTCATACGCAGAAGAACACCGTAGCCATAGTCGATGGCGAGAACGGAACGCATCGCATGGAGTTCGCCGATGCAAGCCATCTCGACACCGACATGATCGTGTTCTCCGCCGGCATCCGCCCGCGCGACGAGATTGCGCGGATCAGTGGCCTTGAAGTCGGTGCGCGCGGCGGCATTGTGATCGACGACAGCTGCCGCACGAGCGATGCCGATATCTACGCGATCGGCGAATGCGCACTCTGGAACGGCCAGGTCTTCGGTCTGGTCGCGCCGGGTTATGACATGGCCCGTGTTGTTGCAAAGCAGTTGCTGGGCGAGCTGGCGGGTTTCACCGGCGCCGACATGAGCACGAAGTTGAAGCTGATGGGCGTGGACGTGGCGAGTATTGGCGATGCGCACGGCAAGACGCCGGGTAGCCGCGCGTATCAGTTCAGCGACGAACGCAAGCAGGTCTACAAGAAGCTGGTGGTGTCCGAGTGCGGCAAGTATTTGCTCGGTGGCGTGATGGTTGGCGACGCGGCCGAATACGGCACGCTCTTGCAGATGATGCTGAATCGTATCGAGCTGCCTGACGCGCCCGAATTCCTGATTCTCCCTTCCTCCGATGGCAAGCAGAAGCCGGGCCTCGGGGTGGAGGCGCTACCCGAAGCCGCGCAGATCTGTTCGTGCAACAACGTGTCGAAAGGCCAGATATGCGAAGCGGTGTGCGCGGGTGCAACCAGCATCGGCGCATTGAAGTCCGCGACCAAGGCCGGTAGTTCGTGTGGCGGTTGCGTGGCGCTGGTCACGCAGGTAATGAAGGCCGAGATGAAAAAGCAGGGGTTCGCGGTCAACAACCACCTATGCGAGCACTTCCCATACTCGCGTCAGGAGCTCTATCACATGGTGCGCGTGGAGCGCATCGAGACGTTTGGCGCGTTGCTCGCGAAGCATGGTCACGGTCTTGGCTGCGATATCTGCAAGCCCGCTGCCGCCGCAATTCTTGCATCGTGCTGGAACGAGTTCGTGCTGAAGAAAGAGCATGCAAGCTTGCAGGATTCGAACGACTACTACCTTGCCAACATCCAGCGCGACGGCACCTATTCCGTTGTTCCCCGGATGCCCGGAGGCGAGGTCACGCCCGACGGCTTGATCGCCGTCGGCCAGGTCGCAAAGAAATATGGCCTGTACACCAAGGTCACGGGCGGGGCGCGTGTTGACTTGTTCGGCGCGCGGGTTGAACAGTTGCCGCTGATCTGGGAAGAGCTGATCGCGGCCGGCTTCGAGTCCGGTCATGCGTACGGCAAGTCGGTACGCACCGTGAAGTCATGCGTGGGTTCGACATGGTGCCGCTATGGCGTGGGCGATTCGGTCGGTCTCGCGATCGATATAGAGAACCGCTACAAGGGTTTGCGCACGCCGCACAAGATCAAGTTCGGCGTCTCCGGCTGCACACGCGAATGTGCCGAGGCGCAAGGCAAGGACATTGGCGTGATTGCCACAGAGAAGGGCTGGAACCTCTACGTATGCGGTAACGGCGGCATGAAACCGCGCCACGCCGAGCTGCTCGCATCCGATCTCGACCGAGCCACGCTGATCCAGTACATCGACCGATTCCTGATGTTCTACATCCGTACCGCGGATCGCCTGCAGCGCACCAGCGTGTGGCGCGACAACCTGGAAGGCGGGCTCGAGTACCTGATCGACGTCGTGGTGCGCGACAAGCTCCAGCTGGCCGCGGAACTCGAAGCTGAGATGCAGCATGTGGTCGACACCTACGAATGCGAGTGGAAAAAGGCTGTCAACGATCCGGACACGCGCAAGCGCTTCCGCCATTTCGTCAACAGCGATGAAGCCGATGCGAACGTGAGTTTCGTCGAAGAGCGTGGCCAGATTCGTCCCGCGACGCCGGCTGAACGGCAACTGAAGCGAATCGACATTCCGGTGGTTGTCGAGACGGCCTGAATGACACATCAACGCGCACGCGACCCACACTGAGGACATCATCATGAACCTAGATCGAATCCCAAGCGCGTGGGTGCCTGTGTGCCCGCTCGACGACATCGTGCCGAACACCGGCGTCTGTGCGCTCATCAACGGCGAGCAGATCGCCGTGTTTCATCTTTCCGATGGAACCCCTAGCGTGTACGCAATCGATAACTTCGATCCGGGCTCACAGGCATCGGTCCTGTCACGCGGACTGATCGGCAATCTGGGCGAGCGCATTGTGGTGGCATCGCCGATTTTCAAGCATCACTACGACCTTCGCACGGGCGAATGCCTCGAGATACCGGGGAACTCGGTCAACGCCTTTGCCGCGAGAGTGGAGGACGGCCAAGTGTGGGTCGCGGTATGACCAAGGTAAGCGTGTTCGGGCGTCGCTCATGATCTCCGGCAACGTAAAAACCGTGTGCCCGTACTGCGGCGTAGGCTGCGGCATGGTCCTGCAAGTCGAGAAGGGGCAAGTGGTCAAGGTGTCCGGCGACAAGGAGCACCCGGCCAACTTCGGGCGCCTGTGCACCAAGGGGTCGTCAGCGCATGTGGTCTTGCGAAAATCGGGCCGTCTGGAATGCGCGTTCATTCGCAGCGAGCGGGATCAGGACCTGATCCCGTTACCCATGGCGCAAGCGATTTCCGACACGGCTCGGCGTCTGCGCGGGCTACTTGACGAGCACGGCGCGGACGCGCTTTCGTTCTATGTGTCGGGGCAGATGTCGATCGAGGCGCAGTACCTCGTCAACAAGCTCGCGAAGGGATTTGTCGGCACGAACAATATAGAGTCCAATTCGCGTCTCTGCATGGCGAGCGCCGGCAGCGGCTACAAGCTGTCGCTGGGCGCTGACGGCCCGCCGGGGTCGTATGAGGACATTGACCGAGCCAACCTGTTTTTTGTGATCGGCGCGAACATGGCCGACTGCCACCCGATCCTGTTCCTGCGCATGATGGATCGCGTGAAGGCCGGTGCGAAGCTGATCGTGGTGGACCCACGCCGAAACGGGACCGCCGACAAAGCCAGCCTCTTCATGCAGATCAAGCCGGGCACCGATCTCGCGTTGCTGAACGGCCTGCTGTATCTGCTGCATCAGAACGGCCATACCAATGCGGATTTCATTGCCGAATCGACCGAAGGCTGGGCCGCCATGCCAGCCTTTCTGGAAGACTATTCGCCTGATAAGGTCGCTGAGATCACCGGCATTCCCGAAGCGGATATTCGCCGCGCGGCGCAATGGATGGGCGAGGCGCCCGAGTGGATGAGCTGCTGGACCATGGGCCTCAACCAAAGCACGCATGGCACCTGGAACACTAACGCCGTTTGTAACCTGCATCTCGCTACGGGCAAGATTTGCCGGCCAGGCAGCGGGCCGTTCTCGCTCACGGGGCAACCCAATGCCATGGGCGGGCGCGAGATGGGTTACATGGGACCCGGGCTTCCCGGTCAGCGTTCGGTGCTGGTAGCGGAGGACCGGGACTTTATCGAAGACCTGTGGAGCATTCCAAAGGGCACGCTGAACATTTCGCTTGGCCAAGGCACCGTGGACATGTTCTCGCGCATGGCGACGGGCGAGATCAAGGCCTGCTGGATCATCTGCACCAATCCTGTTGCAAGCGTGGCGAACCGGCAGACCGTGATTGCGGGGTTGCAGGCCGCGGAGCTGGTCATTGCGCAGGATGCCTTCCTCGACACCGAAACCAATCGCTACGCTGATGTCCTTCTGCCCGGCGCGCTGTGGGCTGAGGCCGAAGGTGTGATGATCAACTCCGAGCGCAACATGACGCTCACGCAGAAGGCCATCGAGCCGCCGGGCGCTGCGTTGCCGGACTGGCAGATCATCGCGCGCGTGGCATGTGAAATGGGTTTCGCCGATGCGTTCAGCTACGCATCGGCGCAAGAGGTGTTCGCTGAGATCACCCGGACGTCGAATCTCAAGACGGGTTACGACTTGCGCGGTGCGAGCCATGAGCGCTTGCGCGAGACTTCGTTGCAATGGCCCTGCGCGCCGGACGTTGCTGCCGATCCCAGTCCGGCTCGAAATCCGGTGCGCTACATCAACGACGGCGTGAGCCAGACGCTCATGCAGATGCCGGACGGCAGCCGCCCCCGCCTGGTCTTTCCCACTTCGACCGGCAAGGCCGTTTTCTTCGCTCGCCCGCATGTGGCGGCGGCCGAAATGCCTGACAGTGAACGGCCGATTGTGCTGAATACGGGCCGGTTGCAGCACCAGTGGCACACCATGACCAAGACCGGCAAGGTGCCCATGCTGAACAAGCTGAACCCCTCACCGTTCGTGGAGATTCATCCTGAGGATGCGGCGGCGCTGGGTATCAAGGCGAAGGATGCGGTCGAGATTCGTTCGCGCCGCGGCCGCGCTGTGCTGCCGGCGATCGTCACCGATCGGGTTCGTGCCGGCAATTGCTTTGCCCCCATGCATTGGAACGATGTCTTTGGCGAAGAACTCTGCATTAACGCCGTGACGAATGACGCGGTCGACCCTATATCGCAACAGCCGGAATTCAAGTTCTGCGCTGTTGCGCTCAGCCGCGTCGCACCTAAAGCTGACACGGCGAATCCTGAGACGCGTAATGACGACGCCCGCTCGGAACACGTCGAGCCGGTCGTTGCCGATCACGCCCGTCCGAACCAGGAACTGGACATGTCCCGTATTGATGCCCTTGCCACGTTGCTCGGTATTCCGACAACGCCGGCGCCTGAACTTAGCGAGACCGAACGCATCTATGTCGACGGTTTCATGAGCGGCCTGCGCTCGACGGAAGGCCGCTCAACAGGCGGCGTACCAACGTTGCCGCTTAGTGCGCCGATTGTCCCTGCTACGCGGCTTTGGCTTGACGGCGTCCTCGCGGGGCTGTTCAGCCGGACAGAAACGGCCGTGCCAACGTTGGCCCTACCGGTTGGAGCAACGTCCGCGGAATCTTCTGTGCGCATTGCGCGGGCGCGTCCGAAAGTCGTGTTGCTGTGGGCGTCTCAGACTGGGAATATCGAATCGTTGACCGAGCGATACGCAACCCAGTTGATGGAGTCCGGCTTCGAAATACGGACCATGTGCATGGCCGACTATGCGGTTTCAGACCTGGAGAAGGCGCGGTACATTCTGCTGATGACAAGCACGTTCGGTGACGGAGATGCCCCCGATAACGGCGAGAGTTTCTGGACCGGAATCAGTGCTGACAACGCCCCGCGCCTGGATGGCGTGCGTTATGCCGTGCTGGCCTTTGGCGATCGCAACTACGATGCATTTTGCGGTCATGGCCGCAAGCTCGATGCTCGCTTGCTCGAACGTGGAGCGATACGTTTGCTCGAGCGGGTCGACTGCGATGCCGAGTACCAGCCCGCGGCCGACGCGTGGCTCGAGCGGATCATCGCGCGTATCAAGCAAGATGATGCGGCACTGCATGCAGTCCCGGCCGACGGCATGATTCCGGCCGTGCTGCCCGGCACCGCGCCTTCGAAGACCCATCCGGCGGCGTCGCGGCTGGTGAAGAATGTGCGGCTCAACAAGCCGGGCGCGACGAAGGACACGCGCTATTTCTCGCTCGACACTGCTGACTCGCGTATTGATTATGAGGTTGGCGATGCGCTCGGGGTGTGGCCGAGAAACTGCCCCGAACTGGTCGATGAACTCATAGGCCTGAGTGGTCTTAGCGCCGATGCCGCCGTCACTGTGGCGGGCGCGGGCGAGATGCGGTTGGCCGACGCGCTCGCCAAGCACTATGAAATAGCGCGCCCGAATCACGACGCGCTGGCGTTCATTGCAGCCCGGACGCGCAATGGCGCAGAGGGTGAAAAGGGTGCTGATGGTCCATTAAGCAGGCTCCTGCGCGAGGACAACAAGGCCGACTTGAAGAAATGGCTGTGGGGTCAGCAACTGGCTGACGTGCTGCATGAATTTCCGGTGGAGCTTTCAGCCACGGAACTGGTCGGCATGCTCAAGCGCATGCAGCCGCGCCTTTATTCGATCGCATCGAGCCCCAGGGCGCACCCTGACGAGATACACCTGACCGTTTCGGCAGTTCGGTATAACAACGGGCGGCGTCAGCGCAAGGGCGTGTCCTCGACTTTCCTCGCCGATCGTGCGGGCGATGCCAGCGTGCCGGTGTTCGTCCAGAAGTCGGCGCATTTCCGTCTTCCCCATAGCGGTGATGCACCCATGATCATGGTCGGCCCCGGCACCGGCGTGGCCCCGTTCAGGGGCTTCTTGCATGAACGCCTCGCGCGCGGCGACACCGGCCGCAACTGGCTGTTCTTTGGAGAGCAGCATGCCGCCACGGACTATTATTACGGCGATGAACTCGATGAGATGCACCGCAAGGGTCTGCTGAACCGCCTTGATCTCGCTTTCTCGCGGGACCAGGCCGACAAGATCTATGTGCAGGATCGTATGCGTGAGCACGGCGCGCAACTATGGTCCTGGCTTGAGGCGGGCGCGCATTTTTATGTCTGCGGCGACGCGGGTCGCATGGCCCGCGACGTTGACGCAGCGCTCAAGTTCGTCGTCGCTCAGCACGCCGGCATGAGCGACGACAAGGCTCAGGAATACGTCAGCGGCATGGTCAGGGACAAGCGCTATGTGCGCGACGTTTATTGAGCCGCGCATGAGTGCCGCATGAGTGCCGCTTGAGCCCGTCGATCTCGCTAACTGCGCAACTGCTGCGCCGCGATGTCTTCAAGCGACCGTCCACGCGTGGGCACGCCCATCAGCACCACGGCCGCCGCACCGATCAGCAGCACAAATGTGGTCGCCCCGAACACGCCTGGAAAGCCCAGCCGCGGGTAGACGTACCCGACCAGGATAGGGGCGGCGATTGCACCCAGCCGACCGATTGATGAGGCCAGCCCCGTGCCTGTTGCGCGGACATCGGTTGGAAAAACCTCGGGCGTGTACGCATAGACACCCGCATACGTGCCATTCATGAAGAACGACAGCAGCACGCCCGACAGCATGATGCCTCCGTCACTGCGCGTGAGCGCCAAGCCCAATGCCGAGACGCCTCCCAGCACCATGTACGACGCAATGGTCGCCTGTCGGCCGATCTTTTCGTTCAACCACGCGCCTGAGAAATAACCCGGCATTTGAGCGATATAGATCACGAGCGAGTACGAAAAGCTGCGCGTGATCGTCATGCCGTTCTGCACGAGCAGGCTCGGAATCCACGTGAAGAACGCGTAGTAACTGAAGGTGATCGAAAGCCACATGAGCCACGTCATGGTGGTGATGCGCGCGAGCTTGCGTGACCAGAGCGCCTTCACGTTCGCGAGCACCGAAGCACGTTCTGCAGCGACAGGAACCTCCGCATCGGCGGCCGCATCGTTTGCCGGCAGGGGCTCCAGTTTCACGCCCGCCGCCATCAATTCGGCCTCTGCCTGCGCGACGATTACCTCGGCCTCGGCGTGCCGTCCGCGCGCGACCAGCCAGCGCGGTGATTCGGGCAAGGCGCGCCGCCACCAGAGCAACATCACGATCGGCAGAGCGGTGATCACCATCACCACGCGCCACGCGTTCGGTGCAAGCGGGATCACGAGGTAACCGAGCAACGCAGCCGCCACGAAGCCAAATGAGAAGAAGCCGGCGAGACTGCCCGTGAACGCACCGCGATACCGGCGCGCCACGAACTCCGACAAGAACGGTGCGACGATCGCGCTTTCGGCGCCCGTGCCGAGTCCGGCGACAATGCGTGTCGCGAGAAAAAACGGCCAGTCGTGCGCAGTTGCGCTGGCCAGCGATGCGATGCAGTAGATCACCAGCGCATACATCATCACGCGCCGCCGTCCGATCAGATCGCCGAGAATGCCGGCGAGCATTGCCCCGAGGAAATAGCCGATGAACGTGCCGCTGCCGAGCACGCCCGTCTGCACGCTGCTGAGCGACCACTGCGTGCGCAGCACCGGCAGCAGGAACGCGAGCACGGCGGCGTCCATGGCGTCGAAGGTGTAGCCGAGACCGCCCATCAGCAGCAGCCGTCGATGAAAGGATGAAAACGGCATGCGTTCGATACGGGCGGAAATCGTTGACATGGGTAACGCGCCTCGCGGTCAGGAATGAACGGATACGGCTTCGGGTTTAAGCGTGCTCGAGTTCGTCGAAGTGGATGTGGCCGCCTTTCATCACGAACGGAATGTGTTCGCCCTGACCGAGCAGGCAATCGATGGATCGTAGTGGATTGCCGTCCACAACCAGCACATCGGCGAACGCGCCTGGCACGAGGCGGCCGAGTTTGCCCGTCATGCCGAGCACGTCGGCGCCTACTACCGTTGCGCTTGCTATGGCTTCAGCCGGCGATAAAACCTCGGCGCGCAGCCGGAATTCATCGCTTTGCAGACGCTGCGATTCACCCAGCAGGTCCGTGCCGAAGCCCATGCGCACGCCCGCGCGTTTCATGATCTCCAGGGATCTGAGGCCGGCTTCGTGTACGTCGGCGACCTTCGCGAGGCTCGCTTCGGGCAAGCCGTATTTGCCGCCCTCGCTGGCGAGCGCTTCGTAGGTCACCAGCGTGGGAACCACGAAGGCATCGTGCTCCGCAACGAGACGTGCAGTCGCGTCGTCGATGAGATTGCCGTGCTCGATCGTACGCACGCCGCAGCGCACCGCGCGTGCGATGGCGTCGGGCGTGTAGGCGTGAGCCAGCACGTAGGTCTGGCGGCCGCGCGCCTCGGCAACGATCGCGCGGATCTCGTCCTCGGAGTATCCCCATGCACCGACGGGGTCGGTCGGCGAGGCAACACCGCCGGATGCCATGATCTTGATCTGGTCCGCACCCATCTGGAGTTCCTCGCGAACGGCGCGTCGCACCTCGTCCACGCCGTCCGCTACTCTCGTGAGAGCGCCGACGCGGACGCAGCAACCGCAGGGTGCGTCGGGTGGCATGTAATCGCCGCGCGTGCGCATGTCGCCGTGACCGCCGGTCTGGCTTAGCGCACGGCCGGAGACGAACATACGGGGGCCTTCCGCCAGGCCGGCTTCCACGGCTTGCTTGAACGGGTAGCCCGCGCCGCCGGCATCGCGGATGGTGGTGAACCCGCGTCGCAGCATCGCGCGCATCAACGGCACGGCGCGCAACGTGACGAGCACGTTGGGCAAGGTTGCCACGCGTGGCAGATTGAATTCGACCGCGATGACATGCACGTGAAGATCGATCAGGCCGGGCATCAGCGTCTTGCCTTTCAAATCGATCACACGGGCACCGGTGGTTTTGATCGGGCGGTCGGAGACTTCCTTGATTCGGCCCTCTTCGACCAGCACCTCGTGGCCGGGGATGAGTTCTGGCTGCAATGGGTCCAGCAGCGCGCCGTTGCGAAACAACACCGACGTCATCGCGACTCTCCTGAGACAGTGGAATCCGGGGCGCGGACTGCGGGAGTGGCGCGCCAGCTTGCATACTGCATGAGCAGCAAACTATACGCCGCGCGCGGGCGAGCGCGCTAGCGTGTCATTAATTGCATAGGGAAAAGTGGCGGGGTAAGCGGCAAGAGTTCTGTCGTCGTTGGCCGGCCGCCCGACGCGGGATCACGCTTGGTTTTCTTTGGAAGTTGGCGCGGCGAACGCAGCACTCAGAGGGTCCCTGTGACCAACCCGCCTTGAAATGGCCGAGAATCGTGTCCGGATGCGCTTGCGCAGGGGCTCTTCGTAAAATGTGAAGATCAGCAGGCTGGCCACCACGGCGAACAACATCGCGATCCAGCCATTCGATTGCCTGAACCCCGCTATATAGGCGAGATAGGCTATGGGCACGTGAATCAGATACAGCGAATAACTTGCCTCGCCCAGCCTGATGAACGCCCGCCGATTCAGGACGTTGATCACCGGGCGTTCGAGGAGCGCGAGCCCCAGGATCAACGCCGCGAACCACGGCGAGGCGAGGTAGAACGCAGGAGAAACCGGACGCCAGAGTCCGAGAACCGTCAGGGCAATCAACGCGATGCTGACGAGCTTGATGCCCAGTGCGTGCCGGCTCACACCTTGTTCGCGCAGTTGGTGAAACAGGATGGCGGCGTAGATGCCAATGACAAATTCGAACAGGCGGGTGAGCGGCAGGCCAACGACCAGAAAGCCGCTGCGCGACAGCGGCAGGAACGCTTGCAGGAAAGCGATCCAGAGCCCCTGTATCAGGAAGAAAACGATGCACGCGAATGTCAGCCGCGCTAAACGCATGGACAACATCTTTCGCAGCAAGAGCGGAAACATCAGGTAGAAAAATGCTTCGCACGAAACGCTGTCGGAGGGTCCGTTCCAGGGCTGGTTCACCGCAGCAAACGGGAACCATGCATTCAGCAACAACAATTGGCAGACCAGGCTCACGCCCAGCGACAGGATCACGTGATTTTTCAACGCATACCACTGCGTGAGCAATGACGGATCGCTGCCGTTCAGCAGGTACAACGTGGTTGGCACGCACAACGCCAATCCAAGCAATATACCGGGATAGATACGTGCAAACCGCGCCTGATAGAAAGGCCGAGGGCCCTTGAATGGCAGTTGATCGCGGTAGGTAAAGGTGAGGATAAATCCGGACAGCACGAAGAACAGGGAAACGGCGGGGCGACCCCCATCGACGAAATTGAAGATCTGCTTCGGGAGACGGAGTAGGCCAAGTTCTGAGTAATGCGAAACAACTACCGTGATAGCCGCAAGAAAGCGGACGCTGGTCAACGCCGGTAGAGAACCGCCAGACTGGTTTATCCGCGCATGCAATGTGTGCTCCCGTTTTTCCGCTGTTTTAGCGCTTTGGCAGGTTATCACCGTGTGGGTGGGATCAATGTCCGGGAACGCTCACAAAGCGAAGTTGGCGGACCACTGCGTAACTTTGGCGGCATTCGGCGCCCTCACCGTGCCTGGCGAACGAGCGCTCGAACAAGGCTATGATTGTCCCCAGAAAACTCGCCCGGCGCGTTACTCGCCGGTCCGGCGCATGGCTATCAGGACGGCGTCAGGCAACGTCCCGGCATCGGCGCCGTTTGACCGATCAACCCGAATATGGCGTCACGCGTCTCGTGTGGCACTAAAAAGGAGACCCTGCATGAGCAGCATGGATGTTGTACAGACAGAGCGTGCGAGCGAAATAGCCAAGCGTGTGGCAGAGTTCGTGCGCACGGTGGTGGTTCCATACGAACGCGATCCGCGTTGCGGGAGTCATGGCCCGAGCGAGGAATTGGTGCGCGAACTGCGCGGCAAGGCCCGCGCTGCGGGCGTTCTCACGCCGCATATCCTGGCCGGAGGCGACCATCTAACGCAGCTCGAAACCGCAACCGTCCTGAAGCAATCAGGCTTGTCGCCGCTTGGCCCGGTCGCCGTGAATACCGCGGCGCCCGACGAAGGCAACATGTACCTGATTGGCAAGATCGGTAGCGCAGCGCAGAAAGAACGGTTTCTCGCGCCGCTCGTAGCAGGCGATGCCCGCTCGGCATTCTTTATGACCGAACCTGCGTCCGATGGCGGCGCGGGCTCCGATCCGTCCATGCTTCAGACCACGGCCCGACTCGATGGCGAGCACTGGGTTATCGACGGCACGAAGGCCTTTATCACGGGTGCTGAAGGGGCATCGGTCGGCATTGTGATGGCGCGCAGCAACACGGGCGAAGACGGAGACCAGAAGGACGGCAAGGTCAGGGCGACCATGTTTCTCGTTGACCTGCCGCATCCCGCCATTCACCTTGAGCGAATCCTCGACACGATCGACAGCTCAATGCCCGGCGGCCACGCGGTGGTGCGTATCAACGGGTTGCGCGTGCCCGAGAGTCAGGTGCTGGGTGAAGCGCACGAGGGCTTCAAATATGCGCAGATCAGGCTGTCGCCCGCGCGGCTCTCGCATTGCATGCGCTGGCATGGCGCGACCACGCGAGCGCATGAGATCGCGACGCACTATGCCTGTACGCGCCGCGCATTCGGCAAGTTGCTGATCGACCACGAAGGCGTGGGGTTCATGCTCGCGGAGAACCTGATCGATTTGCAGCAGGCGGAACTGATGATCGACTGGTGTGCAGCGGTACTCGATGGCGGTTCGCTCGGCACCTCCGAAAGTTCGATGACAAAGGTCGCCGTGGCCGACGCGCTGTTCCGCGTGGCCGACCGCTGCGTGCAGGTCATGGGCGGCACCGGTGTGTCGCGCGATACGATAGTCGAGCAAGTGTTCCGTGAGATTCGCGCGTTTCGTATCTACGATGGCCCCACGGAAGTACACAAGTGGTCGATCGCCAAGAAGATCAAACGCGACACGCTCTCAGGGCTTGACAGGACCCAAGACGGCTAGCAAGCACTGAAAATCGCAATGAGTCTGGCGCTCGCCGAGCCAATGTCCAGGCTCGCGCCGGATCAGCCGAACAACGCGCGCGCTTGCGAATACCCGAGCGCGCGATGCGATTCCCACTGGACGTCGTCGAAAAACTGGTCAGCGGTTGTTTCATGCGGGAAGTCGGGACTGGTGTTCTTGTATTGACGTACGTCGTGAGGCGCGGCCGCGCTCAGGCGGGGTTTGATCGCGAGGATCTGACCAGTGCGTCCGTCCGGAAATTTGGCCATCAGGCGAATCGCGAGGTAGTCGGGACCTTTTGCAAATGCATCGAACGATTTGGCAATCAGGCTTGCGTTGAGCCTCAGACCGTCGGGCGCAGCGATCCTGCATGATGACTCGAAAATTTCGATGCCGAAGTCGACGCGAACACGCCGCATCAGGTTGGCCAGGTCCTCGAATGCATAGGACGGATCGCAACCGTTGTCGAAGATGACAATGAACGCCAATTGGCGACGCAGCAATTCGTACGCGCCGGTGTTCTCGAAGTGGCCGCCGTCCGTCAAATACCAGCGCCGTCCTCGTGGCCCGTCGAATTGCCCGAGCAGTTCGCTGGTCAGGCAGAACTGCGTGCCGAACACCTTCTCGCGAAAAATGCGCTTCGGATCCTTGTTGTCGGGAAGCGGAACACGCGTGCGCGGGCTGCTTCTCGTACCGTGGCGAAATGGCGCAGAGTATGTGTCCCACCAGTAACCAAGGCGAATATTGGCAATGCCCAACAGCAGCGAATAACCCGGACGCGTCATTTGTCCCAGTCCGGTACTCACGGCCGCGCCCGAGATGGCGATCCAGTCGCCCAACGTCAGCGACTCGAGCCAGATGTTCGGCGTTGAGTGTCCGGACAGGGTATGCATAGCGGGTGTGGAAATGTCATTCGCGCGACTCCAGTCGCATTTCAGCACGCCCAGTTTCGCGCCTACGGTCATACCAGCTGGCCCGATGCTCATGATCATGCCGCGCGCACCGCGCTGGACCAGCGAAGAATCCCAGTCGATGGTCTTGTTGATCGTTGTGTTGATCAGATGCACCGGCGCACAACTCTGGCCGTGGTAATACTGGCCCATCGCAATGCTGTCGCCGGGAACGAGCGAAGTGACGTCGCGGCGGTTCGCATGATCGAGCCGGAGGCGGTTCGTCGCGCCAATAAACGCGCGCGTGAGGCGCGTGCTGTAAAAGCGCTGGTAGGTCGAGAGATTGAGAAACTGGATGCAAAGGCCATCGATGACTGCGAGCATCAGTATGACGAGGCAGGTAAGTCCAAGGAACAGCAGGCCGCCATGATTGGCATCCCGCCAAGTGCTCGATAAGCCATCGAGAAGGGCGGTCTTGCGCGCATAGTGCCTTAATCCGGCATCGGCGGCGCGGGCGGCGATCGACCAGAACGTCAGCGTGATCAACGCAGCGAGTATGGCGGCGACCGAGGCGAGTACGATCTTCGGTACCTTCATGATCTGATTCGTGACGGTGCTGCCCTCGGACAAAAAAAACTTGGCCGCCGCCCAGATCGCCGCGCCGGAACCCGCCAGCACGCCGAGCGAAGCAGGCACGAATGCGGTATCGGCAGAGGCGTCGGCAGCCGCGGCTGTTGCGGCATCGCTCGACGCCGCGAGCACGCACATGTGCGAAGCGGTGCCCGAGCTCGGCAAATGGCCGGCGAGGACGGGCGCGCATGCATAGCCTAATTGACCAAGAGCGTCGATGGCCGCGATGGCGGCTGCCCAGATCATGACCTGGACAGGACCGGAGAAGAAGCGATGCCGGCCGATGCGAAGTGGTGTGGTGTACGCGTTCGTCAGTGCGTTGCGCAAGCGATCCGCGAACGCGCGGCTATCGAGGCGAGAGGCGGGGCTCGCTCTCGAACCGGCGCGCCACGCCATTCCCGAACTGCCCGGCGATGCATTGCGGTTGACGAAGCTCCATGCAATAGCAAACGTAACGACGGCAAGAATTTCGGTCAGGATAACGAACCATGAACCAATTCCGACGAACGAGTAATTGATCAAGGACGATGAGGAAGTCGTTGAATGCACCGGCAACATCGTCCCAGGCCGATTGATCTCCACGCTGACCAGCGCGATCAAGGTCACCAGGATCAGCGAGGCAGCAGGCAATACCTTGTAGGCCGAACGTGTCCCTTGGGCGAGATTTTGCGTGAGCCAGTATGCGCGGCTCAAGGGTGAAACGAGCAAGATGGAAATGCCTATCGCCAGCAAGCCCGGAACGGATTTGAGCAACGGATGCCAATGCTCGGCGAAACGGGCGAAGTGGAAGATCGTGTGATTCGCGAGACTGATCCACAGCAGGACGGTCAGCAGCGACACACCAATGACATATTGCAACGCGAACCAGTTGCGCAGCGAGAACGCGATGGATTGCAGCACGTCGTTCATGCCGTTCGGCACGAGGTAGTTGCAGTTATCGCGGAGGTACGAAATCGGCGTGACCGAGGTGGGCGTGGCCGCGCATGTCTTCGGGCCGAGCGCAGCGGCAGCCCTCTGTGCGTGCGTTTTGAACTCGCTCGCGGGTGTTTGCGCTTCGCCCTTACGCAACGTACCGGGGACAAAGAGGCTGCCATAGAACGCGCCAATGTAGCTGCCACCCGACACCGTCGACACATAGCCGAAGTGTCTCAGCACCTGCTGATCCGCCATGGCTTGAAGGACGCCGAGCGAGAATACCGCGCTGCGAATACCGCCGCCCGAGATGGCGAGCCCCGGTATGCCGGAGGCGTCGTGCGGGTTCTCGGGATGATCGTCAGGCAGCGGTTCAAGTCCGACCGCTCGCCTGTGACGCCGCGCTTGCGCAATCTCGATGTCGATGAAGTCCGACGGCAGCGTGGAGGCCGTATGAATTTCGGCGTTGGCGGCGCAGGGTGCCGGTGGAAGCCGCGCCCTGCGCTTTTCAAGCAGGTGGCGTCCGAACAAACAGGCGATGAGCTTCAGCATGGCGGATTTTCCCCGAAAAACTTTCGTGAGTCGGACGCTCTATTGCTTGGTGGGTATTCGGTGTTCGTGCCGCATAGACAGGTACGCCATGGCTCGGGCGCGAAATTGTCAGATCAATACATGAACGGTTTGCCGTTATTGCGGCGCCTGTCGAATGTACTGCAAAGTGTTTTACGTGGGGAAGGTTTCACGATGACGCAGCAGCACGCCGGTCGATATTGAGGAATAGCGGGGGATGGTGAAGCGAGGCACGCTCGGTTCAAGCCCGGTCTCGTCGTCGCGAACCGCAGCTTGAACCTTGGGCCGAAGCGGCGCTGTTTCAGCCGTTCTGCGTGCTGCTTTTGTAGCTTCCCGAACTGGCGAATCCCTTGAGTATCAGCATCAGGTGGAAGTAGAGCCGTTTGCTGAGCCCATAGTTGTACGCGTACAGATGCGCGAGCGCGATGCTCAGTCCCTGCATGGGTTGATGATTGCGCGCATACACCGAGACCACGATTGGCACGATCCGCTTGAGCGCCAGTTCACGCGCCGGCTCAAGGCTCTTGTCCAGCTTGAGTGCTTTAAGAAAGTCGTAGGCCAATACGGCCGCGGCGGTGGTCGAGCGCGCCGTGGTCTTGGACATCGAAACGTCGGTCTTCCGATAAAACGACACGTATTCCTTGAGGTAATACACCTTGCGCGCAGCTATGCAAATCTGCGCGCCGAATACGAATTCGCAGCCGATGCCGTATTGCTTCCTATAGCTGATTTTCTTCACCAGATCCGCATTGGCTAGCCAGCCATTGTTCGGCATCATCTGGATCAGGCCAGTGCGTCCGGGAGTGTCTTGCAGGCCGACCACGGCTTCCGTGCGGTGGTAATCCGTATTGAGCTGTTGGCTCGCTTCCACGTCAACGCGCCCGGTATCGTCCATTTGATATTGGTCGCCGAATGCGATTTCCAGGTCTGGGTAGAGATTCCAGACCGACAGCAGGCGTTCTATACAGTCGGGTTTGAGCGCATCGTCATCGTGAATCAGGAGGATTTTATCGCCGGTGGCACGTTCGAAAAGACTGGCGATATTGTCCGCCTGCCCGAGCGGCGGTTCATTCTTCACATAGGAGATGCGCGTTTCGTGCAAATACGTTGTATCCATCAGGTTACGCGTGCGGATATCGCTGGAATCGTCCCCAATGACTATTTCAATGTTCGCGTGGGTTTGAGCCAGGCACGAGGTAAGCGATTCCATCAGCAATTCGGGGCGATTGCACGTTGGCAGGCAAATCGAGATTTTGGTCTGTCGCATGATGTCTTCACCGTGGGCTGAATGGTTGGATCGACCGGGCGCATTCGGGTTAAACCAGGAATAGCGGCGTCGGGTGATTGAAAGACTGCGTAAGGACGAGCGGCGTTGCTGGTTTTATACGGTTGCGCATTTATTTCGTCAACGCGATTAAATGGCGCGAAAACCAGCGCTGATTTATTTTTATTTTTTACTCCGCGAATGCTTAATTGTCTGATTTATTTACCAGTCAATAGCAATCGAGTGGATTGCAGATGCGCGCACGGGCGCTTCAGTGACGGCAATCGAGCGCCCGTGCCCGGGCAGGCATCGGTTTATTCGCCTTCCAGGTTGTACCCGCTGAACCCCATGAGCGCGGACAAGCGCCCGGTCATCTCGCCGACCATCCTGCAGACCTCGTCGAACTCGGGATTGACCTTTTTATCGATACGTTCCAGATACGGTACGTTGACCGCCGCCACGGCGTCGCCGCTGCTCCCGATCACCGGGAATGCCACGTTGGTCACACCGCGCATTTGCCGGCTGGGCACGATCTCATGTCCGCTCGCGCGAATCTCGTCGAGCAACGCGAGCAAGACGGCGGGTTCCACGTCGTTCTCGCCTTCCACCCGTGTATGCGCGGCGAGCATGCGCTCCCGCTCGGCGAGATCGCGGAAAGCGAGCAGCACGTGGCCTGACGAGGTATCGGTCAGCCCCATCACCGCGCCGACTTTCAGCCCGAAGGACCATCGCTCTGGACTATCAACTTGCGCGATGACAGCTACGCGACCGCTGTGATAGATCGACAAATGACACGACTGGCGCGTCACGTTCGCCAGATCGCGTAACAGCGGCAGCGCCATGGCGGTCAGCGATCGAATGGGCTGTTGCCGGTGCGCCATCTCGAACAGCTTGAGCGTCAGCGTATAGCGGTCGTTATGATCGCCTTGCACATAACCGCGGCGCTCGAGCGTCACGACCATGCGAAAGATTTCGCTTACGGTGCGACCGAGTTTCACGGACAGTTCGTTGAGTGTGTAACCCTCGGCGGTATCCACGAGCACGTCGAGAATATCGAGTCCTTTTTCGAGGGCGGGCGCGGCGTAGCGCGGGCTGTCGGTGCTCTCTTCGGACGCATTCCGGGAAGATTTTAGAACTGTATTCATGGCAAGGGTGGGATTGAAAAAGAGCGCGTCGTCACCAAGCGGACCGAGACCGTCAAAGCGCTTGATCGCGGTTGGCGATACGAGCGGGCAAGCCGAACAGGATCAGAAGGGCCGCGAGGATAAGAACCGCGGCTATAGCGTACAGACCACCGGACGGCACACCGGTGATATCCACCACCTTGCCGACCAGATACGGGCTGATGATGCCGCCCAGATTGCCGATGGAGTTGATCAGCGCAATCCCGCCGGCCGCTGCCGTGCCGCTCAGGAACGCAGGCGGCAAGGTCCAGAACACCGGCAGGCAGCCGATCGCACCCACCGCTGCAATCACGAGCGAGATCATGGCAAGGGTGGTGTCATGAGCGAAATACGCACTCAGGATATAACCGATGCCGCCTACGCCGACCGCCAGTCCGAGGTGCCAGCGGCGCTCGCCGTGCCGGTCCGAACTCCTGCCGAGCGCTACCATGCCGATGCCCGCTGCCGCATACGGAATCGCGGTCAGCAGACCGATGGTCATTGGGCTCGTGATGCCGGTGTTCTTGATCAATTGCGGCATCCAGAACGTCAGTCCGTAAAGTCCCATCAGCATGAAAAGATAGATAAGCGAGAGCAGCAGCGTGCCGGGTTGGCGCATGGCGTCAATGAATTTGTGCGACGTGCCGTGATCCTCGCGGTCGAGGTTGGCTTGCAAAACAGCCTTCTCTTCAGCACTGAGCCACTTCGCGCTGCCAATGCGGTCATCGAGAATGGCCAGCACCAGCAAGCCGAGCAGGGCGGTTGGCAAGCCTTCGAGCAGGAACAGCCACTGCCAGCCCGCCAATCCGCCCAGACCGGCGAAGCGAGTCATGATGAAGCCCGACAAAGGGCCGCCGATCACACCCGAGATTGAGATCGACGTCATGAAAAGCGCATTGATACGCGCGCGACGCTTGGCCGGGAACCAGTACGTGAAGTACAGGATGATGCCCGGCAAAAACCCCGCTTCGGTCGCGCCAATCACGAAGCGCAGCACGTAGAACCACTTTTCCGATGTAACGAACATCATCGCGGCCGAAGCGATGCCCCACGAGATCATGATGCGCGCGATCCAGACGCGCGCGCCTACACGGCTCAGGATCAGGTTGCTGGGAATCTCGAAGATGAAATAGCCCACGAAAAAGATGCTGGCGCCTAAACCATACGCAGCATTCGAGAGGCCCAGGTCGCCCTGCATCTGCAGTTTGGCGAAGCTGATGTTGACGCGATCGAAGTAGGCGAAGATGAAGCAGACGATCAGCAACGGCACGATCCGCCACACTGCCTTGCGATACGCATTTTCTTCAAGCGCGGCGACTTCCGGGCTCGCCGCCAGCGGAATCGATCCTGACATGGGGGTCTCCTCTTGTCGTTGTTATGTCATTCTTCATATTCTTAAGCTATACGAAGCAATCAGCATTAATTCGACCAGCCGCCGTCGATCATGTGAATTGCGCCGGTGGTGAACCCGGATTCATCGGAGGCGAGGTAGGTCACCAGTGCCGCGACTTCTTCCGCACGCCCGACCCGTCCAATAGGCTGACGCGCGACGAACGCGGCACGAACCTGTTCTTCGTCCAGATGCGATGCCGCCGCCTGACTCGCGATCCGCCCACGCAGCGACGGTGACTCGATTGTGCCGGGGCAAATCGCGTTGCAACGAATGGCCTGCCCGACGAAATCGGCGGCCACGGACTTGGTCAAACCGATCACGGCCGCCTTCGACGCACCATAAACGAAGCGGTTCGGCACGCCCTTCACGCTCGAGGCCGCCGAGGCCATGTTGATGATCGATGCCCCTTTTCCTGCGTCGATCATGGCCGGAAGGAACGCGCGAATGGTCCGGTACATGGCTTTGACGTTCAGGTCGAAGCTGAAATCCCAATCCTTGTCCGTGCACTTGAGGATGTTGCCGTCGTGGACGTAGCCGGCGCAATTGAACAGTGCGTCGAGCGGGCCGGTCGTTGCGGCGAACGCGTCGACATCGGCAGAATCCAGCACATTCAGGCGTGCGGTGCGCAAGGTAGAGCCTTCACCCGCGTCGCGGGCGAGTTCGGCGAGGGCGCTTTCGTCGATGTCGGTTGCCCAGACGTGGGCGCCTTCAGCGGCGAGCATGAGCGCGGAAGCCCGTCCGATGCCTTTGCCGGCCGCTGTCACCACGATGTTTTTGCCTTCGACACGCTTGACCATGGATGCTCCTGTTTTCGGTGGTTGGTCCCGTCGATGCGGTTCCCCGCATGGGTTTCGGGTGTAATTTTCACATATGAAAAGAATTTTTATAAGTGAAGGTAAACGCGAGGATGCGCAGGGAGGGGCCGCGGACGCGGCTTCAGGGAGGATTTTTCGCCGGTGCAGGCGCACGGCATGGGCGGTCAGTCGATGCGGGAAAGAAGCGGCGCCGACGAAAACCACCGCGCGTGATACCGTTCCCCTTTTTCCAGCCAGGAGACGGCCATGCCGACCGGACGAGTAAAGTGGTTCAGCGATGCAAAGGGTTTTGGTTTCATCACGCCTGACGACGGCAGCGAAGAGCTGTTCGCCCATTTCTCGGAGATCAAGACTGAAGGTTTCAAGTCATTGCTCGAGAACCAGAAGGTGAGTTTCGATATTGGACAAGGCCCCAAGGGCAAGCAGGCGTCGAACATCCAGCCTGCCTGACGCCCTTGCGTGAGAGCCCGTTAAATCCTTTTAGACCTCGCTGAATCCGCCGGCGCGGCTGGTCAGCGTCGTGCTGAGCGCCAGATTCAGCCGCCGCTGCACGACGCACGCTGCACTGTTATCCCACGTGCCGCTCCGGATGCCGCAGCCGCGAGTTATTGCGTCCAAAAAAGAAGTAGATCACGAGCCCGATTACTAGCCAGACCACCAGGCGCATCCAGGTCACGAGTGGCAGGCCGGTCATCAGGAGCACGCAAAACAGGATGCCGAGAATCGGTACGACCGGCACTCCGGGTACACGAAACGGCCGGTTCGCACCCGAGTCACTGCGCCGCAAATAGATCACGGCGCCGCACACCAGGACGAAGGCGAACAGCGTCCCGATACTCACCATCTCGCCCAGCACGTTGATCGGCGTGAACGCCGCGACGATTGCGACAACAGCGCCAATCATGGTCTGGCTGAGGTGAGGCGTCTTCAAACGCGGATGAACCCGCGCGAATAATCCCGGCAGCAGGCCATCCTGCGACATCGTGAAGAAGATGCGGCTCTGCCCATACAACAGCACGAGGATCACGGTCGTGAGACCGGTCAGCGCGCCGATCTTGATGAGGATGGAGAACCAGGTGAGGCCAATCACGTCCACGCCCTTCGCAATCGGATCGGGCACGTTCAATTCGCCATAAGGCACAAGTCCGGTGAGCACTCCCGCCACCGCTATGTACAGGATCGTGCAGATCACGAGTGACCCGAGAATGCCGATGGGCATGTCGCGCTGCGGTTTTTTGGCTTCCTGGGCACAGGTTGATACCGCATCGAAACCGATGAACGCAAAGAATACGACCGCGGAGCCGCGCAGGATTCCGCTCATGCCAAAGTTGCCGAACTCGCCGGTGTTTGCCGGAATGAACGGATGCCAGTTCGCGGGGTGCACGAAGAACACGCCCAGCGCGAGAAACGCCACCACGACAAACAGCTTGATCGCAACCATGACGTTGTTGAGCCGGGCCGACTCCTTGGTCCCCATCACCAGCAGGAGCGTCAGGATCGCGATGATGAAGACGGCCGGCAGGTTGACCAAACCTCCCACCGACGTGCCGTCGGCAAGCTTCACCATGGTGCCGGGCGCGGCGGCCAGCCTGGGTGGAAGGGTTATGCCCAGATTGTGCAGCAGGCTGACGATATAACCCGACCATCCGACCGCAACGGTGGCTGCGCCCATCGCGTATTCGAGGATCAGGTCCCAGCCGATGATCCACGCAAACACTTCACCCAGCGTGGCATAGGTGTAGGTGTAGCTGCTGCCGCAGACCGGCAACATGGCAGCGAGTTCGGAATAACACAGGCCGACAAAAGCGCAAGCAATCCCGCCCAGTATGAACGACAGGATGATGGCGGGTCCCGCGAACTGCGCCGCGGCCGTGCCTGTCAGCACGAAGATGCCGGCGCCGATGATGGCGCCAATGCCCATTGCCGTGATGCTGAGCGCACCTAGTGTCTTCGCTAGCGGGCGCTCGCCGCCGTCAGCACTCTTGACGATATCTGCAACGGATTTGCGCGCCATGTAACTCGTGTCAGCCATGATGTGTCGCCTCGGTCGTACGCTGGTGGGCACGAATCGAACCGGACGCATTGCCCGGTTCAACTTGCGGATCACTACGAAAACGCTTTATGCAAGACGACTCACGACGACCCACTGCAAAGAGTGAATGACGTTGACGGATTAAGTCTATGCCGAATGAAATTTATTGTGAAGCTGTGCAATGACCCTATCTTGCACCGGCGAGGGTGCAAGATAGGTGTGGCATGGGAGGTGCTGCGCGCGAGAGTTGATCATCGCGTGAGCACGCGATGTGTCTGCGGGAACGCAATGTTCCACGAAGCTCGGGGAGTGTCGTGGCGAGTCTGATCAGTGCTTGCGGCGCTCACGTACTGCAGCAGCGAGCGTTTGCAATACCGGTTCGGTTTGCGTCCAGGCGAGGCAAGCATCGGTAATGGAGACGCCGCGGCGCAGTTCTACACCCGGTTTCAGGTTTTGCCGGCCTTCTTCCAAATGGCTTTCGATCATCACGCCAATAATGCGCGAGTCGCCGCCGCTGAGTTGGCGCGCGATATCCTGACCTACCTCGATCTGGCGAAGATGCGACTTGCCCGAATTCGCATGCGAGCAATCGATCATCACCTGCTCGCGAAGTCCCACTTCCTTGAGGGCGGCACAGGCGGCGGATACTCCTTCGCTATCGTAGTTCGGCCCCTTCTTGCCGCCACGCAGGATCACGTGTGCGTCCGCGTTGCCGCGGGTTTCGAAGATGGCAGCCATGCCCATCTTGGTCATGCCCATGAACGCATGGCTTGCATGGGCCGCGACAATGGCGTCCGCTGCGATCTGTACGCCGCCGTCGGTGCCGTTCTTGAAACCGATCGGGCAGCTCAGTCCCGACGCCAGTTGCCGATGGCTTTGGCTCTCTGTCGTCCGCGCGCCAATAGCGCCCCACGCAATCAGGTCCGCAATGTATTGCGGGCTTAGCAAGTCAAGAAACTCGGTGCCCGTCGGCAAGCCGATACCGCTGATATCGAGCAGCAGCTGGCGCGCGCGGCGCAGGCCTTCGTTGATCCGAAACGTGCCGTCCAGCAGGGGGTCGTTGATGTAACCCTTCCAGCCCACGGTGGTACGCGGTTTTTCGAAGTACACGCGCATCACGATCAGCAGGTCGTCGCGCAGTTCGTCGGCGGTGGCCTTCAGCAGGTGCGCGTATTCAAGCGCCTGGTCATGGTCGTGAATCGAGCAGGGCCCAACGACAACGACCAGCCGGTCTCCGCGGCCTTGAATAATGTCGGCTATTTCAACGCGGCTTTTTTCAACCAGCGTCTGCACCGCGAGCGGCACAGGCAGGTCGTCTTGCAGCAGCGCAGGCGAAATCAGCGGACGGACGGCGCCGATGCGGACGTCGTCGATGCGGGTCGTGTCTTGCGTCGAGTCGGCACGGCCGGCCTCCTGATCGTGAAACGGGTTGTCGAGGCGGCTCATGGGATGGTTCTCCGGAAACAGGGTGACAGCCCGGGATTATCGCATTTGGACCGCGCTTTGGGACGCGCCTGAGACGCAGGCGCTTGCTCGCGCCCGGGTCGGATTGGCTGAAATCCGGCGCGTCCACAAGCGCGAGTGAAATAATCGGCCGCCTCGATCCTTGAACTCAATCCTTGTTCGACTCAATCCTTATTCCGCCAGCGCGTTCTTGTCGGGACCCGAACGCGGCTCGACCATCACCTTGACCACGATCGTCAGCAGCACAGCCAGTACGAATACGCCGGCGGCCAGGAAATAGAGGCCATCTGCGAGATTGCCGGTGTGCTGCTTGATCGCGCCGACCGCGAACGGTCCAATATAACCACCGAGATTGCCGATCGAATTGATCAACGCAATGCCTGCCGCCGCTGCCGGCCCCGCCAGGAAGCGGCTGGGCAGCGTCCAGAAGATAGGTTGCGCTGCGTACAGCCCGAACGCGGTAAAGCACAGCGCGCCGAGTTGCACGACGGGTGATTGCGCGGCCGCGGATACAAACAAGCCCGCCGCACCAAGCGCGGCGCTGCACGCGATGTGGACCAGGCGCTCGTCGGTTTTATCGGAGTGACGCGGCACGATCAGCAATCCGGCGACCGCAAACACGTATGGAACTGCCGAGAGAAAGCCGGTCGTCAAGTTGCTCACGCCGAAGCCCTTGATGATGGTGGGCAGCCACATCGACAGGCCGTAGATGGCGAGCGGATAGGGCAGGAAGTAGAGGGCGAGCAGCAACACACGCACGTCTTTCAGCGCGCGCAATGGGTTCGCATGTTCGACCACTTCCCCGGTGCGTTTCTCCTCGTCGAGTTCGGCTTTGAGCCAGGTGCGGTCTTCAGCGCAGAGCCATTTAGCGTCGCCGGGAGTATCGGTGAAAAAACGCAGCGTTGGCCATGCCAGCAAGATGGCCGGCATGCCGGTCAGGATGAACAGCCACTGCCAGCCGTGCAATCCCGCCACGCCTTCCATGCCCAGCAAGCCACCGGCGAGCGGTCCCGTCACGATCAGCGCGAACGGCTGGGACAGCAGGAACAAGCCGAATATGCGCCCGCGATGCCGAGCCGGAAACCACTGGCTCAGATAAAAGACCACGCCAGGGTAAAACCCCGCTTCGGCCGCGCCGAGCAGGAAGCGCAGCACGTAGAAGCTGGTCGGCCCGTTGATGAGCGACATTGAAACAGTAATGGCGCCCCATGTGATCAGGATGCGCGCGAACCATCGACGCGCGCCGAAGCGCACGAGGAAGACGTTGCTCGGCACTTCACACAGGAAGTAGCCGATGAAAAACAGGCCCGCGCCGAGACCGTACGCCGCATCACCAATCCCGGCATCCGCGTTCATTTGTAGCTTTGCAAAGCCGAGCGTAGAGCGGTCAACGTAGGCGACGAGATAGAGCAAAATGAGAAACGGGATGAGCTTGGTCGTCATCAGCCTGATGACACGTGTTTCGCGATTCACTGTTTTGTCTCCGTATTCTTTTTAATCAAAGTAATACTAAACCCTGTCTCCGAAGCAACCCGAGCGCGTTTACCCGCGATGTAGTCATACTATTTGGACATTTTTGTCGTCGTGCTTATGCTGTGCGTACGCCGGTCAAGACTGAGGCTTTCTTTACCTGAACATGGACTATCGACATCTCCAGCAAGGCAAAAGCATGCACGGGCGCATCGTGCAGAACCTCGGCATGGATATCGTCGGCGGCAAGGTTGCGCCCGGCGAACGCCTGCCCGCCGAGGTGCTGCTCTGCGAAACCTATGGCGTGAGCCGCCCGGTCTTGAGGGAAGCAACGCGTGTGCTTGTGGCAAAGGGACTGGTGGTGTCGAAGCCGCGGGTAGGCAGTGTCGTCAGGCCGCGCGCCGACTGGCACATGCTCGATCCCGACGTGCTCTACTGGACCCTCAGCAGCGTGCCCGAAGGCGAGTTCTTCCGCTCGCTGCTCACAGTGCGGCGCATCATCGAACCGGCTGCTGCGGCGCTTGCGGCGACGAGTGGCAGCGGCGATGATCTCGCCCGGATCGAGGCGGCTTACCGGCGTATGGAAGCGGCCGCTACCGCGCCTGAATTGCTCCAACCCGACCTGGAGTTTCATCGCGCGATCATGGCTGCCACGCATAACGACATGCTGGCGTACATCGGCAATATGTTGTCGCTTGCATTGTCCGAATCCATTCGCCTGACCAGCCGTCATCCCGACACTCACGCGCTGTCCCTGCCGCGGCATAAGGCGATCCTCACGGCCATACAAAGCCGCGATCCCCTGGGCGCGCGTCAGGCGAGCCTGGTGCAACTCGAGAGCGCGCGGGTTGATGCGGACAGCGTGCTTGAAGATGGCGGTACACGCCACGCTTAGTCGTTATGTTTGTCTCCAATTAGTAGGAAATATAGTCAGACTATTTGATGGCTGAGCCGGGTTTACTCCGCTGCCTCTTTGAATGGTTGCGAAATATAGTGTGACTATTTAAAGCCTTGAAAAGGGCGTCCATTGGCGTACATGAGGAGCCGGATGTGGCTGACAAGCTCGTATCTCCCGCCGCGGTTGCGACCGGCGCCGGTATGAATTTTCGCTGGACCGTGCTGATATGGCTGGTGGCGGGCGGCATCATCAATTACATCGACCGCGCCAGTCTTTCCATCGCGGCGCCGGAAATGATTCGGGAGCTCGGGTTGTCGCGAACGCAGATTGGTTTGCTCGGTACCGTGTTCGCGTGGACCTACGCCGTGATGCAATTGCCGGCGGGATGGGTGATCGACCGTTTCGGCGCGAAGAAGGCCTACGCCGTTGCCATGATCTGGTGGAGCGTCGCGACCTATATGACCGGCGTGGTCGGGTCGGTCAGCGCACTGCTCGTCATGCGCGCGCTGCTCGCTGTTGGCGAAGCGCCGTGCTGGCCAACCTCGGCGAAGATTACAGCCGCGTGGTTCCCGACCAAGGAGCGCGGATTCGCCACGGGTATCTGGGATTCGTCATCGAAATGGGGACCCGCGCTTGCGCCCGCTGTGCTCGTTGCGTTGATGGTCGCGTTTGGATGGCGCTCGCTGTTTCATGTGGCGGGGTTTGTCGGCATCGCGTTCGCGATCGTCTTTCTCTTTCTTTATCGAAATCCCGAGCAGAGCAAGCGGCTTTCGAAGGAAGAGTTTGCTTATATAGAAGCGGGCGGCGGCGGGCGCGAGCGGTCGATCAGCAATTCAACCCACGAGTGGCGCGGACTGTTCACGCATCGCAGCGTGTGGGGCATGATCCTCGGCTACTTCTGCGCAATCTGGCTGTGGAACCTGTTCCTCGTCTTCCTGCCGCTGTATTTGCTTGATCGCTTTCACATATCGTTCGTACAACTGGGTATCTATGCGAGCATCCCGTGGATCGGCGGTGCTGTGGGCGAGATTGTCGTTGGGTATCTGACGAAGAAGATGGTCGATCGCGCAATGGCGACGCCGATTGACGCCAAGCGCATGTGGATCGTGATCTGCGCGATCGGCGCGGCGGTGTCGGCGGTGGCAATTCCTTTCGTTGATTCACTGGGTGTCACCATCACGCTGATGACGCTGGGCCTTGCATTTCTCGCGGCAATCATTGGCGCTGCATGGGCGCTGGCATCGGACGTTGCACCCAAGTCGATGGTCGCGTCCGTCAGCGCGATCCAGAATTTCGGCGGCTATTTCGGCGGCGCGTTCTCGCCAGTGGTGGCGGGGTTTATCGTCGATAAAACCGGCTCGTATTCGATCGCGTTGATTTCAGGCGGCCTGATTGCGGGATGTTCCGCGCTGTTTTACTGGTTCATGGTGCGGCGGGTCGTGCCGGAGGGAGGAGCGGATCAGGCGGCGTGAAATTTGGTCGTGGTTCTGCCCGATGTGCAGCTTTCGGGCAGGACACGCTTGGATCGAGTGACGTCAGCCTGGGTGAACGGCCACGCCAAGCGAACCGCGCGGCCTGATTTGTCCCGGCGCGCGGTCCCCTATGCGTTAAACGCGACCTCAAACCGCCGTCGCTTGCCCCGATCCAAGATCAGCGCCAGTAGTTGGATCCGAACTCTTGTCCGATGCCGTGCGTGCGGCCATAGCTTGCAACACATCAATGTCTTCCGCCGATACGCCCACGGTCGCAAGTCCATCGCCGCCATCCACGGCCGGCTGCGGATCCTCCACGAACTTCCAGTCGCCGCCTTCGTTCCACGGTCCGCGCAACGCCGGCTCGCTGCCTTGCGACATGTTGTAGTAGACGCTTGTAAATTCCGGCACGCCCGGCAATTTGCCTTGCGGGAAATTCGGCTGGATGGAATGCAGCGCCTTCTCGAAGGACTTCTGATGCGCAATCTCACGCGTCATGAGGAAACCGAGCGCTTCCTGGATGCCGGGGTCATCGGTGACATTGATCAGGCGTTCATACACGATCTTGGCGCGCGCTTCAGCCGCGATATTCGAGCGCAGATCGGCAGTCGGCTCGCCAATGGTGTCGATATACGCCGCCGACCACGGCACGCCCGCCGAATTCGTGAGCGCGGGACCGCCGCCGTAGAGAAGCGCTGTGGTGTGCGAGTCGTTGCCGCCGGACGTCATCGACCGATACAACTCCGCTTCCTGCTCGACCGCTTCGGCCAGTTGGCCCTTCGCACCTTTGTTTAGCATCGCGACGATTGAACCGATGATTTCCAGATGACTCAGTTCCTCCGTGGCGATATCGAACAGCAAGTCCTTGCGGCCCGGATCGTCCTCCCCCACGGCTTGAGTGAAGTAGCGACAGGCCGCGGCAAGCTCGCCTTGCGGGCCGCCAAACTGCTCGAGCAGCAGGTTGGCCAGACCCGGATTCGGCGCAGCAACGCGGACGGTGTATTGCAGGCGTTTGTTATGAACAAACATAGGTAGTACTCCTTTAATAGTTGATCGTTCAGTTTTTTTAAAGCGCGCGACAGACGTGCAGAAGCACGCGAAATGGTCGCGATGAAAAAACAGAATGAAGGTGGCGAATTGCTCCGGACAGCAACGCGATGCAAAAAGTCGCGTCGCACCCAACAATGGGCGCCCGGCTCTCAGAGCGGCGAAATGCTCTGGCGTGCAAGCGGCAATTTCGCCGCGATGAAAAAAAGGGCTGCGATGACCATTTCAGCATGGGCCGTTCCTGATGTGCCTCGTCCTGCTTTCCAGCTTCTCCAGACCGCCGCGAATTGGCAAAAAACCTTGACGCATCGCAAAAACCAGCCTATAACCATCTCATTGGATGGTATAGGGATGTTTTTGATGATTCAAAAAATTGAAGTACTCAGGCCGAAGGGCGGTGAGACGGAGAAGATCACGATCAACCTGGGTCCAGTGGACTTGGGGCAGATCGACCTGCTGGTGGAAGAGGGTTTTTATTCCAACCGCACGGACCTGATTCGCACGGCTATCCGGAATCAACTGGCGACGCACTCTCAGGTCGTGAATGAAACGGTGACGCGGCGCGCGCTGGTGTTAGGCATGCAGCACTTTTCGAAGCGCGATCTTGAGGCGGCGCGAGAGGCAGGTGAACGGTTCGACATTCAGGTACTCGGACTCGCGAGCATTGCTGCCGACGTGCCCGCCGAACTCGCGCTCGAAACGATCGCATCGATCGTAGTGCTCGGCGCTTTTCATGCCTCGCCTGCGGTGAAAGCGGCGCTGGCTGGGCGGATTGCCTAATGGTGCTGGTAGACAAGCAATAGCAGGGAACAACGGGAAAGGTTATGAAAATCAACGAAGGATTCCTGCATTCGATGCAGGATGCAATGAAGCTGCTGCGCGCACGCGGGCCGAAGGAAGCGACGGCGGCGCTGCAGCGTGCGCTTGGGGCGCACGCTCAGCCAACGCCGCAACCAAATACAGACGCCCCGGCTGTCACGTATCCGGGAACGTTCACGGCGCATACGTTCGCGAACGCCGCAGGTCATCGGAACTACAAGCTCTATGTGCCGAAGCACCACAGCGGCCACGCGCTTGCGCTGGTGGTGATGCTGCATGGCTGCACGCAGGACGCCGACGACTTCGCCGCAGGCACGCAAATGAACGCGCTGGCGGAGCGGGACGGATGCATCGTGGTGTATCCGGTGCAGCCGCAGGGAGCGAACGCGTCGAAGTGCTGGAACTGGTTCAAACCCGCCGATCAGCGGCGTGACAGCGGCGAGCCGGCTCTGATTGCAGGCATCACGCGAGAAGTGATGTCGAAGCACGCAGTTGACCCGGCGCGCGTGTTCGTGGCTGGATTATCGGCGGGCGGGGCGATGGCCGCCATCATGGTCCAGGCGTATCCGGATCTTTATGCTGCTGCATGCGTGCATTCAGGGCTGGCAGTGGGATCGGCTCATGATTTGCAATCGGCGCTGGCGGCCATGCGAGGGGGGAAATCATCTGGCGCTCGTCGCACGGACACACCAAAGCGACCGCTGATCGTGTTTCACGGCGATGCCGACGCCACCGTGCATCCGTCAAACACGGCTGAGTTGTTGCGCGGTTTCGGGGCTCAGGCCGTCGTCTTCGACGAGACTTCCCAAGGAGAGGCGGGCAAGCGCAAGAGCACGGTGGAACGACTGAAATCAGCGGACGGCGTTGATGCCGAGTTGTGGCTCATTCATGGCGCTCCGCACGCCTGGGCGGGAGGTAGTGGAAACGGTTCGTACACCGATGCAACGGGTCCGGATGCGAGCACGATCATGATGCGATTTTTCCTCGATCATCCGCTGCAAGATTGACCGGTAACACCTTTTAAAAAAAAGGCCCAGGACCATGCTCGAACACGCAAGCGAACGCGATATGGCGCAGTTGCGCGAGGTTATCGCGTTGTCGGAGAAGTCGAAACGCGATGGGCGGCATCCGTTCGCGGCGCTGATAGCCGATGAAGACGGTCACGTGGTTGCAAGCGCAGGAAACAATTCGATGCCACCCCTGGGCGATCCGACCCAGCATGCTGAACTGCGCGCCGCGGCTCAGGCAGCGAAAGATCTCACGCCGGAGCAATTGCTGAAGTGCACGCTTTATACGAATGCCGAACCGTGTTGCATGTGCTCCGGTGCGATCTATTGGTGCAACATCGGGCGCGTGGTGTACGCCATGTCGGAGCGGCGCTTGCTGGAGATTACCGGCGATCACCCCGAGAACCCGACGTTCTCGCTGCCGTGCCGCGAAGTTTTTGCGCGAGGGCAAAGGAAGGTGAGCGTGGTTGGACCGCTTATTGAAGATGAAGCGGCGGTCGTGCATGATGGATTCTGGAAGCGCGAATAATGCGCAGTTAAATGGTGCTTGGCGATCAAAGACGAAAGGGCCATGCGAATGGCCCTTTCGTTCGTCATGAAACCAATGACACTCGCTCAAGCCGGCAGCGAAAAGCTCCCTATCGCTTCACGCAGCACATCGACCTGATCCTTCAGCGAATGCGCCGCCGCTGCAGCTTCTTCCACCAGCGCCGCGTTCTGCTGCGTCACTTGATCCATTTCGCCCACTGCTCGGTTTACCTGTTCGATACCCGCGCTTTGCTCATTCGAAGCGTGGCTGATTTCATCGAGGATCTCGTTCACTCGGCGCACCGAACTCACGATTTCACCCATCGTCGCGCCGGCGTTCGACACCAGCGACGCACCTTCTTTCACCGTCTCCGTCGATGTCCCGATCAGCGCCTTGATCTCCTTCGCTGCAGTCGCCGAGCGTTGCGCAAGACTGCGCACTTCCGCCGCCACCACCGCGAACCCGCGCCCTTGTTCGCCGGCGCGCGCCGCTTCCACTGCCGCGTTCAGCGCCAGGATGTTGGTCTGGAACGCGATGCCATCAATCACGCCGATGATGTCGCCAATCTGCTTCGAGCTTTCCGTAATGCGCGTCATGGTGTGAATGACCTTTTCGACCACGCCGCTGCCGCGCTGGGCTACGTCGGCGGCTTCGCCGGCCAGCTTGGCGGCTTGCGTCGCGCTGTCGGCGTTCTGCTTCACGTTAGCCGTCATCTCGTCCATGCTCGACGCGGTCTCGACCAACGCGGCGGCCTGCTGCTCGGTGCGTTGCGACAGGTCGGTATTCCCCGCTGCGATCTCCGATGCTCCAACGTTGATGTTCTCGGTCCCGGTGCGCACACGCGTGACCGTTTCCACGAGGCCGCTCTGCATCTCGCTCAGCGCGAACATGAGGCTATGCGAATCGCCGTCGGCAAGCGGCACATGCGTGGTCAGGTCGCCGCGCGCAATGCGTTGTGCTGCGCTCACAGCAATCGACGGATCGCCGCCGAGTTCACGCTTGATGCTGCGTAACACCAGCAGCATGACCAGCGACGCGAGCACGCCGAGCACAGCGGTGATCGCGAACCAGCGCCATGCGCTCGCATAGAACGCGGCGTTGATGTCGTCGGTGTACATGCCGGTCACGATGAACCAGTCCCACGGCACGAAGTGCTTCGCGAAACTCATCTTCGGCACGGGGACTTCGCTGCCGGGCTTCGACCACAAATAATTGACAAAACCACCCTCGGGCGATGAACTGCCGGCGTTGACAATGTTGACGAACAGCTTGTTACCTGCTGGGTCGGTGAAGTTGGCGAGGCTTTGCCCGTTCATCGCAGGCTTGATCGGATGCATGATCATCTTTGACTGCGAGTCGTTGACCGAGATGTAGCCGTCGGTGCCGTAACGCATCGAAGAAAGCACTTCGAGCGCACGTTTTTTCGCTTCGTCTTCGGAGATCGTCTTGTTCGCGGCGAGACTCTGGAAATGAGCCGTGGCGGTCATGCCTTCGGCAACCAGCGCTTTCAATTGTTCACGGCGATCGTCCATGGTCGATGAACGGCTTTGCCACGCCCCTATAAATCCGATCGCGATCAGTCCGAGCCATAGCACGGCGATCATCGATCCGAGCTTCTGATTCAATGTCATTTTCTTCATGTTTGCGCCGTCGCCTAATGTTGAACCGTATGATTGAATGTGCGGCGTCAGGCGTTGCCTAACGCTATGCCTGACTCCTTTACGGCAAAGCGGTGGCGGAATGTAGGGGTGGGATAACCCGTACTAAGAAATCAAGTACGTTATTTAAGCACGTACGTGTCCGAATATTCATCAGACAATAGAGTTGTTCGATGCACTCATGCTTGAGGTTTCATCGGCCCGGCGAGCTATTCCCGGCCCTTCAACATGCCGTTCCAGTAGAGCCACGGGAGGACGGTAGTCTTCAGATGCCAGGCGAGGGCGCGCGGCACGGTCGGATCAAGCGGGAAGGACGGCAGCAACTTGCCGCCGTAACCAAATTCCGCCACACGGACGACATCGGCCGCACGGTGTCATCTATGTTGAAAGCACCGCCGCCGACCAGCGTCCACGCAGGCTGATAGAAATGCCGGTCGCCCGGCTCGATGATCGCGATGCGAAGATCAGGCCGCCGGCGCAGCAAGCTCGCCGTCACGCCGATACCCGCGGCGCCACCGCCAATAACCACCACGTCGAAGGTTTCCGTGTTGCCTGAAGATGCCGCATTCATGCTCACTGCGATACCTTTGCTTCGAAGCTCATTGTTCTCTACCTGCCAAGACATCAAAACGCATTCAGTGGAAGCTTCAGATAACTCACGCCGTTGGATTCGGACGGTGGAAAAACGCCCGCCCGGATGTTCAGTTGAATTGAGGGGATGATCAGCGCCGGTGGTCCAAGCGTCGCGTCACGTGCCGTGCGCATGGCGACGAATTCGCCGACCGTGATGCCATCGCGGACGTGGATGTTCGCTGCACGCTGCTCGCCGACCGTGGTTTCCCAACGGGTTTCGCGGCCATCGGGCGGATAGTCATGGCATGCAAACAGACGTGTTTGCGGCGGCAAATCCAGCAGTTTTCCAATCGATTCGTATAACGTACGGGCGTCGCCACCGGGGAAATCGCAGCGCGCCGTGCCAACGTCCGGCATGAACAAGGTGTCGCCCATGAATGCCATGCCATCAAACAGGTAGGCGACATCGGCCGGCGTGTGACCGGGAACGTGCATCACTCGGCCGGTCAGTGTACCGACCTGGAATGTGTCGCCATCGGCGAACAAGTGATCGAAAAGCGCGGGGTCTGACGACATCGGCGACATCGCTGGTTCAAGATTGAAGAGCCGCTCGAACACCGCCTGCACCGACCGGATATGTTCGCCGATAGCAATGGCGCCGCCCACTTGTTTCCGGAGATACGCCGCAGCCGAGATGTGATCGGCGTGGGCGTGCGTTTCGAGCAACCATTGCACCTGCAAGTCCTGCTCGTTCACGAAACGGATCACGCGATCCGCCGAATGCGTCGAGGTGCGGCCGGATTGCGGTTCATAGTCGAGCACCGCGTCGATTATCGCGCATGGTGAACCCGCTGCCTCATAGACCACATAGGTGACGGTTGAGGTTGCCGGGTCCGGGAATGCTTGAACGCAGGGTGTCATCGCGTGCTCCAAAAATAACAAAATCAGCTCGGGCAACTGTGCAGCAAGGTGGCCACGGCGCGCAAATCCGGCGTCAGCGGCCGGTCGCGATCGTGGAACGCAACCTTGCCGAGCAGCGCAGCGTAAAGACCTACGGCGGCCGGGGACAGTGTGAAGTCCGGTTGCTGTTGCTTGCGCAAATCGATCGCACGACCCGCGTGAATCAGCTCGGTACGCAGCAGCGTAAAGCGGTTGTCGATCTGCTGTTTCACCCGTTCCACCACGCGCGGTGCATTGGTCGCAATGTCCCCGATGTCATCGATGTCACCCGCCACCGGCAGGTAGTCCATGGATACCGGCATGGCCAGTTCCCTGTTTTCCATGGCCAGCACGGCCGGCGTTTTTCTATTGCGCCGAACGCATGCACGGTTTGATCAGTGCAGAGAAAGCGCGACAAGCCGGGCATATGCGGATCGTTCCGCTTGATGATACGTTGCGCTGAAGCTAACGAGTTATGAGCAAGGACAAGACTCGTCTCTTCGAACGACAATACCCGCGACAATGGCTCCGAATTCGCGCTTGGCAGCACGGCGCCGGTCACGCCGTTGATCTTCACATAACCGCGCGAATCCTCCGCACGTGCCGAGTGCGGCGTGACGCCTACCGCAACGCCGGGGTTGTCGTCATGGCTACAAATGCTTCTGCCCTCTCAAGTCCGAATCCCCCGTGCCGATAAACAAACATGGCGAGCGAGCGCTGATTTAAACCATCGCTTCAAAGCCGTGGCGTGTCGCCCGGTGCTGTCCCCTTCGCGACAAAGTGTTGCGATTTTGCCTACAACCCTCCCAAACGGGCGATCCAGGCATAGAGTTAAAGTGTTTTATCAAGTTCAGGTTGCGGTGCGGGAGGTGTGTCATGAAGCGCAGGACAGCTAGGCAACTTGTTGCTCAACTTGCCGATTTAAGTTATTTGGCGCGGTGCAGCGCACTGAGGGCATCGGCGGCGAGCAGGACTATAGGTCAAAGCCCGGATGAAGAAATGAGGCGGACCGCGGACAGCATCAAGCCCGTGCGAGACGGAGTCGAGCAGGAGTTGTTTGCCGGAGCAGCACATGAAATCCACGCATGAATATTCGCTACGTACACAGGTTGACAAATGGCTGGCTCCCGGCCTCTCCACACCGGTGCGTGTCACCGAATTCAGCCGCACGCGCTTGGGGGGAAGGCGGTATGTGTGTGTAGAAACAGCATTGCCGCTTGGATCTCGCGCGTTGCTTTTTTTTCGACATGATGACGGCTGCTGGTGTGTATTCCCGCCCGCGTTAGATCGGCCTAATATGACTATGGGACGTTTCTCCGAGCATTGACCGGCGTTTTAAACGTATTGAGGGACGCGTCAATAGTTCGGTATGCTTATTTCGTTAAGCTGCGGGCATGAAAATCATTGGTGACCAGACGACAGCGAGACGACAACGAGACGACAGCGGCTAAGACGGCGGAAGACTGATAAGCGGAAAGAAGGAGGGTTATGCCAGAAACGACAGCATCGTTATACGCCAACCCCTTAATTAGCGGAAGCGGATGAGCCCATGTCGCCGCGCGAATGCGCGTTCGAACCCCGAGCTGCTGCTTTCCGTGAACTCAAAAGTCCAACGTTGGGAGAGACACCATGTACATCGGGCTGCTGGTTTCGCAGGTTCGGCAGGTTCAGGAAGTTCACTACCATCCTGACGAAGAATTGACGATCGATGTTCGGCCCCCGCACCGGCTCGCATTCTGGCAAAGAATCAGACGCCTGTTCGGGTGAAGGGTGTCTGCGGGAGAGTCGTCTACTGAGTATTAAAACGTCGCAGCGATGCTTGCAAAAGCCGTTTCAACCACCGGGAAGAAACGCATTCGCTGCGGCGTTCGCCTGGGGCGTTCAGCTCACCGGGTCAAGTTCGACGTTCGAGGTTTTCATCTCACGCCCCCGCCAACGCAGTGACTCACGATGCAGTCAGCGAGTCACCAGCAACATGCACGCGTTGTCCGGTCTGGAGCCCCGGATCTGTCTGGTAACTGAAGTTGCGATAACTACCGTCTTCCATCCTGACCTGCACATCGTAGGTGGTTGCTTTGTGCACCGCCTGCTCCACCGTGTTGCCCGCCAGGCCCCCGCCAAGCGCACCGACTATGGTCGCGGCCGTGCGCCCATGGCCGTTGCCAATCTGAGTACCGGCAAGACCGCCCAGCACAGCGCCGCCCAACGCGCCCAGGCCCGTGGTGGGCTCCGCAGTCCTGACCGCGTTAATGGAAACGACCTGGCCGGCGTACGGGTCCACGGCGGGAGCGGCCGGGAACGCCGGTCCAGCGGGCACGCGATTGATCTCATTCGATGCATAGTTTTGCGGCGCCGGGGCGACGGTGTGATGGTGAGTCACGGGGCGAGCCGGCGCCGCGCTTGATGCTTGTGGCTGCACATTGGGCTTTAGCCCGTTCAAGGAATCGCTGGGCTGCGTATCGATAAGTGAAGGTGCGCTCACTGCAGCCGGAACGGCCTTCGACGAGGGGAGAATCCCGGTCAAAGCAGCGACACCAACACTGCTGACCACAATGACCGCAACGGCTGCTGCTGCAATCAACGGGTGAATACGGCTACGTGGTGACTCTGACAGATTCGGATTGGCGCTCACGGCAATCTCCTGGGTGGATGCGTCCCTATACAACGCATCTGCTGGATTGCACGCTTACTGGTAGCTTGTTAGAAATGTAAGCAATTGTCGGGATGGACAAGGGCTTGGACGATGCCAGGGAGATCGTGTCAGGCACGGTCGATTCTTCAAGCGCTTCGCTGTCGAACAGGCAGGGTCAGTGACGTGGGAGATCCAGCATGTCCGGGCGCGATGCAGGATCAGCGAGCGTCACCATTGGAGGTCGGCTCGACGATCGATTGATTCGCAGCCTTGCGCTCGCCATTGGTGGCCCGCGATTGCCGCGGACGGTCCCGATCATATGTCGCGTTCTGTTGCACCACGCGGTCTAGCGCTCTTTGACCATCGGCTTGGACGGCAATCGATACGGTGGGCAGGATCAGGATCGAAGCGGCGATGACCACGGACATAAGGGACCACGCATTTCATGCAAAACGTTGCGCGAGTCGAGGAAGATAAGTCGCGTCGACCCTTGCACTTCAGGCCGCCTACAGGAGAAATAGCCACGCAGAACATTGAACAATCTCATTGTTCATGATGGCGTCTCTGTGTAAAGCCTTTATGACAAGCCTAGACGGAAATACGTAATGAAGCCTTGGCAAATATCCGGCGAGTCGGTCGAACGCACCGCTCGGGAATGGCAAGCTGCCGGGCTTGTTATCCGGCATCCTCGGCGAGCTCGGGCCGCAACATGACACGACCCAGTAGCTTGCGGGCCTGGTCCGTCTGGACATGCTCAAAGGCATCCTCGAAGTCATCGAGCTCCTGAGCGCCAAGTCCAACCTCGGGCGTAACGGCTACCTGCCGCCAGTCCATTACCGCGTCAAGGACTTCCCCAAGGATCACCTTGGCCTGCGCGTCGGTCAGCGAAAAATAGGCGCACGTATCCAGAAGCATCTGGACTGACTCGATGGGGCCCGCATCTTCCGTGAGCCAGGTCTTGGACTCTCGTACCTTGCCGGGCATCGGGTTCACGTCGAACGCCGGCGAGATGCGCCACAGGTCGTTGCCGTCGTATAGAAAACCGAGGTTCTGCAGATGGTCGTCGGTGTTGGTGATAAGCAGGTTAAAAACCAGGCGGCGCCAGAGTTCTCGCGCGTCGTCGTCCGGATGCGAGCATTTCTGCTGCATGACATCGACGATCTCGGTGTAGGCGTGGACATTCTGCCGCGAGGCCTGAAGCATGGATGCAGCCGAGAGGTAAGGGATGCGCAGGTCGCCGTCCTCCCGGTCAAACCGTTCGATGATGGCGACTGGCGTGTCATTCAAGGTGACGCACCGGGCATTGGCCGTCGTAATGCCGGCTCGGCGCGCGAGCTTGAGCGCCAGCACTTCGGCCCGGGTGATGTTGATGGTGTCATTGACACTTGGAAACTTGCCGATGGCGAGCTTGCCGTTTTCATCCAGTACGGTGCATTTGGGCCGCATCCCGCCGAGCGAGGTGCCTTTGCCTTGCAAGTAGCGCAGGTCCTCGTCGGTTTCCCTGGTCGTCTCGACCGCGCGCGTGGCCTTGTACATGCGTTCGAGCTCGATCATTGGCGGCGTCGTGCGCCGGCCTTCATCAACCGTCCTCAGATAGATCCCTGCGTTGCAAAGGCGAAGCGCGCCGATGCGGCTGAAGTCGTCCACGGCACACAGATAGTCGAGCTCGTTCAGAGGGAGGAGGCGAGGATTGTCCTTGCGCGCCTTGGCGTGGATCCGGTTGATGACGCGACGCCCCCATGCGTCAGGGGCCGTGTCGGCCAGTGCGAAGTGAAACACCGAGTCCACGGGGTTGGGTGCACGTCGCGGTTGATAACCCTGTTCGAGAGGCAGGTCAGGGGAGACTTCAAACCGGTCGGGGTTGGCCAGCCAGGTTTCGTCATAAGCGAACTGCGACACTTCGCGCCGCCCCTGGCTGACGTAGTTCAGATGGCCGACAAGCGTACCCGCGGCGCCGAGGTGAACCTCCAGGGCCGTGCTGATACCGGGCTTGCCGGACCTGGGAGCTTTGCTTTTCATTCACTTATGCCGTTAGAACGCTTTGGTGGTTTTTTTAGCGGTTCGCACCCGCTGCGGCAACTTTTCATCCATCAATGCGAGGCCGATATCGTCTTGGCCACTGTCGAGGAGGTCATTGAGCCGCTGTAGCTCACCAAAAAAGTGGAGCGCTCGCACGAGGAAATGCAGCTGCACGTGCGGATCACCGTTCTCCATGCGCTTGACGGTATTGAGTCCGGCGCCGATACGGGTGGCGAGCGCTTGCTGCGTCAGCCCTCTACGGCGGCGCGCGCGATTGAGGTCTTCGCCGAGCTTCGCGAGTGACCGCTGCACAGGAATGGGAAGCGGTTTACCTGCTTTACGGACTCCAGCAGGGCTTTTAATGGGTTTAGTAGACTCCATGTGGGCCATTATAGCAGTTCGAGAACAGTGACATAAATTTTAACGTTTAAAGTACCCTATATGGACTTTAAAACGGTTTAATGGTCCTTATGAGGGCCTTTATTTTGATCTAGTTCGGCAGCAGCTTTATGAGCAACCTGGCTGAAATCGTCGTCCCGTTCGCCTCCGTCCCCGCCCCGGTAGCACAGAAGGGCCACTGCCATGCGCGATTGCATGCACCGGCAATGACCCGCTTTCGTTGCGAACCTCCAGATCGGTTTCGTTTAGCTCGGAACAGGTTTTAGTCTGCAACCAAAAGAAAACGTCATTGAAAAAAACGTGAGCGCGTGTTTAAGTGCCTGCTGAACGTCGTTTTTCTCGCTCGCCACGAGCGTCACGCGACGGACCTTGGCCGCCAACGTGAATTTCAATGAACGCCGTATTCAAGACTTTTCTCGCGCTAATTCGTCTTCCCGGTTATCCCGGCATTTCCCTCGCGATGTTCCTGTCAGGCATCGCATCCTCATTCGCGGTGCCGTACACGTCGCTGTTCGGCGCGACCGAGGCGCACATGACGCCGGTTCGGCTAGGCATCTTCATGACGCTGACCGCGGTGAGCAGTGTGATCGTGAGTACGTATCTCGGACGTATCGCCGATCGCCGGACCGACAAAAAACGCATCGTGCTGCTGTCCATCGCGGGGTCGGCGCTGGGTTATGCATTGCTGTGCGTCACGCGCAACTATGTGTTGCTGACGATCTTCGGCTGTGTCTTCCTGAGCATCGGCGCGGCGGTGTTCCCGCAACTTTTCACGTTCGGCAAAGCGAGGCTGCACGCGGAAGGCATCGAACATACCGAATTGCCGATGGCGACGTTGCGCACCACGCTTTCCTGCGCCTGGGTGTTCGGCCCGGCGGTGGGCGCAATCGTGCTGGGTGTATCGGGGTTTAACGGACTGTTTTTGTCGGCGGCGGGGGCGTTTGCAGTGGCGGGTTTCATCGTGCTGTGCATGCGCGAACCCAAGACCTACGACACCTTCGAAGCCGCCGATAAAACCAGCAGCGAAATTCCGCCGCAAGGCAAAAACGCGCATGTATATGCCGCGCTGGTGAGTTTCACGCTGATCGGCATGGGCTCGGCGATCGCGACCATCATGCTGCCCGTGCTGATTGTCGATCAGTTGCACGGCACCACCGCGCACGTCGCGCAGATGGTCGGCCTTGGCGCGTTCGCCGAGATTCCGATGATGCTTTTTCTTGGCGGCGCATCCCGGCGCATCAACAAGGCGAACATGATCGCGTTCGCGTCGCTGTCGCATATCGTGTATTTCGCGGGCATCGCGCTCGCGCCAAACCTGTGGGTGCTCGTGCCGCTACAGATCCTTAACGCCGTCGTGGTCGCTGTGACGTCATGTCTCGGCATGTCGTACTTTCAGGAACTGATGCCCGGCGCGCTGGCTCGGGCGACCACGCTGTTTTTCAACACCATGCGCACCGGCTCCGTGCTGGCGGGCGTGGCGTCCGGATTCGTGGCGGCGACGTGGGGTTATCGCGCAGTGTTCGTGTTTTGCGTGTTGCTGGCATCTACTGCGTCGGTCGTGCTGTTCATTTTCAACTATCAACGAGGAACGAAGATTTTCTCCGATCCCGCCCTGGAACCCGTTGCCGAGGGCAGCGCGGTTATCACAGTCGTCGCCGTTGGCGAGCGAACGCAGACCGCGCCATAACGATGGTTGCTAGCGAGTCTATTCAGACCGGATGCCCGTCCGGCGGCGCGTCGGGATGCTGCGGCTCCTCCGGCCGATGCCCGGGCGATGGCGGCGAGAGCGGGTCTGCCTCGGGATCGCGGTTTGGATCGGCGAGCGGGTCAGGGATCGGGTTCGTCTGCATGTCGTATCGCGCGTACTGCAAGTGGTTCACGTGGTTCATGAGTGGCCTCGGTTTGTTCTGTCGCCGACAATTAATGTCGTGTTCTCCAGCATAGGCGCATGCGGACTGAAAGGCAGGCCCGCAAACCTCGAAGTGCAATTTAAATCCGGCGGGCACCGTGCGGGCAACGGTTCGCGCCTGATGACTGGTGTCTCGCGGTCCGATGACAATTAAAGGAGTGCCGCTTTCATGCCCGGCACGTCCCTTACGTTAGCTCCAGACGACCTTCAAGCCGCCATTTTTCGTAGCCGCACGGGAACCGCCTTGGCCGCCGGCACCTTGCTGCGCTTCGCGTGATGCGACACGGGAATCAGACGATTGCACTCCGGGTAATAGCCCATCACGCAGCCGGCGGGGATGTCGAACGCATGCACGCGCAAGCCGCCCAGTTCGCGCAGTACCTCGTCCTTCGAGACCGTGATTGCCGTGACCGCATCGTTTTCAGCGAAGCCCAGCCGGGTCATGTCGTCCTTGTTCATCAGCAGCACGTCACGCGTGTCATACACGCCGCGAAAACGGTCATCGAGTGCGTACACGGTCGTATTGAACTGACTGTCGCCGCGCGTGGTCATCAGGCGTAGCGTGCGTTCGCCCTCGAAGTCCATATCGGGGTCTTCACCGAAACCATCCGGCACGATGAAGTTCGCCTTACCGGTTTTTGTTTTCCACTCGCGTTTCGCGGCCGGCAACGGCCGATGAAAACCGCCAGGCTGCGTCATGCGCCGGTTGAAATCCTTGAACTGCTCCGGGTAGGTGCGCTCGATGGCCTCACGAACCAGCCCGTAATCGCCTACCCACGCATCCCAATCGACATTCGGGTTCGCCGGCAGGATTGCCTTCGCCAGCCCGGCGACAATAGCCGGCTCCGACAACAAGTGTTCACTCGCCGGCTCAGTCATTCCTTTCGATGCGTGTATGCACGCCGTGCTGTCCTCCACGGTCACCGTCTGCTCGCCGCTCGCCTGCCGGTCCACCTCGATCCGGCCAATACACGGCAGCAAGTAAGCCGCGCGTCCGTGCACGATATGGCTACGGTTAAGTTTGGTCGCGATCTGCACGGTGAGCGGCAGTTTCTTCCACGCCGGGTCCATCACGCCGTGATCGGGAATTGCGCGCGCGAAATTGCCGCCGAGTCCGATGAACGCATCGAGATTGCCGTCTCTGAGCGCTTCGCAGGTATCAACGGTGGTCAAGCCTGTTTCCTGGGGCGGCTCGAATTGATACAGCTCCTTGAGCTTGTCCATGGGGACGAGCGCAGGTTTTTCGGTGATGCCCACGGTACGCTGCCCCTGCACGTTCGAGTGACCGCGAATCGGGCAGATCCCGGCTCCCTTCTTGCCGATATTGCCGCCAAGCAGCATCAGGTTCGTCAGCATCTGCACGGCAAGCACGCCCTCCCGATGCTGCGTGATGCCCATGCCATACAAGATGATCACGGCCTTCGCGCGTGCATATTCGGTCGCGGCCGCTTCGAGCGCGGAGCGTGTCAGCGCCGACATCGACTCGATTTCTTTCCAGTCCGCAGCCCGCATGGCGTCAGCGAAGGCATCGAAACCGTGCGTATGTTCCGCAATGAAACTCGCATCGAGCACACGCGGTTCGTTCGCCGCCCGGGCTTGGTCGTCGGCTTCTATCAACGACTTGCAAATGCCCGTGATCGCCGCTATGTCTCCGCCGATCTTCACCTGATGGTATTGCGTGCTGATGCAGGTTTGCTCGGCCGAGAGCATTTCCTTGGGCGACTGCGGATTCGCAAAGCTCACCAGCCCGCGCTCGCGCAATGGGTTGAACGTGATGATCTGCGCATTGCGTTTTCTCGCTTCTTGAAGCGGATGCAGCATGCGAGGCGCGTTTGTGCCGGTGTTGTGGCCGAAGAAAAACAGGCAGTCGGTGTGTTCGAAGTCCTCGAGCGTTACCGTTCCGACCGGCACGCCGATGGTGTCGGGCAACGCCACCGACGTGCTCTCATGGCACATGTTCGAACTGTCCGGCAGGTTATTGCAGCCGTATAAACGGGCAAGCAGCGCGTACATGTAGGAGGTTTCCAGCGACGCGCGGCCCGACGCGTAGAACACCACGCGTTTCGGATCGAAGCCATGGAGCTTTTCGCCGATTTCATCGAAGGCTTGTTGCCACGGGATGGGCAGATAGCGATCGGTCGCGGCGTCGTAGCGCATAGGGTGGGTCAGCCGGCCTTGCGACTCGAGCTCGATATCAGTCCAGGCTTCCAGCGCGGCGACGGTGTGATTGTCGAAGAACTCGGGCGTCGCGCGTTTGGTCGTGATTTCCCAGGCGGTGGCTTTTGCGCCGTTTTCGCAGAACTCGAAAAGATGCGGATCGGCTGGTTTAGCCCACGAGCAACTCACGCACGCAAAACCATCCGGTTTGTTCTGCTTAAACAACACCCGCGTGCCGTTCACGGCGACGTGCTCTTGCACAAGTATCGATGAAACGGCTTTGACCGAGCCCCAGCCGCCTGCCGGGTGGTCGTATTGCTCGATGCGAGGTTGTTTGCTCATGGCTGTGTTGCTCCGCGGGTGAACAGGGGGCGAACGACGAGAATGCGTTCGCGGGCGGAATTCATTCAGCAAGAAACAGGCTCGACGCGCGCGTACAAAAATGAAAGCCGCCGGCCCGCGAATGCGGGGCGGCGGCTTTCAGAGTGGTGAACACCTGGATTTTCACCGGTGAACGTCGATTTTTGCAATGCCTTATGCAATGTCCTTCGTGCCGTCTTTCGTCGCAGTTAATGCTGTGTCGTGCGGCGGCGCTATTGTGCGGTGGAAGGCACGACCATCAGCTTTCTGCCGGTTCCAGACCTTCAACTTGCGGCTTGAATGCATCGGCGCGAAGACGAATTTCTTCCGCTTCCACGGTCACGAACGTCCGGTTGTCGGCGGCGAGGGCGTTTTGATACGAAATGCCTTCCGGCACACGATGCAGCAGCGCACGCAGTTCGCCCTGAGTGGTCTGTTCGACGGGTTCGTAGTTGTAGAGCCGCAGCGTGAGTTCTGTGCGCTCGTGCAGCAGGAACAGGCACGCCGCGAACACCGCCACGCCGACCACTTCCTGGGCACCAAAACTGAAGTCGTTGGGAATGGACGAGAACGGCAGCATGGCGACAGCGATCACGCCCGCGATAGCCAGCGCGATGGTGGCATGGAGAAAGAACTGCGCGCGGCCGACGATGCGATCGTGTTCCGCTTTGAGCTGCCCGGCGGATCTCGGAACGAGCGCCGCATGGCCTTGTTTTTGTCGACGTTGCTGAAGTGCTGAAAGCGGAAGGGCGGCCATGGAGTCGGTTGCCTTGGAAATCGTCGCCAGGATTGGCGCTGTCCACGGGTTAACGCCAAGCTTTCAGGAAAGTTGACTCAGGTTACGTGTTGTTTCAGTTGCATCTCCAAAATGTGTCGGGCGGTTTTACTCGTTAGCCGTTTGGACAGCTATCAAAGGTCGGGTCCTCGTGTGTAATATTTACCACACCCGGACGCTTACTCGCCAATAGTTGTAAGCAACCTTCGCATAAACAAGGGAGAATAAAATCGATGAAAGTAGGTCAATATAAGGGGAGGCGAATCGCTGTGCTCACACGAGACGAGCATTGTCCGCCGCATGTGCATCTGGATGGGGGCGACTGGTCCGCCCGGTTTGAATTTTCGTTCTGGCACAACGGGGTAAGTCTGTTGGATGTGATTCCGGATACAGCGCGGGTGCCTTCTCAGGTGAAGAGTGACGTCATCGCCATCATTAAAGGACGCTTGCCCGTGGCAAGGGAAAGTTGGATGGAAGCTATAAAAAACACGTGCCTGGAAAATCAGGCGTGGGACGACGCAAAACAGTATGTTGTGAAGCCAAATCTGGCGGGAAGGACGCTGGTTAACATCCAGGCGGGAACGTATGATCCTGCGCAGCGTCTGACCGTGTTGCACTTGGCAGACCGAACGCAAGTAGGGATCAAGTTATGAAAATCATCAATGCGCCTGACGAGAAACCTGTCGATCTCGACAAGGGACCCGACACGCTTTTCGTTTTGGAGCGTCGTCCGGCTGGCGCAATGTTCAAGCTCAAAGCTGCTTTCGAGACTATCCAGAGCGCCTGGCATGGTTCTCTTTCCAGCTCAGTTCCCAGTGTTGCGGAGGGTGTGAAGTATCTTCCAGACGAGGCGGTGATCATGATTCATTTCCCGCGTGGAAAGAGTGTCGTGATCCCGGTGGACCAGATATCGGAATTGGACGACGTTCCCGCTGACGCGCTTTCGTCAATTGCGCTGTCTTTTGCTGGTACGGCGCTCACCTTGATAGACCACAATATCGACATTTCCGTTCAGGGACTACTAAAGTCCCGTCAAGGTAAGGATGGCTCAGGGTTGCCGGAAGACCGGTTCAACGGAAACGCCGCGAAGCACTTCGGTTGAGCCCGAAGTCTGCAAGCCTCGGTGGCGGTATCGGTTAGCAAAAGTCCAAATTCGAATTCCTCACCGCCTGTACGCTGGTCAAGTTCCAGCTAGGGGTTGCCAACAAATTTCACGATCGGATGGACTATTGAGTCGTCCGAGGCCGTTTTTCTGTGAAACGGCCTTCTCGCTGAACATGCTAAGCCGACTAACTTGTTGCTTCGTTTTGTGAATGCGGGTGTGCTTCAGGCGCGCTACGCAGTCCAAGTATTGCCCCGCGCTTCAACTGTCGACTCCGTCCAATGTTCGTTTGCCCACACTTCGCCTGGGCGCCGGCAGACCTTTCAATTCGCTGGGAATAGCCATTGCTGTGTCCTTTGGCAACTGTGTCCGGGCAATCCGGACGCCCAAAATGCGAAGGGAGAGACCAACATGCTTGGCATCATCATTCCGGCTCACAACGAAGCGGGGCACATCGGGGCGTGCGTGAGCGCGGCAAAACGCGCGGCTAACCATTACGAATTGCTGGGGGAGGACGTGCGCGTGATCGTCGTCGTCGATCATTGCATTGACGACACTTTCGCCATCGCTGGCTCGCTCGGCGCCGACGTGCTCAGCGTGTCCGCGCGCAATGTGGGCGTGGCGAGGGCGGAGGGGGCGCGTTACGCGTTGTCGCTGGGCGCGCGCTGGCTGGCGTTCACTGACGCAGACAGCATCGTCGCCGATGACTGGCTGGTCAGGCAGCTCGATTGTCGCGCCGATGCAGTGTGCGGCGTGATCGCCGTCCACGATTGGTCGCCGCATCTGGCCGCTGTGCGGGAGCATTTCGCGCGCACTTATACCGATGCCGACGGCCATCGGCATATTCATGGCGCGAACATGGGGGTGTCAGCCGAGGCGTATGTGCGAGTGGGCGGGTTTGCACCGGTCGAGCATAACGAGGATGTAGCGCTGGTGGAGGCGTTGATTGCGAATGGGGCGTCGATTGCGTGGAGCGCGGCGCCGAGGGTGGTCACGAGTGCGCGTACGGACTTTCGCGCGCTGAAGGGGTTCGGTGCGACCCTGGTGGATGTGAGCCGGCGATGTTTTTTGTCGAAGACAGACGAGGACGGAGCGATGGCCGCTTGAGAGATGATGGGCGATTGGATGCGTGAGTGCGGCTATATTGTGGTCTCTAAAAAGAGCTAATATCAGGTCTTCTTGAAGATCATTTCGCTGGACAAGACCATGGAAGCTATTCACGCCACCCAATCAGTGGGGATTTCGGAGCTAAAGCTCAACCCGACCGCCGTCATCGAAAACGCGGGCGGCGGGGCGGTAGCCATTCTCAATCGCAACAAGCCGGTGGCGTACCTGCTGCCAGCCGACCAGTATGAAGCGCTGCTTGACCGGCTGAAGGACTATGAATTAGCCGACCTTGTCCGCGCAACGCAGAACAAACCGCTGGTCGAGGCCGACATCCACAAATGACTTACAAGCTGAGGTTCAGAATCAACACGGAAAAGGAGTGACGAAAGCTTGACGCCGAGACGCGACGGCAGTTCGCGCGGAAGCCGGACGAGAGGTTTGCGAACCCGAAAGTTCCAGCTTCGCGGCGACACGGAACGAAGGACTGCTACAAGATGAAGCTTCATACCCGAGGATTTAGGCTTGTCTATCGGGTACAGGACGAGATTGCTAAGGTTGTTGTCATCGCGGTTGGCAAACGCGACGACGGCGACGGCGACGTGTATGACGCAGCGGAAGATCGGTACCAGGAAATCTCAATGCAGCTGTAAATCCCCCGGTAAATCCACATCGCGCAAAATATTTGCGTCCTCAACATCGATGCGCTCGACCGCTTCCGACATAAACAGCGCCCGCGCGCCGGCATCGCCATCGAGCGCGCTAAGCGCGTCCAGCTGCATGGCGCCAAACCCCGCCGGATGTCCCCTTTGCCCGCGATAAAACGGCGCAACAATCGATGCCCCCGCGTCCAGCGATCGCGCCACCGCCTCGACCGTCCCCGGCTCGATCCACGGCATATCGCCCAGCGTGACCAGCCAGCCTTGCGCGTCCTGGGTCGCTCGAACTGCAGCGGCAAGCGTCGCGCCCATGCCGCGCTCGGCATCGATGGAAAACATCACGTCGCAGCCCGCTTCGTTCAACACCTCCGCCAGCTTTTCCGACCCCGGCCGCACCACTGCCACCACCCGTGACACCGCCGACAGCAATCGCCGAGCGGACTGGAATACGACCGGCGTGCCGTCAGGGAGCGTGGCGAGAAGTTTGTTGTGAAGACCGCTTGGGTCGAATCGGGAACCGTAACCGGCTGCCAGCACAATGCCGGTCGCACTCGATGAATAACTCATGGCCGGCTTCCTGATAGTAAGAAGCGTCGATTCTGACAAGCACCGAGGCATGCCGCAAGCACGAAAATAAACCGCGCGGCATGCACCGCAAATGCACCCGCACGGTTTTCCTGACAAAAACGTCAGACCGTTGTTTTCGGCATCACCTTGTCTAGCGTGATCGGCAAATCGCGCACCCGCACACCGGTCGCGTGATACACGGCATTCGCGATCGATCCGGCCACCCCCGTAATGCCGATCTCGCCAATCCCGCGCGCGCCGAGCGGGTTGATATGCGCATCGGGTTTGCCCAGCAAGGTGATGTCGAGCAAACCGATATCGGCGTTTACCGGCACGTGATACTCGGCAAGGTTGGCATTGGTGTAGCGGCCATAACGCGCATCGAGTTCGCTCTTCTCGGTCAGCGCGGAGCCGATGCCCCACACAAGGCCGCCCATCAACTGGCTATGAGCGGTCTTTTCGTTGAGCAGGCTGCCGACGTCGTATACCCCCACAATGCGCGGCACGCGGATTGTGCCCAGATCGGCATCGACGTGAACTTCCGTGAACACCGCGCCGAACGAGTGAAACGCGAACTGCTGTTTTTCATCGCCGGGCTTGGTGGTCGCCATCGCTTCAATCGGCTTGCCGCCGTTGCGCGCGATCACTGCGGCAGCCGGATCGCGCTTCGACGGATCAGCGCGGCTGATGATCCAGCCGTTGTCGACAGTGACATCGTCGGTGGAACCTCCGCTTAGCGGCGAACCCGAGTCCGCTATCGCCATGGCGATCAACTTGGCGCGCGCCTGCGACGCCGCCGCGCGCACGGCAGGCGATACGCTCGCCACCGACTGCGAACCGCCCGACACCGGCGCGTGCGGCAGCGACGAATCGCCGAGTGCGAACTCGACCTTATCCATCGGGAAGCCTAACGCGTCGGCGGCCACCTGCGTCATCACGGTATAAGTGCCGGTGCCGAGATCCTGCGTGCCCGATGCGACCATCGCCGTGCCGTCCGGCAAGATGCGCGCAATCGCGGATGCCTCGCTGCGGTTCGCCGGATAGGTTGCCGTCGCCATGCCAAGACCGATCAGCGTGTTGCCGTCGCGCATGGACCGTGGTTTCGGATTACGCCTCGACCAGCCGAATTTGTCGGCGCCAATCTGATAACACTCGCGCAAAGACTTCTCCGACCACGGCCTCTTTTCCTGCGGCTCCATCTCGGCATAGTTCTTCAGCCGGAAAGCGAGCGGGTCCATGTTCAGCTCGTACGCCATTTCATCCATCGCGGATTCGAGCGCGAACGAGCCACTCGTTTCTCCGGGCGCGCGCATGAACGTCGGTGTGCCGACATCGAGTTTCACCAGCTTGTGCGTGGTCGCCTGGTTCGGCACGGCATACAGCATGCGCGTGAGGATGGCTGAGCTCTCGTTCCAGTCTTCGAACGTCGACGTGGTCGAGATCACGTCATGGCGCATGCCGGTGAGCGTGCCGTCGTCGCGGGCCGAGATCTGGATATGCTGGTCTGTGAACGGCCGGTTGCCGACCATGCCGAACATCTGCGGACGCTCCAGCACGAGGCGAACCGGGCGGCCGGTTTGCTTCGCGGCCATGGCGGCGAGCACGACATGCGACCACGCGGAACCTTTGCATCCAAAGCCGCCGCCGACGAACGGGCAGAGCACGCGCACGTTCGCCTCTGGGATGCCGAGCGTTTTCGCCACCGCGCCGCGTGCGCCGGAGACACCTTGCGTTGCATCGTAGAGGGTGAGGTTTGGGCCATCCCAGCGAGCAAGCGTGGCGTGCGGCTCCATCGGATTGTGGTGTTCGTTCGGCGTGGTGTAGACCACGTCGAGTCGAGTAGGGCCCTGGAGCAGACCGGCAGCCACATCGCCGCGCTGTGTGTTGATTGGCCGGCCCATCATTTTTTCCGGCTGGTAAGCAGTGCCTTTCGCGCGCTGATAGTCCGCGTTCGGCGTCGCGGCTTCGTAACGAATCGATGCCTGGAGTTTGCGGGCGCCATCGGTTGCCCGTTCCAGCGTATCAGCAACGACTACGGCCACGGGCTCGTTGCTGTAGCGCACTTCGTCGGTTTGCAGGAGCGACAATCTGCGCACGGCCGGCGGCTCGGCATCGGGTTTGCCGCCATTGGGCAGGCGCATCGCGGTTTCGTGAGTCATCACGAGCAGCACGCCGGGCATGGCTTGGGTGCGCGCGGTATCCATTGAAGCGACCCTGCCATGCGCGATCGTGCTTGTCACCAGCACCGCATGGGCGAGCTTCGCTTCGGGGTTATCGGCGGAATATTTCGCCTGGCCCGTGACTTTCAGAAGACCGTCGGTGCGGTCGAGCGGTTGTCCAAGAACACTCATGCCACACCTCCTGCAGTCGACACCGCGCGGATAATCGCGCGCTGCGCCAGTTCGATCTTGAAGCCATTCTCGCGATAACTCCGCGCGTCGCGAACAGCAAGCGCCGCGGCGCTACGCAACGAGTCGCGCGATAACGGCTGGCCAGTGAGCGCTTGCTCACTCGCCGTGGCACGCCACGGTTTGTGCGCGACGCCACCCAGCGCAATGCGCGCCGTCCTCACGGTGTTGCCGTCCATCTGCAATGCGGCGGCCACCGAGACAAGCGCGAACGCGTAGCTCGCGCGGTCACGCACCTTCAGGTAATGCGAGTGCTGCGCGAACAACGGAGGCGGCAGATCGACGGACGTGATCAATTCGCCAGGCTGCAGCGTGGTATCGACTTCAGGATGATCGCCCGGTAAGCGATGAAACTCCGCGAACGCAATGGTGCGTTCACCCTGGGGGCCGTTCACGCGCACCACGGCATCGAGCGCGGCGAGTGCCACGTTCATGTCGGATGGATTCGTCGCGATGCATTGCGCGCTTGCGCCGAGGATGGCGTGGATGCGGCTGTTGCCTTCTATCGCTGCGCAGCCGCTTCCGGGGGTGCGTTTGTTGCATTGGGGAAAGCCGGTGTCATAGAAGTAATAACAGCGCGTGCGTTGCATCAGGTTGCCGCCAACGGTTGCCATGTTGCGCAACTGCGCCGATGCACCCGCGAGGAACGCCTGCGACAGCAGCGGATACCGTTCGCGAATCCATGCATGATTCGCGGCGTCGCTGTTGCGAACCAGCGCACCAATCCGCAGGCCGCCGTCGGGCAGCTCGCTCACCGTGTTCAGGCCGGCTATATGCGTGATGTCGACGAGCTTCACCGGCCGCGCGACTCCGCCTTTCATCAGGTCGAGCAGATTCGTTCCGCCGCCGATAAACGCGACACCCGGCTGCTGCGCTGCCTTGATCGCCGCGCTCACGTCAGTGGCGCGTTCGTAAGAGATGGCATCCATGTGGCGCTCCTAAGCTTTATTGATCGCGACGGTTTTCACCGCCGCGACAATGTTCGGGTACGCACCACAGCGACAGATATTGCCGCTCATGCGTTCGCGGATTTCATCGTCGGAGAGTTGGGGCGGACGGAAGCGGACATCGGCGGTCGCGGCGCTGGCGTCGCCGGCACGGAATTCGTCTATCAGCGCGGTTGCCGAACACAGTTGACCGGGCGTACAGAAACCGCACTGGAACGCGTCATGATCGATGAACGCCTTTTGTATCGGGCTGAGGGTGAGCGTCTGCGCGTTGGCGAGTCCTTCCACGGTGATGATTGATTCGCCCTCGTGCATGACGGCGAGCGTCAGGCACGAGTTGATGCGGCGACCATTCGCGATCACCGTGCACGCGCCGCATTGGCCCCGGTCGCAGCCTTTCTTCGTGCCGGTGAGGCTTGCGTATTCGCGCAATGCGTCCAGCAGGGTCGTGCGTGCTTCGAGTTGCATTTCGTAAGCGTGGCCGTTGATGGTCAGCTTCACGGGCATGAGCGGCGCGGCCGCGGAGGGCATTGTCGTTGGAGGCGGCGGTGCGGAAGTCGCTGCCGGTTGCTGCGCATGGGCGAGCGGCGCGGCGGTGACGGCTACCGCTGCTGCTGCGGATTGCAGGAACTTGCGGCGGGACGGTTTTATTGTTTCGTCCGATTCGGGGTCTGAGTCGCTGTTGTGGGGAACATTGATGTGGCGCATGGCGATATAAAGCTCCTCGCTCGATCGAGTTAGCGCAGAGTTTGGCTGGACGCGCCCGGAGAGAGTCGGCGTGTCTGGCTGACAGAGGCGCTGATGCCATTCGCTTGGGCATTGCGGAGTGCAAGCCAATGAGGCGAAGGGAGACGATGAGAGTCAGCAAATCCGGTGCCATCGATGAGGGCCGCGCTCTCGCGGTGCTTGCGATTCACGATTGCAGGTAAGGGCTACATTCATCGGTAAATCGGGGTGCTCGCAGTGAGGTTCATCGGGCTCGGGCGGGCTGTCCGGTTAGCTAACCGGCGGTTTACTCATTCATTGACTCGCTCAGTTGCAGGAGTCCAAGTGACTGCGCTATGCCGAACATGTACGGTCAGGAAGCTTGCAACTCGCCTGTATCGACGCGTTGACACTCTGTGCTGCAATATATAAAATCGATTGTAGCAACGTGTTGATACACAAGAGGGGCATATGGCAGTTCAAACTGTAAAACGATGGGGCAACAGCCTCGCCGTGCGCATTCCGTCCAATCTCGCTGCCGAAGCCTCGCTCATTGAAGGCCAGGAAGTCGATGTTGAGGTCCAGGACGGCCAACTGGTCGTGCGCGCACATAGCGCCATTCCGCGGTTCTCGCGCGAGCGCCTGATTCAGCAGTTTAAGGAGGGCAAGCTCCAACGCCACGACGAAATTGATTTCGGTGATCCGGTTGGTGATGAATGGGGGGGGCCGCAAGACCCGACACGTGAGGGTATCGAATGAAGAATGGAATACCGGACGCCGGCGACGTGGTCAGGTTGCACGTCGGCCCGTCCAAAGGCAATGAACAGGACGGCTATCGCGCGGTCCTGATCATCTCCGATTCAGTCGTGAATGAGATCACCGGCCGCTTCACCGGTCTGCCCATCACCTCCACTGTGAGAGAGTGGGCGACCGAGATTCCGCTCAAGAGCCTCAAGCGCCCAGGCGTGGCTCTCGTCGATCAGATTCGGAGTTGGAGCTACATCGCCCGAGAGGTCAACTTCAGGGGCGAAACCGTAACGGCGGAGGAACTCGGAGCGGCCAAATACGCGATTAAATCCTTCCTCCAACTGTGAGCTTACCGGGCTTGGAAACAAGCCCGTTTTGTCGAGAGAGGCGGCCAAGGGACAGCACCAGGCGCGGTGAATATAAATCAGTCAAAACAAAGCGCTTTCAAAATAACCGAAGGCGGCTTAAAGCTGGTGGTGACCGCACTAACCAGAAATGCAAACTGCCACCTTTTGGTGGCAGTTTGCATTTCACATCGCCTACGTTTCAGCCTGCTTTACAAATCGCTCGGATACGGCGCTTTGAGCCACTTCGTCGAGAGCTTGTTCAGGGTGCCGTCATTCTTCGCTTTCAACACAGCCGCATCCACTTCCTTCAGCAGGCGTGTCTCGCCCTTGTTCACCGCGACATGATCGGGCGAACTGAAAAGCGCAAATTTCTGCTCAGGTGCGATCGGTGGATTACGCGCAATGATCGTTGCGCCCACGTCGTTGCCCACCACCATCAACTGAACCTGCCCCGACAGAAACGCCGAAATGGCGCCATTGGGGTCGTCGAAACGCTTGATCGTCGCGTCCGGCGGTGCGACTTTCGTTACGCTCAGGTCTTCCAGCGTGCCGCGCGCTACCGAGATCGTCTTGCCTGCCAGATCCTTTTCGCTTTTCACCGGCAACGACTTCGGTCCGAATACCGCGAGATAGTACGGCGCATACGGCCGCGAAAAATCGAGCACTTTCTCGCGCTCCGGCGTCTGGCCTACGCTCAGCAGCACGTCGGCCTTGCCGGTGGCGAGATAAGCCATGCGGTTTTCGCCGGTGATCGGTACGAGGTCGACTTTCACCTTCATGGTCTTGGCCAGATAGTCGGCCATCTCGATGTCGTAACCTTGGGGTTTCATATCCGGACCGATAGAGCCGAACGGCGGATAGTCCATGAATACGCCAACCCGGAGCACGCCGTTTTTCTGCACGGTATCAAGGGCATCCGCGTGGGCGAAGGTGGCCGTGGCCGCCAAGGGCACGGCGAAAGCCGAAGCCACGAAGAGGCGCCGGGCGAGGCGGGAAAGGCGAGTCGTCATGATGGTGGCCTTGAGCAGAAAAGTCGGAGAGCGGGAGATCTGGATTCACTCGCGGGATTCGCTCGCGCGATTCAATCGCGCGATTCACTTGCGCGATTCACTTGCGATATCGTCTCGGCATCCCGGAGCGCTACCTGAGCGTACGTAACGTACGCGTGAAAGCACTCTAGGCAGGCCAAAAACCCGCAACAATCGAAATATGCTCATGCCAGCCATGATCGGCATGCATGGCTGGGGGCGCTTCTACCGATGCTATTTGATCAGCGTCAACGCGTCCCTGAAACGCGGATGCCGGCAGCTTCCCAACCAGCCGAAGATCGCGGTTTCCGCGGTGGTGGGAAACGCGCCCTCGCGTTGTGCTCTTGCCAGCGCGATTGCCTTATTCTCCGGCATGCGGGAGCCGACCGCATCGGCGATCAGTTCCACCGTATAGCCCAGTTTCAGCAAGCCGGTTACAGTCAGCAACACGCAAACATGCGCTTCGCAACCGGCCACGAACAGCGCGGTTTCCTTCGATGGCAATGCCGCCACGAAGTCCGGACACAGTGTTGCGTCGAACGTTTCCTTCTCGATCACGCAATGCCGTTCGCCAATCAGGCCATCGACGCTCGCGCCCAGGCCGCGCGAATTCTGTTCGGTGACAAGTACCGGGATATCGAGCATATCGGCTGCTTTCACCAGCGCTAAACAACGCCGCAGAACAGCCGCGCCGTTATCGATATGCGGCATCAGTTTCGCCTGCATATCGATGACGACAAGCACCGGATCAGGCTTCACTTTCCATGATCCGGTCGATCAGCCGCGCGTTTTCACCCGCCGAGCCAATGCCTGCGTGCTTGGCCATCGGGATGAAAAAATGCGTCTTCACATTCGGCAGGTTTGCACGGTCCAACCATTCCGTCAGGTGCCGGGTGAGCCTGTGCGCGGGTGCATCGACCTCGGCGCGCAACGCGGGCGGTAACTGGCCGAGATACCGAACCTCGGTCTGGTAGGGCTCGGGCGCGACGCATAACGCATCGGGACGCCCATCGGGGTCGGCGGGCAGGCGTTGCAACGCCTCTCGCAGCAACGCGATCCCCAGGCCTTGGCCACGCCACGGTTTCCTCACTTCCCACGTGCTGATATACACCACGCGGTGCGTATTGAACACGCTGCACAGGCGCTCGGCCCCAAGCGCTTCGGCGGCGGCGAGCGCGAGGGACAGCATTTCGCCGGAGTAGGTATCGAGGACATAAACGAGGTCTGCGCTGCTCTGGATGGGCGGCACTTTCACGAGTTTCAATTCGACCGCGGCCGCCACGATATCCGTGCCCGCCTCGTGAAATACCGCGAACGCGGTGCCGAGCCGTTCATCGTCGACCTGCGGATATTCATGTCGATATGTCATGGTCAGCAGGAACGGGCCGGTCTTTTCGCGATATGCCAACGGCTTGTCAACGTCGTAATCGCTCGTGCCCTCCAGCCCGTAGGGGTCGTAGTCCTGCCCGGCCGATGCCGATGCCGGCGCCAGGTCCGCAGCGGCTTTCGACACCACGGCCGGCCGTCGCGACTTGGGCACCAGGTCTTCCGGCAAACCTTCCCAGCTCAGGCGAAGAAATTCGCGAGCGCCGCGATAGTGCGTTTCGAATAACGACGCGACCGGCGTCGATTCGAACGGCGCAAGAATGCGTTCGGCGGATTCGAGCGCACGATCCATCAACTGATCGGCTTCAGCGGGATCGGGTACGTGCCGCGTGCCATCGGTGTCTACGCCGCCATTGGCCGCGTGCTGTTGGCGCGCAAGTTGCAGCCATTCGTCGGCAGCCCGTTCAGCGAGAAATCCCGCCGCAATCTGATAACCAGACAGCACGATCGACTTGCCGGTTTCTCCAAGCGGGAACACGTACTCGTCGGTCATGACATCGGCGACGTGCACGTTTTTGTAATCCTTGCGCGCAGACGGCGCGTTCTCGGCAGCGTCATAGCGTTCGTGCGACAGCACATGTGCAGCGAGATCGGGAGCGGCCGGTATTGCGTACGGCCCGGTCGCGGCGGTAACCGTCGCGCCGGAGGGGAGCAGAGCCAGCAGGGATACGTGCTTCATGAGTGCCATCTCCGTCTCGTGGGGGTGTCATCGTAGCAAAACCGCATTTTTTTGCACGTCGCCAATCCGATGCGGCGCGCAGGTTGCTACCAGGCGGATTGCTACTAAGATTGTTGCCATGGCCGTCGCTCCCCGGGTCACAGGGTTCTGCATGCCAGTAGATAACAGATACCAGATTATAGGGAGGCTGCGATGAACGACATGATTCAGAACACGGGTCAGGAAGTTCGACATGACGGCGGGTGCGCGTGCGGTGCGTGGCGCTTTACGGCGACGGCGAGGCCGGATCGCGTCGGTCTTTGCCATTGCATGACGTGCCGCCGCGTGCATGGTTCGGCGTTTGGCGCGTACGCGGTCTATGCGCAGGAGCAGGTCACCATGTCGGGTGCGACCAAAGCCTGGCAAAGCTCCGCCGATGCCCGCCGCCACTTCTGCCCGGTATGCGGGTCGGTAGCGTACATGGCTTACGTCAACAATGACGAGATCGAACTGCCGATTGGCGCCTTCGACGAAACCGGCTTCCTCGAGCCGTCCTACGAACTCTGGTGCATCCGCCGCGAACCGTGGCTGTCCGGCGATGGACGGCGGGAATATCCGGAAGACCGGTCCTGACGAGCGCACCGAAAATTGCCGGATCCATGGATCGCCAAATGAACGCGCCTTTTTTCACCATTGGTCATTCGACGCGTCCGCTGGCGGAATTTGCCGGCTTGCTCAAAGAAAGCGAGATTGAAATGCTGGTCGATGTCCGCAGCATTCCGAGATCGCGGACCCATCCGCAATTCAACCTGGACACACTGCCGGCTTCGCTGTGCGCGCAGGGTGTTGCCTACGCGCATATTGCGGCGTTGGGCGGGCGGCGCGGCAGGCGCAATACGGACCAATTGTCACCGAACACCTACTGGACCCATCCGGCGTTCCGCAATTACGCCGACTACGCGCTTGGCGAACCTTTCCGCGAAGCCCTGGAAGCACTGCTGGACCTTGGCCGCGAGCAGCGCTGCGCGATCATGTGCTCGGAAGCAGTGTGGTGGCGATGCCATCGGCGGATCGTGGCGGATTATCTGCTCGCGCGAGGCGAGACTGTGCTGCACATCATGGGCCCGCATCAGGTCAGGCCCGCGACCCTTACGCCGGAAGCTTTACCGCAGCCCGACGGCACTGTGATCTACCCCGAAGCAAGCGCAAAACCGCGGGCGACGCCGAATTGACAGTCTTCTGACACCGATGCATAAGCAGAGGGCAATCGTTTGCCTATGCTGGAACTGTGCCCGTCGCACCGTGTCGGATAACAGGCTGAAGCAAGCAGGGGTCCCCGGAATAGAGGGTGTCGCTGGTAAGTCATCTCGAACCCTGAATCCGCGTGACACGAATTTTCGCGTACCAGCAAGGAGCCACAAGTCATGAGCAAGCATCCGATAGCCGGCAGCGACAAGTCGCAACCCGAAGGCGCACATTGCGTCGGCGCATGCAATCCGGACGAAAAAATCGAAGTAGTCGTGATGCTACGGCGGCAAAACGAGGACGCATTCCGCCAGTTGATGCAAAAGATCAATACGGGCGCCGCCGACGCCGTGCCGGTTTCTCGCGAGGAGTTCGGCAAACGCTTCGGGGCATCCACTGCGGATGTCGCCAAGACGGAAGACTTCGCGAAGGCGCATGGCTTGAGCGTAGTTCGCGCCGATGCAGGCTCGCGCAGCGTGGTGCTGTCGGGCACCATCGCCCAGTTCAGCACGGCCTTCGGCGTCAAGCTGGAGCGCTTCGAACATCACGCGATTGGCGAGTATCGCGGGCGCACGGGACCGGTGAATGTGCCGGACGACATGAAAGACATGGTGACCGCTGTGCTGGGTCTCGACAGCCGCCCGCAGGCGCGCCCGCATTTCCGTTTCCGGCCGCCGTTCAAGACAGCGCGCAGCGAAGCCAGCACGTCGTACACGCCGCTCGATCTCGCGCGGCTCTACGACTTCCCAGGCGGCGACGGCAGCGGCCAGTGTGTCGGCATTATCGAGCTGGGCGGGGGATATAGCGAAAGCGACCTGAGCGCCTATTTTTCGCAATTGGGCGTGGCACAGCCGAACGTGGTTGCAGTGGGCGTCGACCAGGCCAACAACGCGCCGACGGGAAATCCGAACGGGCCTGACGGCGAGGTGACGCTGGACATTGAACTGGTCGGCGCGATCGTTCCGGGCGCGCGCATCGCGGTGTATTTCACGGCCAACAGCGACGCGGGTTTTATCGACGCCGTCAACCGCGCGATCCACGACGATACCAACAAGCCATCGGTTATCTCGATCAGTTGGGGCGGCCCGGAAACCAACTGGACGTCGCAGTCGCAAAACGCATTCGACGAAGTCCTGCAATCCGCCGCGGTACTTGGCGTGACCGTGTGTGTGGCCTCCGGCGACAGCGGTTCCAGCGACGGCGCCGCGGACGGGCAAGATCATGTCGACTTCCCGGCGTCGAGCCCCTATGTGCTCGCGTGCGGCGGGACTCAGCTGCGGGCATCGGCGAGCGGGATCACCAGCGAAGTGGTGTGGAACGACGGCGAGCAGGGCGGCGCGGGCGGTGGCGGCGTAAGTGCCGTGTTTGCGCTGCCGGTCTGGCAGACCGGCTTGAGCGTCACGCGGGTCAGCGGCGGGAAGTCGGCGCTGACCAAGCGCGGCGTGCCCGATGTCGCAGGCGACGCGTCGCCGGTCACGGGCTACGATGTGATTATCGGCGGGACATCAACCGTAGTGGGTGGCACAAGTGCGGTTGCACCGCTATGGGCGGGGCTCATCGCCCGGATCAACGCGGCGGCGGGTAAGCCGGTGGGTTTCCTCAACCCGAAGCTGTACGCTGCGAAGACAGCGGGCCACGACATCACGCAGGGTAACAACGGCAGCTTCGAGGCGTCGGCGGGATGGGATGCCTGTACGGGGCTGGGCAGCCCGGACGGAGTGAAAGTCGCGGCTGCGCTGAAGTAGCGGTTGCAGGTCAAGATCAGATAAGTGACGTTAGATAAGTGACGTTAGATAAGTTGTGACGATGGGCCAGGCAAGAACTCCAACAACACCGGCAAGGGAGCAATCATGACGAACTCCAGTTCAGCGGCAAAGACATCTTCTAAAACATCTTCAAAAACACCTTCAGGCACGCCTCCAACCGGGTCTTCATCTGGCTCTTCAAACGGGTCATCAACAGCGGGGGACCAGCCTTACTTTGATCCCACCGCTTACGGCAACGGTCCCGACGATTCCATCGACGCGACCCAGACTGACGAAAACGCCGCCATCACCCATCACTCGGCCGTCATAGGCGGCAAGACGATCGACTACACGGCGACGGCCGGGCATCTTGTGATTGTCGATCCGAGCAGTTCAAAGCCCGACGCCAAGTTGTTCTACGTGGCGTTCACACAGGATAATCAAACTGAGGAATCACGCCCGGTCACGTTTTTCTATAACGGCGGACCGGGGTCGTCGTCGGTATTCGTGCTGCTCGGATCCTTCGCGCCGCAACGCATCAAGACTTCGACGCCTGCGTTCACGCCGCCCGCGCCCTACCAGATGGAGGACAACCCGGACAGCTTGCTGGACAAGAGCGATCTGGTCTTCATCAACCCCGTCGGCACCGGTTATTCGGCGGCCATTGCGCCGAACAAGAATTGCGACTTCTGGGGCGTCGACCAGGACGCGAATTCGCTCAAGCAATTTATCAAGCGCTTCCTGACGAAAAATAATCGCTGGAATTCGCCGAAATTCCTGTACGGCGAGTCGTACGGCACGGCGCGCAGTTGCGTGCTCGCGTACCTCTTGCACGAAGATGGCGTGGACCTGAACGGCATCACGCTGCAGTCGTCGATTCTCGACTACACGCAATCAGGCAATCCGGTGGGCGCGTTGCCAACGGCCGCTGCCGATGCCTGGTTTCATCGCAAACTGGGTGTGCATCCACGGCCCACGGATTTGTTGACGTTCTCCGAGGAAGTCGCGCAGTTCGCACGCACGGATTACCTCGCGGCGCTGCGCAAATTCCCGCAGACGGACGACGACACCGTGGAGAAACTGTCCGAATACACGGGTATCGACAAAGCCACGCTGATCGCCTGGAGTCTCGACGTAGCTTCTTACGACAGCCGCGGCAACTCGCTCTTTCTGACCACGCTGCTGAAGTCCAAAGGCGTGGCGCTAGGTTCCTACGATGGCCGCGTGACCGCTATTTCGACGGGTATCGCGGGCAAGATCGATCCGAATTCCGGCGGCAACGACCCCACCATGACGGCGGTGACCGGGGTTTATACGGCAATGTGGAACGAGTACCTGAACGAGCAGCTGAAGTTCACGTCCACGTCGTCGTTCACGGACCTCAACGACCAGGCTTTCGCCAACTGGGACTTCCATCACACGGACCCGACGGGCGCCCAGAAGGGCGTGGACGCGAAGGGCAACATCATTCTCTATACGGCGGGTGACCTGGCTGCGGTGATGGCGCTCAACATCGACTTGAAGGTGCTGTCGGCGAATGGTTTCTACGACTTCGTGACGCCGTTCTACCAGACCGTGCTGGACCTGCAGCAAATGCCGCTCATCGATAAAACCGTGCGGGCTAATTTAACGGCGAAATTCTATCCGTCCGGTCACATGATCTATCTCGATGGCGGTTCGCGCACGCAACTGAAGGCGGATCTAGCGAAGATGTATCAAGCCGCGACGACCGATCATGAAGCCATGGGGCGGATTCGCGCACTGCAGCAACGCAAGATTGAAGCGAAATAGCGGGCAATTGCCGAGGGTTTGAGCCACGGCATCGGCGGGAACACAAGTTGCGAACGGACGAACGAGCGCATGTCGAATGCGCCACTTCAACTGCACACTGGAGTTCCCCCGATGCCGACCTCGAAGAAGAATGCTGGCGCGCCCGCGCCGTCAAAAAATACCAGCGCAGTTGCGCGCACACCCTCACAAAACAACACCAATCCGAAGCTCGACAGTCTCGAGCAGTTCCGCTCGGACGCGACGAATCAAGCCCTGACGACAAACCAGGGCGTCAAGGTTTCCGATAACCAGAACACGCTTAAAGCGGGTCCTCGCGGACCCTCGCTGCTCGAAGATTTCATCATGCGTGAAAAAATCACGCACTTCGATCACGAGCGGATTCCCGAGCGCATCGTGCATGCACGCGGTTCAGCCGCGCATGGCGTGTTCAAGCCATACAAGGCGCATACGGACCTGACGAAAGCGGCGTTCCTGCTTGACCCGAACAAGGAAACGCCGGTGTACGTACGATTCTCGACGGTGCAGGGCTCACGCGGCTCGGCGGACACCGTGCGCGACGTGCGTGGTTTTGCCGTCAAGTTCTACACCGAAGAAGGAAACTTCGACCTGGTCGGTAACAACATGCCCGTCTTCTTCATTCAGGACGCGATCAAGTTCCCCGACTTCGTTCATGCAGTCAAACCGGAACCGCATAACGAAATGCCGCAGGGCGGCTCAGCCCACGACACATTCTGGGACTTCGTCTCGCTCGTGCCGGAGTCCGCGCACATGGTGTTGTGGACCATGTCGGATCGCGCGATCCCGCGCAGCCTGCGCACCATGGAAGGATTCGGTATCCATACGTTTCGTCTGGTGAATGCAGAGGGCAAGGGCAGGTTCGTTAAATTCCACTGGCGTCCGACCATTGGTTCGGCCTCGCTCTTGTGGGACGAAGCGCAGAAGCTGGCCGGCAAGGATGCGGATTTTCATCGGCGCGATCTGTGGGAAGCCATCGATATGGGCGACTATCCCGAGTGGGAACTGGGCGTACAGATTGTGGAGGAGGACGACGAGCATTCGTTCGACTTCGACCTGCTCGATCCGACCAAGATCATTCCAGAGGAAATCGTCCCGATCACCATGCTCGGCAAGCTCACGCTCAACCGCAATCCGGATAACTTTTTCGCGGAAACGGAACAGGTGGCGTTCTGTCCGGGGCACATTGTGCCGGGCATCGACTTCTCGAACGATCCGCTGCTTCAAGGCCGTTTGTTCTCGTACACGGACACGCAGATCAGCCGGCTGGGCGGTCCAAACTTTCATGAGATCCCGATCAACCGCACCATCGCGCCGATGCACAACAACCAGCGCGATGCGAAACACCGGATGACGGTGAATCGCGGGCAGGCTTCGTACGAACCCAATTCCATCGACAGCGGCTGGCCAAAGGAAACCGAACCCGCTGCGATTGGCGGTGGGTTCGAGACCTATCCGGAGCGCGTGGATGCCGTGAAGATCCGCCAGCGCAGCGAGTCGTTCGCCGACCATTATTCGCAAGCCACGCTGTTCTGGAACAGTATGACGAAGCCGGAGAAGGATCACATCGTGGGCGCGTATTCGTTCGAGCTGAGCAAGGTCGAGCGCAAGTTCATCCGCGAACGGCAGCTTGGAATCCTGGCGAATATCGACAGTGAACTGTGCGCGCGTGTTGCCGATAATCTCGGCCTGCCGGCGCCAAAGGCGAGCGCAAGCGCGGCGGAATTGGGTAAGTCGTCGCTGGCTGAGTCACCGGCGTTGAGCATTGTCGCGAAAACCAAGCCGTCGGTGAAGACGCGCAAGGTTGCCATTCTTGCCGCGAAGGGGGCGGACGTTGCCACCATCAAGGCGATCAAGGATGCGCTGACAGCGCAAGGCGCGCATGCGAAGGTGGTCGCGCCGCAGCTAGGTACGTTGGGCGACGGCGTGGAAGTCGATGCAACTATTCTCGGCTTGCCATCGATCATGTTCGATGGCGTAGTGGTGGCCGGCGGCGCGGCGAGCGCGAAGCTCCTGTCCGAATCCGGCGATGCCCGCCACTTCGTACTCGAATCGTTCAAGCATCTCAAGGCGATCGGCGCAGTGGGTGACGGGGAGGACGTGCTGGCGGCCGCGCATCTGCCGACCGGTGACGAAGGCATCAGCGTAGGCAGCGACACGAAGAACGTGATGAAGGCGTTTATTGCAGCGTTATCAAAACATCGAGTATGGGCGCGGGCCGACAAGGCGGAGAGCGTGCCGGCGTGATGGGCGCCAAGGGTATGGACATGTGAAAGATCCCGTGGCGTCCAGTCGCGGGTACCTTTTTCGCTGCTGTTTTCGCTGCTGTTACTGCGGTGCTTGCCGCGCTTTTGCGGATAAGCACCGCCACGCAGGCGACGCAAGTTTTATGATCGATGTACGCGTTTCCAGATGGAAGACGCGAATCCACGGAGGATGACATGGTCAAGACAGCATTGTGGGTCCGGTTGGAAGCAAAACCCGGAAAGGAGAGGGATGTCGAGGCGTTCTTGTTGGGCGGCCTCCCGCTCGTCGAGCAAGAGCCTGCCACGACCGCATGGTTCGCGCTGCGGTTGAACGCAAACACGTTTGGAATCTTCGATGCTTTCCCCGATGAAGCCGGTCGCGACGCGCATCTTTCCGGCAAGGTCGCCGAGGCACTGTTGGCGAAGGCGGGCGAACTGCTCGCCGCGCCGCCGCAGATCATGAAGATCGATGTATTGGCAGCGAAGCTGCCGGGCTGACCCTCGCGGGACGTGTGTCACTTGCTGCGACGTCCAGCCCAACGCCGCAGCCAACCCGCGATCAATTCAAATCAATTTTAATGATGGTCGGGGAAGTCCGCGCGGGGTTTCGGCGTCGCGGGCATCTTCGCGTACTCAAACTCTGGCAGCGCCTTGATTGCCGCCTTCGTTGCACCCGCCAATACGATCTTGCCGCCGACTATGTCGAGTTGCTCGATAGGAATGGCGACGTCGTGATGCGAGACGCCGGCAAACTGGCTGGCCGCGACAATCGCAAACGACACCGACTTGTCCGGCGCCACGATGATGTCGTGAATCACGCCGACGCGCTCGCCGTTTTCATTGACGACCGGCTTGTTGAGGATGGATTTCTTGATACTCCAGCCGCCCAGGATGGCGGTGGATTCCTGCACGGTGATACCGAGAGTCTGCGAGCCGGCAACTTGCGCCTGCGAAGGAAGGGCGACTTGAGCCAGCGCTGCTGCAATGAGCGCTGCGATAAGTTTCGTTTTCATGTGTGTCCTCTTGCGCGAGTGAATGAGCAGGCAGGCGGCACGGGCCGCGCGGCTGCGGCTTGAAAGCCCGGAGACACGCTTGGCCCCGACCGCCGGAAAAACCATCGGCTAAGAGTTGATAGCTGAGGGTCAAGGGTGGAGCGTCACGCGACGACGCGACGACGCGACGACTCCGCGAAACGGACGGTTTGATACGAGTGACACGAAACACATTGGGGAACGAATGAGCACGGTCACGCCGATGATGAACCTCGGCGTTTTGATCAGTCAGGTTGAATATTGCGTGGCCCGGATGGCTCGTTCGAGCGGTGTGACACTAACGTGTCATGGTTTCGCAATGAGCGAGCTGATTGGGTACGGCAACAGAACCTTGCTGAATGGTAACGGTGAAATCAGTTTCTGTCAGAGACCGGCTGAGCACGCCAAGAGAGGGGCGTGCTGAGATCGACGCGGCCGCATGCCGGGTGTATTTGAAAGTGCGGATCGTGCTGTCCGTCAGGCCGAAGTTGAAACGAAGAGAGCCGCTACATGGCGGCTCCCTTCAATTACTTCAATTTAACTAAAATGTTAATTTTTGCCAGATGGCAATTCGGTCGTCAATGTCTGGCTTAGTGCCCGAAGTACACCGAATGTGTTTCGTCCAGTTGCGCCATGGGGGTGCGCATTCCGGCCGCGTACGAACCATTTGTCGGCGAGCCGTAAGACGTCGCAGTGACGCCGCGGGTCGTTTCCACGCGTTGCTCTGCTGCCTGGGTCTGCGCCGGGTAGGTGGTGTGATCACCTTCGACGTTATAGCCGGATTGTTCCATCTGCAGCAGATCGGCCTTGACCGCAGGACGGCTTACCGTGTCCGCGTCTTGCGCATAAGCGAATGCCGGTGCGCCCAGCGCGGAAGCAAGCACGATTGCGGGAACCAGTGACTTGAACATGATGGAATCTCCTCTCTTATGTGTGTCGAGTTTGTTCCAGGACCGATGAGGTCATGCTGAACAATCTCAACACTGAAGTGTAGGTAAGGAAGTGTTGTTGCATTAGCCGTGAATCTGTCGAAATAGTATTGCGTGTCTCGCAATAATGAATGCACTTGATCAGTGCGATCGACCTGTGCGGCGTTCCATGATTAACTGTTCGGTTAATGACCAGGCTTACGTTTTCGTTAGCCAGGCATTCGATTCCAGACGGAATCTTTAGCCTCGAATAGCTAGATGTGGCACCCCTCGTGCATGCTCAATGTGACTGTGTCATTTAGGCTGACTGACCGTTTCAACTTCCCCAATTGGCGTGGACGCTCGTATTTGCGACACTGACGCTCCTTTCAGAATGCGTGTCTGGCGCCTTGCGCAGGCAATCACCCAATGAGTTTGCTAAGGACACACGTCGCGCTACAAAGCATCAAGGCGTTGCATCGGGCAATAGTGTTCACCTGTGTGCTGGCACTTTCCATTGCAGCCAATGCCGCACCGCCCAAGCCGTTTATCGTGGGCGCGGTCCCGGGCGCATTGCCGCCGATGGAAATGAACGATCCGGATGAGCCCGGTTTGGGCATTCGCGGCGTCTCTGCCGATTTTGCGCAACGCGTGGCCATTGCGTTGCAAAGGCCGCTCGAATGGCGGACCTTTCCTGACCGTTCTGCCATGTTGGATGCGCTGCGTCACCACCGAATTGATGCAGCGACGAGTGCGACCGGCAATGACGCAGGGCCGGCGCTGCTTTACAGCCGGCCTTATGTTGCGACCAAGCAAGTTTTCGTTGAACGGCGCGTTGCGGGCCCTCGCTCAGGACGTATTGCTTATGTCGAGCAGCAAACGTCGGCGCGCCGGCTGCACGACGCTTATCCCGCGCTTCGTGCGGTAGGTTATCGCGATACGCTCAGTGCGCTGCTGGCTGTGTCGCTGGGAGATGCGGACGCGTTTGTGGGCGATCTGGCCACGGCGGGTTACACGATCGATCACCAGGACCTGATGAACCTCACCATCTCGGGCTTTGCGCCATTCGATGAAGCCGGCTACAGCTTCGCCTTCGCCGCCGATGCCGCAGGAGATATCCAGCGTCAACGCGTGGATGCGGCGCTTGCCGCGCTGCCGCCCCGCTTTCTGCTCGAAGTGCGTGCGCGATGTGGCGCTGCCGCCGCAGTGACGTTTGCCGAGCCGCTTACGTTGAGCGATGCGCAACGCGCGTGGATAACGGCGCATCCGGTGGTGAATTACTCCATGTATGCAGACGCTGCGCCCATGACATTCCGCAATTCAAGCGGTAAGCCCGCGGGTCTGGCCATCGACATGCTGTCGGCTATTGGCGCCCTCACGGGCCTGAGCTTCGAAGGCCGCCTGCGCGGTTCGACAGAGCGGGTGACCAATGACGTGAGCGACGGCCGCGCGAGCCTGATCGCGTACGGACTGAGCGAGGGACAGATACCGCCGCAGTTCGCGCCAAGCAAACCTTATGGCGAAGGCGTGCTGGTGATCTTGACACGGGCGGGAGCCGAGCCGCTGCGCAACGCCCAAGCGCTGGCGGGAAAACGCGTTGCGCTTTGGCGCAATCATGCGCTCATGAGCATGTTGCGCGAGCGCGTGCCTTCGGTGCGTATCATCGAGACATCGCCGATCAATGGCCAGTTCGACGCCGTAGTGAACGGCCACGCGGATGCAACCATCATTGACATGACCTTCGCCAACTACGCGGTCGGCAATCCGTACCGCGGCAAGCTGGTCATCGCGGGTGCGTTCTCGGATCAGCCCGTGCAGCACGGTTTTCTCATCGCGCGTAATCAGCCCATGCTGCTGTCGATCATGAACCGCGCGATCGAACACATGCAGCCGACGGAGATCGACGCCATTCGCCGCCGCTGGATGCTGGTCGAGCATCCGGATAGCCAGTGGGAGCGGCGGCGTCCGCAAGTCATTTCCGGCGCGGTGCTCGGTGCGGCCCTGTTAGCGCTGCTGATCTGCTGGGCCGCGTCGTTGAAAGCGCAGATTGCACGACGGCGGGCGGCCGAACAGGCGATGCGCGCGGCAAAAGAAGAAGCCGAAACCGCGAACCGCGCGAAGTCGACTTTCCTCGCCACCATGAGCCACGAAATCCGTACGCCGATGAACGCCGTGCTCGGACTTCTCGAACTCGAATTGCGCAGTCCGGGTGACCGCGCATCGACTCAGCGGGCGCTGGGCACGGCGCATCAGGCGGCACATGATCTGCTTGGAATGATCGACGATATCCTCGACATGGCGAAGATCGAAGCCGGGCGGCTCGTGTTGACATCTGGAGCGCTGGAATTTGGCGAATGGGTGAAAAGCGTGGTGGCGATCTATGAACTGGCGGCGCGCAGCAAAGGCGTGGCGCTTGTCGTGCGCGTGCGTGGTCGTCATCGGCATGAGCCCGCGTGGGTGATGGCGGACGCGCTGCGCCTGAGGCAGGTGCTGGGCAACCTGTTGTCGAATGCGATCAAGTTTACGGATGCGGGACAAGTGACGCTCGAGTATGCGATCGGGGCGGTGAGAAAGGGCCACATGCATAGCCCTCTTGGTGACAATGCGCGCAGCACGCATCGCGAACTGTTGCTCGCCGTCTCGGACACCGGGATCGGCATCGCAGCGGATCAGCAAGCGTTGTTGTTCGCGCCGTTCGCCCAGGCGCGACAGGAGCGGCCCGGCCGCTTTGGGGGCACCGGTCTCGGCCTCACCATCTGCAGGCGCTTGATGACCTTGATGGGCGGCACGATCCGGTTGTCCAGCAAGCCCGGGCAAGGAAGCCGTTTTACCGTGCGGGTACGCTTGCCTACAGCCCTCCCGCCGCTAAAGACGCTTACGCCCGCACCCACAACCGAGCTCGATACGCGCGACTTGCCCGGCCTGCACGTACTTGTTGTCGACGATCATCCGGCCAACCGCATGCTGCTTGCCAGCCAGTTAGATACGCTCGGCTGCGTGATTGAAACCGCGAACGATGGCGGGGCCGCTTTTGCGCGTTGGGAGGGGCAGCGGCAAGAAGGTGCTCCGTTTGACCTGATCCTGACCGATTGTTCTATGCCCACGATGAGCGGCGAGGATCTTGCGCGTGCCATTCGTGCGCGCGAACGGGCGCTAACACGTACCAACGCCGCACCAAAGCTGACGCCCATCATAGGCGTGACCGCGAACGCGCAGCCCGAGGCGCTGACTCAAGCGCTCGACGCCGGCATGACGTTGTGCGTCGTCAAGCCGCTAGGGCTCGACGCGCTGCGCCGCGCGCTGCTACTTGCCATGCACGATGGGCGGGGGGCGAAGGTCGCCACGCTCAGCGCCGCTTTGCCCGTTGCCGATCGAGCCGGCAATCCGACGCCACCATTGGATTCCAGCTCCTTCTTCGATCGCCTGTCGGGTGCCGCACCCATGCATATGTCGACGGCATCGATTAGTTCTGCGAGGTCCCTCGCGCCAGACCGTGCGCATGCCGATACCTATGGCCCCACTCAAAACTTCCCGGTGAACAGGGCCGTGGGCCGCGCCGTTTCGGCGGCGCTCAGCATGTCCGTTTCCTATCCCGGGCAACTGAACGGCGTGGTCGACGGCCCCTCGGATACAGCGTCCGAAGCTGCTCAACCCGTCTATCGTGTGGATGTAGAACCAGGCACGGCCGCTCTCCCATCCACGGTCCAGCGTTTCAACGAGGACCAACTCAACGGCTACGGTGATCAAGCCGCCGCCCTCGTCGATGTATTGAAGTCGGCGAACCGGCAGGATCTCGAGGAGGCGGGTCGGGTGTTTGCATCGGCGGATTTTCATCGTCTGCTTGAGCTGGCGCATCGGATGAAAGGAGCGGCGTTAGTGATTGGCGCCACGTCTTTCTCCGATGCCTGCCTGAGCCTGCAGCATGCATGCGCGATAGCACCCGGACCAGGCTGCGACACCGCGGCGATTCGCGCGGCCTACGAGCGTTTCCACGACGAAGCAATAGCACTCGATACGGCGCTCGAGCAGTATTCTGCCTAAGCTGCCCAGGGCGCTTCACTATCGGTTGGCGTTGATCGAGCGGGTCATTTCACGGTCGTGATTAATGTCCGATTCCGTTCCTGGAACGTGCATGTGTTTTAATTAGCCCCTCCTCTCGCTCCGACATAGGGCCGTTGCGTCTCTGGCGCGGCCCGATCGCCGAATGAATAGAAGGTTTCTTCCGTATAACCGTGACCGCCGCCACAGTCGCCGGCGTGTTGCCAACGTGTGGTTCCTGCTTGCGCTTGCGGCCAGCGGTGTGCCGGCTCACGCGCAAAAACCCGAGCTGCTCGATCCGCGCGTGACCCAGTCGACCATCGTGGACACGATCTGCCGCCCCGGTTATGCCGACGATGTCCTGCCTCCCTTCGACACCTTGCAGCGCCAGAAGGAACAACTGCTGAGTCAACGCCATGTGGACCCGCAGAGCGCTTCGGACTACGCGCTCGATCACCGCATGCCAATCCTGCTGGGCGGCTCTCCGAGCGCGGCGGCGAACCTTGATATCCGCCGCTGGGACGGACGGGCGGGGCAGCGCCGCAAGGAACGGCTGGCGGTGTTTCTGAAGCGCTGCGTGTGTACGGGCGATATGCCGCTGGCAGCGGCACAGGCGGCGATGTCGGGGGACTGGCCGAGCCGTTTCCGCAATCTGTCGAGTCCGACCTGCAACGGGTCGTGACCACTTGCTGCGTTGCGCAAGGTGAAGGATGACGGCGTGCTCGACCAGAGCGCCGTGCTGATGCGCACGCCGGCCGACAAGAGAGCTACCGATAAACGCAGCGAATCCGGAGCGCGGGAGCTGGTCGGGAGGGTAGGCGCCCAGCCAGGTCAGCTACTCCATTGTGAACGTGTCAAGCGGCTGGTTCGCCTGCGCCGCGCTTGCGAAACGCCTCGCGAGCTGGTCGTGGAGACGGCGGGCTTCGTCGAGTGTCAGGTCGATCCAGTAAGGGTCTCCCGCGCCGTCGTTCAGACGCTCGGGCGGAAACTGGATCTCCAGCACAATGCCTTTCTTGTAGCTCATCGGTCAACTCCCAGCGCGGTCGCATAAAAGAACAGGCGTCGAGCTTACCGGGCTGGGGTGCCTTCATTGCCGTGCAGTGGGGAAACAGACTCTTGCCGTTGGCGAAATGAAGCCGCTTAGTGAAGCCGCTTAGTGAAGCCGCTTAGTGAAGTCGCCTGGTACTCCTGTCTCATGGCATCTTGGCCGCGCGGCGCAGGTGCCGCATCTGCGACAAGTGGTCACGCTGCAGGCAGCGCTACCCCGTCAAGCAGATGACTGACTACGCGCTCGCCCAGCGCCGGTCCGACGCTCATGCCCACGCCGCTATGCATGTACACGCCGGTCACGTTCGGCGAGGCTCGCAGGACAGAAAACGGTGCGCCCGACGTCCCGGTGCGTGCCCCATAGACACCTTGCCACCGTTCGACGACCCGCAACCCAGTGCCGAGCGTGTCCTCAGCCAGACCGAGCAAGATTTCATCGATAGCCTGCGCATTGAACGGTGACGGATCATCGCCATAATCGTGCGAGTCGCCCACGATCAGATCGCCTCCAGGCGTCGGGCTAGCCAGCAGATGAATACCGTGCTCGAGCACCGCGGGTTGCCGCGCAGCCACCTCCGCTTGCAGCGCGGCGGCTTCAGGAAGGTCAGAAAACGCACCGTAGTGCAGGCAGCTCAGCCCGGTCAGCACGGCGTGATCGAGGGCGAGAGGCGTGGTTGGCCGCACGCGCAGCATCTGCAACCGGCACACGCGCGGTTCCAGCACGGCGAGTTGCGGCGCGAGCAGCGACAGATAATCGTGTCCCGCGCAAACCACCACATGCTCCGCTCGCCACTGACCCGCAGTCGTCTCGATCCGCCCGCCATCCACGTCCCGGGCGAGCGTCCCAAAGCGAAATTCCACGTTGAATTCACGCCGTAAATAGTCGATGAGCGCAGGCACCGCCTCGCGCGAAAACACCTGCAAATCGGCACGCCCGTGGAGTGCGGCACGATGTTTGCCAAAGCGGCCATCGTAGAGATCGTCGAGCGCGGCGCGCGAAAGCAACGTGGCGTCGTAGCCCGCCGCCTTGGCGCGCGTTGCCGCGAACGCCTCCATCACCTGAGCTTCAGCCGCGCTGCGGGCGAACATCAGCGAGCCGGAACGCCTGACATGCAGCGCCGCGCCGGATGCCCAGTCGAGCCATATTTTCCGCGATGCCTGTGCAAGCGAATGCATCGTGCCCGGCGGCTGGCCGGTCACCAGCACCATGCCGAAATTTCTGATGGACGCGCCGACCGGCGTGCCGCTGCGCTCGAATACCGTCACGCGCAAGCCGCGTTTAGCGAACGCATAGGCATGCGCCAGGCCGAGAACGCCCGCGCCGATAATCGCGACGTCGGTGTGATGGGGAGTATGGTTGGTTGTCATGGTCATCCGTGTGACGGCCTTTCGCGTACTACAATACGCGCGGTCCCGTGTTTATCCTGGTCATCCATTCGCTAGTTCATTCATTGCCGGCATGCCCGGCCGCACTCGATGCTCGCCGAACAACGTCATCAATACATCCTGTCAGAGTTGTCGAAGAACGGCGCGTTGTCGGTCGCCGAACTCGTGCGCGCACTCGACGTGTCGCGCGAGACTATCCGGCGCGACCTCAATGCCTTGGCCGTTCGTGGCCTGATCGCGACCACCCACGGCGGTGCGCTGTCCAATGATCGCCGGGAGCCGGACCTCGACGTGCGCGAAGCCGCGAACGCAGCCGCGAAGCGGGCGATCGGCGAGCGTGCCGCGCAACTCGTACCCGACGGCGCGTCGGTGATCATCGACTCGGGCAGCACGACGCAAGCCGTAGCGCGCGCACTGGGCGACCGGCACCGGCTGATGGTCTACACCAACGACTGGCGCATCGCGCTGCTGCTCGGCCGCCGCAACGACAACAAGGTCACGCTGTTCGGTGGCGAACTCTCGGACAACGAGGACGCGGTATTCGGCCTGGACACCGTGCAGCAACTTTCGCAATATCACGTGGATTTTGCGTTTGTCGGCGCGGGCGCGATCACGCCCGACGCCTTCCTGACCGACTATTCGCGCCTGGCAGCCGAAGTGCGCAGCCGCATGATCCTGGCGGCAAGCGCGGCGGCCATCGTCGCGGACAACTCCAAGTTCGGCAACGTCACGCCCGTGCGTATCCGCGACTTCGAGAAGGCACGTTACCTGATCACCGAAATCGCGCCGGACAAAGCCCTGCGCCGTGCGATCGCCGCGCGCGGGCCGGAGCTGGTGATCGCCTGAGTGCAGGGGCTTCATGCCGATCTCACGCTGCCGCGACGTCAGCAGGCAAGTCAGCGGGCAAGTCAGCAGGCAAGTCAGCCAAGCGCACGTGCAGTGCGCCCAGCGCGCGCCCGATGGCCGCTACCGCGTTAAGCATTTCGTTCGCATCGATTGCGCCGATGCACCCCACGCGGAACGTCTCCACTTCTGTCAGCTTGCCGGGATAGAGCACGTAACCCGCATCGCGGACTGCTTCGTAAAAGCGCTTGAAATCGTAGGCCGGATCGTGCGGCGCGTGGAACGTAACGATCACCGGGGCCTGCACTGCGGCATCCAGGAACGGCTTGAAACCCAGCGACGCCATACCCTCGATCAATGCCGCGCAATTGCTGCGATACCGCGCGCCACGCGCAGGTTGACCCCCTTCCACGATGAACTGATCAAGCGCCGCGCGCAACGCGGCGACCACATGCGTAGGCGGCGTAAAGCGCCACTGAGTGGTTTTCATCATGTACGCGTATTGATCGTGGAGATCCAGCGCGAGGGAGCGCGAAATACCCGCCGATGCTTCCAGCAGCGCGCGCCGAACGATCACGAAACCCATCCCCGGCACGCCTTCGAGACACTTGCCGCTGGCGGAAATTACCGCATCGATACCACCCTTCGATACATCGATAGACACCGCGCCGAACGAACTCATTGCATCGACGATCAGGCTCTTGCCATGTTGTTTGCACAGCGCCGCGATGTCGTCGAGCGGGTTCAGCAAACCCGCGCTCGTCTCCAGATGCACCTGTGCCACATGCGTGATGCGCGGCTCGCGGCGAAACATTTCCTCGATCCGCGCGACGCTTGCCGGCTCGTCATCGCGAAACGTCAGCTCGATGGACGCCACGCCCAGCCGCTCCAGTATTTTCAGCAAGCGTGTGCAATACGCGCCATTGTTCGGCACGAGCACCACGGCGTCGCGCGGCACGAGCGAACCGAGCGCGGCTTCTACGGAAAACGTGCCGCTGCCTTGCATGGGGACACACACAAAATCTTTTTGGCCGGACACGATCGCAAGCAGGTCACGGCAGATATCGCTTGTCATCCGGTTGAAAGCCGCGTCCCAGGAGCCCCAGTCGCGCAGCATGGCCTGACGGGTGGCAGGCGATGTAGTCAGGGGGCCAGGGGTCAGCAAAATCGGGTCACTTCCGTTAATCACGTTTTCTCCATTCATAGCAACAAGCGCCGCTTCGACGATTCGGCATCGGTTTGGCATCGATTTGGCATCGATTTGGCATCGTTCGATAGGCATGAAATAGTCTACGTCGGAATTTTGGCGAAATGTGTTCTTTTTTGGGAAAATGTGGCATCGTCATGGCGTTGTCATGAAGTTCTGTGATGCTTCGTTCGGGTTGCTGGCGGACCGAATATTCGGTCCGCCGCGCCAATGAATCATTGGACGCATCGGACCTAAAAGAATCCAGCCGATGCCTGGAAAAACGTGCCGAAACGTACATTCGCCTTCACGCCACCTGGTTGAATCCGCCTTCCCGGAGAAACAAGCACCATGACAAAAAATCGCTTTCCCGCTTCCCGTTTCGTCGCACAGCGCGTGCTGCCGGCGCTGGCCGTGGCCGCGCTCGCCGGTGCCGTGACGGTGCCGGCTCATGCTGCCGATGCCGTCGTGCTGTACACCGCCGACGGTCTGGAAAACCTGTACAAGGACGTTTTGCCGGCTTTTGAAAAGAAGGAAGGCGTGAAGGTCAATATCGTGACCGCGGGTAGCGGGGAAGTCGTGAATCGCGCGACAGTGGAAAAGGATTCGCCGAAAGCGGACGTGCTCGTCACATTGCCGCCGTTCATCCAGCAGGCGTCGCAAGGCGGCTTGCTGCAGCCTTATCAGAGCGTCAACTACACGAACGTGCCGGCAATCGCGAAAGCCCCGGATGGCGCCTGGGCTACCTTCGTGAACAACTATTTCTCGTTCGCGATCAACCCTGAAGTCACGAAGACCGCACCGAAGACCTTCGGGGACCTGCTGCACCCCGACTTCAGCGGCAAGATTGCCTATTCGAATCCCGCCACTGCCGGCGACGGCATGGCCGTGATCATCCTGACGAGCGCGCTGATGGGCGAAGACAAGGCGTTCGATTACCTGAAGGATCTGGAAAAGAGCGCAAAATTCCACACCAAGGGCACAGGTTATCTCGACGTTCTTCTCTCGCGTAATGAGATCGCATTCGCCAACGGCGACCTGCAGATGGACCTGGACGACGGAGCCAACGGCGGCCTTTCGCTCAAGCCCATCTTCCTCTCGGCCAGGCCCGGCGAAGCACCGACCACGTTCCAGTTGCCCTACGCAATCGGCCTGATCAAGGGCGGCCCGAACCAGGCTGAAGGCAAGAAGCTGGTGGATTACCTGATGTCGAAGGAAGTGCAGGCGAAGGTGCCGGATATCTATGGCATTCCGGGCCGTACCGACGTGCCGCTGGCAGGCAAGAACGGAGAGACGGTCAAGCAGGCCATTGCGGGCGTGAAGCTGATTCCGGTGGACTGGAACCAGGTGATGGAGAAGAAGGCTGCATGGACCACGCGCTGGAAAAACGACGTGATCGGCAACTCGGACAAACAGCTCGACGTCGTCAAGCCGAAGTCCTGAGATTTTGTCTGCTTTGACCTTCGGGCTCGTCCTGTTTCCCCCAAGCTCTCAAGGATGCGAACCGTGAACACTTTGACGCTGGCTCCGGCCGCTCGTGAAGCTGTTGCCGTGGATTCAAATCAGCATACGCACGGTGGCGTGCGTATCGACCGCCTGAGCGTGCGCTTTGGCGCACGCACCGTGCTTGATGACCTGTCGCTGACCATTGAGCGTGGCGAGCTGCTCACCGTGCTCGGGCGCAGCGGCTGCGGCAAGACCACGCTGCTGCGGTTTATCGCAGGTTTCATCGAGGCGGACGGGCTGGCGGGGACGTTGACGGTGGCGGGGCGTGACCTCACGCATGTGCCGCCGTTCAAGCGCAATCTCGGCTTGCTGTTTCAAAGTTATGCGCTGTTTCCGCATCTGTCGGTGTACGACAACGTCGCGTTCGGTTTGCGGGCGCGGCGGCTGAAAGCAGGGGAGATCGCACGGCGCGTAGCCGATGCGCTCAAGCTCGTGCAGCTCGGCGACGCGGGCCACGTGATGCCCGCGCAGTTGTCGGGCGGCATGCAGCAGCGCGTGGCGTTGGCGCGGGCGCTGGTGATCGAGCCGGACGTGCTGCTGCTGGACGAACCGCTCTCCGCACTCGATGCCAACCTGCGCGCTTCCGTTCGTACTGAGCTCAAGGCGTTGCATGAGCGTTTGCCGAACCTGACCATTGTGTGTGTCACGCACGATCAGGACGACGCGCTCGTGCTATCCGACCGCACGTTGCTGATGCGCGATGGCCGCATTGCGCAACTCGGCACGCCGCGCGAACTCTACGACAATCCAAAGGACGCATTCGTCGCGCGTTATCTTGGCGCGGCCAACCTGTTGCCGCCGTCCATCATGTTCCCCATCGGGGACCCCCGTCACGATGATCGCGGCCATGTGGCGTGCGTGCGTCCCGAGTGCCTCTCGATTGTGCCCCTTGGCGATGCCCAACTGCATGGCACCATCGCTTCGGTGGAGTGGTACGGCGCAGCCTTGTCGGTGTCGGTCATGCTCGACGCGCTGCCCGATCAACCCGTGCTCGTCACCATGCAGCGTGCCCACGGCCCGATGCCCGTGAAGGGCGCGCGCGTTTCCCTACGCCATGAGGTTGACGATGTCGTCCTTATCAGTGAGTGAGCACGTAGTCGACGACGTCGCGCATACCGCCGCCAAGCGTCGTCGCGAACGGTTGGCGCAGTGGCATTTGTGGTTCATTCTCGTGGTCGTGCTCGGCCCGCTGGTCATCTATCCGCTGGTGCAGCTCCTCTTGCTCAGCGTGAGCGGTGCGCATGGCCTGAGCCTTCATGCCTACACCGCGTTCTTCGGCAATCCCGAGACAAGCGGGGTGGTCGGCACGACGCTCGGCATCTTGTTCGCCAGCGCGACACTCGCTTCGGTGCTCGGCGTGCTGCTCGCGGCCATGCTGTTTTTCAAGCCATTCGCCGGGGCGAAGCTTGTCACCCGGTTCCTCGAATTGTTCGTTGCATTCCCGTCTTTTCTCGTCGCGTTCACGCTGATCTTTTTGTATGGATCGCAGGGGTCGGTGAGCATTGGCTTGCAGCGGCTTTTCAACCAGCAGGACCCGCCGCTCAACTTCTTGTTCGGTATTGGCGGCGTGATTCTCGCGGAGGTCGTGTTCTACGCGCCGTTCGTCGTCAGGCCCACGCTCGCGTCGTTCGCCACGCTCGACATGCGCTTGATCGAAGCCGCCAAGAGCCTCGGCGCGAACGGCTGGATGGTCGCGTTCAAGGTTATCTTGCCACTCGCGTGGCCCGGCATTGCAGCGGGCACGATCCTGTGTTTCCTGCTGACGCTCAATGAATTCGGCATTTTGCTGGTGCTCGGCAGTGCGCATCTGATCACCTTGCCGATGGCCATTTACAGCTCGGCCACGGTCGATCTCGACTTGCCGACGGCAGCCGCCGGCGCAGTCGTGATGCTGGCGATGTCGCTCTCGCTGTATGCGCTGTACCGACGAGTCAACCGACGCACGAGAGGCCGCAATGGCAACTGATTTCACGCTGCCCGCAACGACTTCGAAGCCGTATTCGCTCAAGCGGATCGGCTCTTGGGTATTCATGGGATTTGCCGCGCTGCTGTGCTTCTGGCTGTTCGTGTTGCCGGTGCTGGTGGTAGCGCTGTCCAGCGTGGCGTCGCACTGGTCGGGAACCATCTTCCCCGATGGTTTCAGCATGCGCTGGTTCGAACGTTTGGGCTCAAGCGACTTCGATGCGTTGACCACGAGCCTTGAAGTGGGCTTCGGCGTCGCGGTGCTGGGTACCGTGCTTGGCCTATGGCTTGCGCTTGCGCTGGAAGGCCGTGATCGCCGCGGCGTGGGTGCGTGGGTGGACACCATCGCGATGATGCCCAATGGCGTGCCGAGCGTCGTGCTTGGCCTGTCCGTGCTGATTGCGTATCACAAGAAACCGCTGGATATCTCGGGGTCGGCGGCAATCGTGGTGCTGGTTCAACTCGCGCTCGTGCTGCCCTTTTGTTATCGATGCGCCGCTGCTGCGCTACGCCCCGAACTCACGATCTTGCGTGAAGCTGCCGCGAGCCTCGGTGCGCCGCCTTCGATGGTGCTCTCACGCGTTGTCTTGCCGCAGCTTGTACCCGCGATCCGCGCGAGCCTTGCACTGGGATTCGCCCTATCGCTCGGCGAACTGGGCGCGACGCTGACCGTCTATCCGCCAGGGTTTGCGACCGTGCCTATAGTAGTGGTCGGGCAGGTTAACCGCGGTTATTACTTGCCGGCGTCGGCGCTTTCGTTGATCTTGCTGGCCGTCTCACTCGCCGCATTGCTGCTGATTGCGGCAAAAGTTCCACGACGGCGAATCTCCTGACCTAGCCTGGTTCTACCGGAAATCCCATTTTTCGGGACCTCGTTACGCCGAAAAATGTGGCAAACATTGGCGTTGTGCATCAAAATATGGAATCACGCGGTTAGCCGGAACGGTTAATGGAGCGCTGGTTCATAACGGAAAGGAACTTCATGTCCACGTCCACCGAAATGCTTATGGAAGTCAACGGTCGCGCTTACGGTCCGGCGCGCGCGCTGACCGTGGTCGTCTGCGTCGACGGATGCGAATACGAATACCTGGAAGCCGCCGTCGCGGCAGGTGTTGCACCGTTTATCGGCACGATGCTGCGTGGCGGGTCCGCCTTTCGAGCCGACTGCGTGATTCCGTCGTTCACCAACCCGAACAACTTGTCGATCGTGACCGGAGTGCCGCCTTCGGTGCATGGCATTTGCGGCAACTATTTCTTCGACCCGCAAGCGAACGGCGGCAAGGGTGCCGAAGTCATGATGAACGACCCTGCCTACCTGCGCGCAGGTACGATCCTCGCGGCCGCTGCGCAACGCGGCGAGAAAGTCGCGGTGGTCACAGCGAAGGACAAGCTGCGCCGCCTGCTCGGCTGGCAACTCGACGGCATCTGTTTCTCGGCGGAGAAAGCGGACGCGGTGACGCTCGCGGAGAACGGTATCGAGAACGTGCTGGAACTGGTTGGCAAGCCCGTACCGGACGTGTATAGCGCAGGCCTTTCCGAGTTCGTGTTCGCGGCCGGTGTACGGCTTGCCGAGACTCGCAAGCTTGACCTCATGTACCTTTCGACCACGGACTACGTCCAGCATAAATGCGCGCCCGGCACGGACGGCGCGAACGCGTTCTACGCGATGATGGACGGTTACCTTGCTCGCCTGAACGAACTCGGTGCGGTGATCGGACTCACGGCCGACCATGGCATGAACGCGAAGCACGACGTCGCAACGGGTGAGCCGAACGTCGTGTACCTGCAAGACTGGCTCGATGAAACGCTGGACTTGCCTAATGCACGCGTGATCCTGCCGATTACTGATCCGTACGTTGTGCACCACGGCGCGCTCGGTTCTTTCGCGACTATCTACTTGCCGGTTTCCGTCGATGCAAAAGCGTTGGGGGCGCGCATTGCCGAACTGCCGGGCGTGGACATCGTGCTGGACAACGTGGCTGCGTGTGAGCGCTTCGAGTTGCCGAACGATCGCGTGGGCGATCTTGTGGTCGTGAGCGGACGCAATACGGTACTCGGCACCCGGCGCGCGGAGCATGACCTGTCGGGATTGACCGTACCGTTGCGCTCGCATGGCGGCGTTTCCGAGCAGGAGGTGCCCTTGTTATTCAATCGTCCAACCGATGGCTTTGATGCGAAGCAGGACGGGAAACGCTTGCGCAACTTCGATGTCTTCGACATCGTGTTGAACCACCTGGAGCTTGCATCATGAGCGCCGTTCTTGCGGTTGAGAAGCATGCACTGCGGGTCGAAAAGCTGCGCCTGAAGGGTGAGCGAGCGGCGCGTTCACGCACTATCGACGTTTTCGATCCTTACACGAACATCCGCATTGGCACGGTGCCAATGGCAAGCGTCGACGACGTGCGCGACGCATTCGAGTACGCGGCGAACTACCGGTCGACGCTGACGCGCTATGAACGCTCGCAGATCCTCGAACGTGCTGCTGCGTTGCTGCGCGAGCGCACGGAAGAAGCGTCGGATCTTATTTCGCTCGAATCGGGTTTGTCGAAACAGGACTCGCGTTATGAAATTGGCCGCGTGGCCGACGTGTTCAAATTCGCTGCCATGGAAGCGTTGCGCGACGACGGCCAGAGTTTTTCCTGCGACCTTACCCCGCACGGCAAGGCTCGCCGCGTATTCTCGCAACGTGAACCGCTGGCCGGCGTGATCGTCGCAATCACGCCGTTCAATCATCCGATGAATCAGGTCGCGCATAAGCTTGCGCCGGCTATCGCGACGAACAATCGCGTGATCCTGAAGCCATCGGAGAAGGTGCCGTTATCGGCTTATTACCTGGCCGACGTTTTGTACGAAGCCGGTTTGCCCGCACCCATGCTGCAGGTTTTAACGGGCGACCCGCGCGAGATCGCCGAAGAACTCGTCACGAACCGGCGTGCCGACCTCGTCACTTTTACCGGTGGCGTGGCGATCGGCAAGGAGATCGCGGCGAGGGCGGGGTACCGGCGCGTGGTGCTGGAACTGGGCGGCAACGACCCGCTGATCGTGCTCGACGACGCCGACCTCGAACGCGCGACAACGCTTGCCGTGCAAGGCTCTTACAAGAATTCCGGGCAACGCTGCACGGCGGTGAAGCGCATGCTGGTGCAGAAAGGCGTCGCTGCACGGTTCACGGAACTCGTGGTGGAAAAAACACTTGCGTGGACTCATGGCGATCCCTTCGATCCCGTCAACCAGATGGGCACGGTGATCGACGCGGCCGCGGCCGAACTGTTCGAAGCGCGCGTGAACGAAGCGGTATCGCAGGGTGCGCGGCTGCTCTGCGGCAATCACCGCAATGGCGCGCTGTATTCGCCCACGGTGCTCGACCGGGTTGATCCGGCCATGACGCTGGTGCGCGAGGAAACCTTCGGGCCGGTGTCTCCGATCATCGAATTCGATACTATTGACGACGCCATTCGTATCAGCAACGGCACGGCGTTCGGGTTGTCGTCAGGCGTATGTACAGACCGGGCGGACCTGATCACGCGCTTCGTGAACGAACTGCGCGTGGGTACCGTGAACGTGTGGGAAGTGCCGGGCTACCGGATCGAGCTGACGCCGTTCGGCGGCATCAAGGATTCGGGCCTGGGTTACAAGGAGGGCGTTCAGGAGGCAATGAAAAGCTTCACGAACCTCAAGACCTTTTCTCTACCCTGGGCATGAATCATGGCGCTTACGCTCGCTGACATCCGGCATCTCTTCGACACCTACGGTGCCATTGCCTACAGTGGCGAACCGGTTACGCAACTCCAGCACGCGTTGCAGACGGCAGCGCTGGCCGAGGAAGCGGGTGCCGACGAAACACTCGTTGGCGCGGCGTTTTTGCACGACTTGGGCCACTTGCTCAATCTCCAGGGCGAGACGCCGAGCGAGCGGGGCATCGACGACCTGCACCAGTATTTCGCGCTGCCCTTCTTGCGGCCGCTGTTCGGCGACGCCGTGCTCGAGCCGATCCGCCTGCACGTGGACGCGAAACGCTGTCTATGTGCAATCGATAAAGATTATTTTTCGACGCTATCAGCGGATTCGGTCCGAAGTCTAAAACTGCAAGGCGGCATTTTCAGCACGGCGGAGGCGGACGATTTCATGCGCAAACCGTTCGCGCAGGACGCGCTTTCCTTGCGCCGCTGGGATGATCTTGCCAAGCGCCCGGAGCGCGTTACCCCCTCGCTTGACCACTATATTCAGCTAATCGAAAGGCTTGCGGAAAGCCACCGCGCGGCGGCCGGAACCCGCGACTGAACAAGACAGTGATAAGGAAACCGAAATAATAAAAAAGGCTGTTCCGGGATCAGCCAGGCTGTTCCCGATGACGGAAATGCGACAGAAGGATGGACCGCCGGCGGCTGTCGTGCCGATTCCACGGCGGCCGGGGCCAATATCCAAAAAAATAAAAATAGCGTAACCTGCCTGTTCACCCGGCCCCGTCCCGCTTGACAGAACGCGGCTCGCACCTAGCGCGTTGTCCAGCAATGCATTTCTGGAGAGTTCGATGACATCCGTCGACCTGGAATTCGAACAGCTGAACAGCACCGTTGATGCGCTCAGGCGCTCCATTTCCAACCGTCTCATGTACGGAGTCGGCAAGGATGCCGTCACCGCGCAGCCGCGCGACTGGCTCCATGCGGCCGAACTCGCGGTCCGCGACCGGCTGGTGGCGCGCTGGATGAAAACCACGCGCCAGCAGTACGAGCAGGACGTAAAGCGTGTCTACTACTTGTCGATGGAGTTCCTGATCGGCAGGACTTTTACCAATGCGTTGCTTGCCCTCGGCATTCACGACGAAGTCCGGGACGCGCTCGCCGGCTTGGGTATTGACTTGAATACCCTTGAGAACCTGGAGCCCGACGCGGCGCTAGGCAACGGTGGCCTCGGCCGCCTTGCCGCGTGTTTTCTCGACTCCATGGCGACCGTGGGCATTCCTGGCTTCGGCTATGGCATTCGCTACGAATACGGCATGTTCCGGCAGACCATCGTGGACGGCAACCAGGTCGAAACGCCTGATTACTGGCTGCGTGCGGGCAATCCGTGGGAGTTTCCGCGCCCGGAAGTGAACTATGTGATCCATTTCGGCGGCAGTACGATACGTCATGGCGACCGGACCGAATGGATCGATACGGAACACGTGAACGCCATGGCGTACGACACCGTGATTCCCGGTTTCGCCACGACCGCGACCAATACCTTGCGCCTCTGGTCGGCGCGGGCGACCGACGAATTTGACTTGTCCGCGTTCAACCAGGGTGATTATCGTCGCTCGGTGGAAGCGAAGAACACGTCTGAACATGTATCGCGCCTGCTTTATCCGGACGACTCCACGCAAGCGGGCCGCGAACTGCGTTTGCGCCAGGAATACTTCTTCGTCTCTGCAACCATGCAGGATCTGATCCGCCGGTATCAACGCACGCACACGCATTTTGGGCGGCTGGCGGAGAAGGTGGCGGTGCATCTGAACGACACCCATCCAGTGCTTGCCATTCCCGAACTGATGCGTTTGCTGGTGGATACGCATCATTTGCCGTGGGACAAGGCGTGGAAGCTGATTCAGCAAATGTTCTCGTACACGAACCACACCTTGATGCCCGAGGCGCTGGAGACGTGGGACGTGGAAATGCTGTCGCGACTTTTGCCTCGCCATCTCGAGATCATCTTCGACATCAACGCGGATTTTCTCAAGCAGGTGGGCGAGAAGTTCGGGCGCGACATGGACCTGATCCGCCGTATTTCTCTCGTCGACGAATACGGTCAGCGGCGCGTGCGCATGGCGCATCTGGCGATTGTTGCAAGCCATACGGTGAACGGCGTGTCGAAGCTGCATTCGCAGTTGATGACGCAAAATATCTTCTCCGATTTCGCGCGCATGTACCCCGAACGCTTCACGAACGTGACGAACGGCATTACGCCGCGGCGGTGGTTGTCGCAGGCAAGTCCAAAGCTGTCGTCATTGATCGATGAACGGCTTGGACCGCGCTGGCGGACCGACCTGTTCGAACTGGCCCGGCTGCGTGAATGGCGCGATGATCCTGAATTCACCAAAGCCTTTCACGACGCGAAGTTCGCGAGCAAGGTACGGTTGGCCGCGCGTGCGAAGCTGGAGACGGGTGCGATCATCGACCCGAATGCGCTGTTCGACTTGCAGGTCAAGCGTATTCACGAATACAAGCGGCAGTTGCTGAACATCCTGCATGTGATCGTGCGGTACAACCGCATTCGCGAGCAGCCGGAAAAGGCGTGGACACCGCGTGTGGTGATGTTTGCCGGCAAGGCGGCGTCGGCATACAAGATGGCCAAGACGATCATCAAGCTGATCAACGACGTGGCGGAGAAGGTGAACAACGATCCGTTGATTGGTGACCGGTTGAAGGTCGGTTTCATTCCGAACTATGGCGTAAGCGTGGCCGAATTGATCATTCCGGCGGCGGATCTATCGCAGCAGATTTCGATGGCGGGGACTGAAGCGTCGGGCACGGGCAATATGAAGCTCGCGTTGAACGGGGCATTGACCATTGGTACGCTGGATGGTGCAAACATCGAGATTTGCGACGCCGTTGGGCGCGAGAACATGTTTATCTTTGGGCACTCAACTGAAGAGATCGATGCGCTGCGGGCGACCGGATACAGGCCGCGGCATATCTATGAGGAGAATCCTGAACTGAAGCTCGCGCTTGATCAGATTCGGCTTGGGCATTTTTCGCCGGACCAGCCGCATCGGTTCTATGACATCTTCCATACGCTGGTGGATTGGGGCGACCACTACATGGTGCTGGCGGATTTTGAAAGTTTTGACAAAGCTCAGGCGGACGTCGACGCGAAATTTCTCGATAAGGAGGCGTGGACACGCAGTGCGATTGAAAACGTCGCGGGGATGGGGATTTTTTCGTCAGACCGGACGATTGCGGAGTATGCCAAGCATATTTGGCATGTCGAGCCTTTAGTGGTTTAGCGTTTCGCTCGCGCGGGTGGACGGATTTTTGAGGTCCACCCGCGCGAGCAAAATCAACCTGAAACTAAAACCAAACTAGCGCTGCAGCGTGAACGTGGTCGCGTGGCCCAAGGTTGCTTGCTCAAACCGGGAAGTCACCACCCCAATGACATCACTCAACGTCCGCGAAGACACTTCAACGTGCAACGTGACGCATTCATGCCGGCGATCCGTCGCCACCACCTGCATGCGAGCCTCTCCCCCCAGCGCCTTCTGTAAAACGCGGCGCGGCCCGCTGGAGTCAAGCCCCGGCAGGATCAGATCGAAAGCCACTACCGTGTGGAGTTTTCGCGTGGCTCGCACGAACGGCGGGGCCATAGGAATAGACAGGGGACGGACCGGAGAAGCAACGCTTGCCTGAAGCATCGGATGTGGCACCGTCTCGCGACGGGCGGTGGTGGGAACAACACCACTTTAGCGAGCGGCGCATTAACAACGGGCATGGATCGCTGCGGTCCGTGTAAAGAAAGCGTTAAACCGACGCGGGCTCAGATGCCGGCGCCGCCGGTATGCCATCGCGCACCAGCTTAGCCACGCGTTGCGCAAACTCCTCGTCCTTCGTCGTGAATACCTCACGTTCGCCTGCCGGCGTCGTGACGTACATCCTGTAGATCACATCCTGCGTAATCCACGACAAATAGCCCACCACCGAAATCATCACGCCCAGCAGCAACGCCGGTCCTGATCCGAGAACTCCACCCGTCACCGCCACGATCAAACCGATCACACCCAGCGCAATAGGCAAGGGCTTCTGCCGCGGCACCATCACCACTGTAGCCCCGAGCAAATCGCGTAACGGAAACAACTGGCCCGACGCACTCAGGCCAGCGCGGGCAAATGTAATACCTCGTTCATTGAAAGGGAGATCCTGTTGCATGGTTCGAAGTCTTGTCGGCGGAAAGAAAGGCGCAGATTAACAGACCCGCCCGGCCCCGGGCATCCCGCCGATCGTCGCATCAGCTTTCGCCCCGGGCAAAGCCGGCCAGGCGCGCGCGTCCTGTTCGTTACATTTCGATACTTTTTTGCACCCGTCGTCTGTCGATTTCGACTTGGCTCATGCGTCGCCAGGATGAAGCCACCCTTAACCGGAGACATCGATGAAATTCCTGTGCCTCATTTTCTTTGACGAACGTGTGCTCGACGACCTGTCGAAACGGCAGTACGACGCACTAATCGATGAATCCCTCGCATACGACGAACGCCTGCGAGAGAGCCGCCATCTCATTGCGGCGCAGGCGCTTCAGTACGCGAGGGAAGCCGTCACACTGAGGGTTCGCGGCGAGGACGTCTCCATAACGGATGACCCGTTCGCCGAGACGAAGGAGCAGGTGGGCGGCTTTCTTCTGATTCAGGCACGCGACATGAATGAAGCCATGCGCGTGGCTTCCGGCTTTCCCGGCGCGCGCCTGGGCGGCGTGGAAGTGCGTCCGGTCAAGGAGTTGCGCGCGTCGTGGTCGGACGCATGAGTTGCAAGCATTGAAAGGAGCAAACGATGCAAACGCTATTGAAAGACAGCCCCGCGTTCAGCGGTTTCGCGGTGAAGGATCTCGCTGAAGCGAAGGCGTTTTACAGCGAGACCCTTGGCCTCAAGGTGACGAGCGAGCCCATGGGCATTCTCAAGCTGCATCTGGCGGGCGGCAACAACGTACTTGTCTATCCCAAGCCTGATCATGTAGCGGCGACGTACACGGTACTGAACTTCCCGGTCGACAGCGTGGACCTGGCAGTCGACACGCTGAGCGCGCGCGGCGTGAATTTCGAACACTATGACATGCCGAGTCTCAAGACCGACGCCAAAGGAGTCTGCCGCGGCCCCGAAGGCCCGGTGATTGCCTGGTTCAAGGACCCGGCGGGCAATATTCTCTCGGTGCTCGAAGAGCGGTAAGCGGACTAGCTACGTTCAAGCCTCCATGGTCGATTCGCTGGACACCAGCCGCAATTCGTCCGCAATGATCGCTATCAGCGCTTCCGCCGCCGCGCTCAACGGGCGCCGCGGATGGCTGATCCGCACAATATGGCGCACGATCCGCGGTGCAAGAATGGGATAGGCGCGCAGCGTGCCGAGCCGCACCGCGCGCTCCACCACGATGCGCGGAAGGATCGTCGCGAAGCGCGTGCTTTCCACCAGCTTGACGATCGTGCTCAGCACGTCTATCTCGAAGCGTGGTGCGAGCAGTACGTCTTCGTGCTGGGCAGCGGTATCGAGTACGCCGCGCAAGCCATGGCGCTTCGTGGGCAACACCAGTTCGAGTTCAGGAAGCTGCGCAAGCTCGATGGCATGCGGCAGGTCAGGACCATGCACGGCGCTGGTGACCAACACCATCTCTTCATCGAGCAAGGGCTGCGAGTCGAGCGACAGGCGCGCGCGAGGTTTGTTGATCAGCGCGGCGTCGAGCTGTCCGCCTGATACCCAGTCGATGAACGTCGCGCTGTAACCGTCGGACACGGTGACTTCCACATGCGGATAACGAGCGTGAAACCGCGATAGTGAATCGGCCAGAACGCTCTCCGTCACCGACGCAATCAAGCCTATCGATACATGCCCCGTCACCACTTCGTCACGCTGCACCAGTTGCTGGCGCGCGTGCGCGAGATCACGAATGATTGGCAGGAAGAGGCGGTACATCAGCCGTCCCGCTGCGGTCGGGGCCATGCCGTGCGCCCCGCGTTCAAAGAGTTGTTGATGCAGTTCGTCCTCCAGCTTGGCGATCTGCATGCTCAAGGCAGGTTGCACGATGTTCAGCCGCTTGGCTGCCCGCGTGACGGAACCGTCCTCGAACAGGGCGATGAAATACTGAATCTGCTTCAGGTCCATGGAGGTCGGCTCAGCTCAGCAAAGATAGCGGATAGTGGCCCGGCGAACAGGCTATCAATAAGTCTAATGAAGCAGCAGCGATTTATCAGAGGCCCGGTCGGAGGGTACCGCTTCCAAGCCCCATGTTATGGATATTCCACTAACGAAAGACTTACATCAGGGCAAACACGGATATCACGGGCACTGATCGAGCGCATCAAAAAACAGTATTAGAAGTTATATCGCGTTGTCGCTACGCTTCATTTCAGAAATATGGAGACGCAGATGAATCAACGTGACGCCGCGACGAACCGCCCTGCTACACCCTCGCCGGCCCCCCAATCCTTCGACGCGTTGTCGCTGCGTGGCTGGCTCGCCCACCTCTCTGCCACGGGACGCGTCGCGACCATCGCCAAACCGGTCGCGCTGAAACACGAACTCGCGGCCGTGGCGAAGCGGCTCGACGGCACGCAAGCGGCAGTATTCCTCGCCCCCGGTGGACACGACATGCCGGTGGTCAGCGGCTTCATGTCCAGGCGCGCGTGGATTGCCGAGGCCATGGGCGTGGCGGAGAAGGACCTGTTGCAACGTTTCCGCGATGCAGCGGATCATCCGCTGCCATGGAAAGAAGTGCCCGCCGGAGAAGCCGCTTGCCAGCAAGTCGTGCATACCAGCGGCATCGACCTTCACGCGTTGCTGCCGATCCCCACCCATAGCGAACACGACAACGGTCCGTATATCACCGCAGGTCTCGTGATTGCCCGGAACCCCCGCACCGGCGTACAGAACGTTTCGATCAACCGTATCCAGGTTCACGCTCGCGATCGCATGGCGATCCTGCTGCTGCCGCGCCATCTTTATGCATTCCAGAAAACCGCCGAAGCTGCGGGCGATGCGCTCGATATTGCGGTGGCAATTGGCGTCGATCCGCTGACCATGCTCGCGTCCCAAGCCATTTCTCCGATCGATTTCGACGAGTTGGAGATCGCCGGCGCACTGCACGGCGCGCCCTTGCCGGTCGTTAAATGCGTGACGAACGAGGTGCGCGTGCCGGCGTTCGCGGAGATCGTGATCGAGGGCCGCATCCTGCCGGACGTGCGCGAAGCGGAAGGCCCGTTCGGTGAATTTCCGAAGTACTACAGCGCACAGGAAGCGCGCGAAGTGATCGAGGTGACGGCGCTCACGCATCGGCGGAAGCCCGTTTATCACACCATCGTGCCAGCCGAAATGGAGCATTTGCTGCTGGGCGGAATTCCGCGTGAGGCGACGCTTTTATCGCATCTTCAACGCAGCCACCCTGGGGTGACCGACGTGCATCTTTCAGTGGGCGGCGTATGTCGTTATCACCTGTGGGTGCAGTTCGAAAAGAAGCGCGAGGGCGAGGCCAAGAACGTAATCCTGTGTGCATTCGGCGCGCATTACGACATCAAGCAGGTCGTTGTAGTGGACACCGACGTGGACATTCATGATCCCGCTGAAATTGAATGGGCGATTGCCACGCGCTTCCAGGCGGACCGCGATCTCGTGTTGATCGAAGGCGCGCAAGGCTCGCCGCTGGACCCGTCGACGACCGTCGGCCAGCCGGACGATGCCCCCCCGCATATGCAAGGCATCAGCGCGAAGATGGGCCTGGATGCCACGCGGCCGGTGGTCTATCCGGGCCATGTGTTCACCCGTGTGCGGATTCCCGGCTACGACGCGGTCGATCTCGACGCGCTTGTCGCACCCGATAACCACGGCTTCGACACGTACCTGAGCGAGAAATAATGAGCGACGATCAAAAGCCGCGCCTGGTCGTCGGGATCTCGGGGGCGAGCGGCGCTGTCATCGGCGTGCGGCTGCTTGCTGCGTTGCGACGGATGGGCACGCATGAGACGCATTTGATCGTATCGGCGTCGGGTGCGGTGACGGCGGCGCAGGAGCTCGGGCTGACGCGCAATGATCTCGATGCGCTGGCCGACGTCGTGCATAACGTCCGCGATGTCGGCGCGTCGATTGCGAGCGGTTCGTTCGTGACCAGCGGCATGGTCGTAGCTCCCTGCTCGATGAAAACGCTGGCCGCGGTGGCGAACGGTTTTGCCGATAACCTGCTCACGCGCGCAGCGGACGTGATGCTGAAAGAGCGCCGCCGCCTGGTGCTGGTGGCGCGCGAAACACCGCTCAATCTCGCGCACTTGCGCAACATGACGATGGCGACCGAGATGGGCGCAATCATCATGCCGCCGGTGCCGGCCTTCTATGCGCATCCCAAGACCATTGAGGATGTCGTTGACCATACCGTCGGCCGGATTCTCGATCTGTTCAGCATTGAGCACCGTGAAATAGCCCGGCGATGGAGCGGTCTCGCCGATGAATTCGGCGCACGACGCGACGAAGGAGCAGACGAATGAACCAGCGCGAACAGACCGGTTCAACCGGTATCGGTGCGCGCGCATCCGAGGCGGTCATAGGGGCGCAAGAGGCGCTGGCGCCGCCGCTCAAACCAAAGACCACTTATGTCGGGAAGTCGCTCGAACGTTTCGAAGACCCCGCCATCCTGACTGGCCGCGGCCGTTATGGCGACGACCTGGGTATCAAGCCCGGCACGCTGCACGCAGCCGTCCTGCGCTCGCCGCACGCCCATGCCGAACTGATTTCCATCGACACCACCGCTGCGCTCGCGTGCGAAGGCGTGCGAGGGATGCTGACGCGCGAGGACCTTGCTGCGTGGTCGCGCCCGTTCGTGGTCGGTGTGAAGTCGAAGATGGAGCAGTGGACGCTTGCGACTGACCGCGTGCGCTATGTCGGCGAACCGGTTGCGGTGGTGATGGCTGAAACGCGTGCATTGGCCGAGGACGCACTCGACCTGATCAAGGTGCAATACAAGACGCTCGACCCGGTGACGTCGATAGAAGGCGCGCTCGAAAGCGACGCGCCGGTGCTGCATCCGAATGTCGAGACCAACGTGATCAGCGACCGCAGTTTCCGCTACGGCGAGCCCGAAGCGGCATTCAGGAACGCGCCGCATCGCGTGAAGCTGGAAGCGCATTATCCGCGCAATACCTGTGCGCCGATCGAATGCGCCGTGGTTGTGGCGGAGTATCTTTCCGGCGCCGAAGGTTATGAGGTTACCTCGAACTTCATGGGGCCGTTCTCGCTGCACGCCGTAATGGCGCTCGCGCTGAACGTGCCGGCTAACCGTTTGCGTCACAAGGCACCGCGCGATTCGGGCGGCAGCTTCGGCGTGAAGCAGGCCGTCTTCCCCTACGTCGTGCTGATGTGCCTCGCCTCGCGCAAGGCGAACGCGCCGGTGAAATACGTGGAAGACCGGCTTGAACACCTGAGCGCGGCGACCTCCGCCACGGCGCGGTTGACCACACTCGAAGCTGCGGTGGAAAACGATGGCCGGATCACCGCGCTCAACTATGACCAGATCGAGGATTGCGGCGGTTATCTGCGCGCGCCCGAGCCGGCCACTTTTTATCGCATGCACGGCTGCTTAACGGGCGCCTACGCCATTCCCGGGCTGCTGGTGCGCAACAGGGTTGTGCTGACCAACAAGACGCCTACGGGCCTCGTACGCGGTTTCGGCGGCCCACAGGTTTATTTCGCGCTCGAGCGCCTGATGCAACGCATCGCGATCGAGTTGAAGCTCGATGTGCTGGACGTATACCGGCGCAATTTCGTTCCAGCCGATGCCTTCCCCTATCGCGCCGCAGCGGGTGCGTTGCTGGACTCGGGCAACTATCAGGAAGCGCTGAAGCGCGCGCTCGCCGAGGGCGGTTACGACGAGCTGAAGGCACGCCGCGAAGCTGCACGTAAGGAAGGCAATTTGTACGGCATCGGCTTTGCGGCGATCGTCGAGCCGTCGGTATCGAACATGGGGTACATCACGACGGTGATGCCCGCCGAAGCACGCAAGAAGGCAGGACCTAAGAGCGGCGCGATTGCGAGTGCGACGGTCAGTGTCGACCTGCTTGGCGGCGTGGTGGTGACGGTGGCGTCGACACCGGCGGGGCAGGGGCACATGACCGTGTGCGCGCAAGTGGTGGCAGACGTGCTCGGGCTCGCGCCGCACGAGATCGTGGTGAACGTGGAGTTCGATACGCACAAGGACGCGTGGTCGGTGGCGTCGGGGAATTATTCGAGCCGCTTTGCTGGAGCTGTCGCCGGCACGGTGCATCTTGCCGCCGTGCGGGTACGCGACAAGCTGGCGCGCATCCTGTCGTCGCAGCTTGGCTGCAAGCCCGAGGACATCTGCTTCGAGGGCGGCCGGGTGTACGCAAAGGGCGCCGAAGACCGCGCGATGCCCTTCGGCCGCGTAGCCAGCAATGCACCGCATTGGGCGCCTGCATTGCTGCCTGAAGGCGAAGAGCCGGGTCTGCGCGAGACGGTGTTCTGGACGCCGGAAAACATGGACGCGCCCGATGAGCAGGACCGCATCAATACATCGGCGGCGTATGGTTTTGCCTTCGACATGTGCGGCGTGGAAGTGGACCGTGCAACGGGGCGCGTGCGGGTCGACCGCTATGTGACCGCGCACGATGCCGGCACGTTGCTGAACCCCGCGCTCGCCGACGGCCAGATTCGCGGCGCGTTCGCGCAGGGGCTTGGTGCGGCGCTGATGGAAGAGTTTCGCTATGGTTCGGACGGCAGTTTCCAGTCCGGCACGCTAGCCGATTACCTGATGCCGACCACCTGCGAAGTGCCCGAGCCGATGATCATCCATCTGGAGACGCCATCGCCTTTCACGCCTCTTGGAGCGAAGGGACTCGGCGAAGGCAACAACATGAGCACACCGCCCTGCATCGCGAATGCGGTGGCCGACGCGCTCGGTGCGCATGACATCCGTTTGCCGCTGACGCCTTCGAAGGTGATGGCGCTGGTCGGCATCGATGACCCTGAGCCTTCGCGGCCTGAGTTCCGGGAGACACAGCAGAAGAAGCCGCTCCTGCCCGGCGGCAAAGCGCTGAGCGCGCAAGGTAGCGTGGATCTCGCGGCATCCCCAGAAGCGATCTTTGCGGTATTGCTCGATCCGACAGCGCTCGCCAAGGTGATTCCCGGCTGTCACGCGCTTGAGGCGAAGGGCGAAAACGCGTATCGGGCGGATGTGACCGTAGGCGTTGGGATGATCAAGGCGCGCTTCGAAGCGGAGATCACGCTGACCGATCTCGATCCGCCGCGCCGGCTGCGGCTCGCGGGCGCAGGCATGTCTTCGCTTGGCAGCGCGCGTGGCAATGGTCTCGTGGAACTCACGCCCGTTGGCACCGGTACGCGGCTCACCTACGACTATGAGGCACAGGTCTCGGGCAAGGTCGCAGCCGTGGGCGGACGGATGCTTGAAGGCGCGGCGAAGGTGGTGTTGCGCCAGCTGTTTGAATCCCTGGGACGCCAGGCGGCGGGCAAGCCCGTAAAAGCCGGCGGTTCATGGCTCGGCCGGCTCGCTGCACGCTTCAGGAGAAAGTCATGAAGCCGGCGCCATTCGACTATATGCGCGCCATTTCCACGCACGAGGCGCTCGACGCCCTCGCGCAAACCGGCGAAGAGGCACGCATTCTTGCCGGCGGCCAGTCGCTGATGGCCGTGCTGAACATGCGGCTGGCGCAACCGCGGGTACTGATCGATATCTCTCGCACCGAGGAACTCGATCGCGTGAGCATTGACCACGGGCATCTCGTGGTGAGCGCTGCCGCCACGCAAGGCAGCGTGGAATGGCGTCCTTCACTGCAGAACGAAGTCCCGTTGCTCGCGCTCGCATTCCCGCACATCTCGCATTTTCAGATCCGCAATCGCGGCACCGTATGCGGGTCGATCGCTCATGCCGACCCTAGCGCGGAGCTGCCGCTGGTGCTCTCGGTGCTGGGCGGTGACGTCATGTTGCGCTCGAAGAAACGCAAGCGCGTGCTCAAGGCGGAAGACTTTTTCCAGGGCATGCTGATGACGGCGCGCGAGCCGGACGAACTGGTTGAAGGCGTGCGGTTCCCGTTGAAGCGGGCTGGCGAGCGATATGCGTTTACCGAATTTTCAGCACGCCACGGCGACTTTGCGATGGTCGCGTGTGCAACCGTGGTCACCGATACATCGATCAGGATCGCCGTAGGCGGAGTGGCGGACCGGCCGGTTGTCGAGCAATGGCCAAGGCTGCATGGCGACGACTTGCGTGGCGCGCTGAACGACTTGAGCTGGAAGCTGAATGCGCAGGATGACACCCATGTCAGCGCAATGTATAGACGCCATCTGGTACGGCAACTCGGATGGCGCGTGATAGAGGAGGCCAAGTGAGCAAGACATCATCCACTACACTTGCGCGGGGCGAGCACCGGCGCATCACCGTGACGCTCAATGGACGGGAGCGTACGGGCTATTGCGAATCGCGAGACCTGTTGTCCGATTTCGTGCGTCATGAACTGGGCGCGACCGGCACGCACGTGGGTTGTGAGCATGGCGTGTGCGGTGCGTGCACCGTGCATGTGGACGGCGTGGCGGCACGGTCATGCCTGATGTTGGCGGTGCAGGTGGAGGGACGCCGGGTGGACACGGTTGAAGGGCTTGCGCCTGACCAGACGCTAGGCGATCTGCAGCGGGCGTTCCAACGTCATCACGCATTGCAGTGCGGCTTTTGCACCGCCGGTATCCTGATGTCATGCGCGGACTATCTGAAGCGCGTACCGGACCCGACGGAAATGCAAGTACGCGAGATGCTGTCGGGCCATCTGTGCCGATGTACAGGCTACACGCCTATCGTGGCGGCGGTGTTGGACGTGGCGGCTTTGCGTAACAAGGACAACGAGGACAGCAAGAAGGAGCCGGAACATGCTTGATCTCGGCCGGACTTTTTTGCAAAGCGTTGAACGCAGCCCCAACACGCTTGCTCTCGTGGATGGTGACGTAAGGCTGACGTATGCGCAGTGGCACGACACCATCCTCAAGGCTGCCGGTGGTTTGCGCGAGCTGGGTCTCGCACGCGGCGACCGTCTGGTCGCGGTACTGCAGAACCGTTGGGAAATGGCCACGTTGCATTGGGCCTGCCAGTTCGCGGGCATTGTCATGACGCCATTGAACTGGCGCGCGAAGCCCGACGAACTTGACTACTGCGTGAGCGATGCGGGCGCGAAAGCGGTCGTATTCGAACCGGTGTCCGCCGATGCGGTTTATGCGAGCGAGGCGGCGCAGAATCTGCCGCGTATCGCGCTGGACAATGCCCTTGGAACGACTTCGTTCGATGCGTTGCTGAGCGCTAACGCCACGAACGCCACGAACGCCACGAACGCCACGAACGCCACGAATGCAGCGAGCGTCACGACAGAAGCCACAGCCGACGACCTCTCGCTGATCCTCTATACCTCCGGGACAACGGGCAAGGCGAAGGGGGTGCCGCGCCGTCACCGGCATGAACGCGCCGCTGCGCTCGCACACGTCGCGCAGAACCTGTACCGCCACGGCGAACGCACGCTGGGCGTCATGCCGCTGTATCACACCATGGGCGTGCGCTCGCTGCTCGCCATGGCGCTGGTCGACGGCCTGTTCGTCTGCGTGCGGCGCTGGAACGCAGCCGAGGCGCTGGAGTCGATCAGCTCATTCGAACTTACGTGTCTGTATCTCGTGCCCACGCTTTATCACGACCTGCTGGGCGCACCCGGCTTTGAAAACACAAGCACAGGTTCGGTGACGAAGCTCGGTTTCGCGGGTGCGCCCATGAGCGATGGCTTGCTGAAGCGTCTGTCAGCCGCATTCAAGCCCGATCTGTTCGTGAACCACTATGGATCATCCGAGGTGTACACGTGCAGCATTGACCAGGACGCCACCCGTAAGCCCGGCAGCGCTGGCCGTGCGGGCATCAACACGCGGCTGCGCGTCGTGAAGCTGGATGCTGCCTCGCCGGCCGATTTCGCTGCCGTACACGAGGAAGGCCAGATCATTGCGGACCTGCTCGGGGACGAAGCATTCGAGGGCTACTGGAATCGTCCGGATGCGAATGCGAAGTCCTTGCGCGCCGGCTGGTACTTCACCGGTGACACCGGTTTCTTCGACGAGGACGGTGACCTCTTCGTGAGCGGCCGTGTGGACGACATGATCATCAGCGGCGGCGAAAACATCTCGCCGGTCGATATCGAATCGGTGTTGTCGCTGCATCCGGCCGTGGACGAAGTGGCCGTCGCGGGTGTGAAAGACGAGCGTTGGGGACAGCGCGTGGTCGCGTTCATCAAGCGCCGTGACCATGTCGCTGCCGGCGCGCTCGACGCCTGGTGCCGCGAGTCGGATCTCGTGAATTTCAAGCGTCCGCGCGACTACGTTTTCGTCGACGAGATTCCGAAGTCGCCGGTCGGCAAGATCCTGCGCCGTAAATTATCCGCCGGCGAATATGACATCGACACCACGAACAACCCTACCAAAACAACGAAGGAGTAACCGATGACTGACTTGATCCATCGCGGCCAGACGCTGTTGCAGGACCTGGACGGCTTTTCCATCGAAGTCGATGAAAAACGCGAGCGTGCCGACATCATTTTGCATCGCCCGCCGCTCAACGTCATTTCGATGCACGCACGCGACCAACTGCGCGCGGCGTTCGAAGCGCTCGACGAAGACGACCGCGTGCGCGTGATCGTGGTGCGTGCTAACGGTGAACATTTTTCAAGCGGTGGCGACATCAAGGGTTTCCTTGAAGCATCGCCGGAACATGTGTCGAAACTGGCGTGGAATATCGCGGCGCCCGCGCGCTGCTCGAAGCCGGTGATTGCGGCGAATCGCGGCTTCTGCTTTGGCGTGGGCTTCGAGTTGTCGCTCGCTTGTGACTTCCGCATTGCGACCGACACGACCTTCTACGCGCTGCCGGAGCAGAAGCTCGGCCAGATCCCGGGCTCTGGCGGATCGGCGCGTCTGCAGCAGATGGTGGGCGTTGGCAGGACCAAGGACATTGTGATGCGCTCGCGCCGGATTCCCGGCAAGCAGGCATATGAATGGGGCATCGCGGTGGAGTGCGTGGCAGACGCGCAGCTGGAAGCCGCGACTGATGCACTGGTCGATGAACTGCGCGCGTTCTCGCCGCTCGCACAACGCACGGCCAAGAAGCTGCTCAACGACACGGAAGATGCGCCGCTCTCGATTGCCATCGAACTAGAAGGACACAGCTATAGCCGGCTGCGCACATCGGACGATTTCCGTGAAGGCGTGGAAGCGTTCCATAGCAAACGCAAGCCGGTGTTTCGCGGAAGCTGAAGATTGGTCGACACATGGAGGCAGGTATGGAGGCGTTCGATTACGTGATCGTGGGCGGCGGGTCGGCGGGGTGCGTGCTCGCGCACCGGCTGTCGGCCGTGCCGTCGTTGCGTGTCGCGTTGATCGAAGCGGGCCCGGATACGCCGCCGGGCCAAGTGCCCGAAGCGATCCTCGACAGCTACCCCATGCCGGTGTTTTGCGGCGACACCTACATCTGGCCCGCACTGAAAGCGCGGGCCACGAAGCAGTCGGCCGAGCGCGTGTACGAGCAGGGCCGTGTGATGGGCGGCGGCTCGAGCATCAATGTCCAGTCGGCGAATCGAGGCTTGCCGCGCGACTACGACGACTGGGCGGCGAACGGTGCGGCGGGTTGGGGCTGGGACGACGTGCTGCCGTATTTCCGCAAGCTTGAACGCGATGTGAATTTCCCCGATAACGCGTTGCACGGTAGCGATGGGCCAGTTGCTATCCGCCGCATCATGCCCCGCGACTGGCCGCCTTTTTGCCATGCATTCGCGAAGGGCCTGCACAAGAATGGCCTTGCCATGCTGCAGGACCAGAACGCGGAATTTGGCGACGGCATTTTCCCCGGCGCGTTCTCGAATCTCGACGACCGGCGCGTGAGCACCGCGAGCGCTTACCTTGATGCGGCGACGCGAAAACGGCCGAAGCTGTCGATCTTTGCGAACCTGAAGGTCGAGCGCATTGTGATGGACGGCGTCACGGCGAAAGGGGTGCTGGCGATCGTGGCCAATGGTGAACGGGTGCAATTCGAGGCGCGTGAAGTAATCATTGCGGCCGGGGCGTTGCAGTCTCCGGCGATGCTGCTGCGCGCAGGCATTGGCGGCAGGGCGGATCTCGACGCCCTCGGCTTGCGCTGCGTGATCGACTTGCCCGGCGTGGGCCGCAACCTGCAGGACCATCCGTCGCTGACGTTTTGCCATTTCCTCGAACCGCGTTTCAGGATGCCACTCACGCAGCGGCGCGCAAGCATGACGGCTGCGCGTTTTACGTCGGGCGTTGACCACTGCGATACGTCTGACATGTATTTGTCGAGCGCGACCCGCGCTGCGTGGCACGCGCTGGGCAACCGCCTGGGCTTGTTCTTTTTGTGGTGCAACCGGCCGTATTCGCGCGGCCAAGTGCAATTGGTTTCGCCCGACGCCGCTGTAGCACCGCGCGTGGATCTGAATTTGCTCGACGATGAACGCGATACCGCGCGGCTCGCCGCGGGCATCCGCTTGCTGGCAAAAGTCGTGGAAGCGTCGGGCCTGAACCGCGACCCGCGCGACTTCTTCCCGGCTGCGTTTTCGCCGCGCGTGAAGGCGCTCAGCCGCGTGAGCAAGACCAACGCGGTCGTGACGTCGCTGCTCGGCGCGATGCTCGATACGCCCGCGCCGCTGCGCCGCGTGCTGATCCAGCGGTTTTTTACGGGCGGCCAGAATATGTCGTCCTTGCTGGCCGACGAGCAGACATTGCACGCGTTCATTCGCGCGAATGTGTTCGGTGTGTGGCATGCAAGCGGCACGTGCCGGATGGGTCCGGCGAATGATCGCCATGCCGTGGTCGATACGCAGGGGCGCGTGCACGGCGCGCAAGGCTTGCGCGTGGTCGATGCGTCGCTGATGCCGCGGCTGCCGTCGGCCAACACCAACATTCCGACCATCATGATCGCCGAGAAAATCGCAGACACGATGCTGAGCATACGAGCCGGTTCCAGTGCACAAGCGCAGCGCCGGTATTCAACGGATTCAACGCACTCAACGATTTCTTAAACGCCAACGAGAGCACGACAGTTCGACGTGCCAAAAACACGGTGCCATTCGAGAGAGGGCGCCGGGACCTTCAAGGAGATGACAATGTCCGTAGCAGCACAGGAAAGCGCCGCCGCGCCCGAAGTAAACACGCGACAGGTGATGGGCGCAGTCGTGGCCTCATGCCTGGGCTGGGCACTCGATCTGTTCGATCTGTTCGTGCTGTTGTACGTGGCGCCCGTGGTCGGCCGGCTGTTCTTTCCGTCCCAACATGCCATGCTTTCGCTCGCAGCGGTATACGCGTCGTTCGCGGTGACCCTGCTGATGCGACCGCTCGGCTCCGCGTGGTTTGGTTCCTACGCTGACCGGCACGGCCGCAAGGGCGCGATGATTCTAGCGGTCGTTGGCGTGGGGATATCGACTGCGCTTTTTGGCGTCTTGCCGACCGTTGCGCAGGTCGGCCTGGCAGCGCCAATCCTGTTCCTCGGGTTGCGGCTGGTGCAGGGCGTGTTCGTGGGCGGGGTGGTCGCGTCCACGCATACTATCGGCACGGAATCGGTTGCGCCGAAGTATCGCGGCGCGGTGTCCGGATTGATTGGTGGCGGTGGTGCGGGCCTGGGCGCCTTGCTTGCTTCTATCGTATTCCTGACCATGTCGTCGATCTTTCCGGGCGCGCTCTTCGACGTATGGGGCTGGCGTTGCATGTTCTTCACCGGGATCATCAGCTCGATGCTTGGGCTGTTCGTGTTCAATAGCCTCGAAGAGTCGCCGCTTTGGAAAAAGCTGGCGGAGGAGAAGGCCGCAAAGGCCGCAGCACGCGATATCTCCGCGCCGGTGGAAGTCATCCGCTCGCCGATCAAGACGCTGTTTTCGCGGGACTATCGCGGCATTCTGTTTGTCAACCTGCTACTCACGATCGGTGGCGGCAGCGGTTATTACCTGACCTCGGGTTACCTGCCGACCTTCCTCAAAGTGGTCAGCCACGTGCCTAACGGCTCGGCCGCTGCCATCCTGATGATCGCGAGCGTGGGCGTACTTGTAGCGTCGGTGGCGGCGGGGCACCTGAGCACGTTCATCGGCCGCAAGGCAGCGTTTGTCTGGATCGGACTGGTGCGCCTGATCGCGCTGCCCGCACTGTTCCTGCTGTTACCCACCGCGCAAAGCATTACCATGGTCGGTGTCTATGCGGTCGTGCTGAGCGCACTCGGCAGCGCGGGTTATGCGCCTATCCTGATCTTCCTGAACGAGCGTTTCCCAACCGCTATTCGAGCAACCGGAACGGGGCTGTCGTGGAATATCGGCTTTGCGATCGGCGGCATGATGCCGACCGCTGTCTCGCTGGTGGCAAAGGACCCGAGCGAGTTGCCGATGACGCTGGCGATCTTCGTCGGCGTGATCAGCGTGATCTTTTTAGTGGGTGCATTCATCGTGCCGGAGACACTGGGCAAGCTCGAGAACCGGTCGGCGCAGGCAGTGTGATTTTTCCTGGCCTAAGCTTGCGATTCAAGCGGACGTCGCGGTCGTCGTCACGCGACGGATGTTGTCGGTGATGATTTCGATGAGCGCGTTCGTCGCGGCGCTGATCGGCCGCTTCGGGTGACTCACGCACACGATATGCCGTACGATTCCCGGCGACGCAATGCGGTAAGCGCGCAGCAGACCTTCGTCCACTTTGCGCTGGACAACGACACGCGGCAGGATGGTCGCCACGTTACTCTGTTCGACGAACTGCACAATCGTGTTCAACAGATCGATTCCAAATTTCGGCTTGATCACAATATCGGCGTTGAGAAGCGCGGCATCCAGCACGCCGCGCAGGCCGTTGCGGCGGGTGGGCAGCACGAGCTCCAGATCGCCGAGATCAGCGAGGTCGATGGCCTCGGGCATCGGTCGTCCGTGGATGACGCTGGTGACGAGCACCATCTCTTCGTCAAGCAGGGAACGCGTGTCGAGCGAGAGACGGCCGCGCGGCTTGTTGATGACCGCGGCATCCAGGCGGCCGGCCTCGACAGCATCGATCAATTGCGCGCTGAAGCCATCCGCCACCGACACTTCCACTTGCGGAAACAGCGCGTCGAAGGTGGCGAGCGATTCGGGCAGCACGCTCTGCGCTTCCGACGACACCATGCCGAGCGCCACGCGCCCGGTGACGATCACGTCGCTGCGGCTCAGTTGTTCGCGCGCGTGTTCGATATCGCGAATAATCGGTACGTATAGCCGATACATCAGGCGCGCGGCCTCGGTCGGCGTCATGCCGTGCGGTCCACGCTCGAACAGCGGCTGGTGAAGCTCGGCCTCAAGCTTCGATATCTGCATGCTGAGCGCCGGCTGCACAATATTGAGCCGCTTCGCCGCACGCGTGACCGAGCCGTCTTCGAACAGCGCGATGAAATAGTGAATCTGCTTCAGGTCCATGAACGGCGGCGCGTTATCCGCGCGATCCAAAGGACGAATGAGACCACAAGCATTCGCACGATGCCAGCGTGTTCTTGTTTTCGCAAGCATTTCGCCCTCCCCCTTCTCAGCGCGTGGCGTTTTTAGCAGGCGGCGCGGAACACTACTTGCTGCGTTGCTCGGTTTCCCCAACGCCCAAGATCAACGCACATGAAGCCCTATATTGTTTGCCACATGATGTCTTCCGTCGATGGCCGCAGTCTTACCGACGGCTGGCATCTCGACTTTGCTTCCGATCTCTACGAGAAAACGGCGGGCACCTTTGAAGCCGACGGCTGGATTTGCGGCCGCGTCACGATGCAGGAAATCGCGCACGGAGAGGGGTATCCGAAGGGCCTTGCGAAGCAGCCGGTTCCTCGCACGAATCACTTCGCCAAACGCGGCGCAGATCAATACGCCATCTCCATTGACCCAAAGGGACTGGTTGAATGGAAGTCGAATACCGCGTTGAAGTCGCACGTGATCGAAGTGGTAACCGAGCAGGTTTCCGATGACTTCCTTGCCTATCTTCAGTCGATTGGTGTGTCTTACGTTTTTGGCGGCAAGACCAGCATCGACCTGACCGAGGTGGTAAATACGCTTGGACGCGAACTGGGCGTGAAGAAGCTGATCGTGGAGGGTGGCTCGCATGTGAGCGGCGCCTTCGTGAATGCCGGTCTGGTGGATGAGGTGAGCGTGCTGATCTTGCCGCTCGTGGATGGCCGCAGCGAACATCCGTCCTCATTCGAGGTAGGGATGGATGTGTGGAAGAGTCCCGCGTATCTAGCCCTTACATCAGTCGAGCAGGTCGCTCATGGCGCCGTCTGGCTTCGCTATGCGCGTAAAACGACCTGAAGAGGAACCAAGCGGCGAGATCCGGGATTACCCCTATCAGTCATAGTGGATTGCTTGTATATCGGATTTTTACGAAATATACTTCGTTTCATCGCGATTCTACTTAAAGCCGCTTTTTCATGGATATCGACGCCATTCACAAGGCCCTGGCCAACCCAGTCCGCCGCGAGATTCTCGTGTGGCTGAAGGAGCCCGAGGTCTACTTCAGCGAGCAGGCGTTTTCGCTCGAGAATGGCGTGTGCGCGGGCCAGATTGACGCGCGTTGCGATATGTCCCAATCCACGGTGTCGGCTCACTTGGCCACGCTTCACAAAGCGGGCCTGGTGAGCTCAAAGCGGGTTGGGCAGTGGATATTTTTCAAGCGCGACGAAGCGGTTATCCAGGCGTTTCTCGATCAGCTTCGTAACGGTCTTTGACGCGTTCAGCCTGGTCCATGTGTTCTCGTTGCCGGATCTCATTGCACCCTATTTAGGAATACTTTCAAAATGCCAAATCTTTTCGATCCACTCAGAGCGGGTGCCTTTAACCTTCGCAACCGCATCATCATGGCGCCGCTCACGCGTCAGCGCGCGGGTGTTGAGCGTGTGCCCAACGCGTTAATGGCGCAGTATTATGCCGATCGCGCTGCGGCCGGCATGATCCTGAGCGAAGCGACCTCGGTCACGCCCCAAGGCGTCGGTTACGCTGAAACGCCGGGGATCTGGTCGGACGAGCAGGTCGAAGGCTGGAAGCTTGTGACGAAGGCAGTCCACGACGCAGGCGGCACGATCCTGCTGCAACTGTGGCACGTCGGCCGGATCTCGGACCCGATCTTCCTCAACGGTGACCTGCCGGTGGCGCCGAGCGCAATTGCGGCCCAAGGGCATGTAAGCCTTGTGAAGCCGCAGCGTGAATTTGTGACGCCGCGCGCGCTCGAACTCGACGAAATCCAAGGGGTGGTTGCAGCATTCCGCAAAGGTGCCGAAAACGCGAAGCTCGCCGGTTTTGACGGCGTCGAAGTACACGGCGCAAACGGCTATTTGCTCGATCAATTCCTGCAGGACAGCACGAACAAACGTACGGACATCTACGGTGGCCCGATTGAAAATCGCGCACGCCTGATGCTCGAAGTGGTCGACGCGTGTATTGAAGTCTGGGGAGCTGACCGGGTTGGCATGCACCTCGCACCGCGTGCCGATGCGCACACCATGGGCGACAGCGATCGCGCCGCTACCTTCGGTTACGTTGCACGTGAGTTGGGTAAGCGCAAGATCGCTTTCATCGCAGCACGTGAACGCGTGGGCGTTGACTCCATTGGACCGCAGTTGAAACGCGCATTTGGCGGCGTCTATATCGCTAACGAGAAGTTCAGCAAGGAAAGCGCTCAAGCAGCGCTCGACCGGGGTGACGCGGACGCCGTCGCGTGGGGGCAGTTGTTTATTGCCAACCCGGATCTGGTGAAACGTTTTGAAAGCGATGCCGCGTTGAATGCGCCCGTCCCCGAAACGTTCTATTCACGTGGTACTGAAGGGTACACGGACTATCCGACGCTCGAGACCATGGACTAAGCGTTCCGGTTTTGGTGTGCGGCAGCCGGTGATTCCTTAGCGAGTCACCGGCTGTTTTTTCTCACGGCTTCGCCCGGATGCAACCTCAGGACAAGCAGGCCTTTAGATACTTCGACGTAAAGCTGCTCGTTTTCCCCCGCCTCACCACGTCTTCCGGTGTGCCGCTGACCACCAGCTTTCCTCCTTCCTCGCCCGCGCCGGGTCCCATGTCGATGACCCAGTCGCTTTGGGCCGCTACCCGCATGTCGTGCTCAACCACAATCACCGTGTTACCCGCATCGACCAGACCCTGCAATTGAATCAACAAGCGGTCGCTGTCCGTGGAATGCAACCCGGTCGTGGGCTCATCCAGGATGTAAAGAGTCTCGCCCCGCTGCGCTCGCTGAAGTTCGGTCGCGAGCTTGATGCGCTGCGCCTCACCGCCGGACAGTTCAGTGGCGGGTTGGCCCAGGCGCAAATAACCCAGTCCAATGTCCTTGAGCACCGTCAGCGCGCGCATGATCTGCGGCTCGTCGGCAAAGAACGCACACGCGCTGTCCACGGTCATCTGCAGCACGTCCGAAATATTCTTTCCCCTCCATTCGATCTCCAGCGTCTCCGGGTTGTAGCGCGTTCCTCCGCATGTCGAACACGGCGCATACACGCTCGGCATGAAGAGCAATTCGACACTCACGAATCCCTCACCCTCGCACGTCGGACATCGACCCTTCGCAACATTGAACGAGAACCGGCCCGCGTCATAGCGGCGACGACGCGCCGTGGGCGTCTCGGCGAACAACTTGCGCACATGATCGAAAAGGCCGGTGTAGGTCGCGAGATTCGAGCGCGGCGTGCGTCCGATCGGCTTCTGATCGACTCGCACCAGTCGCCGGATTCGCTCCATGCCGGCCGTGATTTCGCCACCGGTTGGAATGTCCTCGCCATCCAGCAGCGGATCACGCTCTTCATCTGTTTCCGCCGCGATTGGCCGGCCAAGCCATTCTGCGACCAACTCCGGCAACGCCTGGCTGACCAGGCTGGATTTTCCCGAACCCGAGATGCCTGTGACGGTCGTGAAACAGCCGAGCGGGAAAGCAACCCCCAGGTCGTGCAAGTTGTTACGTGTGACGTTCTCAAGCCGCAGCCAGTCTGCCGGCGTGCGCTTCGAACGCGGAGCCGGCCGGTAATCGCCAAACAGATGCAGCCGCGTTTGCGATTCCTCGATGTCCGCCAATCCGGCCGGCGGCCCGCTATATACAACCTGTCCGCCCGCCGTGCCCGCGGCCGGACCCACATCCACCAGCCAGTCGGCCCGGCGCATCATCTCCAGATCATGCTCGACCACGAACAGCGAGTTGCCCGCGGCCTTCAATCGCTGTAACGCGCTGAACAACGCTTCACCATCGGCCGGGTGAAGACCGGCGGAAGGTTCATCGAGAACATAAATCACCCCGAACAACTGGGATGCGAGCTGCGTCGCCAACCGCAGCCGCTGCAACTCGCCCGACGATAGAGTCGGCGTGCCCCGGTCCAGCGCCAGATACCCCAGGCCAAGATCGATCAGCGTAGTCAGGCGTTCGAGTAGGTCGCTCGCAATCCGTTGCGCCGCAACCTGCTTCTCCCTGGATTGATTCGTAGTCCGTCTGATATCGGGCGATGCCTTGTGTTCGGATCCGCCGGACGCGACCCGTCGTGCGACGGCTGCACGCATCTCCTCCTTGCTCAATATTTCACTGGCCGATACCGATACCGATACCGATGCCGATACCGATGCCGATACCGATGC
>NZ_MTHB01000191.1 GCF_002220365.1 Caballeronia sordidicola | reverse complement strand
ATAGAAGCTATCCAGCGTCTTGAAACCGCTGGCATTGAACTTCACGTATTCGGTCATTTGACCGTTCGCTCCATACAGGGACGCGGATTGTGATCCGTCGATGTTGAAGTCGTATTTCGTGTAGCTCTTGTCGAGGTTGAAGTTGTATTGCTGCGTCTCCCTGCCATTCACATAGAAGCTATCCAGCGTCTTGAAACCGCTGGCATTGAACTTCACGTATTCGGTCATCTGGCCGTTCGTACCGTAAAGGGCGGCAGTACTCAGCACGTTCCCGTCATATTGACTAGTCTGCTGCTGGCCAGTCGAAAACGTGAAAGTGATGGTCTTTAAAAGCCCCGAAGCCAAGTCAAACGAATACTTCAAGTCGGTGATAGGTGCTTGAGCGAGATGTTTTTGCGTCGCGCCGTATGCCGAACCGTAATACTGGTAATAGGTCATTCCGGGGGTGCCTCCCGGATTCGCCTGCGCCACATAGCTGCCAGCGGCCTCAATCATCGCTTGCTTCAGAACAGCCGCAGATACCTTACCGGTATTTGCGTCGTACATTTTAGTCAGCATGCCATTGATGTCATATCCCGGCGTGCTGACATAGTCTGGACGATCGCCCAACACAGTAATTTGCTGTCCGCCGCTCTGGACAATTTCCCGCGCTACCAGCCAGTTGTTGTAGGCGGCCTCAGCCTCCTTGGTCACACCGATCATTGCCGCCACATCGAAATCGTCTCGCATCTTGGCGGCAAATTTTGCGTCCATCGCCTTGTCAAGCGCATCGTTGATGTAATGCCCGATTTCGTGAGCTAACACGCCCACGAAAATGCGTGGGTCGAGTTGGTCGTACGTTGTATTGCCGTACCGTCCCAACTCTATGATGCCCTCTTTTGTGTCCCAGCTTATTCCTGTCCCGTTGGAACTAACTCTCATTTCCTTGACGCTCCCATAGTTCACATCTGCGTCATATTTTAATAACTGCTCGACAAGCGTCGGACTCCGATTAATCGCTTCCAATTCGAGCACGGTCAACTTGACGTTGACGAACATTCTTTCTTTACCGGTGATAATAGCCATTGACTCTTACTTCCTTCCGTTATTTTTAAAAAAACCAAGCCGTGAAAGACATCCATTACTGTCAAATTTAAAATACGTCCAATCGCTTTTTCCTTGCCCATCGTAAGAATATGAGGGTAACAATACGTGCGGACTGATATTTTTATTTAGTTTTTTAAACACATCCCTTAGATCACCTTCGGTCATACAAACCACATCCGTATTTACCGATAGAGAAACTAAAGCCCTGTCGAAGCTACGATCCTTCGGGCGAAATATTCGATAATGAAAGTCGGCAGACGTATACTCTGATGCCATTCCTTTCTGTTCGACGTCTATTCCATAGCCGAGAAGGGTTGTGCCGTCGCTGGCGTAAACTGACTCTTCCGGTCCGGAGACAAGATCAATCCTCAATCTCTTACCGACGACGTCAAGGTTAATAAAATCATTTTCGTCAGCAACCGCCTTGATATCCAGCAGGAAATCAGTGGGCGTTCGCGGCGGCAATTGATCTAGTTTTAAAGGTGCGCACGCTGAGAGCATTGCCATGCCTGAGACGGCTAATAAAAGGCTAATCTTTTTCATTTCATAAGCGGCGCGCCACCCGACAGAGCGACTCCTGTAAAGTCTTTCGGTCCCCCTATGTTTTGGAAGACTACTCCATCCGACCGAAAAACACCCGACTCTTCCGGCGGATTTTCGGGTTTCAGATAATTCAACTGACTTGTAATTGCGACAGGATCTTCCAACCGATCCAGCGGCTTCGCATAATCCAAATTACTAACCAATGCAACGTTAGGGACGACAGTTTTTTCAACAGGTTTCATCAGTGCCTCTCCTTAAGAAAATTTCACGGTACTTCGTGTCTTACTTACCAAATAGCCTCATGGAATTCCCGGCACGGTGTGCGGCGACCCAGACGGCCGCCAAGGCGACCGGAAACCCGATATCGCAAGTTGGTTCTCCGATCTGCGCATGATCTTGGCGTTTTCAATGTTTTGCCGCTGGCTTTTCATCTGCTTCGTTTCCACCTCCTTATCCCGCTCTGCCGTATTCATGCACCGGCCGACCGCGATTCGCTGCTGAAAGGAAAAATCAGCCCTATCTATCGGAGTTCCGTCAGCATCTAGCAAACGACATCCCAATTCAGGGCGCGGTATGTCATCAGCCAAACACATTTGGGCTGATACGAGCCCTGTTAATGCCACATAGGTAAGAAGCAAGTCTCTCGATATTCTTTTGTTCATCACAGCTCCAACTCGACGGAAGTACTAGGAAAAAACCGCTCGTATTTAAATCGAACAACCGCCTCAATCCCGCATCGACTTGCGAATCCCGTCTTTGACTGGCTCAAGTAAATAGTCAAAAGCCGAGCGCGCGCGCTTGCGGATATACACCTCTGTGCGTAGCCCCGGCCCGAGCGCGATTGGTTCTTTAGCGAGGCGGTTGGCTTTCTCCACCGCCTGCGCCGGCACCTCCACGCGCACAACATAGAAACGGGTTTGCCTGTCTCTGTCGCTTAGAACGTCCGCCGAGATATAGGTCACCGTGCCGTCAAGCATGGGCGTGGTACGTGAGTTATAGGCAGTCAAGCGGACATCGGCGTGGCTTCCTGGCCCAATTTGCCGAACGTCGTCCGGCCTGATATTCGCCTCCACATTAAGTGGCGCGCCTTCAGGCACAACATCAACAATCGGTTCTCGCGGACCGACCACAGCCCCAATCGTATGGACCTTCAGCCCGACAATCACCCCGGCAACCGGCGCCATTACTCGGGTACGAGCCGAGAGATCGTGAGCCGGGCGAAGCCTCTCGCTCATCTGGACCGCACGAGTGGTGGCGTCTTTGAGTTCGTCGTCAGCAGTCTTCACATAATCGTTACGCAGGCCGTTGATTCTCAGCTCAAGATCGGTCTGCCGCTGTTTCGCGCGACTGAGATCGGCATTGCCGGACTGAACGCGTGACAGTGCATCGGCCTCGGTACGCCGCAGATCGAGTACTTTCGTTTCAGCCACGAACCCTTCTAGTTGCAACGCTTCATTGGTCCGCCTCTGCTGACCTGCCATCTCGTGGCTATGGCTCATTGTCTGAACCATCTGCGCGTTAATCGCTATTTCCTGACGCGTCTGGGCGATTTCGGTGCGTAACATTGAGCTCTGCTCAACGAACGAGCGACGACGTGCCGTAAAGAGAGCCGATTCGCGCGCTAGGGTTTCGACCACGCGAGGATCATTACGCTGACTAGCAAGGGCGACGGGAAACGTTACTGTGTCCTTTAGTTCACGCTCGGCCAACAACCGCGCGATCTTCGCCTGCTCCGCGTCATACTGCGCCTGCAATGCGGACAGTTCGGCTGCTGGGCTAACGTTATCCATCACGATCAGCACTTGGCCAGCTTTCACGTGATCGCCATCGCGGACCAAAATACTTTTTACAATGCCGCCCTCCTGATGCTGCACCGTCTTACGCTCGCCTTCCGTTCGCACAACGCCTTCGGCAACGACCGCACCGGACAGCGGAGCAAGCGACGCCCAGCCCCACATCAGGGCCAACCCTATCGCAACGCCCACAGCACTCACCGCAATCAGCCGACGGGGAAGCGGCAACGTGTTTGCATCCGATACCTGCGAGACTTCCAATAAACCACGCGCGGTTTCAGCTAAACGTCGTAAATTAAACCATCTCATCGGTTGCCTCCGATCAGCGGTTCAATCACATGCTGCAGAATCGGCTTCAGCGAAGAACGAGTGGCGTGAAGCATCGTTATATCGACGTCAGCGATTTCGTTTACTTCAGCGGGACGCATGTCCCCAGCAAGCCGGTCGCCTCCCGTCTGAGGCAAATCCGGGGGCGGCCCAAACTGCTCCACTTGCCCGTCCCTCAAGCGCAGGATTCGATCGGCAAGCGCTATCAGTGATGGCCGGTGAGTGACCGCAATTATGGTCACGCCATCGGCTTTCAACTGCCGCATCACCCGGTCAAGCGCAGCTTCCCCTTCGGTATCGAGACTGGCGTTCGGCTCGTCCAACAACAGCAGAGCGGGCTCACCATATAAAGCGCGTGCAAGGGCAATGCGCTGGCGTTGCCCACCGGACAAGAGTTCGCCAGAATCTCCAATCAACGTTTCGTAACCCTGGGGCAAACCCAGGACCATCTCGTGAACGCCCGCACGCTGTGCGGCGCGAACGATAGCTGCGGAGTCGAGCGGCAACGGCTTCGCGGTACGCGCAATGTTTTCCGCGACGCTGCCCGCGAATAGTTCAACGTCCTGCGGCACATAGCCGAGATACCGCCCGAGCGACGGCCTGGGCCACTGCGCTATGTCGGCGCCGTCGAGCCGCACGGTGCCGCCTTGCGGACTCCAAAGCCCGGAGATGACACGTAGTAGCGTGGACTTTCCTGACGCGCTAGGACCAGTGATGATCAGCGTCTGCCCAGCGGCGAGCTTGAAGTCAATGCCGCGCAGCAACAGCCGTCCCATTCCTGGCGTACGCGCAGGCACACTAAAAGCGATGTGTTCGACGCGAATTTCTCCTGTTGGCTGCGGCAGTTCCACCGGATCAGCGTCGGCCTGAACGGCTAGCAACGCATTCAGTCGTGGCCAAGCCTCGCGAAGTTCGCCCGCTTGCTTCCAGTTACCGATCAACTGTTCAATGGGTGCGAGGGCTTTGCCTAACAGGATGGTCGTAGCCAACATTACCCCGGGTGTGGCATGACCAGCTATCACGAGGCCCGCTCCGGCGGCCATTATGATGACCTGGATCGCCTGTCGCAGCGTCTTGGTCATATCGCGATAGAACGCGCTGCTGTCGGAAACGTCGCGCTGCGCGGCGATGTACTCGCGCTTGCGCAAATCCCAAGCGCTGACAAGGTTTCCTACCATCCCAAGCACAGTCATGACTTCAGCGTTCCGCATGATCTGTTGATAGAACACATCCCCTTCGCGTTGCCGCGTTAGGTATGACTGGATGGCTTTCCGCGTGAGCCGGTCGTTAGCCAATGCTACGCAAACCAACACAAGCGCACTAACCGCTGCAATCAGGGCCAATGTCCAGTGAAAGAGGCCGATAACGATGAGATAAACCAGCAACCAAGGTGTGTCGAAGAAGGCGATGACACCTGTGCCGGCCAAAAATGCTCGCAATGTATTGACGTCGCCCGGGCCTGCGATTTGCCTTTGCGGCAGGCGACGTGCATGCGCTGAAATCTGCGCCTCCAGCGTCAAACGGTCGAGACGATTGCCAATCTGCAAGCCCAGATCGGACAAAATCCGGCTGCGTGCAATGTCAACTCCGAAATTCATGCCGAGTGCGATCACCATGAAGGCCATCAGCATTAGCAAGGTTTCGATGCTTTGGCTTGGCAGCACGCGGTCATAGACCTGAAGCAAATAGATGGTAGGTGCGAGCACAAGCAAATTCGAGGCAATGCCGAACACGGCCGCGATAAGCAGGTGACGTTTGATGAGCCGGTACATTAGCGTCCCGCCTGTGTATTGGAACGTGGAAGCGCCGAGACAGCGCTCTCGCTCAGCAACGCATCAAGTGCGAGCAGATCGTTCTCACTGAGATCAGCGGTGCTCGCTTTCAGCTTCAGGCCCTGCACAAGTGTTTCCGCACGGGCGCGCGCCAACTCGCGCTGCGCTCTGTACAGCTTGTCTTCTGCATCAAGCACATCCGCGTTCACTCGAATACCGACGCGGTAGCCGGTCTGATTGGACCGCAGCGCGACGTTAGCGGACCGCACTGCCGTAGCAAGCGCGCCTGTCTGCACCAATCCTCGCGTTACCCCGAGATAAGCGTCGTGCGCCGCGAGTCCGGCGCTGCGTTGCGCCTCGTCCAGATCATCGCGAGCCTTGTCTTCCAGCGCGAGCGCTTCGCGAATCTTGCTTCGGGTCGTGAAACCGTCAGTCAGCGGTATCGAAATCTGAATGCCGATTGCACCGGCGGTACCGCGGTTCGCACCGGTGTAGAAGTTCGTCTGACCATTGATGAACGCTGCGTTACCGTTGTTGACGTTGCCGACGAGCGCGACCGTTGGGTAATCGCCTGCGCGCGCCTTGTTGCGCTCGCGACCCGCGAGTTGCGTTGCGATCATCTTTCTGCGCACGTCGTAATTTGAAGTGGCCGCCGCGCTTGCCCACTGCTCTACGTCTGACGGTTCGACAGGAGGCAGGCTGATTTCATTGCGCCACCCATTAACGCTTCTGACTCGGTGACCGACAATCTTCTGAAGGGTTGTGTAGCTCATGTCCCGCCGAGTTTGCGCAGCGATCTCATCTGCCTCAGCAGTATCGAAACCAGCCTGCGCTTCGTTCGTGTCCACGATCGTCGCATCACCTAACGCGAAGCGGCGCTGTGCGAGCACCAATTGTTCCGCGACGGCTTTGCGGTGATTAATCGCGAGCGCGAGATCGTCCTGCGCGTTCAATGCGGCGAAATAGGCCTGCGACACGCGTAGAAGTACGTCCTGCTTGGCTTGCGCCAACGCCAGATCGGCATCTATTGCGAGGAGCTGGCCCTGCTGATAGGCCTCCCAAGCGGCCCAATTGAAGAGAGACTGGTTCAGCGTGAGGGTGAAACCGACAGTTGAATAGCCTGGTGCGGTTTGTCCCGGGATGCGCATGCCATTGCGATATATCACTTGCTGAACGCCAATTTGCGGCAGGAGTCCAGCTCGTCCCTGAGGCGCTTTTTCGATACCCGCTCGCCAAGAGGCTTCTGCACTCTGAAAAATGGCATCAGACAGGAGTGCCTCACTTGCAAGGTTAGACAAGCTAGAAGCATAAGCAGTACTCATGAATGAAACTAAAAGGATGCCGACTATTGCCTTCATTTGCACCGCACTCTGCGTCGACACAAAATGTAACGAGCATTTGGTCAGATTCTTCAGGCCTGTTTCGTGTCTTTCGCCTTCCCTCACTCGATCGATCATCATTATTTTTCATCTCTTGTTAGCACTACTCAATGCGATTGCATAACGGCGAAAGTCATTTAAATATTTCAGAAAGAATATAGTAAAGAATGGCAGGTTGAAATGAGAAAAGTCTTATTGCAGTCTGAATTGTGAATGTTTTACCGAGTATTACCGGCAGTCGGATGATTTTCGTAGCCATTAAGTCACTCATTTACGCCCTACGAGGCGGGGTTACGGCTTGCGATTGGCAGACTGCATAAACCTGGTGGCGGCACCTCGCATTTCCGGCGCAAGCCAGGGTAATCAGACATTCCTCGTCCACCTCATTTTCGGGACGCTTCATATGACGTTGAGCCTGCGCGAAACTAAGCAACCTGCGGGGCTCGCTTTCCGTGTCCGCAGACCGCGTGAATAAGAGGTGATTTTCGGCACGCCTGTCAACATAAAGTCGGCTTTCCCGTTATCTCGCGCCGACGCTCAACGCATAGAGTTCAGTCGTCCGTGCCCGTCGCGTACACGGCGCTAGCGAGATACACGGCAGCCGCTGACCGAATGCATCGACGGCCTGATCGTGTTATCTCATCAATCGCTAAAGGTTTTCGTCAGTATTTTCTTGCCAGCCGCAACGCTACAATGGCGCCCTCTTGTACCGGTACAAGTTGCGCGGTTATTCTGGTATCTAAACTACCTGAACCGCTGTCGGATTTTCCAAAGCGCATATTGAGCCTCATGCCCTTAGCACCCGCCGCTCCAACCGCCCCCGCCGCCGGCAAAACCGACGCCGCGCCCCCGCTCGATGCCACGCCGGCGCGAGCGCTTGGCGACTTCATCCGCGCGCATCGGGAGCGGCTGTCGCCCATGGCCGTCGGCATGCCGCCCGGCCCGCGCCGCCGTACACCCGGCTTGCGACGGGAAGAAGTCGCCCAGCTGTGTGGCGTCAGTCCGACCTGGTACACGTGGATCGAACAAGGACGGCCCGTGTCCGCGTCCGCCGACGCGCTTGCGCGCATCGCCGTGGCGTTGCAGTTATCACGGGCCGAACGCGCTTATCTGTTTGAACTGGCCGCCCAGCGGGACCCCGCCGAACCCGATCCGGCGGCGCAGGACGCGCCGGCAGCGCTGCTGAAATCGGTGGAACTGATCGATGCCCCCGCCTACGTCCTCGACCGCCAGTGGAACGCGTTGCGCTGGAACGCACGAGCGGCGGAGTTGTTCGTCGGCTGGCTGGACGGCGTTCAGGACCGTAATCTGCTCAGATTCACATTTACAGCGCCCGGAGCTCAGAGCTTGATCGTGGATTGGGAAACGCGCGCGCGAAGGCTGGTAGCAGAGTTCCGGGCGGATTCGATCCGCCATCTGAACGATGCCCCCACGCGAGCGCTGATCGATTCGCTCAGTGCCGCCAGCGATGCTTTCGCGCGCTTTTGGGCATCGCAGGACGTGGGCGAGCGGGAAGGCGGTACCCGGGAGTTCAATCATCCGACCCGCGGGCGCCTGGTCTTCGACCAGATTACGTTCAAGCCGGCGCATCGGGAGGATTTGAAACTGGTGATGCTGGTGGGCGCCGATGTGGCGTGAAGCGCCCGGGACCAAGGCAGAGAGCCGATCCGGGCGCTCCTTTATAAGATGCAAAGGGCGGAAAATCCCGCCGTGCGCCGTCCCGTCATACGGCGTAAGGCGTACGAATCCAAGCTGTCGGCAAGTTCCAGAACCGATAGCCGAAAAAAATGCCCGGCCTATGCGGTCGGGCAAAGCCGCATCTCCCCGGCAGGGCCGGAGGAGAACGGGGACACATGGTGAGCTGTGCGCGCAGCGCTGATTATTTCGCGCGCCGCGAGGCTCGTTTCAGTTTTTACGTAGGCGAAAGCGAAACGGATGCATCCGGATGCAAAAAAACCAGTGCGGTTTAATCTGATTATTTCGGTAAGATCAATCGCGCCGCCCACCCGACCGGTCCTATGACAACAACACTCCCCCACGACCCGACCCCCGACACCCTCGTGCAATTGCTCGATCGTGTTGCCAGCGAAGACGCCGCCGCGTTGCGCGCGCTCTACGATTTAACTTCCTCGAAACTGTTTGGCCTCGCGCTTCGTATATTGGTGAAGCGTGAGTGGGCCGAAGAAGTTTTGCAGGACGCGTTCGTCAATATCTGGCGATACGCGGGTGACTACAAAGCCGGCCTGTCCGCGCCGATGACCTGGATGGCGGCTATTGTCCGCAACCGGGCCCTCGATTATTTGCGGCGGCAAAAGGCCAACGGGGCAAGCGCCGAAACAGAATGGAGCGATGCTTTGGACGATACCTTGCCGGCAAATGAGGCAGATCCCTCCGAGCAGATGTTGATGAGCCAGGAAGCACGGCAACTCGCCATCTGCATGGGTCGGCTCGAAGCCAACCAGCGACAGGCCGTGGCGCTGGCCTATCTGCGCGATCAGAGCCACAGCGAAGTGGCCGATGTCTTGAAAGTCCCACTTGGCACAGTGAAGTCGTGGATTCGGCGCGGCCTCGAAAAACTTAAAACGTGCCTGGGAGGTCTGTGATGGATCTGCATCGATACGCGGGCCTGGTGGACCAGCTGGCTGCCGAGTACACACTCGGCGTGCTGCGCGGGGGTTCACGCAGGCGGTTTGAAACTATTTCGCAGCACGATCCGGCGATTCGCCTGGCCGTCGAAACCTGGCGTTTGCGGTTGACGGCAATGACCGAGCTTGGGGCCCCGGTCACGCCGCCGCCGGAGATCTGGCCGTCTATCGAGCGGCGTTTGAATCTGGTCAACGCCCGGCGCGATGCGGCAGCCGCCCGGCCGGTTGCGCCGGTTGCTGCTCCGGCTCGTCCTGTTGCCCGGCCAAAGCCCAACTGGTTCGAGAACCTGTCGTTCTGGCGCGGCTGGTCGATCGCCGCCACCGCCATTGCGGCTATCGCGCTCGTTGTTTCCATTCGCGAGTTGTCTACCGTCGCGCCCGTGCCTGCCCCCGTGCCCGCGCCGCAAGTCGCGCAGGAACCGCGGATTGGGTATGTGGCAACACTTGCTGATGACAAATCGAACGCGAGAATGCTGGTGACGTGGGACGACCGGACTTCCGAAGTTACCGTGCGACGTTTGAGCGGCTCGTCGGATCCCTCCGACAAATCCATGCAGTTGTGGGGTCTGCCCAAGCAGGGGCACCCGGTTTCGCTCGGCGTGCTGCCAGTCGGGGGAACCGCGCGGTTCAAGGCGGCTTCCGTAAATGCGTATCCGATATTGGCTGTGTCCGTGGAGCCTGTCGGCGGCTCGCCGAATCCGAATGGGCCGACCGGCCCGGTCGTCTATACGGGTAAGGTGATTCCAGCGGCTTGACGACCGCAGTTTGGTCCCGGGTAGAAAGGGCGTCGCGAGGCGCCCTTTTCTTTTGTGCCTTGCCATTGCGTGTGACGCCGGTCGGCAGGATTGTGCCGGAGAACGCCCGCTTCCCTCGTTCGATGGTTGCTCGTTCTCATTGCCTGTAAAATCGCCAGTTCCGCGGGTTTCTATCCGGATCGCGCTACGCCCGGCCGCCTGCCATCGACTTTCCGCCCTCTTACGAACATCACTATGACGTCCCAACTGCACAAAAAAGGCGAAGCCTGGTCGGCTCGCTTCAACGAACCAATGTCCGATCTGGTCAAGCGCTACACGTCATCGGTGTTCTTCGACAAGCGCCTCGCGTTCGTCGATATTGAGGGATCGCTGGCGCACGCCGCCATGCTGGCCGCGCAGAAGATCATCGCCGATGCGGATTTCCAGGCCATCCAGCAAGGCATGACGCAGATCCGCGGCGAAATCGAACGCGGTGAGTTCGAGTGGAAACTCGATCTGGAAGACGTCCACCTGAATATTGAAGCGCGTCTGACGGCGCTTATCGGCGATGCCGGCAAACGCCTGCACACCGGCCGCTCGCGCAACGACCAGGTCGCCACCGACATCCGCTTGTGGCTGCGTGGCGAAATCGACCGGATTGGTGAATTGCTGGTCGAGCTGCGCCGTGCTTTGATTGATATTGCCGAGCAAAACGCCGAAACGATCATGCCCGGCTTCACGCATCTGCAAGTCGCGCAACCGGTGACGTTCGGCCATCACTTGCTGGCTTACGTCGAAATGTTCAGCCGCGACAGCGAGCGTTTGCTCGATTGCCGCAAGCGCGTGAACCGCCTGCCGCTCGGCGCTGCCGCGCTCGCCGGCACGAGTTATCCGATCGATCGTCACGCTGTTGCGAAGACGCTCGGCTTCGACGACATCTGCGCGAACTCGCTCGACGCTGTGTCGGATCGCGATTTCGCCATCGAATTCACGGCGGCCGCTGCGCTGATCATGACGCACGTGTCGCGCTTCTCTGAAGAACTCGTGCTGTGGATGAGTCCGCGCGTTGGGTTTATCGACCTGGCTGACCGTTTCTGCACTGGCTCGTCGATCATGCCGCAGAAGAAAAACCCGGACGTGCCCGAGCTGGCGCGTGGCAAGACAGGGCGCGTGAACGGGCATCTGATTGCTTTGCTGACGCTGATGAAGGGCCAGCCGCTCGCATACAACAAGGACAATCAGGAAGACAAGGAGCCGCTGTTCGATACGGTCGATACCGTCTCCGATACCTTGCGTATCTTCGCCGAAATGGCAGCGGGCATCACGGTCAAGCCGGAAGCTATGCGCGCCGCCGCGCTGCAGGGTTTCTCGACTGCAACCGATCTCGCCGACTATCTGGTGAAACGTGGCCTGCCGTTCCGAGATGCACACGAAGCGGTGGCGCTGGCCGTGCGGATCTGCGTGGACCGTGGCTGCGATCTGGCCGATCTGACACTTGATGAAATGCGCGCGGAATTGCCGAACGTGGCGCGTTTGATCGGCGAGGATGTGTTCGAATATCTCACGCTGGAAGGCTCGGTTGCCAGCCGGAATCACGCAGGTGGAACCGCACCGGAGCAGGTTCGGGCAGCGGCGAAGGCCGCTCGGGCAGCGTTGGGGTAAATAGGCGGCCGGCTAAGCCACACGCGAGACCGATCGTAGCCGATCTGGCTACGGTCTCGTGCGGCAGTTGCACAGAGGCATGCATTTAACTCCGTTGTTTCCGGTACGCCCATGATCATCCGTCCCAAACTCAACTGGTTCCGCATGCTGTTCGTCTGGCGCGGGTCCGTACTGCCGCAGCTGTTGCCGCGCCTCACACTGATCTTCGTGCTGTCAGTCGCGGCGATCGTGATGCACGACCACGTGCGAAATTACCCGGTTGGCCTTGGCACGCCTCCGTTCGCACTGGTCGGCATCGCGCTCGCCGTGTTCCTCGGCTTTCGCAATAGCGCGAGTTATGAGCGCTGGTGGGAAGGCCGGAAGCTGTGGGGCTCGTTGTTGATCCACGGCCGCTCGATCGTGCGGCAGGCGCTGACACTGCCGCACGACGTAAAAATCGAAGACACGCGTGAATTCATCGCGGGAATCGGCGCACTGGGTCACGCGCTGCGCCACGAAATGCGCCGCACCGATCCCCTTCCCGATCTCGCCACGCGCCTTCCGTCCACGCTTTATCAGCGCGTCGTTCAAGCGCAATATCGTTCGTCCCTGATCCTGCGATGGCTCGGCGAATGGGTGGGCACGCGCGCTCGCGACGGCGCAATCGATGGTTACGGCGTGCTCGCATTCGAGCAAAATCTGAACGAGTTGTCAGGGGTGATCGGTGGATGTGAACGGCTGGCATCGACGCCACTGCCGTTCTCGTATTCGGTGATGATCCACCGGACCATCTATCTGTTCTGCGTGATGCTGCCGTTCGGTCTTGTCGACGGAGCGGGTCTGCTCACACCTTTGTTTGCGCTGCTGGTTGCGTACGCCTTCATGTCGCTGGAAGCGATCGCGGCGCAGATCGAAGATCCGTTCGGCCTGGAAGAAAACGACCTGGCGTTGACGGCACTATGCGAGTCGCTGGAAAACGCACTCCACGATATGGCCGCCGACCCGGCCTTCACGCGACCACCCAAGGCATTGCCGGAACCGGGCGTGACAGAGCGCCGGTTTATCGTTGCCTAAGGGGCTAAGAGGAGGCTAAGAGGCTAAGAGCCAGCGCAAACCGGGCACCAATCAACCACAAAGGCCCGCATTCGCGGGCCTTTGTGATTCCACCATTCTCACACTGTCACATCAGCGCTCAAGCTGCACGCAATCGACGAAATACTCGATACGCCCATTGATCATCTCCCCGACCAACCCGTGGATATCCGTATGGAAACCCGGGAAGCGTTCGTTGAACTCACGTGCAAAACGCAAATAATCGACGATCGTCTTGTTGAACCGCTCGCCCGGAATCAGCAACGGAATACCCGGCGGATACGGCGTCAACAGAATGCTGGTCACGCGCCCTTCGAGTTCATCGATAGGCACGCGATCGATCTCGCGGTGCACCAGCTTCGCATACGCTTCGGACGGCTTCATGGCCGGTTCCATGCTGGAGAGATACATCTCGGTAGTCAGCCGGGCGATATTGTTGGCCCGGTAAACGCTATGAATCTGCGCGCAAAGATCCCGTAATCCCATGCGCTCGTACGACGGATGCTGGGCGATGAAATCAGGCAGCACACGCCACAAAGGCTGGTTGTTATCGTAGTCGTCCTTGAACTGCTGCAACTCGGTGACCATCGAATTCCAGCGGCCTTTGGTAATGCCGATGGTGAACATGATGAAGAACGAATACAGCCCGGTCTTCTCCACAATGATCCCGTGCTCCGCCAGATACTTCGTCACGATAGCAGCCGGAATTCCGCTCTCGCCGAACTCGCCGTCCACATTCAGTCCGGGCGTGATGATGGTCGCCTTGATCGGATCGAGCATGTTGAAGCCCTCGGCGAGCGGCCCGAAACCATGCCAGCGATCGTTCGGCTTCAACACCCATTCTTCACGATCGCCAATACCCTCGTCGACCAGCGCTTCCGGTCCCCACACCTTGAAGAACCATTCGTCGCCGTATTCGTCATCGACCTTGCGCATCGCGCGGCGGAAATCGAGCGCTTCCGCGATCGACTCCTCCACAAGCGCCGCGCCACCCGGCGGCTCCATCATGGCCGCGGCCACATCGCAGGACGCGATGATTGCGTATTGCGGGCTGGTCGACGTATGCATCAGGTACGCCTCGTTGAAGCGATGCTTGTCGAACGTGCTGTTCTCGGAGTCCTGAACCACGATCTGCGATGCTTGCGAAATCCCCGCCAGCAGCTTGTGCGTGGAGTGCGTGGCGAACACCAGCGCGCCCGTACGCGGACGGCCCGCGCCAATGGCATGCATGTCCTGGTAAAACTCGTGGAACTCGGCGTGCGGCAACCAGGCTTCGTCGAAGTGAAGCGTGTCGAGCATGTCGCCAAGGAGGTCCTTGATCATCTCGACGTTGTAGATGATGCCGTCATACGTGCTTTGCGTGATCGTCAGAATACGCGGCTTCACGTGGGGATTCTTAGCGAGCGCCTCACGCGCAAACGGATTTGCTTCAATCTTCCTGCGGATATTTTCCGGCTTGAACTCGTCGCGCGGAATGGGTCCGATCAGGCCGAAATGATTGCGCGTCGGCGTCAGGAACACGGGAATGGACCCGGTCATCGTGATCGCGTGCAGGATCGACTTGTGGCAATTACGGTCGACCAGGACGATATCGCCAGGTGCAACGGTCGCGTGCCAGACGATCTTGTTCGACGTCGACGTGCCGTTGGTCACGAAGAACAAATGGTCCGCGCTGAAAATGCGCGCCGCATTACGCTCGGACGCCGCGATCGGCCCGGTGTGGTCGAGCAACTGGCCGAGTTCATCGACGGCATTGCAGACGTCCGCCCGCAACATGTTCTCGCCGAAGAACTGGTGGAACATCTGCCCGAGCGGGTTCTTGAGGAACGCGACGCCACCCGAATGCCCCGGGCAATGCCACGAGTACGAACCCTCCTCCGCGTATTGCACGAGTTCCTTGAAGAACGGCGGCGCCAGCGCGTCCAGGTAGACCTTCGCCTCGCGGATAATGTGGCGCGCGACGAACTCCGGCGTGTCCTCGAACATGTGAATGAAACCGTGCAGCTCGCGCAGGATGTCGTTGGGCAGGTGCCGCGACGTGCGCGTTTCGCCGTACAGAAAAATCGGGATATCCGCATTGCGTCGTCGCACTGCCTGAACGAACGCGCGCAACGCGACGATCGCGGAGGCCAACTCAGGCGTATCGCCTTCGGCCACCACGACGTTATCCACATACGGCAGCAATTCGTCGTCATCGATCGACAGGATGAAACACGATGCGCGGCTCGATTGCTGCGCGAACGACGTCAAATCGCCGTAACTCGTCAGCCCGAGCACCTCGACGCCTTCACCCTGGATCGCCTCGGCGAGCGCGCGGATGCCGGAACCCGAAATGTTCTCGGAGCGAAAATCTTCGTCGATGATGACGACGGGAAAACGGAACTTCATGCGGTGAATCTCCAAATGGAACGACCGCTGGCCGAGTTGCGCGTGCTCGACTCCAGCGGTCTTTCAAAAAGCGTTGCAATGACGTTTCTAATAATCAAGAAACGTCAGGTTTTCGGCAGCGTTACGCCGATTTGCCCTTGATACTTGCCCCCACGATCAGCGTAAGAGGTCTCGCAGATCTCATCGCTCTCAAAGAAGAGAACCTGCGCCACGCCTTCGTTCGCGTAGATTTTGGCAGGCAAAGGTGTCGTATTCGAGAATTCGAGCGTCACATACCCTTCCCATTCGGGCTCGAACGGCGTCACGTTCACAATGATGCCGCAGCGCGCGTACGTGGATTTGCCTAGACAAACCGTCAGGCACGAGCGCGGAATCCGGAAATATTCGACCGTGCGCGCAAGCGCGAAGGAGTTCGGCGGGATGATGCAGACGTCGCCCTTGAAGTCGACGAACGATTTCTCGTCGAAATTCTTCGGGTCGACAATCGTCGAATTGATGTTGGTGAAGATCTTGAATTCGTCTGCCACACGGATGTCATAACCGTAGCTGGACGTGCCATAGCTCACGATCTTGCGGCCATCTTCAGACACTCGCACCTGGTCGCGCACGAACGGCTCGATCATGTTGTGCGCTTCGGCCATGCGCCGGATCCACTTGTCGGACTTGATGCTCATAGGGAACGCTACCCAACGAAAGAGGCGGCTTGGAGAGGGCCGCCGGGCTTGAAACAGGGCGTGGCCGGAGACTCGGGATGAATGCAGAAGCACGCCGAAGCCAGCCAGACCGGACGAGAAGCGGGTATTTTACTTGATGCGCCGGCTGCACGGCCGGCTGCACGAGGCGGCTATGCCAACCGGCCGGGTCGCGCGCCCCAACAGCCTGATTTCATTGAAAGATCACTGCCGGATCACACCGCACGCGAGAGCGGGACCCGCGCCGTGCGGCACGATGGCGTAGCTGTCGGCGGCGTCGCGATGAAGCACGATGGCCCGCGACAACACCGAACGCACGCCGTCGAGCGACACGTCCGGCGCGACAATGAAACCCGTCGCCGTGCCGTTCGCGTCGGCGCGAATGCTGGCCAGGTCGCCTTCCACCTTGGAACCGGAGTCGCTGCGCTCGGACGCGGGCGCGAATATGGGGCCGACGTCGGACGACGCCGGGATGATGCAGTCGCCGCGTTCATGGATCTGCAGCGCGTGCTCGCTGTTGGGCGGCATGCCCGACAGGTTGTAAGACACCTGGACGCCGTCTGCGCGTTCGATGAACGTGACCGTGCCGGTCACCGTATTGCCGCCGGTGGGCTGCAACGTGGCGTCGGCACGTTTTTCGTGGTTCTGGAACAGAAGGCCGCAGCCGCCGAGCAGCATGACACTGGCCAACACGGTGACAGTCGTGCTTGCAGCCGCGCTCAAACTCAGTATCAGGCCCGGGACCGGGTGTCTCGCGGCAGGCAGCCTGCGCGATTCAGGCCCGTCGAATCTTTGTTTCATGCGATCCTCATGGCGACCCGCGACCACCCCGTGTGTTCGCCTGGCCGCGCCAATCAAGGCGACATGATACCGCGACACGCGCAGCTAAAATCGCCCGTGCCCCGCCGCTCTCTAAGTGTTTTGCACTACGATGCTGGGGAACATCGACGTCATGTCGCGCTGGCGTTCAGCAATCGAAATGGCCACCTTGCGCGCGATCGACCGGTAAGCCTCGGCAATCTTGCTGTCCGGTTCCGAGATCACCGTCGGCTGGCCCGCATCGGTTTTCTCGCGGATCGCGATATCGAGCGGTAAGTGACCGAGCACCGGTACGCCGTATTCCTTCGACATCCGCTCGCCCCCGCCCGCCCCGAAAATATGTTCTTCGTGGCCGCAATTCGAGCAGATATGCGTGCTCATGTTCTCCACGATGCCGAGGATCGGGATGCCCACTTTCTCGAACATCTTCAGGCCCTTCTTGGCATCCAGCAACGCGATGTCCTGCGGCGTGGTGACGATCACCGCGCCCGTGACAGGCACTTTCTGCGAGAGCGTAAGCTGGATGTCGCCGGTGCCGGGCGGCATGTCGACGACCAGGTAATCGAGGTCCTTCCAATTGGTCTGGCGCAGCAATTGTTCGAGCGCGGACGTCACCATCGGGCCACGCCAAACCATGGGGTTGTCCTGTTCGATCAGGAACCCGATCGAGTTGGCCTGGATGCCGTGGCCGATCATGGGGTTCATCGACGTGTTGTCGGGCGATTCCGGCCGGCCGGTGATGCCAAGCATCATGGGCAGCGACGGGCCGTAGATATCCGCGTCCAGCATGCCGACCGACGCGCCTTCGGCGGCCAGCGCAAGCGCCAGGTTCACGGCGGTCGTGCTCTTGCCGACCCCGCCCTTGCCTGACGCAACCGCAATGATGTTCTTCACGTTCGGCAGCAGCTTTACGCCGCGCTGGACCGCGTGCGCGACCACCTGCGAGGTCACAGTGACCTGTACGCCGGCCACGCCCGGCACGCTGGCGACGGCGTTCGCCACGAGCGCGCGGAGGGTGTCGAACTGGCTTTTCGCCGGATAACCCAGCACGATGTTCACGCTGACGTTTGCCCCATCCACGGCCACGCTGCGGATGCTTTTCGTGTCCGCGAAAGTGCGGCTGGTATTCGGATCGATCAAACCGCTGAGCGCGGTATCGATCTGGGCGCGATCAAGACTCATCGAAACTCCAGGGAACGCTTTTTGCTCTAGCGGATCGAATGTTCCGCACGCAAAGTATGAAATTGAAAGGAATTGTTGCATTACGTTGCGTCGCAGCACTGTGCGATGCACTATCCGACGCTGCCATGATTCGGGGACGCATCGTTATAATCGCTTGAATCCTTGGCCGTATTGTAGTGGCAGCCGCTACGACGCGCCGGAAGACCCTACGGGAGTCCTTTCCGGTTGTCAGTGCCGGCTTTGTCTGAATTGGTATTCTGGAGAATGAACAAATGAACTCGAAAATGATGACCCGCTTGACCGTAATCGCCGTCGCGGGCGCGCTTGTCGCCGGCTGCGCAACCCAGCAAGGCAATAACGCCGCCGTCGGCACGGGCATTGGCGCGGCGTCGGGCGCGGCGCTTGGCGCAATCTTCGGCGGTGGCAAGGGTGCGGCCATTGGCGCGGGCGTAGGCGCGGCGGCGGGCGGCATCACCGGCTACAACTGGCAGGCCATCAAGGGCAAGCTGACCGGCGCAACGAAGGGCACGGGCACGCAGGTGACGGAACAGCCGGACGGATCGCTGAAGGTCAATATTCCGAACGCAATTTCGTTCGATACCAACAGCTACGCTATCAAGCCTGGTTTCGCACCGGTGCTCGACCAGGTCACGCAAACGCTCACGCAGCATCCTGAGTTGATCGCGCAAGTGATTGGACATACGGACAGCACCGGCCAGCCGGCTTACAACCAGACGCTGTCGCAAAATCGCGCACAAAGCGTGGCTTCGTATCTGGCTGGCCACGGCGTAGCAAGTCAGCGTCTGTCGGCACAAGGCATGGGCCAGACCCAGCCTATTGCTGACAACAGCACTGAAGCGGGCCGTGCGCAGAATCGCCGCGTGGAAATCTACCTGCGCGCGACCGCGCAGCCGGGTCAGGTTCAGTAAGACGTTTGATTGACCAGGGGGAATGACGCGGTTGTGAGGTCAAAGATTCAGTTCGTTTCGCGAGAAAAAGGCGAATACGAAAAATAGTTGAAACTTTGCCCCAGCAGTCCGTGTCTGTCTTAACGGTAGGTGGCTGGCTTTGCCGCCACGTGCCATTCTCCTCTTGTCGTTGTTGCTCCGGGGCCGCTAATCGCCCCGGTTTTTTTTCGTCTGAATTTTGGTGGGGAAAGTCCCGGCCAACCCCGACCGCCCTTCCGACCGCCCTTCCGGCCGCCCTTCCCGCCGCTCTGTCCCCACCCCGGTCCGTGTGCGAACGAGAGACCCTTGGCTGTTAGAATCGTGATTCGCTTTTTCACGCAATCACTGAATTCTTCAACTGCAGGCCAGCGCCTTATGTCAGCACCCACCCCGTCCACACCCGTCTCCGCAGCGGCGCACGCCACGCCTGGCCACCGCCGAATTCTCGTCACGTCTGCGCTCCCGTACGCGAACGGTCAGATTCATATTGGCCATATGGTCGAATACATCCAGACCGATATCTGGGTGCGCTCGCTGCGAATGCACGGTCACGAGGTCTACTACGTCGGCGCCGACGACACCCACGGCACCCCCATCATGCTGCGCGCCGAGCAGGAAGGCATCACGCCGAAGCAGTTGATCGAGCGCGTGGGGAAAGAACACAAACGCGATTTCGACAGCTTCAGCATCTCGTTCGACAACTACTACTCCACCGACGCCGAAGAAAATCGCGTGCTGTGCGAATCCATCTACGGCTCGCTGAAGGCGGCCGGGCTGATCGAAGCGCGCGATATTGAGCAAGCCTACGATCCGGTCAAGGAAATGTTCCTGCCCGACCGGTTCATCAAGGGCGAGTGCCCGAAATGCGGCGCGAAGGACCAGTACGGCGATAACTGCGAAGTCTGCGGGTCCACTTATCAACCGCTCGATCTGATCAACCCGTATTCGGTGGTATCGGGCGCGACGCCTGTGCGCAAAACGTCGACGCACTATTTCTTCCGCCTCTCGGACCCGCGTTGCGAAGATTTCCTGCGCGGCTGGGTCAGTGGACTCGCCCAGCCCGAAGCCACTAACAAGATGCGCGAATGGCTCGGCGACAAGGGCGACGCCAAACTCGCCGACTGGGACATCTCGCGCGACTCGCCGTATTTCGGTTTCGAAATCCCCGGTGCGCCAGGCAAGTATTTCTACGTCTGGGTTGACGCGCCCGTGGGTTATTACGCCAGCTTCAAAAATCTGGCGGATGCGCGCGGCCTTGATTTCGAGGAATGGATCCGGCCGGGATCGAAGACGGAGCAGTACCACTTTATCGGCAAGGACATCCTGTACTTCCATACGTTGTTCTGGCCTGCGATGCTGGAATTTTCCGGCCATCGCACGCCGACGAACGTGTTCGCGCACGGTTTTCTCACCGTCGACGGCACAAAGATGTCCAAGTCGCGCGGCACGTTCATCACGGCGAAAAGCGTGATCGATACCGGGATCAACCCCGAGTGGCTGCGCTACTACTTCGCCGCGAAGCTGAACCACACGATGGAAGACATCGACCTGAATCTCGAAGATTTCCAGGCACGCGTGAACAGCGATCTGGTCGGCAAGTACGTGAATATCGCGAGCCGGGCGGCAGGCTTCCTGATCAAGCGTTTCGAAGGCCGTGTGCTGGACAGCGCAATGGATCATCCGCTGCTGCTGCAATTGCGCGCCGCCGTGCCGCAAATCTCGGCGCTGTACGAAGCACGGGAATACGGGCGGGCATTGCGCACGACCATGGATCTCGCCGATGCCGTCAACGCGTTTGTCGATACCGCGAAGCCGTGGGATCAGGCCAAGGACGAAGCGAGTTCCGCTGCGCTGCATGAGACGTGCAGCGTGAGCCTGGAAGCATTCCGCTTGCTGTCGCTGGCGTTGAAGCCGGTGCTGCCGGTGCTGGCGGAATCGGTGGAAGGGTTCCTGGGCATCGCCCCGCTCGTGTGGGCGGACGTTTCGGCGCCGCTCCGTTCTTCGCAGCCGATCAACGCCTACAAGCACCTGATGACGCGCGTCGATCCGAAACAGATTGAAGCGCTGATCGCCGCAAACCGGGAATCGGTCGCGCCGGGGCAAGCGGTTGCTGCCGCGCCCGCGGCTGCTTCCACGTCCTCGTCGAAGAAGGCCGCGAAGGTGAAAGAGCCGGAAGCGGAAGGCGTGATTTCCATCGATGACTTCGCCAAGGTCGACCTGCGAATTGCAAAGATCGTGAATTGCACGGCGGTCGAAGGCTCGGACAAGCTGCTGCAACTGACACTGGATGTTGGCGAGGAAAAAACCCGCAACGTGTTCTCCGGTATCAAGTCGGCGTATCAGCCGCAGGACCTGATCGGAAAGTTCACTGTGATGGTCGCAAACCTGGCGCCGCGCAAGATGAAGTTCGGGCTGTCGGAAGGCATGGTGCTGGCCGCCTCCGCCGACGACGAGAAAGCCGAACCGGGCTTGTACATTCTCGAACCGCACAGCGGCGCGAAGCCGGGCATGCGCGTGAAGTAAGACGTAGCGTAAAAGTATTGGGCGAGCGGTTGCTGATTGATCGCCGCGCCCGGACTGAAGACAAAAGGCCGTTCCCAACTCACCTTGGGAACGGCCTTTTAACGTTCATGCGGTCCGCAACCTACTTCGAGTCCGTCGGCCCGTTCCTTCGCGACCACGAATCGAATCGCCGCGTGTAAAGCAGATCCATGCCCTGGAACGTGCCCCCGTACGCCGATATCGACCAGAACCGCGACAGGCTCAGCGTCGCCTTGATCGCGTTGCTTGCCGACTGCAGACCCTGCTCATAGCCAAGCACGAGCCGTTCATTAATCGCCTTCGACAACATCACGACTTGCGGATCGGTCAGCCCAACCTCACTCGTCCCGATAGAAAACTCATCGAGCCCGAACGTCTGAGCAATCCGCTTGCCCTGCGAACTCCCCAGCAAGGCGAGCGCATTCGTCATCGCGCTCTGCTGACCGATGTTGTTGCCCTGATCCGTGCCATGCCCGAACAGCAGCCACGACAACTTCTCGTTATCCGGCACGTTCGGCTCGGAAACCAGCTTGGCGACAGGCGACTGCACGGTTCCCGTCACCTGCACGCCGGCCTCGATCTCCTGATTGCGCCGCATCGCCAGAATATTGATGCCGGGATTCGTGACCGGTCCGTTGAACGTGAAAAAGCCGTTCTCGATACCCAGCTTCCGCCCGAACGCCGTATAGGTGGAACCCGGTGTCACGCGCACGTTGCCGACTGCCCGCAGCGGCATGCTCGGCGCGCTCATTGCCGTGATGGTCCCGGCCAGACCAAGGTCCGCACCCGCGCCACGGAAGCGGAATTTCTGTCCGAGATCGATATCGATATTCGCACGCGGCGCAAACGCGCCCGCGGGTTTCTCGCCGGTCTCCACGACGTGTTGGTCCTCGCCCTTCACCGTACCGTCGGGACGCTCGATCACGACGTCGTCGCCAAGCGACGGCGCCGATTTCTCTGGTAAATCGAAGAGCGCTTTATCGACGGTGAACTTGCCATCGATTGCCATGCCGCCCTTCAGACCCGCGTTCGCCACCGATGCACTGCCCGACAACTGCAACTGCCGGTCAGGCGACGCAAACAGCTCGAGCTTGTCAGCAATGATGCTGGCCGTCAGGTCCGGCTGCTGCTGATCCAGGCGCACCTTGCCGGTCGCGCGCAACGTGCCGCTTGCGCCGTGAAACTCGACCTGCTGCAGATCGACCAGATTCTCCGACAACGCAATCCGGATCACGCCGTCCTTCAGCTGCACGCCTTGATCGATGACCGTGACCGACAGCGCATCACCAGTGAGCATGCCGGACAACGTCGGTTTCGCAACGATCCCCGCGATGGTCAGCTTCAACCCAAGACGGCCATCGAGCAGATAAGCCGGGCCGAACAGCCCGCCGGTCGTGCGCAGCGTCGGAACGTTCGCGTCGATCGCTCCGCTCAGCGGCGCTTCGTCGGCAACCGTGAGCACGCCGTCGCGCGCCACCAGGTTCGTGTGGACATTGGCATCGATCACGCCAATCCGGGTTGCCTGCGCGTGCACCGTCGCGTTGAGCCGATTGCCGCCGGTAAAGTCCGCGCGGGCGGTGATGTCCGTGATGCCGAGCGCCGCGACGCCGCGGGCGGCGTCGATGGAGACATCGCCCGAGCGCCGCTTCAGTTGCACGTAGCCCGTCGCGGTGGCGCCGAGCGCGAAATTCCAGTCGCCATCGAAAACCAGATCGGTCTTGGCGGGCGGCGGCCCCCCCTCCAGTTCCTGCCGGATTTCGAGCAGCCGCGCCACCGAGAGGTTCGTCAACTGGCCGGCTGAACTGATGCGCCCGCCATCGAGTGCGAACGATTTCAAGTCGAGCACGGCGCCTTCCGCCGATAAGCGCGTCGCGCCCAGTACCACGTGATTCGGCGCGTAGCTCACCGTTACCGGCGAGTCGAGATTGACGCTCGGCGTGCCCTTGTTCGACAAGCGCGTGACGGTACCGTCCCAATGCGCGCCGTCGCGCGCATCGGTCAGGCGGCCGTTTGCGGCCAGCGTCAGGTTGACCGCGTTACCGCGCACCTTGCCGAGCGCGGTCGCGTTGAGCGTATGGTTGGCGCGCGTACCGTTGAGATTCGCGTCGAGGCTCGCGAGATCGACGCCGTCGGCGCTGACATCGCGGGCCTGAAGCGTGAACACCAGCGCGCCGTTCGCACCGTCGCGGGCTTCCGCCCGCCCTTCTGCATGGCCAACGCGGTTTGCACCGAACACCACGCTGTCGGCCTGATAGTTAGCCGCCAGATTCGGATGCGCGAACGAACCGGTGACGTCGCCGTCGGCCTTGATGAGCCCTGCCAGTCCGAAACCCAGCCGCTCGAGTTGCGGTGCATCGATACGAAAACGCAAGCGATCGCCCGGGGCGCCGAAACTGCCGTTGAGATCCACATTGTTGCCCGCAATGGAAAGTGTCGCGGTGCTCGGCAGGATGCGCGTTCCCACGACCTGAATCGTGCCTGCACCGGTGAGCGGGAGATTGTCGTAGACGCTATCGCCGAGCTTGAACTGCGCCTTGGTCGTCAAAGCAGGCGCGAGCACGCCCGCGGCGGAAAGCGTGCCGTTCACGCGCGCTTCGATGGTCCGGGATTTCGCCACCGGCTTTGCTTTGGCTCCCTTCGGTGGAGGCTTCGCAACCAGTTCGTCAGTCAGCAGCAACGGATTGAAATCGATGAGCTTCGCCTTCAGGCCGTAGCTCGAATGCACGTCCTTTTGAAGCGCGCCGCTCAGCTCGACACGGCCTTTCCCTACGCTCAGTTTCACGCCGTCGAACGCGGTTTGCTTGGCGTCGAGCGTGACCTTGCCCTGTGCGTGCAACGCCGCTTTGGGGTCGTTGAGATCGAGCGTGATGGTCTGCTTATCACCGGCGAGATGGATGCCGATCGGACCAGCAAACTGCGTAGGCCGGATGGTCGATTGGATCGCGTTTAAATCAAGTTTCGCGACCTTCAGGTCGAACTGGCCTGTCCCGCCCTTGAGCGATCCACCGCCGGTGACGGTGGCATCCTTCAACAGCCGCACGTTCAGGTCGGAGATAATTTGCGCCGATGCATCGAGCTTTACGTTCGCCTCGGCATCGATCAAGGGAAGCAGTTGCTTGTCGACTGAACCGGGCTTCGCGTTCACGATGGATACGGGCCCGGTCACCACAAGCGCGTTCGGCGTAGCCGGATCGGGCGTAAGTTCGGCCCGCACCGCGAGATCCGCGAACGGCGCGCTCGGGTTGAACGCCTGCGGATTGACGTGATCGATGGTCACCCGCGCGCGCTTGAGCGGCACATCGCCGAAGGGCGCTGCCTCAACATGCGCCTGGCCTTTGAGCTTCAAACCGCTGGCGTTGATATCGGCGGCCAGATTCTCAAGCGTTCCCGTCAGATGGGCAGCCACCTGCACGGCCTCGCCGCTGACCTCGCCCGAATAACCGGCATCGCCAGTCAACGGGAACGGGCGCGCGGCGCCATCGAGTTTCAATGCGGCCGTGATCGCGCCGAAGGGCGTATCGAGACGCTGGATGCGCGCCTCGTGATGACGGCCATCGCTATGTCCGTCCAGCGCGAGCCGCGAAAATTCGGTGGTTGTCGCGCCTTCATGGAGGCGCAGCTTGTCGAGCGTGACGTCGCTGACGGCAAGCTGGATTGGCAAGCGCAGATCCTGCGGCAACTCGGTTTTGCTGGTGTCTTTCGGCGACGGCGCAATGCGCGCATCGACCGTGCCGACATGCAAATAATCGATGGTGAAACGCAACGGCGCACGCGTCAGTTCCCATCGGCCGGAAACGCTATCCACGGCAATATCCGTTCCGTTGCCGTCGAGACTTTTCCAGTGCACGTGGCGCAGCCGCAGGCCGGTCGCGATCGCGCCGCCGTCGAGCGTACCGCTCAGCCGGCCGCCGAGCAGCGACGTCGCCGCCTGCCACACGTAGCGCGTTCCGCGCTCACTGTTGAGCCCGTACAGGATCATTGCGACGCCGAGCGCGAAGCACAAGACAAGCACCAGCACGAAACCGCCCAGCCATTTGGCCAGGCGCTTCCAGCCACCCTTCCGTGGCTTTGGATCACGCGTTCCGTTTTCAGACGCACCGTTCCCCCGGTCCTCGGAAGAGTCCGGCTGGTCTGCGGGAGATGGGGCGTTCTGGTCCGTCATGCTTGAAGGAACAATCGAAATACTCTAGGCATATTCATCAAAAGGCGATCCCGAGCGTCAGGTACGGGCGGATGTCCCGGTTCTTGAAGCCATACGCAATATCCACGTTCACCGGTCCGACCGGACTGCGCCAACGCACGCCCACGCCCGTTCCCGGCTCGAATACGCGCTCTTTCCAGGTATCAGTGGCGGTGCCAATGTCGAAGAACACCGCGCCGCCCCAATCGTGCGAAAACCAGTGCTGGTACTCCGAGCTGCCGGTCATCAGGTACTTGGTCGGCAATACGGAACCATCGACGTCGTTACCAATAGCCTGATAACCGTAACCGCGCACCGAATTCGCACCGCCCGCCCGGAACAGCAGCGACGCGGGAATGCCGTTCGAACTGCCCGCCGTGAAGACCCCGCCGAACTCCGCGCGGAACACGAACAAGTCGCTCTTGCCCAGCGGCAGGTATTGCAGCAGGTTCGTGTACACGCGGCCAAAGGTCTGATCGGTAAGGATGCCCTTCACCGCGACGTCCGCTTCCGCCCGAATCAGGTTGCCCGAACGAGGAAACAGCGGGTCGTCCACATTACGGCGCACCCATTGCCACGACGGCACGAGCGCTCGGCTGGAGGTCGGCGGGCCGAGATTCTGTGTCAACCGGTCGGCATAGAGCAGCAGCGAAAACGTGGTGTCGATGTTCTGCAGCGAACGCGTGCGCTGCACGCCCACGCGCGCGCTGTAGATGCGCGTGTCGGATACGTTCGTGTTCGTGTACGAAGCCAGCACGCTGTTCACCCACGTGCGGCCGTCCGGTGGCATCGCGAGCTGCACCTGGCCGTATTGCTGGGTCTGGTCCAGGCGACCGGATATGGTGAACGGATAAGCCTTGCCGAAGGTATCGAGGTAACTGTAAGCGCCCTGGATGTGAGGACCGGTATCTGTTGCGTAACCCACGCCGTAACGCACGCTGTTGTACGGATACTCACTGACCTTCAGGTGCATCGGCGTTTCATTCGGCTTGTTGACGTCGTTGTCCGCGTCGATAGCAACCGACGCGTAATACGGCGTGTTCTGCAACTGGCGCTGCAACTCGTTCACGCGCGCGACATCGTAGGTGTCGCCGGGGTTGATCCGGTTCACATTGTGAATGATCTTTTCCGGATAACGCCGCACGCCGCTGATGTCGAGCTCGCCGAACGTGAAGGTCGGGCCGCTATCGAAAGTCACCGACAAATCGGCGATATGCGTGCGCGGATTCACGCGCGCCTTCGACTGCGAGATTTTCGCGCCGAGATACCGGCGAGCCTGCAAGGCTTTAAGCGCGGCGTTCTTCGCGTCATCCCAGGCACTTTGCGAGAACGGATCGCCTTCCTTGACTGAAAACGCGAGACGCGCGGTGTTTTCCTGCGCGGGGTCTTCGGTCGTGATTGCACCCTTGAACGTCAGCGAAACCGAGGCGACCTTGGTCTGCGGACCGGGATCAACGCTGATGGTGACCGATTTTTTATCGCCGTCATGTTTCACGTCGGTGCGCACGATTGGCGTGAAATAACCGTCAGTCGCAACGAGATCGCGGACTTCCTGCGGCGTGGCCGTGACCAGAAAGTCGAACTGTTCGTCGCTGATGTCGTCGCGCTTCTTGAAACGCGACAGATCGAGATGGTCTTTCAGCAGCGACCGGACGCTGCGCGGCGCGTCGATATCCACGTCGTATTTCGCATGCGCCGGCTGGGCCACGACAAACAACGCCAGCGCGTGGAGCGACCAGACGACGCGGCGCACGGATGTCCACCACCACGCGCGGGAAGGCGCCTTCGACGACGCGATAACCGGCGGCGTCAGCCGCCGGTTATCGGCTTGCCCGCGCTTGAAGCGCAGCGGATCAAACAGGCGCCCCGCCAAACGTGACCTCCGGGGTTGAATTAATGGGATTGCGTGCGTGACACGGGACGGCAGGCGCTCGGTGCCGGCGCATTGCCTGCGATTGCTTGTTAGACGCCGAGCGCCGGTCCAGCAGGCGCTATTTCACCACACTGGCGCGGCCGGCTGTCCCAAAAACCACCGGGTTGGCCGATCGGACAACGTTCAATCCAACCGTCGCCCGCTTCTCTTCACCCGCTCCTAAAAATGCTGGAGGTGCGCCTTGGACGGCTCTCTACCGTGCTTGTTCCACGCTTGCATCAATAATTGACATCGTTTTACGATCGCGTTTCGTGAACGCTTGCGACCGTCCCGGTAGTCCGAATGGCTGATGTCTCCGGTTATCCGCGACCTTCCAGCGGGTTAACCGCTCCGCTGCCTGACGCTTGCGGTAAAATTGCGATGAATCACGGCGGCAAGTCATGGCAGCAACGCGCTTGAGCCTCCGCCGCGCCCGTTTTCGAATCGCTCTGAGCCAACGGAAGTCGAATCATGTACCTGTCGGACATCACCCAGTTCATCAACCAGATGAAAGAGCAGAAACCGTCGCTCGAAGCCGAGCAGCGCCAAGGCCGTGCGCTGCTGTGGGACAAGCAGCCTATCGACATGGACGAGCGCTCGGAAATCAAGACATCGCGGGTCGAACAAACGCCCTACGTCTATTACCAGAATTTCTGAACGTGAGTGCCGCCCGCGAGGCGCCGCAAGCTCCGGAGCGCTTGGAACACCGTTCGGGACACCCTTCGGGACACCCAGGACACCCGGGCAAGGATGATCGCGCCGCGGCGCTTGCCGCGCCCGCGACCGACTCCACGCCGAACACTATTGACGGCGTGGCGTTTGCGCATCTGTACGGCGAGCCGCTCTGGAAGCTGCCAACGGACCTGTATATTCCGCCGGACGCCCTCGAGATTTTTCTCGAAGCGTTCGAAGGTCCGCTCGACTTGCTGCTGTACCTGATCCGCAAGCAGAATTTCAACGTCCTCGACATCCCGATGGCCGACGTCACGCGCCAGTACCTGGGCTACGTCGATCAGATTCGCGAATCCAACCTGGAACTCGCGGCGGAATATCTGCTGATGGCAGCCATGCTGATCGAGATCAAGTCGCGCATGCTGCTGCCGGTGAAAAAGGCGGATACCGGCGAGGAAGCGGAAGATCCGCGCGCCGAACTCGTGCGGCGCTTGCTGGAATATGAGCAGATGAAGCTCGCGGCGCAGCGCCTGGACCACCTGCCGCAACTGGGTCGCGACTTCCTCCGGGCAGAGGTGTACGTCGAGCAGAGTTCCGCGCAACGCTTTCCCGACGTCGATGCAAACGACCTGCGCGCCGCTTGGGCCGACGTCATCAAGCGTGCCCGGCTGGTCGAACATCACAAGATCTCGCGCGAGGAATTATCAGTGCGGGAACATATGAGTACCATCCTGCGGCGCCTGCAGAATGCCCGTTTCATGGAATTCGGCGATCTCTTCGAGCCCTCACGCGGCGTGCCCGTCGTGGTGGTGAATTTCATCGCGATGCTGGAACTGTCACGTGAAGCGCTGATTGAAATTACTCAGGCCGAGCCGTATGCCCCTATCTACGTGAGACTCGCGTATTCGCCGGCTTGAGCCTTTTGTGGCCCGTTGGTGGCGCATAAGCAGCGCAGCGCCCTTCCCCTTTCTTTCCCCTTGGAGCAGTGTTTTCAAAGCTGCCCGCCAGGAGACACCCGCTAGATGAAAGTCATCAGCTCGATCCATGAACTGCGCGACCAGTTGCGCGGCCAGAACCGAACCGCCTTTGTGCCGACCATGGGTAACCTGCACGAAGGCCACCTGTCGCTCATGCGGCTGGCGCGCCAACATGGGGACCCGGTGGTTGCCAGCATTTTCGTGAACCGGCTGCAGTTCGGACCGAACGAAGATTTCGATAAATACCCGCGCACGCTGCAAGACGATATCGAAAAGCTGCAGTCCGAGAACGTGTACGTGCTGTTCGCGCCGACCGAAGCCGATCTTTACCCGGAGCCGCAGCAATACCGGGTTCATCCGCCAACTAACCTGGGCGACATCCTGGAAGGCGAATTCCGGCCGGGTTTTTTCCAGGGCGTGTGTACGGTCGTGATGAAGCTGATGTCGTGCGTGCAGCCGCGCGTGGCCGTCTTCGGCAAGAAGGATTATCAACAGTTGATGATCGTGCGGCAGATGTGCCACCAGTTTGCGCTGCCCACGGAAATAATCGCTGCTGAAACCGTGCGCGATGCCGACGGCCTGGCGCTCAGCTCGCGCAATCGCTTCCTGCAGGCGGCCGAGCGCGCCGAGGCGCCGATCCTGGCAAAAACGCTGAATCGCGTACGAGATGCGGTGCTGGCGGGCAATCGCGACTTTGGATCGATAGAAAAAGAAGCCGTGGAATCGCTTGCGCAGCGCGGCTGGCAGCCCGATTACATCGCGGTGAGAAGGCGCGTGGACCTGCTGCCACCCGGCCCGGCCGATACGGCGACCCCGCTCGTCGTGCTGGCCGCCGCCAAGCTGGGCAACACGCGCTTGATTGATAACCTGGAAATTTGAACGAGAAACGCATGCAGCGAACGCTTTTGAAATCGAAGATTCACCGCGCCACGGTGACGCATTGCGAATTGCATTACGAAGGCTCGTGCGCCATCGACGAGGACTTACTGGAAGCCGCGAATCTGGTTGAAAACGAGCAGATCGACATTTGGAACGTGAACAACGGCGAGCGCTTGACGACCTATGCCATCAAGGGCGAGCGCGGCAGCGGCATGATTTCGCTGAACGGATCAGCGGCGCGCCGGGCGCAACTGGGCGATCTGGTGATCATCGCGGCGTTCGCGCTGGTCGATGAAGCGGAACTGAAGGCGGGCTGGAAGCCGGATCTCGTGTTCGTCGATGAAAAGAACCGCATCAAGGGAAACCGCGACCACGTGCCGACGCAAAACTGGACCTGAGTCTGGTCTGGTCTCGTGCCAAGACGTAAAAACCGGAGGATCGCGCGCGTCTACTTGCGTCTACTTCTTCGACACCCACTCAATAATCGGCTGCCACTGCTCGATATCCTTCTCCACCCGGCTTTTGGCAACGTCCCAAATGGTGAGCCCGTGCGCCGCGACCTGCACGTAGTTCTGCGTATCGCGGATAAAACCCAGCACCGGCAAATCAAGCCCTTCCACGAACCGATGCAGCTGATCCGCTGATTTCGTCCGGGCATCCACCCGCATACCCACCACGCCGACCTCGATGGTGCCCTTGCGTATTGCCTTCTCTTTCTGCAGCCGAACGAGGAATTCCTGCGTGGCGAGAATATCGAACATGGACGGCTGCAACGGCACGATCACCTTGTCTGCCAGCTCCAGCGCCAGCGCGAGACGGGTGCCGTGAATCCCGGCAGGCGTATCGATAACCGCCTTCTCCAGGCCTTTCGGCGGCTTCGACGGCGCGTCGACATCGGTATTCCACTCTTCTATCTTCGGCAGCGTGTCCGGGCGCAAGCCCAGCCAGCCGTGAGCAGACTGCTGCTTGTCCAGGTCCGCGAGCGCGACCCATTCGCCGTTCGCCGCAAAATAACCGGCCAGATTCGTGGACAGCGTGCTCTTGCCCACGCCGCCCTTCGGATTCGCCACCACGATCACCGTCATAGGTTCAATCCACGCGTTGTCGGCCGCGCTTCGACGCCCGACAACCCGGCGTGCTGTAAGCGCTGCATTAAGTGAAAAGTTCGAGCCGTTGATACTATCGGATTTGCCTATTTCAATCCATGCGCGTCGACAACGCCGCCCAACTTCAAGGACTCCGCAACATGGCCACACTCCGCCCCGAAATCACCCTCGACCACCTGCGCGAACGCCAGCGCGGCCGTCTGCCGGAGCTGCTTGGCGTGGAACTCGTATCGCTTGAAAGCGGCACGCTGACCGGCCAACTGACCGTTCGGCCAGAGGTGCTCGCACCGAACGGCTTCCTGCACGCGGCGACGGTGGTCGGTCTCGCCGATACCTGCTGCGGCTACGCTTGCATCGCCCATCTGCCCGAAGGCGCGAAGAATTTTACGACCGTCGAACTGAAGAGCAACCACGTGGGCACGGCGCGCGAGGGGGTCATCACGGCCAGGGCGACCGCCGTTCATCTTGGCCGCAGCACACATGTATGGGACGCGATCGTGACGAACAGCGAGGGTAAAACAATCGCCTTGTTTCGATGCACCCAGATGATCTTGTATTGAAGCTGTGCCGGCCAATCAGGCGCTTTAGCGTCGGACAAGCGTGCGCCCGGCGCTCCTAGGAGTACGTGTCGTGTCCCTATTGTTGATGTCACCTGGACCCGGCCGTCTTCAGGCGAACATCGCGCCGAGGGCATCCAGATCCAGCGCTTGACCCAGCGTATCGGCGAGACGGTCCAGCGAGGCCTCCCGCAGCGCCGGGTAATCGAGCGCTGCGGCACCGCGAAGTCCCGCCCATTCGAGCAGCGCCGCACAGGCTTGCGGCGTGTCGAAAATGCCGTGCAGATAGGTCGCGGCGATCTGGTTATCGGCGGAAATCGCGCCGTCAGGACGCTCGCCGTCAAGCATCACGGCCGGGCGGCCCAGCGCCGCGCCCGTCGTGCGGCCCATGTGGATCTCGTAGCCCCGCACGGGCGCTGGGTTCGGGCCAGCGCTTAAGGTCAACCGCCCAGTCACGTTGTCGAGCAGCTTGTCCGCCGTCAGCGTGGTGTCGAGATCCAGCAGGCCCAGGCCGTTCACACAGCCCGCTGGCCCTTCGAACCCCTGCGGGTCATCCACCGTGCGGCCCAGCATCTGCATGCCGCCGCAAATGCCCAGCACCTTGCCGCCATACCGGAGATGCCGCTCGATCGCGCGATCCCAGCCGTTTTCACGCAGCCACGCCAGGTCTCGCTGCACGCTTTTCGACCCCGGCAGCACGATCAGGTCGGCCGGTGGCGGCGCGGTCCCCGCACGCACGTAGGAGAAATCGACCTGCGGGTGCGCACGCAGCGCATCGAAATCCGTGTGATTGCTGATGCGCGGCAACGCCGGCACGATCACCTTCAGCAGCTCGCCGCCGGCCTCGCCACGCGTGTGCAACTGGCTCGGCAGCATGTCCTCGGCATCCAGCGTCAGGCCGTGCAGATAAGGCACCACGCCAAGCACCGGCTTGCCGGTCTGCGCTTCGAGCCAGTCGAGACCGGGCTGCAACAGGCTGATATCGCCACGAAAACGGTTGATGACGAAACCGCGAATCCGCGCCCTTTCGGTCTCCGATAAACACGCGAGCGTCCCCAGCAAATGCGCAAACACCCCGCCGCGGTCGATATCCGCCACCAGCACCACCGGACAATCCACCCGCTCGGCGAACCCCATGTTGGCGATATCACGGTCCCGCAGGTTCACCTCGGCCGGGCTTCCCGCCCCTTCCACGATAATCGCGTCAAAACGCTGCTGAAGGCGGGCGTACGAGGCGAGAACGGCTTCGAAGGCGACGGTTTTGTACGCGTGATACGCGCGGGCATCGAGATTGGCATGCGCGTGACCATGGATGATCACCTGCGCGCCGCGATCGCTCGTCGGCTTGAGCAGCACGGGATTGAAGTCGATTTCCGCGTCCACGCCCGCCGCAATTGCCTGCAGCGCCTGAGCGCGGCCGATCTCCCCGCCGTCCACGGTCACCGCGCTGTTCAGCGCCATGTTCTGCGGCTTGAACGGCGCGACCCGCACGCCACCGCGCCGCGCGAGCCGGCACAAGCCTGCGACCAGCGTGCTCTTGCCGGCATCGGAGGTCGTGCCCTGGATCATCAGCGTGCCGCGCGGTGCAAATTGCATGAGGGTTTGCGTTGCCATCGTTCTCTGGGAAGCCGCTATGGTAGCGCCCGCCGGTACAATATTGCGATGACTTCACCCGACCTCACCTTCATTCTCGGCGGCGCGCGCTCGGGCAAGAGCGCGTATGCCGAACGGCTGGCTGCCGACAGCGGCTTGCCCGTCACTTACGTGGCGACGGCGCGTATTGGCGATGCCGAATTTGCCGCGCGCGTGGAGCAGCATCGTGAACGCCGGCCGGCGCACTGGGCGCTGGTCGAAGCGCCGCTGGACCTTGGCGGCGTGCTGCGTGAACTGGATCGCGAGGGTCATGTGGTGCTGATCGACTGCCTGACCTTATGGCTCGCCAACCTGCTGTTCCCCGCCGATGGCTACGGGTCTAACGGCCCACCCGACGGCCCGCCGCTGCAAGCCTTCGGCGACTTCGACGCCGCGCTTTCAACCGTGCGCGGCAAGGTGATCGTGGTGAGCAACGAGATCGGCCTGGGCGTGGTGCCAATGGGATCGGTGACGCGCCTTTACGTCGATGAACTCGGCCGGCTCAACCAGCGCGTCGCCGCCGCGAGCACGCATGTGACCATGATGGTCGCCGGCCTGCCGCTCGCACTCAAAGGCTGACATGCTGCTGCTCTCCTTCTACGTCACGGCGATGCTCGCCATTGCCGGCGTCGTGATCGACCGGATCTTCGGCGAACCGGCCACGCGGCATCCGCTGGTCGCGTTCGGGCGCCTCGCCACACGTATCGAAGCAAAAATGAATACGGGTTTCCGGGCGCGGCCGGCGGGCATTCTCGCGTGGCTGCTGGCCGTTGTGCCGCCGGTGGCAGTGAGCTGGATTCTCGTGAGCGTGCTGCCGTTCGCCGCCGCGTGCGCCGTGCATGTCGCGTTGCTGTGGTTCTCGCTCGGCGCCAAAAGCCTGCGCGATCACATCGCGCCGATCGCCCGCGCGCTCGGGCTCGGCGATCTGCCCGCGGCACGAAAACTGACGGCGCGGATCGTATCGCGCGACACCACCCACGCCGATGAAGCCGCGCTGTCCCGCGCGGCAGTGGAATCCGCGCTGGAGAACGGCAACGACGCTATTTTCGGTGCTTTGTTCTGGTTCGTCATCGCGGGCGGCCCGGGTGCGCTGATGTTCCGCCTTGCCAACACGCTCGATGCGATGTGGGGTTACCGGACGCCGCGTTACCTTCGTTTCGGCTGGGCCGCCGCCCGTTTAGACGATGTCCTGAACTTCGTGCCCGCCCGGCTCACGGCCGCAAGCTACGCCCTGATGGGCGACACCCGGACGGCGTGGCGCTGCTGGCGCACGCAGGCACCGCTGTGGGACAGTCCGAATGCGGGGCCGGTGATGGCGTCGGGCGCCGGAAGCCTGAACGTCTTGCTCGGCGGCCCGGCGATCTATAACGGCGCGCTGGAAACGCGGCCCGTGCTCGGATTTGGAATGACCGCCTCGCCTCGGCACGTGGTGGCAGCGCTCCGGCTGGTCGAACGCACGACGATGCTCTGGCTCGCGGTGCTGCTTGTTCTGGCGTTCACGGGCGTGGGGTTCCATGGCTGATCCCATCCGGCATGGCGGGAATCTGCGGGAAGCCGCGCGTCAATACGGAATTGCGCTGGGCGAATGGCTGGATTTATCGACGGGGATCAGTCCGCGAGCGTATCCGGTCCCGCCCGTGCCAGTGGACGCCTGGCGCCGCTTGCCCGAAGACGCCGATGGCCTGGCTGAGCTTGCAGCGCGTCACTATGACGCGCCGGGGGCGCTGCCTGTCGCGGGCAGCCAAGCGGCGATTCGCGCGTTACCGGGCTTGTTGAAGCGCGGCGTTGCGGCTATTGCGCCGTTGACCTACGGTGAGTACGGACCGGCGTTTGAACGGGCGGGGCATCGGATAGTCGGCCTCGATGTTGCATCGGCCGATTTGAAGGATGACATCGATCATGTGATCGTTGCGAATCCTAATAATCCGACGACCGAACGTATCACGCGTGATGTCCTGCTGCGGTGGCATGAGCAATTGGCCGCTCGCGGCGGCACGTTGATCGTCGATGAAGCCTTCGCCGATGCCTACGGTGATTCGGCCATCTCGTTGGCATCGGAAAGTGGACGGAAAGGGTTGGTCGTGCTGCGCTCGGTCGGCAAGTTTTATGGGCTGGCTGGGATTCGCGCGGGGTTTGTGCTCGCGTCGGAGCCCCTGCTCGATGAGCTTTCGCAAACGCTCGGAGCATGGACCGTAAGCGGTCCAGCGCGACACGCGGTGCAGGCCGCGTTCAATGATCTTTCGTGGCAAGCCGACACTCGCGCCACGCTGGCTCGTGACAGCGCAAGGCTGGCAGCGTTGATCCGCAGTCAAGGTTTCGATCCCCATGCAACGCCGCTTTTTGTATGGTTCGAGACGGACAAAGCGGTGGCGCTGCAGCATGCCTTGGCCACGCGCGGAATCTGGACACGGCTCTTCGAACACGGCGAGTTGCCAAGTTTGCGGATTGGTTTAACGGGATCGGAAGAGGAATGGGCGCGCTTTGACGAAGCGTTTAACGCCGCCGTGAATGCGGTCCGCTGAACGATTACTCGCTTCTCTCAAGGCGGTTTATCCACCGCGTTTCCAAACAACTTCGATCACAAAACGCGCTTCCTATACAGCGCTCGCCATGCATGACGCACCCGAACCAACACACCTCATGATTTTGCGCCGCTTCCTCACGCTGACGTTTATCGCTGCTGCGATTTTTGCATCGGTCAAAGCCCGGGCCGATGCCCTCACCGTCACCGACGACACCGGCGCCACCGTCACCCTCGCCGCCCCCGCACAGCGCATCGTCAGCCTTGCGCCGCACGTCACCGAACTGCTGTTCGCGGCGGGCGGCGGTGCGCGCGTTGTCGGTGCGGTCAGCTATAGCGACTACCCGCCGCAAGCCAAAGCCATCCCGCGTGTTGGCGATAACAAATCGCTGGACCTTGAACGCATCGTCGCGATGAAACCCGACCTGATCGTCGTCTGGCGGCATGGCAACGCGATGCGTCAGATCGACAGGCTGCGCGAACTGCATGTGCCGCTGTTTTTCAGCGAGCCGCACAGGTTGGACGATATCCCTGTCACCATCGATAAACTCGGCGTTCTGCTCGGGACATCAGCTCAGGCGAATAAGGCGTCGGACGCATTCCGTCATGACATCGCCGGCTTGCGGACGCGTTATTCGAGCCAGCCGCCGGTGAGCGTGTTTTATCAAGTCTGGGACGACCCGCTGATGACGCTCAACGGGACGCACATCATCAGCGAAGTGATCGATCTATGCGGCGGCCACAACGTCTTCACCGACCTGAAACCGCTGGTGCCCACCATCTCGACTGAAGCGGTACTCGCCGCCGATCCCGAAGCGATCGTGACGGCCACGCCCGGCGCGACGAGTTCGGAGCATGCGTTGCCCTCGCTGGATGCGTGGCGCAAATGGCCAACGATCAAAGCCGTCGCGCGCGGCAATCTGTTCGGTATCGACGGTGATCTGATCAACCGGCCAACACCGCGTCTTGCACTCGGGGCGGCTACGTTGTGTGAAAACCTTGAAGTAGCGAGAACACGACGTCCGAAGTAAAGCTTCAGGCGTTCCAGCGCACCAGAAGCCACTCATCGCGCACACGTTTCAACCAGACGATCGCGCCGAAATCCAGCGGCCATTGAATCGCGTTCGCGCGCGAAACGCCAAGTAAATGAGCCGTCAATACACGTATGACGCCGGCGTGCGTCACGGCATGAATCGGGCCGGTGGCAGTGGCGATACGCATGGAATCGGTCCAACCCACCACTCGCTCGGCGAACTGCGCGACACTCTCGCCGCCGTGCTCGCGTGCGTGTTCAAGATTCTTTGCCCAGGCATCGAGCATCACGCGATCAAGGCCATCCCATCGCTGCCCTTCCCACGCGCCGAAATCGAGTTCCTGCAATCGTGGATCGGCCTGAACGGTGCCCAGTGCTTCGGCTAGCAAACGGCATCGGCTTAACGGACTCGTGTGCCAGACACCGTCAAACGCCGGCACCTTCAGCAGCCGCAAACGCTCCTCCAGCACACGCGCCGAATCGGCCGCATCGCCTAGAAGCGGGACATCAGTGCGGCCATAGCAAATCCCGGTGTCGATACCAACAGCCGGATGGCGAATCAGGACGAGATCCATCCGAGTCCAATCAGGTAGATAGCAAGTTCAAAAATTTGCTGCGCGAAGCCAAGGCAATCGCCGGTATAACCGCCGATACGCTTGACGAAGTAGCGCCCCATCGCAAAACGCAATACGCCGAGGGCCACGACCATCACGCATCCCAGCCGCCAGTCGGGCCAGAAAAGCCAGGGCAATCCGAACAGCGCGGCTAAACCGAACGCACCCGCGCTCATCTTCTGCGCGACCGGTTTTGCCTTGCCAACAGCCCGTACATAGTCGAGCGTGCAGAGGTAGCTGATAGCGAACGTGCGGCTTGCCGCATGCGCCGCGACGATCATCCATGCGGTGCGCAACGGCAGCATCGTGGCAAGAGTCTGCCACTTCAGCGCAAGCACGACGATCAGCGCAATAGCCCCGAATGCGCCGATCCGCGAGTCGTGCATGATGCGCAACACGTCCTCGCGGTTGTATGCGCCGCCGAAGGCATCGGCGCAATCGGCGAGGCCATCTTCGTGGAACGCACCGGTGACAAGCAAGGTTGCCGCCATCGACAACAACACGGCCACCCCCGACGGAAACACCTGCAGCGCGGCGAGATAGACAACCGCGCCGAGCCCGCCGACCAGCGCGCCGATCAACGGAAAATAGCGCGCTGCCGCATTCAGATAATGCGCTTCGAAACCGACCCAACGCGGCACCGGCACGCGGGTGAAGTACCCGAGCGCGGTGAAGAAGTAACGCAGTTCCTGCGAGGGCCGGTTCATGACAGGATCACACCGCCTTGTCGGACACACCGGCGGATTCGAAGCTCGCCATTTCATTGATGAACGCCACGGCCGCGCGCAACAACGGCAAAGCGAGCGCGGCACCAGTGCCTTCGCCGAGACGCAATCCAAGTTGCAGCAACGGCGCCGCGTTGAGATGCTCCAGCATGCGCCGATGCCCCGTTTCATCCGATGCATGAGCGAACACGCAGTAGTCAAGGACCGCCGGGTTAAGCGCGTGAGCCACAAGCAATGCCGACGTAACGATAAAACCGTCGACGAGAATCGTCATCCGGGCTTCCGCCGCCGCAAGGAAAGCGCCTACGATCATCGCGATCTCAAAGCCGCCGAAAGTGGCCAGCGTCTCGATTGGATCGGTGGATGCCGCGTGTTTCGCCAACGCCGCGGCAAGCACACCGCGCTTGTGGTTCAAGCCGGCGTCGTCGAGACCCGTGCCACGTCCGACGCACGCATCAATTTCAACGCAGCAAATCCGGCTCATCAGGCACGCCGCCGCCGATGTGTTCGCGATCCCCATCTCGCCGAAGCCGATCACGTTGGTCCCGAGCGCCGCGTGAAAACGCACGCGTGCAGCCCCACGCTCGATCGCTTGCAATACTTCGTCGCGCGTCATCGCCGGTTCGTGCGCAAAGTTGCGCGTACCGCCGCGCCGGATCGCTGCATCGACGAACCCAGCCGCTCCCGGCGACGCACTCGCCACACCCGCGTCCACCACTTCGAGCGTCATGCCCGCCGCCTTCGACAACGCATTGATCGCTGCCCCGCCCGCGATGAAATTCGCGACCATCTGCACGGTGACTTCCTGCGGGAACGGACTCACGCCTTCGGCCGCGATGCCGTGATCGCCGGCAAAAACAAGGATCGCCGGCCGCTCGATACGTGGCCGCAAAGTCCGTTGAATCAGCCCGATTTGAAGCCCCAGCGATTCGAGCCGCCCGAGACTGCCGGGCGGTTTTGTCTTCGTATCGATCACCTGTTGCAGCTCGGCCGCCATCGATCGATCGAGCGGTTCAGGACGGGGAAGTATGTCGTTCATAGTGTTGTTCACGGTGAGGTTGAACGCATCACGGGCACGAGCGCCTCGTGACCATCCTGCTGGATCAAGGTAAGCGGATATCCGAACGCGGCGCCGGCACGCTCGGGCGTGAGGACATCGCGGACGGGGCCTGCATGCGTGTGGCCCGCGCCATCGAGCAGTAAAGCGTGTGTGGCGAAACGCCGGGCAAGGTTCAGATCGTGACACGAGAAAATCACGCTGCGTTGTTTCGATCCAACCCATCCGCGCAACGCTTCAAGGCAATCGATCTGATGATGCACGTCGAGATGCGCGAGCGGTTCATCAAGCAGCAATAGCGGTGCGTTCTGGCACAAGGTCGCGGCCAGCGCCACGCGTTGACGTTCGCCACCTGATAACGACAGGACATCGCGTGAAGCGAATTCAGCGAGACCGAGCATATCCAGCGCCGCGTGTGCAGCCGCGCGGTCCGCGTTGCTTTCCCAGCCCCAGCCGGTGAGATGCGGAAAGCGATTGAGCATGACGGTGTCCAGTACGGTGGCGCTGAATGCATCGTGCGTAGCTTGCGGCATCAACGCGCGGCGGCGGGCAAGTTCGCTGGCGCCCCAGGCGCTCAACGCTCTTCCATCGAGTGAAATCGCATTCGATGCCGTCTTCGATACCCCCGCCATCGCCGCAATCAGCGTCGTCTTGCCTGCACCGTTCGGCCCGGCGACGCACCACATTTCGCCGGGCGCGAAGCTCTGCGTGAGATCCGCGACCAACACGCGCGTTGCTGCACGAGTTCCCGCGCGCAACGTGAGTTGAGTGATCTGAAGTCCGATCATGGTGCGCGCCTGAGGAGCATCCACAAGAACACCGGCACGCCGATCAGCGCGGTGATCACGCCCACCGGCAACTGCGCCGGCGCGATCACCGTACGCGCGATCAGGTCCGCTCCCATCACAGCCAGCCCGCCAGCCAGCGCCGATGCAGGCAGCAGCATGCGCTGATCGTTGCCGAACGCGAGCCGCAATACATGCGGCACCACGAGCCCGATAAAACCAATGGTCCCGGCCGTCGTCACGGCAGCGGCGGCCGCCAGCGACGCGACGAGATACACGCGCACTCTCAACTGCACGACGCGCACGCCGAGCGCCTCGGCCGCTACGTCGCCACGCAGCAGTATGTTGAGCTGGGGCGCGGCCGGTACGATAGCGATCAACGCGATCACCAGCGCGATCAAGGCGGTCCATGGCATCGAGACGCCGTTCAGGTCGCCGGTCAGCCAGAACACCATGCCGCGCAGGCGACTCTCAGGCGCGACAGCGAGCATGAGCGTGATCAACGCGCCCCACCCCGCCGCGATCACCGCGCCGGTGAGCAGCAATCTCGGCGATGTGTCCTGCGGTTCCCCACGCCACAACTCGCGCCGGGCCAAGCCGAGCACAAGGAGTATCGATAAGAATGCGCCCGCGAACGCGGCAACGTCGACGCTCCACCACGACAGGGAGAACAACATCGCGGCGAGCGCGAACGCGGCCGCGCCGCCGGATACGCCAAGCACATACGGTTCGGCCAGCGGATTGCGCAGCAAAACCTGCAGCAGCGCGCCGGCCATGCCAAGCAAGGCACCCGCCGCAAAGCCGCCGAGCGCGCGCGGCAAGCGCAGGCTGAGCACGATTTCATCGATCACATCAGTTGACCGGGACGCGAGCGCTTGCATCACCCGCAGCGGCGAGACGGCGATACTCCCGAGCGCCAGCGACGCCACGAACACCGCGAGCGCGGCCAGGCCAAGCACGGTCCAGACCATGAAAGCGCGCTGGGCGTTCATGCGCTTAACGTTCACTGCTGCGCTCAGTTGAGCGCGTCAGAGGCACCGCGACGCGGCGTGTTGTACAGGTGCACAAGCTGCTAGTCCTTTGAAGAGGGGGCGAGGTTACCGATAAGCGTGCCGCTCCGGGGAATGGCAGCGCATGGGGCGATCGACGAATCGCCGCTGAACGGATAGTACAGATCGTCGAAGGTTGAAGCACGGCGGATGATCGCCGCCGTTCCTGGTGAAGACCTGCACAAGAGCGCCAACGGCATTCAATTCATACAGCACGGACACATTGCCGTTAACCGCTTCTATATGATCGAGCGACCGGTGCGAGCATTGCGCTGCACCACATCCCGCCGATTTCACCCTTGCCTCGACGATCCGCACAAGCACCGGGCTGGCGACGCATCGGCCCGCCTTCCCGCGCGAGGACGCGCAACGGCCAACACTTGCTGCAGGACGCGTTTTTCGAGTGGTGAAATCTGCCGGACACTGCGCTGGCAATGCACCCCAGGCCCGACTTGCAACTTGCGATGTAGTCGCTTACCGTTGCGGGGCAGCGCTGGTTGGCCCATCCAGGCTGACTTCGCTTGCGGCTTGCCATCAGACTCCGCGCTGGCAGGCACGCGTGAGCGCCGAGGTGGCGGCAGTTTAAGAGCGGCGCAATGACCCGTCAAGAAAGCAGGACAATGCAGGCGTACAGATTGCCTTTGCTGTGGTTCTGTCATTCGTTTTACCCCTGTTTTAAAGGCTCCCGCGCGATATTCGGACAAACGCTCGCACGCCTGAATGAATGGGTGAATGAATCCCTATAAAACGTTTCCCCCTACAAATGAAGGGCCGCGCCCATGCTTTGAAGACCGACTGCTGTTACGTCTGGAAACGAACCAAATTTCTGAAGCGCCGGAGAAGCGCGCTAAAATGCGAGGTCTTAAGAGGACGCAGCACATGCTCAACGAACTCGAATCACTGTCACAGAATATCGGCCGGCTGATCAAGATCAGCGAACGCCATCATCAAGCTCACAATGCGTTGGCCCAGCAACTCGAACAGTTGCGCGCCGACTATGCCAACACGCAAGGCGAACTTGCGGCCATGCGCGAAGAACGCGACGCACTGGTGGCGGAGCGCGACTCGCTGTCGGCCAAGATCGACGACGCGCAGATTCGCCTCAACGCGATTCTCGAAAAATTGCCGCGTGCGAAAGCTGCACCGGAGCCGGATAACCAGCTTGCCCTCTTGCCACCTGATGGCGGCATCGAACCGGATACCGCCGACTCGGCGCACGGTGCGTTGCATGAAGAATCACACCATCACGGAGAAAAGGCATGACGACGAAACAGATCGAGGTATCCATTCTCGGTGCGCCGTACCGGCTCGCGTGCTCGCCTGAAACCGAAGGCGCTCTGCGCGAAGCGGTAGCGCGCGTAGATGCGGAAATGTCGAAAGTGCGAAGCGCAAGCAGCGTGCGCGGCACGGATCGGATCGCGGTGATGGCGGCATTGTCGCTCGCGTCGGAATTGCTGAAGCTGCAAAACAGCGTGCGTCACGGCGAAGCGTTTCCGGCCGAAGAAATTCGTCGCACCATGCATCAAATGAACGAGCAACTGGGTGTCGTCATTTCACAATATGAAGCACTGTAGTTGCCACAGTAGTTGCCAAAGTAGTTGCCGCGCTGGTAAGTCTGTGCCGTGGCTGGAATTTGCTTTAAATGCTTGACGCGCAAGCTAATGTCGAGATGTTATTTTGTTGCCGGAGTGTTGACACGATTCTGCGTTTTCATGTCATGTTTTGCAGCATTTAACAAAATCATCGGTCGCCATAAAGTTTTCCTGGATCATTGCTGCATCGTCTCGTCGATTGGTGTAAAGTGATTGCTCCCTGCCTGGTTTGCCAAGGTCATATATTCCTTGAACCAATGCCATTGTGCACGGTTGTGGGACCTTGTAGCACTGGCGAGCGCGTCACTCTGTCTGATGAGCCCAAGGTGCTGCTTACTGCGACCAATCTTGAACCCAGGTTCAGGATGCCGGCCTAGCGGCTTGGGCGGGGACCCTTTCCAACAGCATGCGTATTGTTGTTTTACGCATGTTGGCAAGCGGTTGAGCTGACTGAATGGACTAACGGCGCTGGAGCTTCTCCGGCGCCGTTTTCTTTTGCATTGTGAATCCTGCATCGTGCATGCTTCTTTGCACGGCACCTTTCTCCATGGAAGACATTCATGCACTACTGGCTGATGAAGTCGGAACCGAACGAAGCAAGCATCGACCATCTCGCTCACGCTCCTAAAAAAACCTTGCCCTGGACCGGCGTGCGTAATTACCAGGCACGCAACTTCATGCGCGACGGCATGCAGGTTGGCGACGGCGTGCTGTTCTATCACTCGAGTTGTCCGCAGCCAGGCATCGCAGGTATTGCGAAGGTGTCGTCGGCCGCTTATCCCGATCCCACTCAATTCGATTCCACGAGCCACTACTACGATCCCAAGTCATCGCCGGAAAAGCCGCGCTGGTTGCTTGTCGATGTCCAACTCGTGAAGAAGACCCCGCTCATTCCCCTCGCCACGCTTCGCGATCATGCCGAGCTTGCCGACATGCAAGTGCTTGCAAGAGGCAATCGGCTTTCAATCACGCCGGTCACGCAAGCGCAATGGCGCTTTATCACCGAACACCTCTTGTAACCTCGTTGAAGGGAACTTCGCGTGCCCGAGAAGCGCCTAAGCTTCGCGTCACATGACGCGCACTCATGCTTACGGAGTTAGACGATGACAAAGAAAAACACCACTTCCGCACTGGTAGCCGTTGTGCTGCTTGCAGGCGCTGCCATGGCACAAGGCGCTTTTGCGCAAAGCGTCGTTCAGGCCCAGCCGTCCGGCGTGTTGTCGCTCGCGGCACAGGCCAGCGCGGACGTGCCGCAGGACGTGGTCGACATCACGCTGTTCTATGAGCAGGAAGCGCAAGACCCAGCCTCGTTGACGTCGGTGCTCAATCAACGCGCGGATGCCGCGCTGCGCCAGGCGAAGGGTGTCGATAACGTCACCGCGCACAGTGGTTCGTTCACCGTCTATCCGTCCACGGATCGTGATGGCCGCATCTCCGCATGGCGCGGCCGCACGGAAGTCGTGCTGGAGTCCAAGGACTTCGCCGCTGCGTCCAAGCTGGCAGGCAAGATGAGCGATTCAATGCAAGTGGGCAGCGTGACGTTCTCGCTCTCGCCGGAAGCGCAGCGCGCGGCCGAACAGAAACTGTCGACGCAGGCTATTGCTTCGTTCAAGCAGCAGGCACAGAGTTCGGCCCAGGCATTCGGCTATAGCGGTTATGCGATCCGCGAGGTGAACATCGGCCATAACGGGTCGTCGCCGCGCCCGGTCATGATGATGGCCGCGCGCAACATGAGCGCGGATGCAAAGATGTCGGCACCCATGGCGCTGGAAGGGGGCACCTCGACGGTGACCGTGAATGTGTCGGGTTCGGTACAGATGAACCGCTAGGCCTTCATTCGGTTCAAGTCCCGCGATACAAAAAAGCCTCGCTGCGTGCGAGGCTTTTTCATGACATTTGCAAAGACTGATCTCTCGTTCAGGAGAGCTTCGCGGACTCTGAAGGCACTGCGCGCCCACGTCGATACGTCCAGATCAGCAGGCCAATTCCGCCAATGATCATGGGCAGCGAAAGCCACTGACCCATCGACAGGTTCATCGCCAGCAGACCCAGATAATCATCGGGTTCACGCGCGAACTCGACCGTGAAGCGCGCAAGGCCATAACCAATCAGAAACACTGCCGAAATGGCGCCCACCGGCCTCTGCTTGCGCGACATCAGCCACATCACGATAAACAGCGCGAACCCTTCAAGAGCGATCTCGTACAACTGCGACGGATGACGCGGCAGCATCTGGTATTGCTCGAAGATCTCGTTCAAATGCCACCGTGCGGCTTGCTGCGGATGGGCGCGCAGCCAGATGGCGTCATCGGGTGATGCGTTCTGGAACAGCATGGCCCATGGCGCGTTCGGATTGGTCACGCGGCCCCACAACTCGCCATTGATGAAGTTGCCGAATCGGCCGGCCGCAAGCCCGAGCGGGACCAGCGGCGCGACGAAATCGGTGACTTGCAGCCAGGTCCGCTTTCTTTGCCACGCGAACACCACCATCGCGATCGTCACGCCGATCATGCCGCCATGGAAGGACATGCCACCTTCCCAGACCTTGAAGATATCGAGCGGATTCGCGAAGTAGAAACTCGACTTGTAGAACACCACATAGCCAAGCCGGCCGCCCAGGATGGTGCCGAGCACACCGTAGAACAGGATGTCGTCGATATCCTTCGTGGTCCACCCTTGCGCTGCGACGTACGGTAAGCGCAGCCGCAAACGGCCGATGACGATGCACTGGATAAACGCCAGCAGGTACATGAGGCCATACCAGCGCACAGCGAGCGGACCGAGATGAAGCGCGATGGGATCGAAATTGGGGTGAATGAGCATGTTTCTATTTACGTGTTGGGGTCACGGCAACGCTGGCACGGTAGCCGCATGAGTGCGCACTATATCGATAAAACCGGCGAGCACCGGGCTGACCTCCGCCGCGCGCCACACGAGCCCGGTCTCAACCACCGGTCCGGATTCGAGCAACGGACGATACACCACTCCGGTCCTGCGCAGATGACGCAGCGACTGCGGCACGAGCGCGACACCCATTCCAGCCGATACCAGGCTGACAATGGTTTGCATCTGAATGGCCTCTTGCCCGACCCGCGGCATCAGGCCAGCCGCGCCGTAGCAACCCATGATGATGTCATAGAAACCGGGCGCGAGACGCCGCGGAAAGACGACGAGCGGGGCATCGGCGAGTTGGTGAAGGCTGACAGGCGTCTGCGACCACTCTTGCGCGCCCTGCCCGAGCTCAGCCGCGGCATCACTCGACATGGCGATGACCAACGGCTCGCGTGCGATTGGCAAATACGACAACGCGACGGCGTGGCGCGGCAGCAGCGGGGGAATGACGAGACCGGCATCTATGCGGCCGGCCACCAGTTCTTCCACCTGGACGTCACTGGTCGCTTCCACGAGCTGCAGGCGGACGCCCGGGTAGCGGGCGCCAAAATCACGCAGCAGCAGCGGCAGGAGGCCGTAATCGGCGGTGGAAACGAACGCAAGGGACAGAACACCCGCCTCGCCCCGCGCAAGCGACTGGGCGAGCGGTCTTAACGCATCTGCGCCGGCGAGCAGGCGCCGCACTTCCGGCAGCAGATCCTTCCCCACCGGCGTCAACTCCACAGAACGCTTCGTCCGCACGAACAGCGCCACGCCAAGCATGTCTTCCAGCGCCCGGATGGCCTGCGACAAAGGCGGCTGCGTCATTGCGAGCCGCCCTGCGGCCCGTCCGAAGTGCATTTCTTCCGCAACCGTCACAAAATACCGCAACAATCTGAGTTCGATGTTCCGCGTTTCCACTGATATGTTCCGCGACTTAGTAGACCCTGAATAATATATTGGACACGCGTTCGCACAAGCTTCATCCTTTCGCGACCAGACAAAAAAATCCTCAAGGAGCCCCCACATGGCCTTCAATCGCCGCTCGAAAAACATCACGCAAGGCATCGCGCGTTCCCCGAATCGCTCGATGTATTACGCCCTTGGCTACAAGGAAGAAGACTTCGACAAGCCGATGATCGGCATCGCCAACGCTCATTCCACCATCACGCCGTGCAATTCCGGCCTGCAAAAGCTGGCGGACGCAGCCGTCGAATCGATTCGTAAATCGGATGCAAATCCGCAAACCTTCGGCACGCCGACCATCTCGGACGGCATGTCGATGGGCACCGAAGGCATGAAGTACTCGCTCGTGTCGCGCGAAGTGATCGCCGACTGTATCGAAACGGCCGTGCAAGGCCAGTGGATGGACGGCGTGGTCGTGATCGGCGGCTGCGACAAGAACATGCCGGGCGGCATGATCGGCCTCGCGCGCATGAACGTGCCGGGCATCTACGTGTACGGCGGCACGATCCGTCCGGGCAACTGGAAGGGCGTGGACCTGACCATCGTGTCGTCGTTCGAAGCCGTGGGGGAATTCTCGGCTGGGCGGATGTCGAAGGAAGATTTCGACGGCATCGAGAAAAACGCCTGCCCGTCGAGCGGTTCGTGCGGCGGCATGTACACGGCCAACACCATGAGCTCGTCGTTCGAGGCGCTCGGCATGTCGCTGATGTATTCATCGACCATGGCAAACCCCGACGAAGAAAAGGTCACCTCCGCGGCGGAATCGGCGCGTGTGCTGGTCGAAGCGGTCAAGGCCGGTCTCAAGCCGCGCGACATCATCACGAAGAAATCGATCGAAAATGCGGTTGCGCTGATCATGGCGACCGGCGGCTCAACCAATGCCGTGCTGCACTACCTGGCTATCGCCCATGCAGCGGAAGTGGAATGGAGCATCGACGACTTCGAGCGCATGCGCAAGAAAGTGCCGGTGATCTGCAACCTGAAGCCGTCGGGCCAGTACGTGGCGACCGATCTGCACAAGGCCGGCGGTATTCCGCAAGTGCTGAAGATCTTGCTCGACGCAGGCATGTTGCACGGCGATTGCATCACGATCACGGGCAAGACCATTGCCGAAGAACTGAAGGACGTGCCGTCGAAGCCGCGCGCAGATCAGGACGTGATTTTCCCGATCAACAAGGCGCTCTACGACGAAGGCCACCTTGCCATCCTGAAGGGCAACCTGGCGCCGGACGGCGCGGTCGCGAAGATCACCGGCCTGAAGAACCCGGTCATTACCGGCCCGGCACGCGTGTTCGAAGACGAGCAAAGCGCGATGACCGCGATTGTCGCGGGGCAGATCAAGGCGGGCGATATCGTGGTGTTGCGCTATCTCGGCCCGAAGGGCGGTCCGGGCATGCCGGAAATGCTGGCGCCCACTTCCGCAATCATCGGCCAGGGGCTGGGTGAATCGGTGGGCCTGATTACCGATGGCCGCTTTTCCGGCGGCACGTGGGGCATGGTGGTGGGTCACGTTGCCCCGGAAGCCTATATGGGCGGCACGATCGCGCTCATCAAGGAAGGGGATTCGATCACCATCGACGCCCACAAGTTGCTGTTGCAACTGAACGTGGATGACGCCGAGATCGAGCGCCGTCGCGGGGAGTGGACGCAGCCCGCGCCGCGTTATACGCGTGGCGTGCTGGCCAAGTATGCTGCGCTCGCGTTGCCGGCCAACAAAGGCGCGGTAACCGGTTAATTGCCAGCTGTTCTTCACGCGCGCCGGTGGACCGTTTCAGGTTCTGCCGGCGCCGGCAGGGATTTAATGCCCGATTAAATAATGCCCGATTAAATGCTGGATTAGTGCCGGTTTGCCGCTGCGCCCGATCGGGCTCGGCTCCGGCCGCTGGAATTGCCCCGAAAACCCTTTTTACTGGCGCCCTCGCCGTTCCAGTTCGTCCGCTACCGCCTCGCGCACCCATTGCGTCAGTTCGGTTTCCAGCGCCAACGCAACCTCCCGCGTAATCTGGCTGACCAGCCAGGTTGAATGCTCCTGCAACGACTCCCTGCAGCGTTCCTCGATCAACTCCCGGCCATCGCCCGTCAAAAAGTGAGTGAAGCGCCCGCGCAGCCTGTCTGCGATCACATCGGCGTCGCGATCTGCGCCGTGCGCAAGCTCTTCGTGCGATGGCACAGCCGCCGGCGACAACACCGGCTCCGGCGCACGCGGCGCAACACGGGCGCGCTCCGGCCGGCCCGGTGCGATGACATCGGTCAGCACGGGAATGGAGGAATCGAAGTTTTCGGGTGTTTCAGCCATATCGGGCGCGGTGGTGATGGGCACGAGTGGACTCCGTCTCTTTCTTGATGGCAGGCTGTTGGCAACCTGATGGCGACCCGATGGGCGGGCCGACTGCGGGCTAACGGCGGGCGTTTTTGCGATCATACCGCGTGGCCGCCGCACACTGCGACTGAGCGGTGCGCTCAGTCGCCCTGCTTGTAGTTGTTGAGCACATAGCCCCGATCGCGATAGAAACGATACCGGTCGCGCCCAGCCACGAGTTCCTGCTCCTCGTTGCCGACCACTTCCAGCAGGCGTTCAAACCGCGCGAACTGCGGCGGCACTGTTGCGCCGAGGTTCAGCAGGATCTGATGCCGCTGATCCTGCAACAGCGATTCCAGCGACGCCGTCAGCAACACCGGCGTGTCAGCCGCCAGCGCGCTGTCCGCCATGCAATGCGGCACGAACTCGAGCGGCTTGAACGTCCACAATTGCTCGTCGAACCGTTTCAACCGCTCGGGTTCGGCCAGCACGATCAACGGCTGGCCGCTCAGGTAAGCCTTGCGCGCAAGGCGGCAGGCGTACGCGATCGAATCCCCCACATTCGAATGGAAATCGATACGCGTCATACCCGCGCCTCCCCGCTTGCGCTTCGTTCAATCACGCTCATTGGCCCGCGCGATCGACCAGGAACTGCGTGAGCAAAGGCACCGGACGACCGGTTGCGCCCTTTGCCGCGCCGCTTTTCCACGCCGTACCCGCGATGTCGAGGTGAGCCCACGGGTAGTTCTGCGCGAACCGTGACAGAAAACACGCCGCGGTAATCGCGCCGCCCGGCCGGCCGCCAATATTCGCGACATCGGCGAAATTCGACTTCAGCAGGTCCTGGTACTCGTCGTCGAGCGGCATGCGCCAGGTCGGATCGATGGCTTCCTTCGATGCATCCAGCAACTCGCCCGCCAGCGCATCGTCCTTCGAGAACAAAGCTGTGTTGTGATGGCCAAGCGCCACCACGCATGCACCCGTGAGCGTGGCGATATCGATGACTGCAGCGGGTTTGAAGCGTTCCACGTAGGTCAGCGCGTCGCAGAGAATCAGGCGGCCTTCCGCGTCCGTGTTCAACACTTCAATAGTCGTGCCGGACATCGACGTCACAATGTCACCCGGCTTCACCGCGTTACCGGCCGGCATGTTCTCGCAGGTCGGAACCACACCGATCACGTTGAGCTTCAACCCCATTTCCGCGATGGCGCGCATTGTGCCGAACACGGAACCGGCCCCGAGCATGTCGTACTTCATCTCGTCCATGCCTTCGCCCGGCTTGATGGAAATGCCGCCGGTGTCGAACGTGATGCCCTTGCCAACCAGCACGACGGGAGCGGCCTTCGCGCCCGCGCCTTGGTGATGCATCACGATGAACGCAGGCGGTTCGATCGAGCCTTTCGCGACCGACAGGAACGAACCCATGCCCAGCGCTTCGATCTGCTTCTGGCCGAGTACTTCCACCTTCAGCTTGAATTCCTTGCCCAGCTTTTTCGCGGTATGGCCAAGATACGTGGGCGTGCAGACGTTCGGCGGCAAGTTGCCGAGGTCGCGCGTCAGGTCCATGCCGTTGGCGAGCGCCGTGGCGTGTTTGACCGCAAGCTTCGCGGCTTTTTCGTCGGCGGCTTCGATGCTGAACACCACTTTCTTCAGCGCGCGATCGCCGTTTTCCGGCTTGCTTTTCATCTGCGTGAACTTGTAGGTCAACTCGCGCAGCGCAAGAATGGCAGAGCGCACGCCCCAGTCGCTGGTGCGCTCGGGCACCGGCAGCTGAGCGAGCGTGAACGCCACGTTCGCGATCTTCGTGGCAAGCAGCGCACGCCATGCGGCGCGTGCGGCTTCTGTGTAAGCCTTCTGATTGAAAGCGTCCTGCTTGCCGAGGCCGACCAGCAAAATCCGTGACGCGCCAATCCCCGTCACTTCGGTCAGCATCAGCGTGGAACCGGCTTTGCCGCTCATGTCGCCGGCTTTCACCGTGCGCGTGAGCAGTCCCTTGGTCACCAAATCCATCTCGCGGGCTGCGCCCGTCAACGTCTGCGCTTCGAACACTCCGAGCACCACTACATCGGCCTTCCCGTTAAGGAAACCATTTGCCGAGCCTTTGCTCCAATCACAGGCTTTTATGCTAAAGTCCATCGCGCTTATCCTCGGATAAAATCTGGGCTGAAGGATGAAAGCCGCAATTATCCGCTATTTTTTTCCGAGGCGGTCGCGAGCTGCGATACCCGGATTGAATGACTCGCTCATGACTCGTTCGACTCGTTCGACTCGTTCAATCGGCACGTTTGTCATGGCGTGTGGTCCAAACTCGGATCCAAACGCGGATCCAAACGCGGACCGCACATAATCCAACCGCCTTGTCGTCGCCGGTTTCCACCTGACAATCAATGATCTTCGAACGCTCCCTTCAGCGTGAACTCGCGTATACGGCCGGTGCCGTATTCATGGTTCTGCTCACGATCATGCTCACCACGATGATGATCCGCATCGTCGGCTTTGCAGCATCGGGGCAAGTCGATCCGCGCGACGTCGTCGTGCTGATCGGCCTTACCGTGATCGGCTATCTCGCCGTGATCATGATCGTGACCCTGTTCGTGTCCATCCTCTTCGTGCTGACGCGCTGGTATCGCGACTCGGAGATGGTGGTGTGGCTCGCATCAGGCGTCAGCCAGACGGCGCTGATCAAACCGGTCGCGCTCTTCTCTACGCCCATCATCATCGCCATCGTATTTTTTGCGTTCGTCGTCTGGCCCTGGTCGAATTTGCAGAGCAAGCTCATCAAGGCTCGATTCCAGCAACGCGACGAAGTCTCGCTGCTCGCACCTGGCCAGTTCCGTGAATCGCAAACCAGCCACCGCGTGTTTTTTATCGAGAAAATGTCGCCGGATCAGGGACACGTGCAGAACGTGTTCGTGACGAGCACGGAGGGCGGCAAGGTCAACGTGGTGGTATCGAAGAACGGCCATACTGAAACGCATGCCAATGGGGACCGTTTCGTGGTGCTGGAAAACGGCAGGCGCTATGACGGCATTCCAGGCCAGCCGAACTTTCGGATCATGGAATTCGAGCGCTACGGCGTGAAAATTCAAAGTCAGCAATTCGTGAACACGCCGACTACGACCGGCATGTACACGAATGAATTGCTGGCCAATCCCACGCGCGACAACCTTGCCGAAATCGCGTGGCGCGCGGGTCTGCCGCTGATCGCGATCAACCTGATGCTGCTTGCCATTCCGCTCTCTTACCAGAACCCGCGACGCAGTCGCACAATCAATCTCGTGATGGCAGTGCTGATCTATCTGACGTATTCCAACCTGCTGAACGTGGTTCAGTCGTGGATCGAGCAAGGCCGGGTGTCGTTTGTTGTCGGGCTGGTGGGGCTGCACATAATCGTTTCGGTCATGGTCGCGTTCATCTTCTGGATGCGCATACGCAATCGCCCGCTGTTCAAGCTGTCGGCGCTCACCCGCTCGAAAGGGGCCTGACGCAATGCGCATTTACGAACGGTATTTCGCGCGTCAGATCTATCTCGCGTTCATCTTCATCTTGTTTGCGTTCTCGGGCCTGTTCTTCTTCTTTGACCTGATCAATGAGCTGAACACCGTCGGGCATGGCAACTACAAGTTCGGGCTCGCCGTGCTGCGCGTGGCCTTGCAGACGCCCTCGCGCTTCTACGAAATCATCCCGGTTGCCGCGCTGATCGCGGCCATCTACGTGTTCGCACAAATGGCCGCCGCCTCCGAGTTCACCATTTTCCGCGTGTCAGGATTGTCCACCGGCAAGGCGCTGCGCTCGCTGCTCAAGATCGGCATACCCATGGTGTTGCTCACGTATGTAATCGGCGAAGTGGTCGGCCCCTACTCCGACCAGCTCTCCGAGAAAGTGCGGCTCGAGGCGCTGGGGTCGTCGGTGTCCATGAACTTCGAATCAGGCGTCTGGGTGAAAGACACGCTGACCGCGCGCGCGGATGGCGAACAGGTCACGCGCTTTGTGAACGTGGGCACGCTGAATCCGGATACGACCATTGCGAACGTGCGCATCTACGAATTCGATTCGCTGTTCCGGTTGACGAACGTGCGGATCGCTAAAAGTGGCGTGTTCCAGCCTCCGGGCCACTGGAAGCTTACCGACGTAACGGACACTGAACTGATCGACGCGCCGCCGCAAACCGTGAATCCCGGAGACGCGCTGAATCCCGTGTATCGCGCGAAACAGATCACCCTGCCCGAGTATTCGCTGCGCTCTGAACTCACGCCGCAGATTTTGTCGGTGCTGCTGGTGTCGCCGGACCGGATGTCGATGTTCAACCTGTTCAGCTACATCCAGCATTTGACAGAAAATCATCAGGACACGCAGCGGTATCAGATCGCGTTCTGGCGCAAGATCCTGTATCCGCTCGCGGTGCTCGTGATGCTGGTGCTGTCGCTGCCGTTCGCGTACCTGCATACGCGCGCCGGCGTGGTCGGTGTGAAGGTGTTCGGCGGCATCATGATCGGCATGAGCTTCCAGCTGGTCAACACGCTGTTTTCACACATTGGTACGCTGAACACTTGGCCCGCGCCATTGACGGCGGCAGCGCCGGCGCTGGCGTACCTGATCGTCGGCTTGATCGGGTTGCGGTGGGTGGACCGGCATTAGGGCTTTGAGTATCGGCCTTTGAGTATCTGGGCTTTAAAACAGCGGAGAACGCGATGAGCAAGCACGGCATGATCTTGTTCGGCCACGGCGCACGCGATCCACGCTGGGCTGAGCCTTTTGAACGGCTCGCCACCAAGCTGCGCGCAATGCGCAGCGCCCCCGTATCGCTTGCGTTTCTTGAACTGATGACCCCCGATTTACCCACGGCTATCGAACGCCTGGCGGCAGATGGGTGTGATGCGCTCACTGTCGTGCCCGTGTTCTTCGGTCAGGGTGGCCATATACGGCGCGACTTGCCTGAGTTGCTTGATCGATGCCGCCTGATGTTTCCATCGCTGACCATCCAATGCGCAACAGCGGTTGGTGAAGACGACTCAGTGCTGGATGCGGTCGCGCAATATTGCGTTCGGCAGATTGAGTAGGTTTATAGCCTCTCGCCAACGTGCTGACGAAAGCACGACCGTTTTCCACAATGCCCCGCGAGTCATGGACTTCCGGGGCATTGTTTTCTCTGAAGGATTTTCTTGGCCGACGCCACTGCGCCTGCGCGCCGAAGATGGCCGCCGGGGTGAGCTTTGGCAAACGGCTTTTGCGGACAGATCATCAATCAAACGCCTTCCGATCAATCAAAAATAGTCATATCTGATTAATTAAGCCACTTATTTGTTCAGATATGACCAATCTAGTCAAAACAAAATATTGATGATCTCCATATTTTGTCTATACTGACCAATTAAGTGGGTTTATATGTCAGATACGACAAAATGAAGCGCAACAACAAGGATTTTTCTTCCCCAGAACTTAAGCTTCAGGCCACGGGGCTGGGACGCGCGGTCGCAGCCGCCCGGATCGCACGCAACATGACCCGAAAGGATTTTTCCGAACGAGCCAACATTAGCCCGAGCACCCTGATACGCATAGAAAATGGCGACGTTTCGGTCAGTTTCTCGTCGTGGCTGCACGCGTTCGAACGTGCCGGCCTCCTCGGATTGCTCCAGCCGCTCGCGAATCCGCAAAACGACGTGATCGGCGAAGCGCGGCGCAAGACGGATTCTCGTGTGCGTCCACGCAAAACCGCTTCGAAGACTGGCGAGTATGATTTTTAATACAACCACATGGAGCAAATACGTCTTCATCGCCCTCGAAGGCGCAGCCGAGGCGGTCCCTGCCGGTAAGCTCGAACTACTCGAAGAAGGTATCAAGCCCGTCGGGTCGACCTTCGTCTACGGCAACAAGTACCTGCAGCGTGCAAACTCCGCCGCCGTGGACCCGGTCAGCATGCCTCTGGACGAGGCGAAGAAGTCCAAAGAAACCGTATTTCAGCCGCCTGCGGGGCTGGCGCTGTTTGGCGCAATTCGTGATGCGGCCCCGGATTCCTGGGGACGGCGCGTGATTGAGAATATGTTGAGGGCGGCGCCCGACGGTTTGCCCGAGACTGAGTATCTGGCTCATGCCGGCCCGCACCGGACTGGCGCGCTGGATTTCAGGGACTCCCTCACCGCACCTGCAGAACCCGGCAAGTTGCCAGATGCAAGAGAGTTATCCTATCTGCTCGACGCAGCAGCCATGATCCAGGACGGCAAGCCGGTACCGAAAAAGCTGCAATTACTCTTTAGCGTTGGCGCAACTTTCGGCGGCGCGCGGCCCAAAGCCGTGCTGCTGGACGATGGACGGCAATGGGTCGCCAAATTTCCCGTCGCCCGGGACGGTTTTAACGTTCCTGTCGTGGAGCGCGCAACGCTTGAACTCGCCCGCGAATGCGGTATGCGGGTTCCTGCAACCAAGCCCATTCACTTGGCCGACGGGCGGGATGTGATGCTGATCGAACGATTTGACCGCGTGCCGTTGCCCGGGGGTGTATTCGGCAAACGCCACGTCGTGAGCGCGCTGACCATGCTCAAGATGCACGAAAGCGATACCGCGTCGGCCAATTACACGGACCTGGCGGACCTGATCGGTGAACGTGGCGCCACGGGCTTTGTTGCGGCGGACAAGGTCGAGTTGTTCAAGCGAATGGTCTTCAACATCCTCGTGACCAACGACGATGACCATCTTCGCAATCATGCGTTCGTGTGGGACGGAGCAAACAAGGGCTGGCGCCTGAGCGACCTTTACGACGTCGTGCCGAAGCCGCAGGTCGGCTCCGAGCGCTTCCTCGTACTGGGAGTAGGTCCAGCAATGGGCCGGCTGGCGACGCTCGACAATGCCCTCTCCGCGGCGGGCCGATTCGGTCTGCTCAAACACGCAGCCGTTGAAATCATCCAGCATCTGTCGGCTGTTGTGAGGGAGTGGCGAACTTACTTCGAGGAGTTTGGCGTTCCCAAGACCGAGTGCGACAAGATCTGCTCTGCGTTCCGCAAGCCGCAGACCATTGGTTTGCGTGAAGTGGAAAAAGCCTAGATCTTCAACGCTTGCCGAACAAGGCATTGGAGAATGTCATTGCGCAGGCATCGGGAAATCGGCACGGGTGTAAAAAAGCCCCGTGGGTCAATGACCTACGGGGCTTTTCAAACGACAAATCACGAGCGGCGTCGAGCCGAAGAACTCGCGCGCAGGCGGCGCGATTTCGCCGCGTCGCCTTCGGCCTCAATCAGGCTGCGACCTGCAACGCCGCTTCCACGCTCCGGACCGATTCCGACAACCGCCGCTCCGCAAACGCCTCACCGATCATCAGCAAACTCGGCTGCGACGCATCGAGCCAATCCTGCGCATCACCAATCGCCATTTCGCCCAGCGTCAGCGTCAGCGAACGTTCACGCGGTGTACTGCAAGCCTCGACGATAGCAACCGGCGTCGACGCTAGCCGCCCGGCATCGATCAGTTGCTGCGCAATCTCCGGCGCGCTGTCGCGACCCATGTAGAACACGAGCGAGTCCGCGCTTGCCTGCTCGCGGATTTCATCGCTGTCAGGGGCACGGCTATACGTCGCCAGTGCAACACTGCGCGATACCCCGCGCAAGGTCAGCGAGCGCTTCAACGTCGCGGCGCTTGCCAGCGCGGCCGTGATCCCCGGCACCACTTCGTATTCAATACCCGCCGCTTCCAGTGCGCGCATTTCTTCGTCGGCGCGGCCGAACAGCATGGGGTCGCCGCCCTTCAGACGCACGACGACGTCATGTTCACGAGCGGCATCGACGATCTGCTTGTTGATGAAATGCTGGGCCGTCGAACGTTGTCCACAGCGCTTGCCCACCGCGATCTTGCGCGCGTCCAGCGCGTAGTCCAGCATGGCCGGCTCGATCAGCGCGTCATGCAGAACGACCTGTGCCTGGCTCAACAACTTCGCGCCGCGAACCGTGATCAGGTCCGCAGCACCCGGCCCCGCGCCGATCAAATACACCTTACCCATAATCAATACTCAGGCTGAATACGCGCGGATCATCCCGGCCGCGACCGTGTGATGCGTCGCTTCATCGATAAGAACAAACGCGCCCGTGCCCTGATGCGTATCGTACGCATCGCAGACGATCGGCTTTTGCAGCGTCAGTGCCACGCGGCCGATGTCGTTCATCGCCAGGTTATGGCGGTCCACCGAGTGCAGCAACGTATGTACGTCGAGCACTTCCTTGATCGCGCCGATCCGCGCGAACACCGTGTTAGTGGTCTGCTTGAGCAAGTACTTGCGCTGCGGCGAGAGCGGCTCTTCATCGAACCAGCACAGGTCCGCGTCCAGCTTCTTCGCCGGCTCGATCTTGACGCCGCTTGTGTTGCGCGGCACGAACGTATCGCCACGCGAGACGTCGACATCTTCCGCCAGGCGAATGGTCACCGTCTGGCCCGCGAACGCGCGATCCACCTGCGCCACGCCGCCAGGAACCGGCGCGATGATCTCGGCAACGGTTGCATCGCGATTGGCCGGCAGCACGGTGATCGTGTCGCCCAGTTTCACTTCACCCGATTCCACCCGGCCCATGTAGCCGCGGAAATCGTCGGCCTGACTGCCGTCCTGACGCGCAACCCATTGCACTGGGAAACGCAGCGCCTGATCAACAGGCTGCGCAACCGGCAGCGCTTCAAGCAGATCGAGCAACGGTTCGCCGGCATACCAGGGCATGCGCTCGCTCGCGCTCACGATGTTGTCGCCCTTGAGCGCCGACACCGGCACGAAGCGCACATCGGCAATTCCAAGCCGGCGCGCGAGTTCAACGTACGCGTCGCGGATCTCGTTGAAGCGCGTCTCGCTGAACTCAATCAAATCCATCTTGTTGATCGCGACAATCACGTGCTGCAGCCCAAGCAACTTCACGATCGCGCTATGGCGCACGGTCTGCGGCAGCAATTGCGCAACGCCATCCTGCAACGTCACACGCGTGGCGTCGACGAGAATGATCGCGGCATGCGCCGTCGAAGCGCCCGTCACCATGTTGCGTGTGTACTGCTCGTGGCCGGGGGTATCGGCGATGATGAACTTGCGCTTCGCCGTTGCAAAATAACGGTATGCCACGTCGATCGTGATGCCCTGCTCGCGCTCGGCTTCAAGGCCATCGGTCAGCAGCGACAAATCGATTTCATCCCCAACGGTGCGCTTGTTCTTCGCCCGCGACAACGCCGACAACTGATCCGACAACACCGCCTTGCTATCGAACAGCAGGCGGCCGATCAGCGTGCTTTTGCCGTCGTCGACACTGCCTGCCGTGATGAAACGCAACACGCCGAGGTCTTCGGGTTGATGAATGCTCATGATGTTTCCCTGTTCCTTGTTTGCGGCGTGATGCTTAGAAATAACCTTGTTTCTTGCGGGTTTCCATCGCAGCTTCGGAGGCTTGATCGTCCATGCGCGTGGCGCCGCGTTCCGTGATTTCCGTCACGGCCGTTTCCGCGATGATCTTCTCGACGTCGTCGGCATCGCTGGCGACGGGGCACGTGCAGCTGATGTCACCGACGGTCCGAAAACGCACTTGCGCGACTTCGGACACCTCGCCTTCCTGCAGCGGTGTGATCGGCGTCAGCGGCACGAGCAAGCCATTGCGGCGAATAATTTCGCGATCGTGCGCATAGTAGATGGACGGCAATTCAAGCTTCTCGCGCCCGATGTATTGCCAGATATCCAGTTCGGTCCAGTTCGAAATCGGGAACACGCGCAAGTGTTCGCCGTTATGCAGACGCGCGTTATAGATGCTCCACAATTCCGGGCGTTGCGCTTTCGGGTCCCACTGGCCGAATTCATCGCGGAAAGAAAAGATGCGCTCTTTCGCGCGAGCCTTTTCTTCATCGCGGCGCGCGCCACCGATCAACGCCGTATAACCGTATTCCTCGATGGTTTCGAGCAACGTCACAGCCTGCGCAGCGTTACGCGAATCCGTTTCGCGACGCAGACGCACGGTGCCTTTCTTGATCGAATCTTCGACATGACCGACCACGAGTTGCGCACCAATTTCAGCGGCACGACGATCGCGGAAGTCGATCACTTCGCTAAAGTTATGACCCGTATCGATATGAACCAGCGGGAACGGCAGCACGGTCTTGCGACCCGAGCCCAGGCCAAATGCCTTCAACGCAAGATGCAGCACGACGACAGAATCCTTGCCGCCGGAGAACAGCAACGCGGGCTTGCTGCACTCGGCCACAAGTTCGCGCAGGATATGAATCGACTCGGCTTCGAGCCAGTCGAGGTGGTCCATCCGGATCCCGTGATTCCCGATGGGAGCGTTGACTGTTGAATCGAGCGTGCTGCTCATATGCGTCGTTCCTTGGTTGCTTTGCATGACACCCAGCTTGTGGCGTCATGCGTCAATATCAATGCGTTCAGAGCGCCGAGCTGGGCGCTGCGCTGCGGTCTTCCACAATCTTGATGTTCGTGATGTGCAAACCGCATTCCTTCGTATCCCGCGATTCCCACCACCAGCGTCCTGCCCGGCTATCTTCGCCCGCACGGATGGCGCGCGTGCAAGGCTCACAACCAATGCTTGGATAACCGCGCGCATGCAGCGGGTTGACGGGGACATCGAAGGCATTCAAATAAGCCCAGACATCGGCTTCAGTCCAGTCCGCGAGCGGATTGAACTTCGCGATGCCACGCGGCGCGTCGTGCTCTTCTTCATGCAACTCCGCGCGTGTTACCGATTGCTCGCGGCGCTGTCCCGTGACCCACGCGCTGACGTCCTTCAGCGCGCGATTCAGCGGTTCGACCTTACGAATGCCGCAACAGCTTTTACGCAGATCGACACTCTCGTAGAACGCGTTCAGACCATGATCCTGAACATACTCCTCAACCGCCTGCGGCTGCGGATGAAACTGTTCGATGTCGAAGCCATAGCGCTCTTTCACGCGATCAATCATGCCCAGTGTTTCAGCATGCAGACGACCGGTGTTCAGCGAGAAAATGCCGATCTTTACACCGCGCGAAAGAATGGCGTGCGTGAGCAACATATCTTCGGCGGCGAGGCTGCTGGCTAGCTTGACGTTCGCATGGCGTTGCGCGATGGAATCGAGCAGCGCATCAAGGCGATCGACTTTGGCTTGCAGTTCGGCATTCATGCAGACGCTCCGGCAGCGGCTGCGCCACGACGGCGGAACAGCGGTTCCGGATTGTCCACAGCGCCCTGGTACGGGATGCTCAACTCACCGAACGCATTCAGTGCGTCGTGAATGTCTTTATCGGCGCGTACGGCGAACGCGTCAAAGCCGCAACGTGCGTGAAAGCGCAACTGATCGCGCAGCACGTCGCCGATAGCCCGCAACTCACCGGTCCAGTGATACCGCTCGCGCAGCAAACGGCCGATGCTGAAACCACGGCCATCGCTGAACTTCGGGAAATCGACGGCGATCAGCGCGATCTTGTCGAAGTCTTCGACCAATTCCGCAGGTTCATCGTCCGGGGCGAGCCAGATGCCGATTGGTTCTTTCTGGTGCGCCGCGCTCAGCGCGCTCTTGTGCTCTTTCCACCACGTGAACGGCACGATCACCTTCCCTGGCAACAATGCATCGACTGCGGGCAGCGTGCCGTCTTCACCGGCACGCACCACGGTCCAGTCGTCTTCAACAACTTCGCGATTCTTGATTATCAAAGCCATGTGCTTATTCCTTAGCGACTCAACGTAGCAGATCAGGCATGCGCCGGCTGGCGCGACGCATACACGCGTTCCTTGAACGGTGCGATGCCGATACGGCCATACGTCTCGATGAAACGCTCGCCTTCAATGCGGTTCTCGACGAACGTATCGATCACTTGCGACACCACGTCGGGCATCTCTTCCGCCGAGAACGACGGGCCGATCACGCGGCCAAGATGCGCGCCCGTTGCGCCCGAGCTTTGCTCGCCGCCAAGCGTGACCTGATACCACTCCGAGCCGTCTTTATCGACACCCAGCACACCGATGTTGCCGATGTGATGATGACCGCACGCGTTGATACAACCCGAGATGTTGAGCGTCAGGTCGCCAAGGTCGTACACATAATCGAGATCGCTGAAACGCTCTTGAATAGCTTGCGCAATCGGGATCGACTTCGCATTCGCGAGCGAACAGAAATCGCCGCCCGGGCAAGCAATGATGTCAGTCAGCAAACCAATATTCGATGTCGCGAAACCCAGCGCCTTCGCGCGTTCCCACACCGTGAACAGATCGCGCTTCTTCACGTTCGCGAGGATCAGGTTCTGCTCGTGCGAGACGCGGATTTCACCGAACGAGAATTCATCGGCGAGATCGGCTACTGCTTCCATCTGTGTGTCCGTTGCATCGCCCGGCGCAATGCCGGTTGGCTTCAGCGACAACGTCACCGATGCATAACCCGGCACCTTGTGCGGACGCACGTTGCGTTCGATCCAGCGCGCGAACGGCTTGCTGTCGATGAGATGTTTTTCATACGATGCATCTGTATCCGGCAACTTTTCATACGCGGGCGGTGCGAAGAACTGCGACACGCGCTCGAGCTCTTCCTGCGTGAGCGTGGAAGGACCGTCCTTCAAATGCGCCCACTCCTCTTCCACTTGCTGCGCGAACTTCGCGGGGCTCAGCGCCTTCACGAGAATCTTGATCCGCGCCTTATACATATTGTCGCGACGGCCGTAGCGGTTATAGACACGCAACACGGCTTCGCAGTACGTCAACAGATGCTGCCAGGGCAGATCTTCCTTGATGATCGCGCCGACGATCGGCGTACGACCCAGGCCGCCGCCCGCGAGAATGCTCGCGACCACTTCACCGGCAGCGTTCTTCTTCAGATACACGCCCAGATCGTGCACTTGCACGGCTGCGCGATCTTCCACCGAACCGTTCACCGCGATCTTGAACTTGCGCGGCAGCCACGCGAACTCGGGGTGAAAAGTCGACCATTGCCGCAGGATTTCGGCCCACGGACGCGGGTCGACGATTTCATCGGGCGCCACGCCGGCGAATTGATCGGCGGTGATATTGCGGATGCAATTGCCTGATGTTTGAATGCCATGCATTTGCACCGATGCCAGCTTGCGCAAAATCTCCGGCGTTTCTTCGAGTTGGATCCAGTTGAACTGGATGTTGGTACGCGTAGAAAAGTGGCCGTAGCCGCGGTCGTGCTCACGCGCGATGGTGCCGAGCATGCGCATCTGGTCGCTGCGCAAGTTGCCATACGGAATCGCGATGCGGTGCATGTAAGCGTGGCGCTGCAAATACAGACCGTTCTGCAGGCGCAGCGGCCGGAATTCTTCTTCGCTCAACTCGTCCGACAAACGACGGCGCACTTGGTCGCTGTATTGAGCGACGCGTTCGTCGACGATTTTCTGGTCGATCTGATCGTATTGATACATTCGGGGGCCCCAGTTTTAGTAGTTCCGTCAGTACGGCGTCCTAGCCACGCCGCACGTCGCTATCAGTAGAGTCGTTGCCTGGAACGCCGTTCGGACAAAGCGTTCATTTGCTTATGACAAATACAGATATCGATATTGGAAAAATTGGCTCGATAGTAATAAACTTCCTATATATTGCAAACGACTGATAAATTACTTTGATATGCCGGTGGGTTATATATGAATCTGCACCAGTTCCGCTTCGTGCGCGAGGCCGTCCGCCAGAACTACAACCTCACCGAAGCCGCGAAAGCGCTGTTCACGTCGCAGCCGGGGGTATCGAAAGCGATCATCGAACTGGAGGATGAACTCGGGGTCGAGATCTTCACGCGTCACGGCAAGCGGGTTCGTTCGCTGACGGAGCCGGGGCGAATTATCCTGGCATCGGTGGAAAAAATCTTGCAGGAGGTGGAGAGCCTGAAGCGTGTTGGTAAAGATTACGCGGCGCAGGATCAGGGCAATCTCGTGATCGCCGCCACGCATACGCAGGCGCGTTATTCGCTGCCGAATGCCATCGCAGAGTTCAAGAAGCGTTTTCCGAAGGTACACCTTTCGATTCTGCAAGGCAGCCCGACGCAGGTCGCCGAAATGGTCATACACGATCAGGCGGATATCGCCATCGCGACGGAAGCGATTGCCAACTATAAGGAACTGGTGTCGCTGCCCTGCTTTCAGTGGCACCACGTGGCCGTGGTGCAGCCGGATCATCCGCTGCTCGAGCGCAAGCTGCTGACCCTCGACGACCTGGCGCAATACCCGATCATCACCTACGACAACGCGTTCGCCGGCCGCTCGAAAATAAATCAGGCGTTCGCGCTGCGCCACCTGACGCCCGATATCGTGCTGGAAGCCATCGACGCCGACGTGATCAAGACTTACGTCGAGCTGGGTCTGGGCGTGGGCATTCTCGCGGATATCGCGTTCAACCCCGAACGCGACAAACATCTTCGCGCGATGCCTGTTGGCCATCTGTTCGGCACGAACGTCACGCGGCTTGCTTTGAAACAAGGCGCGTATTTACGCAGTTATGTGTACACGCTGGTCGAACTGCTCTCACCTTCCATGAACCGCAAGCTGATCGAGCAGGCGCTGTCGGGCGAGCACGAAACCTACGAGCTTTGATTAACCGGGTTCGAGTACCTACGAACGACGTACGACGCGGCCGATGATCGCGTCGAAACTCGTGCCGCGAGATTTTTGTCAGCCCCACACTTCAGCATTTTCAAACCACACCTCTTCGCGGAGACCATCCAAATGAAGTTGTCGAAGTTCATGCGCCCGGCGCTGATGTTCAGCGCGCTCGCGTTTTTCAGTGCAGCGGCTAGCGCGCAACTGAAAGTCGGTATCGATTTGTCGAGCACGGGTCCGGCGGCCGCCATCGGCATCACCAGCAAGAACGCCATGCTGATGTGGCCGAAGACGATTGCGGGTCAACAAGCGGAATACATCATCCTCGACGATGGCTCCGATCCGGGCGCGGCCGTGCGCAATATCCGCAAGCTGATTACAGAAGACAAGGTCGATGTGATCGTCGGACCGAACATCACGCCGGCGGCGCTCGCGGCGCTCGATCCGGTGGCCGAATACCAGACGCCAATGATCACGCTGATCGGCTCGGCATCGGTGGTCGAGCCCCAGGAGGGCAAGAAGGTGTGGGCGTTCAAGATGGCCCAGACCGACCGTGCAATGGCCGACGTGATGACCCGCACGATGGTCAACCGGAACGTGAAGACGGTCGGTTTCATCGGTTTCGCCGATAGTTACGGCGATAGCTGGTTCAACGAGTTTTCGAAGTTCGCCGAGTTGCGGCATATCAAGGTGGTCGCAAGCGAACGCTTCAATCGCACCGACGCGAGCGTGACCGGGCAGATCCTTAAGCTGATGTCCGCGAAACCCGATGCGGTGCTGATTGCCGGCGCGGGCACGCCGACGGTGTTGCCGGAACGCACACTGATCGAGCGCGGTTATAAAGGTGCGATTTATCAGACGCACGGCATTGCGACGCCGGAGTTCATCAAGCTCGGCGGCAAGGACGTGGAAGGCACGTTGTTCCCGACCCAGCCGGTGGTGGTCGCGCGGACATTGCCCTCTGACCATCCGTCGAAGAAAGCGGCGCTGGCTTTCGTCGATGCTTACGAGGCGAAATACGGCAAGGGTTCGGTCACGCAGTTTGCCGGCGATGCGGCGGGGGTCTATCCGCGGTTGGAGGATGCCGTCGGCCGCGCGTTGAAGGCCGGGCAGCCTGGCACGGTGGCATTTCGGGTGGCATTGCGCTCGGAGCTGGAGCACGCGCATGAACTGGTTGTGCCTAACGGCGTGGTCAACACCAGCGCCACCGATCACGTCGGGTTGGATCAGCGGGCAAGCGTGATGGGCATCATCAAGAATGGCCAGTTCACATATTTGAGCCAGTGAATGGATCAGCGAGCGCGGTTGTCTGTCATGCGTGCTCAAGGGCTTGCCCGCGGAAACGATTTTCGGCATAATCGCTGACTTGCCGGTTGGTGTCGGATTTCTTCCGTCTCCAAGTCGGCTGGTTCAAATGCTGTTTGCCCGGGTGGTGAAATTGGTAGACGCAGGGGACTCAAAATCCCCCGCCGCAAGGCGTGCCGGTTCGATTCCGGCCCCGGGCACCATTTCCGAAAAGCCGTTTCTGCGTATGCAGAGACGGCTTTTTCGCATTTGGGCCGCGATGGATCAACGACCGGAGAAGGCCGCGGACAGACGTGAGAACCCGGATTCCCCTGGCGAGGGTTCGCCGGCGCAGGTCGACAGCATCCAATTAAGCTGGTCGGTGACGAAGAAACCAGGCGCCGCCAACCCGGACATTCCGTTGATCAGACCATGTCTATTCCTCGATATGCTCGTGGCACGGCTTGCGACCTCAAGGCTCTGACTGGACTCTTCCCGCCACGATTATTTCTCTCTCTCAAACCCCACCGCACAAACAGATATCATGTGCGCTCGTTAATACTGCCGTGCACACCCGGCATTCCTGCTGGAGTTTCTATGGCCTCATCCCCTGATAGCGTCAGCATGGCGTTGTTTTGCGACTTCGAAAACGTCGCTCTCGGCGTGCGCGACGCGAAGTACGAGAAGTTTGACATCATGCCGGTGCTCGAACGGCTGCTGCTCAAAGGCAGCATCGTCGTCAAGAAGGCCTATTGCGACTGGGATCGCTACAAAGGTTTTAAAGCCGCCATGCACGAAGCGAGTTTCGAGCTGATCGAAATTCCGCACGTGCGTCAGTCGGGCAAGAATTCAGCGGACATCCGGCTCGTCGTCGACGCGCTCGATCTCTGCTACACGAAATCTCACGTCGATACGTTCGTCATCATCAGCGGTGACTCGGACTTCTCGCCGCTCGTGTCGAAGTTGCGCGAGAACGCGAAGAAAGTGATCGGCGTAGGCGTCAAGAACTCGACGTCCGACCTGCTCGTCGCGAATTGCGATGAATTTATTTTCTACGATGACCTCGTGCGCGAGCAGCAACGCAGCATCGCGAAACGTGAAGCGCGCGAGGCCCGTGAAGCACGCGACGCACGGGATGCGAGCGCTGCCGCATCGTCGGCGAAGCGCTCACCGGATGACGAGCGCCAGCCGAAGCAGGAAATTGAAGCACGCAAGGCCAAGGCCATTGCGATTGCGGTGGAAACGTTCGATGACCTCGCCTCCGAGCGCGGCGAGAGCGGCAAGATATGGGCCTCGGTTCTCAAGAGCGCGATCAAGCGGCGCAAGCCCGATTTCAACGAGTCGTACTACGGCTTTCGCGCGTTCGGCAATCTGCTGGAGGAAGCGCAGGCGCGCGGTCTGCTCGAGGTGGGACGGGACGAAAAGTCGGGTTCATTTGTTTTTCGCACACAGTCAGTGGCCGCGACGGAGCCCGTAAGGGACATCGAGCCGCCCGCCGTGCCGAAGGAAAATCGGCAAGCGGGGAATGCGGGTGGCTCGAGTGGCTCGGGTAACGACCGGAATCGGAGGAAAGGCCGCAACCCGCGCCCGCAGGTTTCCGAACCGCTCTTCGATGAACAGCGCGACGCGCAACCGGCAACGCCTTCAGACGCTCACTCCGAATCGCGTGACGAGCATGATCGCAGAGACGGACCGAACCCACGATCGCAGGTTGCGGAACCGCTCTTCGACGAACCGCAAACCACGCAGCAACCTGAGGCGCAAGTGGAAGCGCGACCGAGACAGGGCCGCGACCGCAATCGTCGAAACAATCGGAACCCAAGGCCGCAGGTTCACGAACCGCTGTTCGATACAGCACAGGAACAGCCACCCGAAGCTCGTGCGCAAATGCACGCGCAAGCCGCCGACGAGCGACCATTCTTCACGCTACCGATCAAGGCTAAGGAAGAATTCGTGTTCGTGGAACGCACGGAAGAAACACCTGTGCAACCTAGCGAAGTAAATGAAGCGCCGTCACCTAAGCCCGGCGTGGCGCGACGTGGACGTCAAGCAGCGGCGAAGAAAGTCGTGGCAAAGACGCAGCCGGAAGCGCCAATTGAGAGCGCCGCTGCAGCCAACTCTGTCGAGAGCACGGACAAGCCCGCGGCCAAGAAAACCGCAGCGAAAAAGACGCCGCGTAAAACGGCTCCCGGCAGCCGGCGTCCTCGAAAAACAGCGGCCGCAACGAGCGAAGAGTGAACGGTTGAAGACGGGGCATCGCCGTGACGTGGTGGTCATGGCGATGCCGGTTTGTCGGAAATTGCTTGCGGTTAAATGACCGGAACGCCCTGGTGACAGCCAGGGTGTTGAGACACGACATAGAGCCTTCGGCTCGCTACAGCCGGTCTCATTCGACTCCGCGCTCAACTTAACGACTCCACGCCTCAAGGCTCGGGAATCTCCAGATCCATCAGCGCCGAGCTCAGCGATTTCCCGTGCGCATCGAGCGCGAGTGATCGCGTCACGCCGCCACCGAGCGCGCGTCCGAGCACAAAATTCATCGCCAATATCCCCGGCAATTCGAAGCGTGTCACATCGCCTTTCACGACATCGCTTAAGTGCGCCTTCACCCGCTCCGGCGTCACATGCGCGAGCAAATGATCGTAATGGCGCGCGTCATAACAGATCACCGATACATTCAGCGTATTGCCTTTATCGCCAGTTCGGGAATGAGCAAGCAGACGTAGTTTCATCTCAAGCCTCCACCATTTCAAACGATGGCCGCACGAGTTCTCGCGGCAGCAAAACCGACTGCACCGCGATCACTTCACGAGCAGTCTTCGTCACCCCGCCGCCGCCCGCAGGACCATTTGTATAAAGCGTCTCGACTTCATTGCCGACACGGACCGCCTGCTCCATCGAATCAGTACGGCCAGCGACACGCACACGAACCTCATACGGTTGCGCGTTACGTTCACCCAGCGTCGCGCCATGCAATGAATCGATACCGATCAGATCGAAGCGCAGTTCGCTCGTCGCAACGCCGGTTATCTCGAGCCGTTCACGCACAATCTCAAGCGCCAGTTTCGCCCGCGCGAGCGCGCCCGGACCGCCATACGAAATCTGCCCCTCGCCGATAAACCCATCCACGTAAGCCACGGTCACCTTCAACGTCCCGGTCCGCGATGTCCCACGGCCGCCGCTCACCCGTACCCGATCCGGCGCCTCTTCCACCACGCGAACCTGCGTGAAGTCGGCGACTACATCGGGCTGCAGATATCGGCAAGGATCGTGGATCTCGTACAACAGTTGCTCCTTGCACGTGGCCTCCGTCACACGGCCGCCAGCGTGCGCGACCTTGGTGATCGTGACGGCGCCATCGGCGTCGACCTCGCCTATCGGAAAACCGAGGCGCGCGAGCATCGGTACGTCCTTGAAACCGGGATCGGCAAAATACCCCCCCGTGATCTGCCCAGCGCATTCGAGCAGATGCCCTACCACCGTCGCCTGTCCGAGCGTGTCCCAATCGTCCATCGCCCAGCCGAACGCATGGATCAGCGGTGCCGTGAACAACGACGGATCGGCCGCGCGGCCAGTGAGCACGATATCGGCGCCGGTCTGCAACGCATCGACAATCGGCTCCGCACCCAGATACGCGTTCGCCGAAACGAGCCTGCTTTCGTAGTCGGCGACACTGTCACCCGACTCCTCGAATCGATACGTCCCTTGCCTCACGACATCGAGTACATCGTCGCCACTGACGGCCGCGATTTTCAGCCCGCGCAAACCGAGCTCGCGCGCAACCGATGCCGTCTTGCGCGCCGCCGCCAGCGGATTCGCTGCGCCCATGTTCGAGATGATCCTCACACCGTTACGCACGGCGGCCGGCAACACGGCGCGCATCCTGGCTTCGAGCAACGGGTCGTAACCCAGCTCCGGATTCGCTCGCCGCGTTTGTTGTGCAAGTGCGATGGTTCGCTCTGCCAGGCACTCGAACACGAGATAGTCGAGCGCTCCTTGTTCGGCCAGTTCGACCGCGGGCTCGATGCGATCGCCCGAGTAACCCGCGCCCGCGCCGATCCGCACGCGGGAAGCTTGGGTCACAGCATTGAGTGCAGCAGTCATACCCATTCCTTACGTTAAAAGAACGCGCTCAAAGAGGAAAAATACCCAGCACGACACACGCGATCGTCATCACGATCGATGCGCCGAACAACAGCGGAAACGTGAATTTCTGATGATCGGCGAGATCGATACCGGTCAGCCCGACGACCAGGAACGTCGCGGGCGTGAGCGGGCTCACCGGGAACCCCGTGGTCATCTGGCCAAGCAATGCTGCCTGGCCGACATGCACCGCAGGCACGCCAAGCTGCCCCGCGACTTCCGCGATCACAGGCAACACGCCGAAGTAGAACGAGTCGGGATCGAAGAGCATGCTGAGCGGCATCGACAAGAAACCGAGTGCGACCGGGATGTGCGTTGCCATCGAAGGCGGCACAAAACCGACGGCGGCTTGCGCCATCGCCTTGAGCATGCCGCTGCCTTGCATCACGCCCGTGAACACGCCGGCTGCGAGCAGGATGCCTGCCATCATCAGCGCGGCGCGTGCGTGAGCATCAATGCGCTGGCGCTGCATATCCACGTTCGGATAGTTGACGAGCAACGCGACGCACAGCCCGAGCATGAACATGATCGCCGGCGGAATCTTCTCGCCCATCACCACCATCGTGCCGAGCACCACCAGCGTCAGCAAGATGTTGAACCAAAAATTTCCTGGTCGACGCAGCGCCCTCTGTTCGTCGGTGAGTTCGCGCGCTGGCACGTGTCCCGGCATGGGGATCGCGCCATCGGCAGCCGTGTATCCCAGCCGTTTCTCTTCGCGCCGACCGAGCCACCACGCCATGCCGAATACAAATACAAGGCCCACGATCTGCACCGGAATCAAAGGATTAAATAACGCCGATATAGGCAGATGCAGCGACGCCGACGCGCGGATCATCGGCCCGGTCCATGGCAGGAAATTGATCCCTGCCGCCATCGACGCTGCCGCAGCCAGCACGCGCCGATCCATCTTGAGACGGTCGTAGAGCGGCAGCATCGCGGGAATGGTCACGAGAAAACACACGGCGCCCGAGCCATCGAGGTGGATCAGCAGCGCGAGCAGCGTCGTGCCCATCACAATGCGCGTCGGCCGCGTGCCTACCGTACGCAAGATGCGGTCGATGATCGGATCGAGCGTGCCGGCGTCTGTGATCGTGCCGAAGTACAGGATCGCGAAGACGAACATGCCGACGACGGGCGCAAGGCTCTTCAGGCCGTCGATGACAAACTTGCTGGTCTGCAAGCCGAAGCCGCCGATCAGCGATGCCGCTATCGGCACGATGATCAGCGCCACCAGCGGCGACATCCGTTTTGAAAGGATCGCCGCGAGCAGGACGACGATAGTGGCGAGGCCAAGTAAAGGCAGCAAGGTTTGTCTCCGATCTTTTTAATCGATTGTTTTATGTGTCAACCAAGCGTAGTTTCGGAACGTCGATAAAACAATTGAAATGATTTGATGGCAGCAATCACGTTTCGTAATAGACAGGAACCATGGACCTGAATCTCCGCGATATCCGCGCGTTCATCGCCGTGGCCCAGGCGGGCAATTTCACGCGCGCCGCCGTGCGGCTGCATCTGTCGCAGCCCGCGTTGACCGTGCAGATCCGGCGCCTCGAAGAAACGCTCGGCGCGCGGCTGTTCGACCGCAATAGCCGCAGCGTTGCGTTGACGCCGGTCGGTCGGGATTTGCTGCCGGTCCTGCAAAAATCGCTTGGCGACATGGAGCAGGTTCTCCACGACGCCCGCGCGCTCAGCGACGGTTCCGCCGGTACGGTGCGGCTCGCGTGCCTGCCGTCATTCGCCGCGAGCTTGCTGCCTGACCTGATCCAGGATTTCAGACGCGAGTTGCCGCACGTGTCGTTTCAAATCCGCGATGTGGTCGCGAGCGTCGTCAATACGTTGGTGCGTAACGAGGATGTGGATGTGGGCCTGACCGGCGGCGACATCACCGATGCCTCGCTGGAAGTGCTGCACGCGGGTGAGGACCGGCTGTGCGTGGTGTGCCCGGACGGGCATCCGTTGATGGCTGGCAAGCGGATCGGGCTGGAGGAGATCGTCCGCTATCCGCTGGTATTGACGGCTGCGGGAACGAGCGTGCGGGCAGTGGTGGACGCCGCGTTCGAGCGCGCCGGCTGCGCACCCGTGCCCACCTGCGAGCCGATCTACATGATGACGGCCGTGGCCATGGTTCGCGCCGGGCTCGGCGTGACCATCCTGCCCCGCTCAGCGCGCGAAGTGCGCGCGGAACCGGCACTGGTGGCGCGGGTTATTGATGAACCGGGTTTCGTGCGGCCCATTGCACTCGTGAAGAAGCGCGGACGCACGCTGCCACCCGTGACGGAAGCGTTTGTCGATGTAATCGTCAAAGGGTTCGGACAGCGCCCGGAATAAAGGCGCGGCTATCGATTCAACGCGTGTAAGCAAACAGCGCCAGCGCGGCTCACGGCTTGGTGGACTGCGTGCGGCAATGCGTGCGCGGTCAAATGGTATGAAATTACCGGCGTTGTTCGCGCCACCTCAAAAACAATACGGCGGCAAGCTTACGCGTGCCGCCGTATGTAGCGCGTGAGACAAACTGTCCCGAGCGCCTTGTTCCAGGCCTTGCCGCTTACTGCGGTTGGCCCTTGTCGTTGGTACCCATGGCCGAAGCAGCTGCAGCAGCCGATGCGCCCTTCAGGTGCGATGCCTTGTCTTGCTGATGCAACGTCGTACCGCCCACACCGGATGCTGCTTTCTTATGCTTGAAGTGCGGCAAATGCGGCTTGGGTTCCTTCGGGCTAACCGCGGGCTTGCTTTCGTCCGTTTTGGAACCACCACCGCCGCCGGCACCCTGTGCCATTGCCGCGCCTGCGAACGCGAATGCGAGCGCACCAACCATTGCAATTTGCGAGAACTTCGTCATTGCTAAATCTCCCTGGAGTTGTGAATCGATTGCAGCACCGCATTGTTGTTCGAAATGCATGGAATTTCAACGAATTCAGAATATTCCTAGCGAAAATTGGTCTTGGCGAGCTCCACGATCTCGTCGCCGCGACCATTCAGGATTGCCCGCAGCATGTAGAGGCTGAAGCCTTTCGCCTGCGCCAATTCCACTTTCGGCGGCATCGCCAGTTCGTGCTTCGAGGTCACCACGTCCACGAGCGCCGGCCCGGGATAAGCGAAAGCCTTCTGCAGCGCCTCTGCGATATCTTCGGACTCCTCCACCCGGATGCTGAAAATGCCTGCACCCTGGGCAATGGCCGCGAAGTCCGTTTTGGCCAGATCGACGTTGGTATCGAGGTAACCAGCGGCCTTGAGCTCCATTGAAACGAAGCCGAGCAGACTGTTGTTATAAACCACCACTTTGATCGGCAGATTAAGTTGACGGGCGCTGAGCAAGTCGCCGAGCAGCATTGATAAACCGCCATCGCCCGAGAGCGAAATCACCTGCCGCCCCGGATTTGCGCCCTGCGCGCCGAGCGCCTGGGGCATCGCGTTTGCCATGGAGCCGTGGTTGAACGAGCCGTGAAGCTGGCGTTTGCCGTTCATCGTGAGATAACGCGCAGCCCAGACGGTCGGCGTGCCGACATCGGCGGTAAAAATGGCGTCTTCTGCGGCGGCTTCGTTAATGAGCTTGGTCAGATATTGCGGATGAATCGCCTTGCCTGGGCCTGACGGCGTGGCGAGTTCGTCGAGCCCCTTTCTGGCCGTTGCATAGTGCTGGCGGGCGGTATCGATGAACTTGCGCTCAGGCTTGCGCGTAAGCTTTGGCAGGACCGCCGCGACCGTCTCCTTGACCGTGCCGACCAGCCCAAGTGCGAGCGGCGCGCGAGCCCCGAGCTTCGAGCCGCGCCAGTCGACCTGGATGATCTTGGCGTCGGTGGGATAGAACGGCCGGTAGGGGAAATCGCAACCGAGCAGCAGCAGCGTGTCGCACGACATCATTGCGTGATAGCCGGAGCTGAAACCGATCAGCCCCGTCATCCCGACGTCATACGGGTTGTCCCATTCAATGAACTGCTTGCCGCGCATCGCGTGGACGACCGGTGCGCCCAGCATGTCCGCGAGCGCGACCACTTCGTCGTGCGCGCCCGCGGTGCCGCTGCCGCACATCAGTGTCACCGCGTCCGAGTCGTTCAGCAAGGCCGCGAGCCGGTCGATATCGATGTCCGACGGCAGGATGGTCGACGGCCCCGTCGCCGACCAGCCCGGCTTTTCCGCGGGCGCGTCGCTCAACGCGACATCACCGGGTAGCACGATCACCGCGACGCCGCGCTCTTCGATCGCTGTGCGCATCGCGCGGGCGAGCACACGGGGAAATTGCGCGGCGCTCGACACGAGCTCCACGTAATGGCTGCATTCCTTGAACAGCGCGGTCGGATGGGTCTCCTGGAAGTAGCCCAGCCCGATCTCCGTGGACGGAATATGCGCGGCAATAGCCAGCACCGGCTGCTGGTTACGGTGGCAGTCATACAAGCCATTGATCAAGTGCAGGTTGCCCGGGCCGCAACTGCCGGCGCACACGGCAAGCTTGCCCGTCGATGCAGCGTCGGCGCCTGCCGCGAACGCGGCTACTTCCTCGTGGCGTGTGTGCATCCATCGAATGGAGCCGAGCTGCTCGAGGCTGTAGGCAAGCCCGTTCAGGCTGTCGCCAGTCACGCCCCAGATGCGTTGGACGCCTGCTGCCGCCAGCGTCCTGGCCAAAAATTCCGCAACCGTGTTTCTTGCCATGTCCTGCTCCTTGGGTGAAAAGAGGGATCGGAGTGGTCGATCGGATGCCGGCTTGTCAGCATCCTTTCGTCGTACGCGTGAAACAGCTCAAACAGGCTCAAAACGAAAAGCATAAACGTGATGCGGGGAATCAATTATGAAAAGACCTTAATCGAGCTGCTTTACGAATGGCCGACGACCTATGCAGGCGGTGGTCGAGTGAGGGTGCAAGGAACCCGCGCCGCGCTCGTTCAGGCAGTCGTCGCAAGGGATCGAAGCACGCCGGTTGCTAGAATGTCCGTCCCTTCTTCCTGCCTGAGCCAAGAACCGCCCTGATGGATCTCGAACGCATTCTCTTCACACAGGGTTTCGGCTCGCGCCGACAATGCCGCGCGCTTATAGCCGATGGCCGCGTATCCATTGCGGGATCACCATGGACCAATGCCGCAATCGACATCGCGTCCGACACGCTCGCTTCGTTCGAGTTTCAAGTCGATGGCATGACATGGCGGTACCGGGAAAAAGCGTATCTGGCGCTGAACAAGCCACCGGGCTACGAGTGCTCACGTGATCCGCAGCACCACCTGAGCGTCTTTCACCTGTTGCCGCCGCAGTTGGCGGAGCGCGGAGTGCAATGCGTGGGGCGTTTGGATCAGGACACGACCGGCCTTCTGCTGCTCTCTGACGACGGCGCGTTCGTGCATGCATTCACATCGCCGAAACGCAAGGTACCAAAGCGGTATCTGGCAACCACGCGCCATCCACTGGACGATGCTCAACTCTCGGCACTTCGCGACGGCGTCTTGCTGCATGGCGAATCGCAGCCCGTTGCAGCCGTTAGCGCCGAACAGCGCGACGAGCGGCAGCTCGAACTGTCGGTGCTCGAAGGCAAGTATCACCAGGTGAAGCGGATGGTCGCAGCGGCGGGGAACCGCGTGGAGAAGTTGCATCGGGAGCGTATTGGCGGATTTGCTCTACCCGATGAGCTGGCCGAAGGCCAATGGCGGTGGCTCGACGATGCAGACCTCGCCATGCTCCGGAAAAGCTGACGCGCTTCGTGTGTCATATTCGTGCGACAGCACGCTGAGTCAACATCGCGGCGGGTTTAACGTCTCCATCAGGCCAACCCGGCGCGCTGCATCCATCCGGGTGCTTCAAGCGTAGAAGTGGCATCTCCCTGCTGTTCGACATTTATGCCCACACACAAAAAACGCCGCATCGTGACATTCGGTCTTGCCAGTCTTGGCGCTGCAGCGCTCGCCGCCTGTAGTCCCGTCAAACTTTTGAACGCCGCCATCCCCTCGAGTGGTTACAGGAAAACGTCGGATATCGCGTACGGAAGCGATCGGCGGCAGGTACTCGATGTCTACGTGCCCGCCGCCGCCAGCCCTGAGCCGCGCCCGGTAGTCGTCTTTTTCTACGGCGGAAGCTGGCAGAACGGCGATCGCGGCAATTATCTGTTTGTCGCGCAAGCGTTGACGTCGCGTGGCTACGTGGCTGTGCTGCCGGACTACCGCACGTATCCGGAAACGGCGTTTCCTGGTTTTGTCAATGACGCGGCGGCCGCCACGCGCTGGACCCGCGATCATGCGCATGAATTCGGCGGCGATCCGTCCCGGCTTTTTGTAATGGGCCATTCAGCAGGCGCTCACCTGGCCGCGCTGATCGCGACCGATCCGCGTTATCTCGCTTCGCAATCGATGTCGAAAGCCGACTTGCGCGGGGTAATCGGCCTCGCCGGACCTTACGATTTCCTGCCGATCGTGGACCGCACGCTGCTCGACGTCTTTCCGGCGGCCACGCGCGCCGAAAGCCAGCCGATCAACTACGTCACCGGCCACGAGCCGCCCATGTTCCTCGCAGCCGGCACCGACGACACCGTCGTCGATCCCGGCAACACGGACCGTCTGGCGGCCATGCTGCGCAAACATGGCGACTCGGTGGAAGTCAGACATTACGATGGCTTCAGCCATATCCGCATTGTTTCGGCGCTCGCGTTGCCGTTGCGGGGACGCTCGACCGTGCTCGCCGATGTAGCGGCTTTCATCGACTCGCGTTCAAGCGGAACGTGACCGGCGCCGAGGCAATTCAATAGGTGTTAACACAGCACGCTGGCGCCGCACTGCAGCATGCCTTTCTTACGACGGAAATCTATACTCCTTACACGACTATTAAAAGAAGCAGGAGGGCCACCATGGCCGCTCACATGACCATTGCAATGATTGCGTTCGTGGCGATCAGCGTGTTGTTTATCGTCGGATTGCTGGTGACGATGCATCTGCGCCATCGCTATCAACCCAACCTGATCGGCGCGCTGATCGGGGCCTTGCTGTGCTTCATTCTGCTGGAGACGCTACCGGTACTGATGTGACGGCCGGATGAACGCTCGCCTGGCGCAAGAAGTCGTCGATGCTCGGATAACGTAACGCGTAGCGCATTTCGTCTCGCAGCCGGGAATTCTGCAGACGTCGCGATTCGCGCATGAACGAGAGCATCATCGGCTCGAGTTGCGCCTCGGCTTGCTCGCGCGAAACACGGGGAGCGCGCGGCAAACCGAACGCATCGGCTATCAGGTCGAAATAATCCCCCATGCGCAAGTCGCTGTCGTCCGATGCATGCACCACGCGCTGCGGCCGCGCCCGCCGGATCGCGAGCACGAGAATGGCAGCGAGATCGTCCGCGTGGATATGATTGGTGTAGACGTCGTCGGCCGGCGCGAGCGCCGGCGTCCCCTTGTGCAGGCGAGCGAGCGGCAGGCGGTTTCCGGCATAGATCCCGGGAATCCGCACAATCGATGCACTCAGCACGCCGCTGCGCGTGGCGCGCCGCAATTGCGTTTCCGCCGAAACGCGTCGTTTCGCGCGCGCGTTGTCCGGCCTGACCGGACGCGTCTCATCGATCCACGCCCCGCCGCAATCGCCGTAAACCCCGGACGTACTCGCATAAATCAGGCGGATCCGTGCCCGGCTCACGGCGGCGCTCAAGACCCGGTCGGGTACAATAGACGCTCTTTTTATGGCTTTGGCGTGCTTGCTGACGCTGATCCCGACGCCCATTCTGACGGCCGCTGGCATGCCGCTTTTGAAGGTCGCACGAAACCATCCGCGCCACGCTCGCTGACGGGCCACGGCGCTGGTCGCGGCGCGCGCAACGGACAGTCGCGGCGCACTCAAAGCGGCAATCAGCGCGCGGGTCCTGCTGTCGTCGTCGCCAGTTTTCTGGGGCGGCGCGAGATGCAGCACCGTGGATGCAAGACCGGCCAGCCGTCGCAGGCTGTGACGCTCGTCCAGGTTAGCAATCAACGGTGTTGTGCCGGCTGCGCGCAGTTCGGCCGCGCGCGCGGGTTGAGTTGAGAGTGCGATCACGTGAGGCGCGGCGGCGCGCTGGGCGAGAAGCGGCACGCAACGCAGGCCGACATCGCCGCAACCGGCAATCAGCACACGCGCGCGGCGTAGTTTTCGAGTGGCGATCATGCTGTCGATTGTAGCCGCGACGGCTTTTGCATTTGTTTCATCCAACTCATCCAGGATCTATGGCTTTCAACGTTACGCTCCGGCAAAGCGGCCGGCAGTTTCAGGTAGAACCCGACGAAGCGGTGCTGCTCGCCGCCTTGCGCCAGGGCATAGGGCTTCCCTACGGCTGCAAGAACGGAGCCTGTGGTTCATGCAAGGGCACGGTCGTCTCTGGCGAAGTCGAGCAGGCGCCGCATTCATCGTCGGCTTTGTCCAACGACGAAAAAACCCGCGGCATGGCCCTGTTCTGCTGCGCGACGGCCAAGGGCGACCTGACGGTCGACATACGCGAAGTGGCGGGTGTAGGCGACATCCAGGTCAAGAAACTGCCCTGCCGCGTGAACGCGCTTGCGCGCAAAGCGGCCGACGTCATTGAACTGAAGCTGCAATTGCCGGCCAACGAACGGCTGCAATACCTCGCTGGCCAGTACATCGAATTCATCCTGAAAGACGGCAAGCGCCGCAGCTACTCAATGGCGAGCCCGCCGCACCACGAAGGCCCGATCGAGTTGCACGTTCGCCACATGCCTGGCGGCACCTTCACGGACCATGTCTTCGGCGCCATGAAAGAGCGCGACATCCTGCGCTTCGAAGGCCCGCTCGGCACGTTCTTCCTGCGTGAAGATTCAGAGAAGCCCATCGTGCTGCTCGCTTCCGGCACGGGCTTCGCGCCTATCAAGGCGATCATTGAACATGCTGTGTTCAAGAACCTGAACCGGCCCATGACGCTCTATTGGGGCGGCCGCCGCAAGCAAGACCTGTACATGATGGACATGGCTGAACAATGGGCGAAGGACGTGCCTAACTTCTCGTTCGTGCCGGTACTGTCAGAACCCGATGCGAGCGACGCCTGGACTGGCCGTACGGGCTTTGTTCATCGTGCTGTCATCGAAGATCTGCCAGACTTGAGCGCCTATCAGGTGTACGCCTGTGGCGCACCGGTGATGGTGGAATCCGCGCAGCGCGATTTCACGAGTCACCACCGCTTGCCGGAAGACGAGTTCTACGCCGATTCGTTCACCAGCGCGGCGGATCTCGCCAATCCGGTTTAAGCGCACTTTAGCTGGCAAGCGTGGCGGCTCGACAAAAAATCGGGCCGCCATGGTTTACACGCAGGAACTTCATATCGTATTCTTCGCGAATGCTCAAAATTTACGCCACTCTTCGACGTCGCCGCTCGCCGCTCCCCTAGGGATGCCGCTGGCTCGTCACGGATTGGCGCTTGAGTTTTCGAACCGGCGCACACTTCGCCACTATGAAGCCACGGAATTCCGTGGCTTTTTGCATTGTGGATTCGGTTTTTTATCTCGCCACTTTTTTTATTTGCTGTTTTTGTGGAGCCCGCCGTCATGAATTTCCAAGAGTACCCCGTCGAATCGCTGATGTTCATCACGAACCGTCCTGAGATCGTGTTCACCCACGGCAAGGGTTCCTGGCTCTACGACAACAACGAGAAGCGATACCTCGACTTCATCCAGGGCTGGGCGGTGAATAGTCTGGGTCATTGCAACGACGGCATGATCGAAGCCATGGACAAACAGGCTCGCACGCTGATTAACCCGTCGCCGGCGTTCTACAACGCGCCGATGGCGCAGCTCGCCGGTTTGCTGAGCGCCAATAGCTGCTTCGACAAAGTGTTCTTTGCCAACAGCGGCGCGGAAGCGAACGAAGGCGCGATCAAGCTCGCCCGCAAGTGGGGCAAGAAGTTCAAGGGCGGCGCGTACGAGATCATCACGTTCGACCACAGCTTCCACGGCCGGACCCTGGCAACCATGTCGGCCAGCGGCAAGCCCGGCTGGGACACCATCTATGCACCGCAAGTACCGGGCTTTCCGAAGGCTGAGCTGAACGACATCGCAACGGTGGAAAAACTCATCACCGATAAAACCGTCGGCGTGATGCTCGAGCCTATCCAGGGCGAAGGCGGCGTGATTCCGGCCACACGCGAGTTCATGCAGGCGTTGCGCGCGCTGACGAAGAAACACAACTTGCTGATGATCGTCGATGAAGTGCAAAGCGGTTGCGGCCGCGCCGGCACCTTGTTCGCTTATGAATTGTCGGACGTGGAGCCGGACATCATGACGCTCGGCAAGGGCATTGGCGGCGGCGTGCCGCTGGCCGCGCTGCTCTCGACCAAGGAAGTGGCGTGCTTCGAACCCGGTGACCAGGGCGGCACGTACAACGGCAATCCGCTGATGACGGCAGCAGGTTTTTCGGTGATTTCGCAGCTTACGGCGCCGGGCTTCCTCGAAGGCGTGCGTGAGCGTGGCGAGTATCTGAAGGCGCAGTTGCTGCAGCTTTCGGAAGAGCGCGGCTTTAACGGCGAACGTGGCGAAGGTTTGCTGCGCGCGTTGCTGCTCAATAACGACAACGGGCCGAAGATTGTCGAAATGGCGCGCGACATGGGACCGGATGGTTTGCTGCTGAACGCAGCGCGGCCGAACCTGCTGCGCTTCATGCCGGCGCTGAACGTGACGAAGGATGAGATCGACCAGATGATGTCGATGCTGCGGTCCGTGCTGGACGCGCTGTGATTATCCGGATCTTCGATGAGCGCGACACGCAGGCGGTGCTCGCGCTCTGGGCACAAGCGTTTCCGGAATACGCCACGCCTGGCAAACCGCAGCGCGACCCGCGTTTATCGATTCGAAACAAGCTCGCCATGCAGCCGGAGTTCTTCTTCGTCGGCTTGCTGGAAGAGCGTCTGATCGGAACGGTGATGGTGGGTTACGACGGACATCGCGGATGGATGTATTCGCTCGCGGTAGCCGAGGATGAACGCGGTAACGGTTATGCCCGCGCGCTGGTCGAACACGCGGAACGCGCGCTTGCTGCCATCGGATGTCCGAAGCTCAATTTGCAGATCATGGCGAACAAGCCTGAGACGCAGGCGTTTTACGCGAAGCTCGGTTATCAGATGGATGAAGTAGTCAGCTTCGGCAAGCGGCTCTGATAGCTCATTAAAAAAGCCGCATGCCCTTCAAAGGCATGCGGCTCGTTCATTCATCAATCTAAGATTATTCGCCCAAATAGGCCGCCCGGACCTTCGGATCATCCAGCATGGTCTTCGCGTCACCCGACATGGTGACCAAGCCCGAATCCATCACGTAACCACGATTCGCCGCCTGCAACGCCAGACGCGCGTTCTGCTCAACCAGCAGCACCGTCAGCCCTTCGCCCGAAATCTCACGCACCACCTCGAAGATCTTCTCGACCATGATCGGCGAGAGACCCATCGACGGTTCGTCGAGGAGCAACAGCTTCGGGCGCGACAACAGCGCACGCGCCATGGCCAGCATCTGCTGCTCACCGCCCGAGAGCGTGCCCGCATACTGCGACGCCCGCTCCTTCAGCCGCGGAAAGAAGCCGAACATGCGGTCGGTGTCCTTGTCGATTTCGTCCTTGTCGTTACGCAAGTACGCGCCCATCTGCATGTTTTCCAGAATCGACATGCGCGCAAAAATGCCCCGCCCTTCCGGCACCATCGCGAGGCCGCGCTTGAGCAATTCATGCGACGGCACACCCTTGATCGACTGGCCCATGTATTCAATATCGCCAGCCGAATACGCCTTCAGACCGGTGATGGCTTTCATCGTGGTCGTCTTGCCCGCGCCGTTCGCACCGATCAGCGTCACGAGTTCGCCTTGGCCGACTTCCAGGTCCACGCCCTTGACGGCGTGAATGCCGCCGTAGCTGACCTGCAGGCCCTTGATCTTCAACATTGCGCCGTTCGCGCCATTAGCGTTCGCACCATTCGTCGTAGCCATCAGTGAACCCCTGCCCCGAGATAAGCCTCAATCACCTTCGGATCCTTCTGCACGTCCTGCGGCAGACCCTCGGCGATCACCTTGCCGTAATCGAGCACCGTCATCCGGTTGCACAATCCCATCACCAGTTTCACATCGTGTTCGATCAAGAGGATCGTACGGCCGTCGCCGCGAATCTTGTCCAGCAGGCGCGTGAGTTCGACCTTCTCCGTCGCGTTCATGCCGGCGGCGGGTTCATCGAGCGCGAGCAACTTCGGATCGGTGGCAAGCGCACGCGCAATTTCCAGGCGGCGCTGGTGCCCGTACGACAGGTTGCGCGACGTGTAGTCCGCGTATTGCAGCACGCCCACGTACTCCAGCAGTTCCAGCGCGCGCTCCTTGATTTCCTTCTCTTCGCGACGCTCGGACGGCGTCTGCAACACCGCGCCGATCAGGCCGTGCTTCGTGCGCACGTGGCGTCCGACCATCACGTTCTCGAGCGCCGTCATGCCGCCGAACAGGCGAATGTTCTGGAAGGTACGCGCAATGCCCGCCTTCGCCACCTGATGCACGGCGGTCGGCGTGTACGGCGTACCGTCGAGCACGAACGTACCAGAGTCCGGCGTGTAGAGGCCCGTGATCACGTTGAAGAACGTGGTCTTGCCTGCGCCGTTCGGGCCGATCAGGCCGTAGATTTCGCCTTCCCTGATTTCCAGGCCAACTTCAGCCAGTGCCTGCAGGCCGCCGAAGCGCTTGTTCACGCCCTTCACGGACAGTCGAATGGGTTTATCGCTCATTGTTTTTTCTCCGCTCTCTCGGGGGCTCAAGCGCGCACCGGCTTCTTGCCAGCGCGCTTCGCGATCTTCGCGATCTTGTCTTCGTGTTTCGGAGATGGCCACAGGCCTTCCGAGCGGTACAGCATGATCAGCACCATCGCGAGACCGTAGAGCAACTGGCGGATGACTTCGGTGTCCACGATCTGATGACCGAAGACGAAGTTCTGCAGCGGACCCATGGTCGAGCGCAGGAATTCGGGGAACACGGCGAGCAGCACCGCGCCCAGGATCACGCCCGGAATGTGGCCCATGCCGCCGAGCACCACGCATGCCAGCACCACGATGGATTCCCAGAACGTGAACGATTCCGGCGAGACGAATCCCTGGAACGTACCGAACATCGCGCCCGACAAACCACCGAACGACGCACCCATCGCGAAGGCCAGCAGTTTCACGTTACGGGTGTTGATGCCCATCGCCTTGGCGGCGATTTCGTCTTCGCGGATCGCGGCCCACGCGCGGCCAATACGCGAATGCTGCAAGCGTATGCACACGAAGATCACGAACAGCGAACACAGCACGAACAGGTAGTAATAGTTGTAGACCGAGGGAAAGGTGAACCCGAACAACGAGTGCGTCTTCGATAAATCGAAACCAAACAGCGACACCGGATCAACCCCGGTAATCCCCTTCGGCCCGTTCGTGATGTTGACCGGACGATCCAGGTTGTTCATGAAGATCCGGACGATTTCCCCGAACCCCAAGGTCACGATAGCGAGATAGTCGCCGCGCAGACGCAGCGTCGGTGCTCCGAGCAACACACCGAAGGTGGCAGCCAGCCCCATCGCACACGGCACGATCACCCAGATCGGCGCGTGCAGTCCGCCGGGGAACAGATGCGCGATCCATTCGAATTGCGAAGTCAGTTGCGGCGAGGACAGCAACGCGGCCACGTAAGCGCCCACGGCGTAGAACGCGATGTAGCCCAAGTCCAGCAGGCCGGCAAAACCCACCACCACGTTAAGACCGAGTGCCAACATCACGTACAGCATCGCGAAGTCGAGCACGCGCACCCAGTAGTTGCCGCCGGCAGCGCCGATCAGCATGGGGGCGAGGACCACGAGCGCGGTCACCAGCACCGTGACGGCGTAGTTCTTCGCGGTCTTTCTTTCAGGGATGAGCGTGGTCGACGGCTCGATCGGTTGAATTGAAGTCATTCTTGTCTCTCCCTTTTAAGCGCGATCTGCGACACGTTCGCCGAGCAGGCCGGACGGACGGAACACCAGCACGATGATCAGCACGATGAAAGCGAACACGTCCTGGTAGTTACTGCCGAACACACCGCCGGTCAAATTGCCGATATACCCGGCACCAAGCTGTTCGATCAGGCCGAGCAGCACGCCGCCCACCATCGCGCCGCCCAGGTTGCCGATCCCCCCCAGCACCGCCGCCGTGAACGCCTTCAACCCGGGGATGAAGCCCATGTAGAAGTGCGCGTTGCCGTATTCGGAAGCGATCATCACGCCGGCGAGAGCCGCGAGCGCGGAGCCGATCATGAAGGTCGCCGAGATCACGAAATTAGGGTTGACCCCCATCAGGCTGGCGACACCCGGATTCTCGGCAATGGCGCGCATGGCGCGGCCGAGTTTCGTCTTGTGCACGAGCAGCAGCAGGCCACCCATCACAATGAACGCCACCACGATGATCACGATTTCCGTCATCGAAATGACGGCCCCCGGACGATCGGCTGTGGCCGTGATCACGTTGATCGGATCGGTCGGCAGCAGTTGCGGGAATGCCAGCGGATTGCGGCCCCAGATCATCATGGCCAGCGTCTGGAGAAGAATCGACACGCCGATAGCCGTAATCAGCGGAGCCAGACGCGGCGCTTTACGCAACGGCCGGTAAGCCACGCGTTCGATGGTGTAGCCGACCAACGCACAGACGACGGCGGCCACCAGTAGCGCGATGACCAGCACCAACGATAACGGCAAGCCCGGGAAGTGGTTCTGCATGACGCCAATGGCCGACAACGCGACCATTGCGCCGACCATCAGCACGTCCCCGTGTGCAAAGTTGATGATGCCGAGAATCCCGTACACCATCGTGTAACCCAACGCGATGATGGCGTAGACGCTGCCAAGCACCAGCCCGTTGATAATCTGCTGGATGAAGATATCCATTGAAGGCTCCTTAGCCCATGCGACTAGATTTACGCTTTATCGCTGGCCGATAAACCGAAGGGAAGAAAAAAACGCAACCGCACCGCGCGTACTTGAAAAAAAACTCTAAAACGTCCGAAAGTGACTACGAATCGAGGGGTTGTTCAACCGAATGTGCATTCGCCGCGCGGCGCCGCAACAGAGGGTTACGGCGTTATGACGTCAATGACGTTCTTCTTGTTATCCTTGAAATCGATTAGCGTGATTGCGCCCCCGCCTTTCAAATCGCCTTTGTCATCGAAGGCAATGTGCCCTGTCAGGCCATTGAAATCCGTCGATGCAATCGCGGCAAGCACCTTTGGCGCTTCAACCGAATTAGCCCGCTTCATGGCGTCGACAATCACATACACGGCGTCATAGGTGAACTGCGCGTAGCTTTGGAGCGGCAGATGGAAACGGGCTTCGTAGCGCTGCGCGAAATCGCCGCCCTTGTCCAGCTTCGACACGTCCACACCGAGTTCCGAGCACACCACGTTCGACGCTGCGTTGGCCGCGAGCGCGGCCATGTCGGCGGAACACATGCCATCACCGCCAAGAATCTTTGCCTTGATGCCCATTGCCGCTGCCTGCTTGGCAAACGGTCCGCCGGTCACGTCCATGCCGCCGAACATCACCGCGTCAGGCTGGACGCGCTTGATCTTGTTCAGTATTGCCTTGAAGTCCCGTGCTTTTTCGCTCGTGACTTCGTGCCCCGTGATGTGGCCGCCGCCTGCGACCACGGCCTTGGCAAACTCGTTCGCGAGACCCCGGCCGTAGAGCGTGGCGTCATCGACGACCACGATTTTCCGCGCGTGCAGCGTCTTGAGCGCGTAGGTTGCAAGCACCGGCCCCTGGCGCGCATCCGTCGGCACTACGCGAAACGTCGTTTTGTACCCTTGCTGGGTGTACGCAGGGTTGGTCGTTGCTCCCGAGATCTGCGCCACGTCCGCGTCGCTATAGATCTTCGATGCCGGAATCGACACCCCCGAATTCAAATGTCCGACGACCGCCACCACGTGGTCGGCCACCAGTAGCTGCGCCGCTGAAATACCCCTCTTGGGATCGGCTGCGTCGTCCTGCGTGTCCAGTTCGAGATGAATCGCGTGACCGTCGATAGTCAATCCCTGCGCGCTGATTTCCTCGATGGCCAACCGTGCGCCGTTTTCGTTGTCCAGCCCGAGATGGGCCAGCGGTCCGCTAAGCGGCGCGACATGGCCGATCTTGACCACGGTCGCATTGCTGGCCGATACGGGCGCGGAGGCCGCAGCCACCGAGGCCGCCGATGCCGGCACGGCCGGCGCACTTCCTGCCACACTCGCCGAGGCTGTTGCCGAGGCTTCCGGCACCGCCGATGCTCCCGCAGCCGGCTCGTTATCACTCTTTTTGCTGCACGCCGTTGCCATCGCAACCGCAGCCGCGATGGTCACGGCATAGGCAAACTTAATTCGCATTCAATAGGTCTCCGGCGCCTTGAAAAGCTGATGTTTCCAGCCCATCCGGCTTGGAACGCGCGCATTGTAACTCGGTTTTTGAGACGTGCAATATTGTTCAGCGACAGGGGTTTTCCTCCATTGCAACCCTCTATCCGGCCTCTGGTGGAGATCTTGGAGCAACCCGGTTGCGCCCTGCCTCGGTGCGCAAGTTGCACCATTGGCTGGCATCGTGGGTAAACACCGATGCGCTGCATTGCCTCGGTGACGCTGCGGATTCTCAGAAACGCACTTTCATGGTGCGAGTGCAAAATCAACCGGTCAATCCGGGCGTTCGCGTAGCGACCCTCGGGATGTGCTCGCCACCGCACGTTTGGGCTCAAGGTTTGAGCTCGACATTTTTCGCTGCGCGCAAATAAAAAGGCCGCGCCAACACGAGTTGGCGCGGCCTCTCAATACACTTTCGACTGTTGCCTCTCATTCAGAAACGAAGAACGACGTTTCTCGGATGGCGCGTCACCCCGGCAGCGTCAGTCCACGCGGCAGCGGAAACGAAACCGTCTCCTCTATCCCTTCCAGCGGGCGCACGTTTCGCACCCCCAGCTCCCGCAAGCGCGCGATCACGGCCTGTGCCAGCACTTCCGGCGCCGACGCGCCCGCCGTCACGCCGATGCGCTTTTTCCCCTCCACCCATTTCGGGTCGATCTGCGTGGGCGAATCCACCATATAAGCAGGGATGCCGCGCTTTTCAGCGACTTCGCGCAGCCGGCTTGAATTCGAGCTGTTAGGGCTTCCCACTACGATCACGACATCGCATTGAGGCGCAAGAAACTTAACCGCGTCCTGACGATTCTGCGTGGCGTAGCAAATATCCTGCTTCTTCGGCTCTTTCACCGACGGGTATTTCAACTTCAATGCACCGATGATCGCGGAGGCGTCGTCGACTGACAGCGTGGTTTGCGTCACGTAGGCAATTCGGTCGGGATCGGCGAGCGTGAGCGCTTCCACGTCCTCGATATCCTCCACCAGATGCATGCCCTCGCCGCTCTGCCCCATCGTGCCTTCCACTTCGGGATGGCCTTTGTGGCCGATCATCACGATATCGAAGCCCTCCTGGCGCATCTTCGCGACTTCCATATGCACCTTGGTCACCAGCGGGCAGGTGGCGTCGAACACGCGCAAGCCGCGGGTTTCCGCTTCCGAGCGCACTGCTTTCGACACGCCGTGCGCGCTGAAAATCAGCGTGCTGCCTTCAGGCGCATCCGCCAGGTCTTCTATGAACACCGCGCCTTTCTTGCGCAAATCCTCGACCACATAGGCGTTGTGCACGATCTCGTGGCGAACATAGATAGGCGCGCCGAACAGCGCGATGGCCCGCTCCACGATTTCGATTGCGCGATCGACGCCGGCGCAAAAGCCGCGTGGCTGGGCGAGAAGAATTTCGACATCGAGCAGGGTGTCAGTGGAGCTCATGGCTACAGAATTCCGATGATTTTCACTTCGAACGCCAGCGCCTGGCCGGCAAGCGGATGATTGAAATCGAACAGCGCGGAGGTTTCGCCGACCTCCTTGAGCACGCCCGCGTAACGGCCGCCGCCCGGCGCATTGAATTCGACCAGGTCACCGGGAGAAAAATTCTCGCCGATCATCGCGTTCTCGCGCAATGTGGCCAGCGACACCCATTGCAGCATTTCCGCATTGCGCGGACCGAACGCCTGGCCAGGCATCAGCCGAAAGGTCGAGTGGTGACCCACCTTCAGACCCAGCAGAATGTCTTCGAGCGGCGGCGCAAGATGACCGGCGCCTAACAACAGCGTGGCGGGCTTGTCGGCGAACGTGCTGACAATGTCCGCTCCATCCTCAAGCGCAAGCCGGTAGTGAAGCGTGACATGCGAACCGGGTCTCACCTCGGAAATATCAATGATGCTCATGTTTGATTGTGATAGCCGTAAGAGCCGTAATTACCTTCTCAGCCGGTCCCGCCGTCCGATAAAAGGCCGGGCGTCCAGACAGGACGCAGTCGTGACGAAAGCTTGGCTGGCACCCGGGTACCGCACCGCCGGGACCAACGGCCTCGCGGCGCAATGCGCCAAGCGCTCGCGCGGGGAGGCGCCAAACCTCCATTGTAAGCCACAGTGCGACCGCCCCGCCTCGCTCCGAGCAATGCCCCGGCGTGATAACGAAGGGGCCGGCCAGTCGCCACTTCCGACCTTAGTCTCCACGTCAGTTCCAACGTCTTTCCCGCCATTGCACGCGGGCGGGAGCGTGAAATGAACGCCCGGCTCGAATTGGTGCAAAACAACGCGCGCTATTCTGCGGCCGCCCTGCTCGCCGCGGAGCCTCTCGCACGGATCGAGCCTGCCGTCATGCGCATGCTCGACTGGCCCGCACGCGATCGTCCGCGCGAACGCTTGTTAAAACTGGGTGCTCAGACCTTATCTGACGCCGAGTTGCTGGCGTTGTTCCTGAATACCGGACGCCCGGGCATGACATCCGTCGACTTGGCGCGCGACCTTCTGGTTCGGTTCGAATCGATTAGGGGCGTGCTGGGCACGACTGCGACGGAATTACGCAGGTTTGGCGGTATCGGCCCGGCCAAGGCGGCGCTGCTGCTCGCCGTCTCGGAGTTGTGCCAGCGTTCACTGGCGGAGAAAACCCGCGACCGGCCCTTGCTGGACGCCCCGCAGGCTGTGGAAGACTATCTGAAATGGCTGATCGGCACGCGGCCCAATGAAGTGTTCGTCACCCTGTTTCTCGATATCAAACATTGCCTGATCACCGTGGACGAATCGGCGAAGGGATCGATCTCCCGTGTTGCCGTCTATCCTCGGGAAATCGTACGGCGGGCGCTCACGCTAAATGCGGCCAGCCTGATCGTCGCGCATAATCACCCCTCGGGCGGCGTCGAGCCGAGCGCAAACGACCGCAGGCTCACGCGGGTTCTGCAGGATTCGCTCGCGCTGATCGACGTCCGGCTGCTGGATCATCTGGTGGTGACCTCGAACGAGGTTTTCTCTTTTTCGCGACAGGGATGGATTCCGGCATGAGTTGCAGCCAAAGTCACCAACCAACGCTGACTTCACTGATTTGATGGCCAGCCGGGCTAAGAAGGCGGCAAAACCAAGCTCCAACGGGGCTTCGCAAGCGGAAAAGCGCATGAAATCTGCCCCGGCCCCGATAGCTGGATACCTTGTCCGGTACCAAAAAGAGTTGATTTTGCTGGTTTTTTGCGGGTAGAATCTCGGTTTGCTTCTTTCAACCAACCTGTTCCGAGCGTACGCGGTCATCATTTCGGGCAAACCTCTCGGGTAGCCCGAAGCGGTCCAAAATGTATCTGGCGTTCGAACTCAGAATTAAAGCGTATTAGGAGTGCTCTCATGGCACGTGTATGCCAAGTAACCGGGAAGGGGCCGATGAGCGGCAACAACGTTTCCCATGCGAACAACCGCACCAAGCGTCGTTTCCTGCCCAATCTGCAAAACCGCCGCTTCTTCGTTGAAAGCGAAAACCGCTGGGTTCGTCTGCGTCTCTCGAACGCCGGCCTTCGTCTGATCGACAAAAACGGCATCGACTCCGTGCTCGCAGATTTGCGCGCACGTGGCGAAGTCTAAGGAGCAGGAACATGGCCAAGGGCGCACGCGACAAGATCAAGTTGGAATCGACCGCAGGAACGGGTCACTTCTACACGACCACGAAGAACAAGCGCAACATGCCGGAAAAGATGGCGATCAAGAAATTTGATCCCGTTGTCCGCAAGCACGTTGAATACAAAGAAACCAAGATCAAATAAGATCCGGTTTCTTTCGCTGCAGCATCACAAAAAGCCTCGCTCACGCGAGGCTTTTTGCTTTGGCGATACCATCTTTTGCGCCGCTGTTCTGGTAACCGCTTCTGGCACCCTCTTCTGGCAACCCTCGGCGCTCCATCCGTCCGCGCTTGCGCGCTCTGTTCGCCCTACTGGCCGAACGGCCAAGTGGGCGCGTAGCGTGCCAAGCGTTATCCTTACCGACCAGGCTTTCCCATGCCACCGGCATGAATCCCGAAAGTCACAGCGGACAACTATCGACGGAGACGTGGCGGGATGAATTTCGACGTGGCAATCATCGGTAGCGGGCTGGCGGGCTTGAGCGTGGCGCTGAATCTGGCGGATACGCGGCGCGTTGCCATCCTCGCCAAGCGCAGCGTAAGCGAAGGCGCCAGCGACTGGGCCCAGGGTGGTATCGCGGCCGTGCTCGACTCGGCCGACAGTATCGACAACCACGTTCGCGACACGTTGATCGCCGGCGGTGGCTTGTGCGACGAGGCGGCTACACGGTTCATCGTGGAAAACGGGCGTGCGGCCATCGAATGGCTGATCAACGAAGGCGTGCCGTTCACGAAGGATCTTTCCGCCGAGCTCGGCTTTCATCTGACGCGTGAAGGCGGTCATAGTCATCGGCGAATCATTCATGCCGCCGATGCAACCGGTCACGCCGTGGTCACTACGCTCAACGAGCGCGTGCGCAATCATCCGAACATCACGGTCCTGGAAGATCATCACGCCATTGACCTGATCACGTCCGAGCGCCTTGGGTTGCCCGGGCATCGCTGTCATGGGCTTTATGCGCTCGATCTTGCAAGCGGACGCACCGTCACCATCGAGGCGCCGCATACCGTGCTCGCGACCGGCGGCGCCGGCAAGGTGTATCTGTACACGACCAATCCGGATACGGCGACCGGCGATGGTATTGCAATGGCGTGGCGCGCCGGCTGCCGGGTATCGAACATGGAATTCATCCAGTTCCATCCGACTTGCCTCTTCCATCCGTACGCGAAGTCCTTCCTGATTTCAGAAGCCGTACGCGGCGAAGGCGGCATCCTGCGCCTGCCCGACGGCACACGGTTCATGCCCGCCCACGACGAACGCGCTGAACTCGCACCGCGCGATATCGTCGCCCGGGCGATCGACTTCGAGATCAAGAAGCGCGGTATTGATTGCGTGTATCTCGATATCAGCCATCAGCCGGAAGCGTTCCTCCAGGAGCACTTCCCCACCATCCTTGCGCGCTGCCGCGAGTTCGGTATCGATATCACGAAACAGCCTATTCCCGTCGTGCCTGCCGCGCATTACACGTGCGGAGGCGTGGTCACCGATCTTGCCGGCCGCACGGATCGCGCGGGCCTTTATGCCGTGGGCGAAACATCGTGCACGGGGCTGCACGGTGCGAACCGGCTGGCAAGCAACTCTCTGCTCGAGTGCCTGGTGGTCGGGCGTGCAGCGGCGCAAGCCATGGAAGAGGATGGTTTCGCGGCAAGCGGTCATGGACCCCTGCCCGCCTGGGATGAAAGCCGCGTTTCCGATCCAGACGAGGAAGTCGTGGTCGCGCACAACTGGGACGAGTTGCGGCGGCTGATGTGGAATTACGTGGGCATTGTGCGTACCGATAAAAGGCTCGCGCGCGCCGAGCATCGGATCGCGCTGCTTCGCGACGAGATCCACGAGTACTACGCGAACTTCAAGGTGAGCCGCGACCTGCTCGAATTGCGTAATCTTGTTGATGTCGCTTCGCTGATTGTGGAGAGTGCATGCTCACGGCGCGAAAGCCGCGGTTTGCATTTCAGCCGCGACTGGCCGGAGACGTTGCCGAAGGCGCTGCCGACCGTATTGACACCACCGGCCGCGAAACGCAGGGAAATTTGAACGAAGGGAATCGCGGATTAAGCGGCGATAGCGTGTATTCAGCAATAGCCCGTTACGTTAGCTAAGAGCGAAAAAGCCATTCCAACACGAGTTGGAATGGCTTTTTCGTTTCTGCCTTGGAGCAATGGGCGGCAGTTATATCGGCCGACCTTCCGGTCACGCCAACAGTGCCGCATCCAGCGCGCATCGCACGAGATTCCGCATCAACGGCGCGACCCGTGCGGCGCGGGCTTCGTCATAGGCGTACGGCCGCGTCTCTTCCATATAAGTCACTTGCGACAACTCGAGCTGCACCGCGTGAATACCGTCCTGCGGCGCGCCGTAGTGCCGCGTGATGTAGCCGCCCTTGAAGCGCCCGTTAGCCACAGCCGTGTACGCGCCTTGCTCGACCACCATCGCTTCGAGCTTTTCCGCGAGACCCGCAACCGCGCTTTCCCCACTCGCCGTGCCGAAGTTGAAGTCGGAAAGCTTGCCATCGAAGAAACGCGGCACGTGCGAACGGATGGAATGCGCTTCCCACAGCAATGCCTTGCCATGCGCGGTTTTCAAACGCGCCAGTTCTTCCGCCAGCGCATCGTGGTAAGGCCGCCAATATTTCTCGCGACGCTCGGCGATCTGCGCCTCTGAAGGTGCAGCGCCTGCGGGATACAAGGGATCGCTGTTGAAGGTATCGACGGGACACAGGCCGGTCGTATCGCGTCCTGGATAAAGATTCGCGCCATCCGGCGGACGGTTCAAGTCAATCACGTAACGCGAATTCGCGGGCACGAGGATCGACGCGCCCATCTCCAATGCAAACGCGTAGAGACGTTCAAGATGCCAGTCCGTGTCATCGACTTCACGGGCGATCGGCGTCATTGAGGCGGCTATGTCGGCGGGAATCTGCGTGCCGGCATGGGGAATCGAAATCAGCAACGGCGCAGTGCCACGCTTCAGCGTAAAAACTTGATCAGTCACAGGCTGCGTCCTTTATTTGAGCAATCCGGCCAGGGTGTTTCGATACCGCCCGAACGACTCTTCTTCATTGCCATGCCGGCGTGCCTCAACCACGAGCTTTCCGCCAACGCTCACATCCAGCACGGGCGTCTCGCCGTGTTCGCAAAACACCACACCCGATAACCACGCGTCCGGCGCATGCCCGGCAATAGCCGGATGATCGGGATCGAGCACGATGAAATCCGCCCGGCGCCCCACTTCCAGCACGCCGACTGCACGGCCGGTGGCGCTGGCACCGCCTTGGCCCGCGACATCGAAGAGACGATCGGCGACGTGCACCTGTTCGTTCGACGCCAGCACGTTGCGCTGTCGCCTCGTCAACCGTTGTCCGTATTCCAGCAAGCGCAGTTCGGAGCGCCAGTCGACCGCGATATGGCTGTCCGAGCCAAGCCCGAAACGTCCGCCGTCGTTCAGATAGGCATGCGCGGGGAAAATGCCGTCGCCGAGATTCGCTTCGGTTGTCAGGCAAAGACCCGCAACGGCGCCACTTGCGGCCATTGCGCGGACTTCGTTTTCGTCGACATGCGTGGCATGCACGAGACACCAGCGTTCGTTCACGTCGAAGTTATCGAGCAGCCAGCGCACTGGCCGCGCCTTCAGCGTCTCGAGACACGCATCGACTTCCGCCGTCTGCTCGGCTATGTGGATATGCACCGGCGCGCCCGGAAAAGCACTGTCGAGCCCGCTGAGCAAACGGCCCAGCGACTCCTTCGATACAGCACGCAGCGAATGCGGCGCCACGCCGTATCGCAGGTTGCCGTTTTCAGGATGCGTCGAGCGCAATGAAACGAGGGCATCGAGCAGGCTTTCCGGCGTATGAACAAAACGCGCCTGACCGGACGTGGGCTCGCGCTCGCCGAAACCACTGTATTGATAAAGCACGGGCAACATCGTCATGCCGATGCCGGTTTGTGCTGCGGCATCGACCACACGAGCGGCCATTTCAGCAGGATTCGCGTAGGGTTTGCCGTCTGGCGCGTGATGCACGTAGTGAAACTCGCAGACCGACGTGTAACCCGCCTTCAACATTTCGATATAAAGCCAGCGCGCGATGTCGCCAATGCTTTCCGGGGAAATGCGCGCGGCAAACCGGTACATCAGGTCGCGCCAGCTCCAGAAGCTATCAGTAGGGTTCGCGCGATATTCGGTGAGCCCCGCCATCGCGCGCTGGAACGCATGCGAGTGAAGATTCGGCATGCCGGCGAGCACCGGACCCTTGGCTTCAATCACGCCAGCCGGTTGCGTGCTGTCCGGCGTGACGGCGACCAAGGTACCGTCATCGTTCCATTCCAGCAGCACATCGCGACGCCAGCCATCTTGCAAACGCGCGTGTTCGGCATACAAGCTATTTCGTGTCATGGCGTGTTCCGCTTAATTCCGCTTATTTTCGTTTATCCACGGTGACGGCGCCGTGGCGCACGACCAGCGCGCACCGATCAAGGCCGGTCCAGTACGCCAACTCCGCGAGCGTTTCGATATCCCACGCTACAAAATCCGCCTTCGCGCCAACGGTGATCTCGCCGCTCACCTCTGTGTGGCCCAGCGCTTTCGCGCCGTGACGCGTCACGCCGGCGAGCACTTCCGCCACGGACAAACGAAACAACGTGCAGCCCATGTTGAGCATCAGCAGCAGCGACGTACTCGGCGATGTGCCCGGATTGCTGTCGGTGGCAAGCGCTATTGGCACGCCGTGGCGACGCAGCAGGTCGATCGGCGGCAGCTGCTTTTCGCGGATGAAATAAAACGCGCCCGGCAACAACACGGCGACAGTGCCGGCTTCGCGCATCGCGATTGCACCGGCTTCGTCGAGGAATTCGAGGTGATCGGCGGATAGCGCGTGATGCTTCGCCGCAAGCGCCGCGCCGCCCATCAGCGACAACTGCTCGGCGTGCATTTTCACCGGCAGATTCAGTTTCGATGCCGCGTCAAACACACGCCCCGCTTGCTCGAGCGTGAACGCAATGCGCTCGCAGAACACATCGACCGCATCGACCAGGCCTTCTGCTGCGAGCGCCGGCAACATCTCGCTGCAAACGTGGGCGATGTAGTCATCGGCACGGCCTGCGTATTCCGGCGGCAACGCGTGCGCGCCAAGGAACGTCGTGGCGATCGTCACCGGCCGGGCCGCCGCGAGCCGCCGCGCAACGCGCAGCATCTTGCGTTCGGTCGCCACGTCCAGCCCGTAACCTGATTTGATTTCCAGCGCGGTCACGCCTTCGGCGAGCAACGCATCCAGCCGGCGCAGCGACTGTGTGAACAATTCGTCCTCGCTCGCGGCCCGCGTGTTGCGCACCGTCGAGACAATACCGCCGCCGCGTTTCGCGATATCTTCATAACTCGCCCCTTCGAGCCGCATCGCGAATTCTTCCGCACGGTTTCCCGCGTAGACGAGATGCGTGTGGCAATCGACGAGACCCGGCGTCACGATCCGCCCTTCCAGATCGTGACTTGCCGCTCCGGCAAATGCTGAAGGTATTTCAGCTTCAGCGCCGAACCATTCGATACGCCCGTCGCGCACGACAATCGCCGCGTTTTCCAGTACATCTGCCGGATCGGCACGCGCTGCAAGACGTGCATTGCGCCAGATTTGTGCGCTGTTATCGGTCTCGGTCATGTCAGCGATCCTTTGAAACAATACGGGCGTCGATGAGAACCGCGCCTTCTGAAACCGGTTCGACGTTTAACGAAGCATGTTCTCTGGCCTCAAAAACAAGCGCATCGCCTTGAGACAAACGCTCGCCATCAACCGCAAATTCGCCAAGCGCACAGACGAGCACAACGCTACCCTGCTCCACGCTCAACGCTTGAGCATCACGCCGAACCGTCACATTTCCCGACACGCGATCGCGCCTCAACATGAGGTTGAAATCCCGCGTCGGGCCGTGCGGCAACTCTGCCGTTATCTTTTTTTCGCCCGCGAACGCGAGCGAATCCCAGCGAGCGAGGACATGCCGCGGGCCGTCTGAATCGATGAGCACCATCTGCGCGCCTTCGATCAACGCCAGCACGCGATCAATGCCCTCGAACACCGAGAACGCCCCAGCCTCCGATACATCCGCGACGCTCACGCGCCAGTCGAAGGCGTCAAAGGCAGCACCTGGCGGCGACGCGGCGATCTCGCGTGTCGCGCCGCCGCCATTCTTCCACGGCACGGCCTTCAAGTCGGCCGCGCGAATAATGCTGAAGGCCGCCGCCATGATCAGGTCGTGATGAACGGCAGATCGAGGCCGAAGTTCTTCGCGCATTCAATGGCTTGCTCGTAACCGGCATCGCCATGACGCATCACGCCCGACGCGCAGTCGTTCACCAGCACGCGCGCAAGACGCTTTTGCGCTGCGTCGGTGCCGTCGGCAACGATCACCATGCCCGCGTGTTGCGAATAGCCCATGCCGACGCCGCCGCCATGATGCAAGCTGACCCACGTCGCGCCGCCCGCGGTGTTCAACAACGCGTTGAGCAGCGGCCAGTCCGAGACGGCATCCGTGCCGTCCTTCATGCTTTCCGTCTCGCGATTCGGGCTGGCGACCGAACCCGTATCCAGGTGATCGCGACCGATCACGATCGGCGCTTTCAGCTCGCCACTCTTGACCATTTCATTGAATGCGAGACCGGCGACATGACGCTCGCCCAGGCCCAGCCAGCAAATCCGCGCCGGCAAACCCTGGAACGCGATGCGATCACGCGCCATGTCGAGCCAGCGGTTCATGCCCGCGTTGTGCGGGAACAGTTCTTTCAGCTTGGCATCGGTCTTGTAGATATCTTCCGGATCGCCGGACAACGCGACCCAGCGGAACGGACCCTTGCCTTCGCAAAACAGCGGACGAATGTACGCCGGAACGAAGCCGGGAAAATCGAATGCATTCTTGACGCCGTCGTCGAAAGCGACCTGGCGCAGGTTGTTGCCGTAATCGACAGCGTGAATGCCCATGGCGTGGAAATCGAGCATTGCCTGAACGTGCTGCGCGCATGAACGTTGTGCGGCGGCCTTCAGTTCAACGTGCTGGGACTCATCCTGCGATGCCGCGCGCCACTTTTCGAGGCTCCAGCCAGCCGGCAGATAACCGTTGATCAGATCGTGCGACGAAGTCTGATCGGTGACCAGATCCGGCTTGATCCCGCCCGCCTTGGCGCGGCGCACCAGTTCCGGCAGCACTTCGGCGGCGTTGCCCAGCAGCGCGATCGACACAGCGTCGCCGGCGGCCGTGTGCTGCTTGATCAGTTCAAGCGCGTGGTCGATGTCCTTCGCTTGTTTGTCGACATAACGCGTACGCAGACGGAAATCAATACGCGTCTGGTCGCACTCGATATTCAGCGATACCGCACCCGCCAGCGTCGCTGCCAGCGGCTGCGCGCCGCCCATGCCGCCCAGACCTGCGGTCAGGATCCAGCGGCCCTTCCAGTCGCCGTTAAAGTGCTGCCGCGCGGCTTCGACGAAGGTTTCGTACGTACCCTGCACGATTCCCTGGCTGCCGATGTAGATCCAGCTTCCGGCCGTCATCTGGCCGTACATGAAGAGACCTTTACGGTCGAGTTCGTTGAAGTGTTCCCACGTCGCCCATTTCGGCACGAGGTTGGAGTTCGCGATCAACACGCGCGGCGCGTCCGCGTGCGTCTTGAACACGCCGACGGGCTTGCCGGACTGAACCAGCAGCGACTCATCGCTTTCCAGACGTTGCAGCGTTTCGAGAATTTTATCGAGGCATTCCCAGTTGCGGGCAGCGCGGCCTATACCGCCATAGACCACCAGCTTGTCCGGGTTCTCGGCGACCTCTGGATCCAGGTTGTTCAGCAGCATCCGATAGGGTGCTTCGGTGAGCCAGCTCTTGCACGTAAGCTCGGTGCCGCGCGGTGCGCGCAGGGGACGCGGGTTGTGGTTTTTCATCAAAGCACTCCTCGGACGGGATGGTCAACATTCGGTATCTTGCAGCCAATTTCACTGGGTTTCACCCAGCGTTGAAAGTTAGTCGGCAAGTTGTATATACAAGTCTGAATCAAAATAAATCAGAGCGCAAGCGGTGCGCAGATCGATTCAGGTAGGGGTTTACTTGAATGAAATAGATAGCCCGTTATAAATTGGGCGGCAGACGCCGATTTCGCGTAAAAAAGCGGAATCGGCGCCGATGGAGCGCGCTCGATCTGTCTATACAAGACCCGATGAATTAGAACTCGGGGCTTGCCTCGTGGACAAACGCCCAAGCGGCGGCGATATCGCCTGCCAAAGGCCGGTCGTCGCGGTATCGGGAGATAACAGCACGGACGCTTCGATAAATTGCGTCGGTTCTAGGTGCGCGCGACACGTCGGCGGGTTGCAGGTCATACGCCTGGGTCGCCGCCAGCAGTTCGATAGCAAAGATCCGCTCGGCATTGGCGATGATTTCCAGCGCCTTCAACGCAGCTGGTGTCGCGTGACACAGATGGTCCTCCTGCAAGCCGGAGGTGATGCCCCCATCCAGGCTCGCCGGCATCGCAAGGCGGCGGTTGTGAGCAACCAGTGATGCCGCCGTGTATTGCGCGATCATGAAACCGGAACACGTGCCGCCGCCATCGGCGAGAAAAGCGGGCAAGCCGCTGACCAGCGGATTCACCAGCCGGTCAATGCGCCGCTCGGCCATTGCTGCAACCTCCGCCACCGCAGTGCCCAGGCTATCCATCGCCAGGCCGATGGAAGCGCCCACCGCATGCGCCTGCGAAAACACCCGCGGCGACGCAAGCGTGCCGGCGACGACGGGGTTATCGGTGACCGAAGCCAGTTCGCGATTCACCACTTCCGCCGTCGTGGCGAACACGTCGCGCGCCGCGCCGTGCACGTGGGGAATGGTCCGCAAGCTCAAGGGGTCCTGCGTCTTGCGTCCGAGCGACGCCGCAATGATGCCGCTGCCGGCAAGAAGCGCACGCAGACGCGCGCCCACCATCGACAATCCCGGCGATATTCGCAGCGCGAGCGAGTCGGCCTCGAAGGCCGCCGCTTGACCACGCAGGTTCTCGAAAGACATCGCCGAAATGGTGTCGGCCCAATCCAGCAGCCGCTCAGTGCGGGCGAGGGCCAACGAGGCAAGTCCGGTCACGCAAGGCGTGCCGTTGACAACGCTCAAGCCCTCTTTCGCCTCGAGTACCAGTGGTTCACGCGCCAGCCGCTGCAACGCGCCGGCGGCGCTTACGCGGCCGGCGCCGTCATGCACATACCCTTCGCCAATCAGCACCAGCGCGATATGTGCCATATGGCTCAGATATCCGACCGAGCCGAACGCCGGCACCTCCGGTGTCAAGCCGCTGTCGAGCAAAGTGACGAGCAGGTCCACCAGTTCGAGCCGCACGCCGGAATGCCCGTGCGCGAAGTTGTTCACCGCTGCCGCGATGATCGCGCGCGTCTCCTCACGCCGCAGCGGTTCACCCACGCCCACCGAGTGACTCATCAGGATATTGCGCGACAACGCCCGCTGTTCTGACGGCGACACGACCACGTCGCACAGCGCGCCCACGCCGGTGTTCACGCCATACGCGCGAATCCGGCGCTCGACGATCTGCTCGACCAGCGAGCGCGCATGGTCGATCCCCGAGCGTACCCCCGGCGATAAAACGAGCTTCGCGCCGTTCGCGATCTGGGCAACACCACGCCAGTCGAGCGGCTTGTCGATACACACCGCAGCCGGCGAGCGCTCGTTGCCGCCACCCTCACTCGAGTCCGTGCCGATGACGATGGGATCAATCGATGGCACTGGTAAAACGGAACTAGCCAACACGTCAACCTCACTTGATTTAGTTAGCCGCACGGGAATGATGACTCGACACGAACTGCTGGAAACGTTCCGAGCAGCGGCCGTTGAACAGGTCATCGGGCGGCCCTTCGGCATCGACTTGTCCCTGATGCAGGAACATCACGCGATTCGACACGTGCCGCGCGAAACCCATCTCATGCGTGACGACCAGCATGGTCCGGCCTTCCTCCGCGAGCGCACGCATCACGCGCAAGACTTCACCGACCAGTTCCGGATCGAGCGCGGACGTGGGTTCATCGAAGAGCATGACCTTGGGGTGCATGGCCAACGCGCGCGCAATGGCCACACGCTGTTGCTGGCCGCCCGACAGATGCGCGGGGTACGCATCGCGCTTCTCGTAGAGACCGACCTTCGTCAGCAACTGCTCTGCCTCTTCAACGCATTCCGCACGCGTGCGTTTCTGCACGCGCAACGGCCCTTCGATCACGTTCTGCATGACCGTCATGTGCGACCAGAGGTTGAAACTCTGGAACACCATGCCGAGCTGCGAACGAATCCGGTCGACCTGTTTGCGGTTGCCCGGCTGCAAGCGTCCATCGCGGCCACGCTTCATTTCGATCGCTTCGCCCGCGAGTTTCACTTCACCGTCGTCGGGCGTTTCCAGCATGTTGATACAGCGCAGGAAGGTGCTTTTGCCAGAACCGCTCGCGCCGAGGATGGAGATCACATCGCCTTCGTGCGCGTCGAGGGAAATGCCCCTGAGCACGTGCGCATCGCCGAAAGACTTGTGGATGTTGGTCGCGCACAGCGCTATGGAGGTGCTTACGTTCATGAGATTTTCTCCCTTGGATTCAGGAATCGATATGCTGGCCGTCAGGGACCGTTGCTGCCTTGAGCGCAACGCTTGAAGACTTCTTCGGCGCAGTGGCCGCGATGGCGTTGCGATCGCGCAGGTGCGGTGAGAGCTTCTTCTCGAGCATGCCGAGCGCCCGCACGATGATGAAATTCAGCACGAGGTAGATCGCGGCCGCGCAGATGAAAACCTCCATCGTCCGGTAGGTCCGCTGAATAATCTGCTGCGCGACGCCCGTCACATCCCAGACCGTCACAAGACTGGCTAGTGCCGTCGACTTGACGAGCAGCACGGCTTCAGTCGAGTACGCCGGTAACGCATAACGCAGCGTGATCGGCGCGATGATCCGGCGCAACACGGTCCAGCGCGACATGCCGACCGCGAGCGCCGCTTCGATCTGACCGTGCGGCACCGACTGCAAACCGCCGCGAATGATCTCGGCCGTATATCCGGCCGTGCACAACGCGAGCGAGACGATCGCGCACACATAAGGCACGCGCAGCAGCGGCCAGAGGAAACTCTCGCGCACGGCCGGGAACTGACCCAGGCCGTAGTAGACGAGGAACATCTGGATCAGCAACGGCGAGCCGCGGAACACCAGGATGTAGCCACGCGCAAAACGGTTGAGCGCCCAGTTCGGGCTCACCCGCATTGCGACAATCACAAGAGAAAGCATCCCGCCCACGATCAGCGAGGCAAAGAACAACCCGAGCGTGGTGGGGACAGCGGCTAATAGTTTCGAGAACGTATCGCCGAGAAATTCGAAATCGATATTCATGGTCGGATTCGCTTGGGGGAACGTATTGGTGGCTCAGTGGCGCGCGAGCGTGCCGCGAAATGACCGGCCGACACGTGCTTCGGCACGGTCGAAGACGCGGTTCGACAGGCTCGTGAGGACCAGATACAGCGCCCCGCCGACCATATAAAACGTGAAGTATTGATGCGTCGATCCGGCGGCGACCTGGCTCGTACGCATCAGTTCGGCGAGTCCCGTCACTGCGATCAACGCTGAGTCCTTGAGGCTCAATTGCCAGACGTTGCCGATACCCGGTAACGCAAAACGGATGACTTGCGGAATCAGCACGCGCCGCCATAACGTTGCCGTCGACATGCCGATGGCCCGTGCCGCCTCGATCTCGCCGCGCGACACTGCCAGCACGGCCGAGCGATACACCTCAGCTTGATACGATCCGGAAATCAGGCCGATGGCGAGTGCGCCGACTACAAAAGGCGGCACGCCAATGAAGCCGTCGGCACCAAAAAAACGACCGACGGCGGTCATCACCGACGAGCCGCCGAAGTAGAAGAGATAGATGATCAGCAGCTCGGGGATACCGCGAAAAAGCGTGGTGTAGGCGTCGCCGAAAATTCTCAGCGTGCGGCTGCGCGACAGTTTTGCGGCGGCGACTAGCGCTCCGAAAACTGCGCCTACAGCGAGCGCGGCGATCGTCAGCACGACGGTCATGAGCAGCGCGAGCAGCAAGGTGCTGCCCCACCCTTGCTCGCCGAAACCGAGTAGTTGAACCAGACTCATCTTTTATCTCCAACGGTGACGTCGTCGAGCGCACCCGCTTATGGAAGCGCGCTCGCAGGGCTTGGTGAATCAGCTACCGATCAAGGCGTGGCGTCGACCTTCAGCCACTTCAGCGAGAGGCGCTTGACCGTACCGTCGGCGAGTGCCGCCTGGATGCCTTGGTCGAATTTGGCCTTCAGGTCCTTGTCGGACTGACGAAATGCCAGTGCTTCGCCGGGACCCCAGACCGTTCCGGCGATCTTCGGACCGGTGAACGCGAGACCCTTGTTTTCCGGCTTGGTGAATGCGGAGGCCCAATAGGTGCTGTCGTCGAAAGCGACGTCGATGCGGCCTGCAACCAGATCGAGGTCATGCTCCGGCGCGGTCTTGTATTCGCGAATGGTCGCGACGTCCTTGAAGTTCGTATCGATGAACTTGGTGTAGACCGTGCCCGACTGAATGCCTATGGTCTTGCCCTTCAGCGCGACGCGCAGTGCATCGACGGTGGTTTTGTCGTGAGCGGCGTCGCCCGTCAGCTTGACGATCTGCCCTGCGCCGGGCTGCTTCGCGAGCGCGGCGGGGCTCTGATCGGCGGACACGAAAGCGGCCGGGGTCGACGCGTACGGTGTCGAGAAAGCGATGATTTTTTCGCGTTCCGGCGTAACCGAGATAGCGTCCATGAGCACGTCGAACTTACCCGCTTGCAGGCCGGCGATCATGCCGTCCCAGTCTTGCGTCACCAGCGTGCACTGGATCTTGATGCGGGCGCAGACGTTCTCGATCAGTTCCGGCTCGAAACCGCCGAGCTTGCCGCCGGGAAGCGTCAGGTTCCACGGTTCGTACGCGCCTTCGGTAGCGATCGTGACGGATTTCCAGTCTTTTGCCTGGGCGCTGGCAGCGCCGAAAGCGATCACACCAACGGCCACCGATGCAGCCAGCCGGGCGAGCAATTTCATTTTGCCTGTCATTGTTGAGCCACTTTTCCAAGAAGGTTGGTTGGACCAAGTGGCGAACGCCAACTTGTATAGACAAGAATGCAGTGAACAAAAATGACTGGCAATGTTTTTTAGCACCTAACAGGGGAAGTTAGGGAAAATACTGACTGGCTTGATGGGTATGGCTTACGGAGGCTTTACTACGTTTGATGCGGGAAATTCGAGGAGCAATCGATCAACTTTTTTTATAATTTATTAAAGTTGTCTAGACACGAAGAAAGGGAGGAGAGATATGGGACGATTGCTGCTCAGTCGGGGGCGGCCTGTGGCGACGCCAAGTCGTGGGTTGGTTTTCTGGGCTTAGTGGTCGGGGTCGATGCGGAGTTGCTGCTTTCAGTCAGACTACCAAGCCTGAAAGCAGCAACCGGGCGTCACGTCCAAAACCACCTCAACGCCCTGCCCTACTCAAGCCGCATCGAATAATCCGTGGCCCGCACATCCTTGGTCAACGCGCCGATGGAAATTCGGTCCACGCCTGTCTCGGCAATGGTCCTTACGGTGTCAAAGTTCCCCCCGCCTGATACTTCCAACACCGCCCGGCCGCCAGTCAGCCGCACGGCATCGCGCATGGCGCCGAAGGCGAAGTTGTCGAGCAGGATCGATTCCGCCCGATGCGCCAGCGCCGTTTCAAGCTGTTCGAGCGTCTCCACTTCAATCTGAATCGGCACCCCGACATTCAACGCAAGCGCCGCATCCATTGCCGCACCCACGCCGCCCGCCGCGGCAATATGGTTTTCCTTGATCAGAATGCCGTCGTAAAGCGCCAGCCGCTGGTTCGCGCCGCCGCCCACCCGCACTGCGTACTTCTGCGCCAGGCGCAAGCCCGGCAAGGTCTTGCGCGTATCGAGAATCCGCGCGCGCGTCCCTTCGATCGCATCCACATAACGGCGCGTCGCGGTCGCCACTCCCGACAACATCTGAAGAAAATTCAGCCCATTACGCTCCGCGGTCAACAGCGCGCGCGCCGGCCCATGCAGCAAAACCACGGGCGTATTGGCGGTCATCCGCGCCCCTTCGCAGTACAGCCATTCCACGCGAATCGATTCATCCACCCGGCGCATCACCGCTTCAAACCAAGGCACGCCGCACAACACAGCCTCATCGCGAACCGTGATGCGTGCCGTGCGCTGCACGTTGGCAGGCACGAGCAGCCCGGTGCGGTCGCCGTCGCCTATGTCTTCCACCAGCGCGTCGGTGACGTTGCGCTGAAGCGCCTGATCGAATGCCTCGCCGTACAACGCCCGGATTTCTTCAAGCAAGGGAGAAACCAACTGACTTGCCACCGTCGCCACCATTACGCCGCTCCTACGTTTGAAAACAACGAAACATCCTTTCCGAGATCACCGCTCGCCTGGACGCGCTTCTTGTGACGGGCTGCGAAATCGAGCATGCGGTCGATCGGCAAGCGCGCACGCGCGGCAATAGCCGGGTCGACGAAAATTTCGTTGTGGCCGCGCTCCAATACGGCCACGAGGTTCGCCAGCCCGTTCATCGCCATCCACGGGCAATGCGCGCAACTCTTGCAGGTCGCGCTGTTCCCGGCTGTCGGTGCTTCGATGAACTCCTTGCCCGGCGCAGCAAGCCGCATCTTGTGAAGGATCCCGAGATCCGTCGCGACGATAAACCGCTTCGCATCAAGCCTGACTGCCGCGTCGATCAATTGCGTGGTGGAACCCACCACGTCAGCCAGCGCGACCACCGCTTCCGGCGATTCCGGATGAACGAGGATTTTTGCGTCGGGGTACTCAGCGCGCAGCAGGTCGAGTTCAACGCCTTTGAACTCATCGTGGACAAGACACGAGCCTTGCCACGACAGCATGTCGGCACCGGTTTTCTTCTGGATATAACCGCCCAGATGCCGGTCGGGCGCCCAGAGGATCTTTTCACCGCGCGCATGCAGCTCAGCCACGATCTCCAGCCCGATCGACGATGTCACCATCCAGTCCGCGCGCGCTTTTACAGCAGCGCTGGTGTTGGCGTACACCACGACCGTGCGGTCGGGATGGGCGTCGCAGAAAGCAGAAAACTCGTCGGCGGGGCAGCCCAGGTCGAGGGAACACGTGGCGTCGAGATCCGGCATGAGCACGCGCTTTTCCGGGCTGAGGATTTTCGCCGTCTCGCCCATGAAACGAACGCCGGCCACAATCAGCGTCTGCGCCGAGTGATCGCGCCCGAAACGCGCCATCTCCAGCGAATCCGCCACGCAACCGCCGGTTTCATCGGCGAGTTCCTGCAACTCGGCATCGACATAATAATGCGCGACCAACACCGCTTTCTCGCGTATGAGCAACGCTCGAATGCGCTCCTTCAACTCATGCTTTTCCTCGCGGGACGGGGCGTCCGGCACTTTCGCCCACGCCTGGCCGATACCGCATGTCAGCCCCTGTGGCCGGTCGTACTCGACGCTTTTAATCGCGTGCTCCATCGCTTCCTCGTCTCCATGTCCCGTGAATACGTCGTGAACTACGTTGTGATTACTGCGCCCAAAAACGCAAAAACCCCGCCAGAGCGGGGTCTTGTGACGTCATGAAATTTTAACGGATATCGATGACGAAGGTCGGCGGGGTTGCTGTCGTCAGGCGTAGCGTCGCAGGCGTGACGCGAAGTCCTGCAGCGCCTTGATACCGCTTTGCTCCGCCCGGTGACACCAGTCCTGCAGTTGCGCGAGCAGTTGTTCGCGCGACGCATTGGAGCGGTCCCACATGGCGGCCAGATCCTGCCGCAATTCAATATAAGTGCGCAGCTTGTGGTTGTCGGAGAAAAGCGCCGGCAACTGTTGGCGTTGCGGCTCGTCCAGACCCGCCTCTTCCTTGTGCGCCCACTTACGCGCGCCGCGCATCAGTTGGTACTTGTCGGCCGAACCGCCTTCTTTCAACTTCGACAATTCCTGCCGATACGCACGCTTGAGCGTCTTGCCGTAACGCGCCATCACTTCATAGCGGTTGGATAGCACGGCTTGCAGCGTGTCGTGATCGAGCACCGGTTTCGATGCCGACAGACGCGGCGTGGGTGCAATCTTCTTGACCTTGGCCAGCTTGAACGCCGACATGATGCGGATATACATCCAGCCGATATCGAATTCGTACCACTTGTTCGACAGTTTGGCCGACGTTGCATACGTGTGGTGATTGTTATGCAGTTCTTCGCCGCCGATCAGAATGCCGAGCGGGAAGATGTTCGTGCTGGCGTCGGCGGAATTGAAGTTCCGGTAACCCCACCAGTGCGCGAGTCCGTTGACTACGCCCGCTGCCCAGAAAGGAATCCAGATCATCTGCACAGCCCAGACCGTCAGGCCGACAAAGCCGAACAGCGCAATGTCGATGACCATCATGATGCTGATGCCGAGAATGGGGTAGCGCGTGTAGACGTTGCGTTCCATCCAGTCATTCGGCGTGCCGTGACCGAACTTGCGCATGGTTTCTTCGTTCTTGGCTTCCGAACGATAAAGTTCAGCGCCTTCGAGCAAGACTTTCCAGATGCCGCGCGTTTGCGGGCTATGCGGATCTTCCTCGGTCTCGCATTTAGCGTGATGCTTGCGATGGATTGCCGCCCATTGTCCGGTCAGCATGCCGGTCGTGGCCCAGAGCCAGAAGCGGAAAAAGTGGCTGACAGCCGGATGCAGCTCCAGCGCGCGGTGCGCCTGGCAACGATGCAGATACACGGTCACGCCGATGATCGTGATGTGCGTCATCACGAGAGTGAACAGCAAGATCTGCCACCACGAAAGGTCGAGCAATCCGTTGGCGAGAAATTGAAGCGATGAATTCAGCAAGGCAATTTACCTGAAAGGCGGAAAAAATAGCCGAACGAAAACCGAATCGACGGCTGTTGGGTGCATGAAAGGATTATGCACGTGGTTCGACGGCATTTTACGTCATGCGTTCCAAGTCTTTGTGTCGATTAGGGAAAATTTTGATTTCGCGCAGGCTCAGCAGAAAATTTGACCGCTAAATCGCGTTGCTGTTTAGTGCGGTAAACACGAATTTCCCGTTTTTGAAAGCTTTGGCTGGAGATCGCTACCGATTCCACCGGCCAAAGCCAGCAAATATTGCTTATTCCTTTGCTGTTTCCTCGACCACGGCTTCCTTCGCGGCAACCGGCAACCGTTCAAGTACGGCGGCGAAGAAACCGTCCGTGCCGTGCTTGTGTGGCCAAAGTTGCAGGTAATCGCCCGTGTCGAGGTCAATGCGTTGTTCAGCCAGCACCTCGCGCGCCGGAACCAGCTTGAAGCCCGGATGCGTTGCCAGGAACTGATTCACCACGCCTTCGTTTTCCGCTTCCAGCATGCTGCATGTTGCGTAGACGAGACGGCCGCCCACTTTCACGAGGCGTGCCGCGCTGGTCAGGATGGACAACTGCTTCGGCGTCAGTTCCGCCACCGATTCCGGCGACTGGCGCCATTTCAGGTCCGGATTACGGCGCAATGTGCCGAGGCCGGAACACGGAGCGTCGACGAGAACCCGGTCGATCTTGCCGGCCAGGCGCTTGATCTTGGCGTCGTGTTCGCTGTCGATCAGCACCGGATTCACATTCGACAAACCGCTGCGAGCCAGGCGTGGCTTGAGCTTGGCGAGTCGGCGGTCCGACACGTCGAAGGCGTAGAGACGCCCCGTGGAACGCATCATTGCACCGAGCGCCAGCGTCTTGCCGCCTGCGCCCGCGCAGAAATCGACGATCATCTCGCCGCGACGGGGCGCAACCAGCGAGCACAAAAGCTGGCTGCCTTCGTCTTGCACCTCGATCCAGCCATCCTGGAACGGTTGCAGACGTGTGAGCGCCGGCTTGCCGTCCACCCGCACGCCAAACGGTGCAAACGGCATTTCGCCTGCATCGATACCGGCTTCGGTCAGCGTCTTGATGACCAGTTCGCGCGTGGCCTTGATCGGGTTCGCGCGCAGATCGAGCGGCGCCGGGTAGTTCAGCGCCGCGGCGAGCAACGCGAGCTCTTCGGTATCGAAGCGCTTCGTCATGGCGTCGTAGATCCACTGCGGCAAATTGGTCCGCACCCGAACCGGCAAGCTACCCGGATCGATCTTCGACACCTGGTTGAGCCACTGGTATTCATCGGCGGAAATGAAGGGCTTTACCGCGGATAGCCCCGCCGTCTGCATCAGGCCCAGCAAGGCGAGACGCCGCGCCAAGTTGCCGCTGCCGCTTTCGGCAAGATGCGAAAACTCCATCTTGCGACGCAGGACGGCGAACACCGCTTCGGCGATAACACCGCGTTCGTTATGACCGAGCTTCGGATGCGCGCGGAAAAAGCGGCTGGTAGCCGCGTCCGCCGGGCCGCTGAAGCGTAAGACGTCCGCCAGCAACGTCTCTGTTTGTCCTATCAAAAATCCATGAAGCCTCATACGCCCTCCCCGGCAATGTCGGCAAAGAGCCATTGCGGCTCTGGTGGCGTGAGCACGACACGCTCGCCGTCGATGGCAAGACGCCCTTCGACGAACCAGCGCACCGCGCGTGGGTAAATAATGTGTTCGACAGCCAGGACCCGCGAAGCGAGCGTGGCGGCGTCGTCGCCGGCCACGACCGGCACCGCAGCTTGCGCGACGATGGGGCCGTGATCCAGCGTCGGCGTGACGAAATGGACGCTTGCGCCGTGCACGCGAACGCCGGCATCGAGCGCTTGCTGGTGGGTTTTGAGCCCTGGAAAGCACGGCAGCAACGACGGGTGAATATTGATCATCCGGCCCGCGTAGCGTTCTACGAAAGCGTCGGTTAGTACGCGCATGAAGCCCGCGAGCATGACGAGATCCGGCTCGAAGTCGTCGATTGCGCGTGCAAGCGCCTGATCAAAGGCTTCGCGCGTGGTGAAACCACGGTGATCGACAACCGTTGCCGGAATGCCGTTTTCCGCCGCGAACGCAAGCCCGGCGGCGTCTGGGCGATTCGATATGACAGCAGCCACCACTGCCTGCCAGCCGTCGCGCGCGCAAGCCCGCACGACGGTTTCCATATTGGTTCCCCGCCCGGAAATCAGGATGACGATTTTTTTCATCCGCGGATTTTATCATTCGATGCCGTCAAAACCCGTCGAATCCGCCCGGCCGGTAGCGGGCCCGGCCTCCGTCCTGTGCCGTGAGCGTTTATAATCGAACGCTTTGCGGCTTTGCCAGCCCCGCGCTGCATCAGCCCTGCGTTACTGCTTTTAGCCCATTTAACCGCCAACCGCCGACCCAACCGATATCGTGAGAGTCTTTCGCGGCCTACCCAATGCCGAAAGCCGCGCGCCCTGTGCGCTGACCATCGGCAATTTCGACGGTGTCCACCGCGGCCATCAGGCGCTGCTCGCCCATGTGCGCGCCGCCGCGGACGCCCGCGGCCTGCCCGTGTGCGTGATGACCTTCGAGCCGCATCCCCGCGAATTCTTCAATCCCGCCGGCGCGCCACCCCGCATCGCCATGCTGCGCGACAAACTCGAAGCACTGCGCACAAACGGCGTGGATCGCGTCGTGGTCGAACATTTCAATCACACCTTCGCCAGCCAGCCGCCGGATACGTTCGTCGAAAACGTGATCGTGAACGGCCTGCACGCGCGCTGGGTCATGATTGGCGACGACTTCCGCTACGGCGCCAAGCGCGCCGGCGATTTCGAATCGCTGCAGGAAGCCGGACGCAAACACGGATTCGAAGTCGAACAAATGGCAACGGTCGCCGACCTGAACGGCGCGCGCATTTCGAGTTCAGGCGTGCGGGCGTCGCTGGTAGCCGGTGATCTTGACGCCGCGCGCCTCGCACTCGGCCGCCCCTATGTAATTAGCGGCCACGTGGTCCACGGGCAAAAACTCGGCCGCGATCTCGGCTTTCCCACCCTCAACATGCCGATCGCCCACAAGCGGCCGGCGCTCGCAGGCATCTTCGTCGTGCGCGTGCATGGACTCGGACCCGCGCCGCTGCCGGCCGTGGCGAGCCTCGGACTGCGTCCAACCGTGGACGACTCCGGCCGCGTGCTGCTCGAAACCTTCGTGCTCGACTGGCATGGCGACGCGTACGGCAAGCTTGTGCGTATCGAATTCCTGAAAAAGCTGCGCGACGAGGAAAAGTACGTGGACCTCGAAACCCTGACGGCCGCCATCGCGCGCGACGTCACCAATGCGCGCGCCTATTTCGCTGCAGACGTGAACTCGAGTGGCCGCGACAGCGGTTTCGCCACCTCGGCCACCGATCGAATTAGGTAAGCGCGTAGCGCCGGGTGCTTGAAATTTCCGATAAAGCCCCCGACGCGCTGCCCGCTGCCTCGCTAAACACGCATCTTCGAGCCCGTTCCCGAGCTTGCCCGCTTGGAACCGCCGCCTCACCGCCGCTTCACCGAATAGATATCGAGTCATCCATGAGCAACAAGAAAGAAGCCAAGCCCCAGTCGAAATATCCGGTCAATCTGCTGGATACGCCGTTCCCCATGCGGGGTGACTTGCCCAAGCGCGAGCCCCAGTGGGTAAAGGAATGGCAAGACAACAAGATCTACGAAAAAATCCGCGCGGCCAGCAAGGGCCGCAAGAAGTTCATCCTGCACGACGGGCCGCCGTATGCGAACGGCGATATCCACCTCGGCCACGCGGTGAACAAGATCCTGAAGGACATGATCGTGAAGGCGCGCAATCTGGCGGGCTTCGACGCGGTCTATGTCCCCGGCTGGGATTGCCACGGCATGCCGATCGAAATCCAGATCGAGAAGCAGTTCGGCAAGTCGCTGCCGGCGCGCGAAGTGATGGAAAAAGCACGCACCTACGCGAGCGCGCAGATCGAAAAGCAGAAGCTCGGCTTCCGGCGGCTTGGTGTGCTCGGCGACTGGGACAATCCGTACAAGACGATGAATTTCACGAACGAAGCGGGCGAAATCCGCGCGCTCGGGAAGATCCTCGAGAAAGGTTATGTGTATCGCGGGCTGAAGCCGGTGAACTGGTGCTTCGACTGCGGGTCGGCCCTGGCCGAAGCAGAAGTCGAGTATCAGGACAAGGTCGATCCGACCATCGACGTGTTGTTCGCGTTTGCCGAGCCGGAAAAGACCGCGCGGGCGTTTGGTCTGAATGCCTTGCCCAAGCAGGAAGGCGGCGTCGTTATCTGGACGACGACTCCGTGGACCATCCCCGCGAACCAGGCGCTCAATGTGCATCCGGAGATCGTCTATAGCCTCGTCGATACCGAGAAGGGCCTGCTGATCCTCGCCGAAGATCGCGTGGAAGAATGCCTGAAGCAGTACAGCCTGACGGGTTCGACCATTGCGACCACGACGGGCGAGAAGTTGAGCGGCCTGCGCTTTCATCATCCGCTGAGCGCGGCACACCCTGGCTATAAACGCACGGCGCCCGTGTATCTCGGCGACTATGTGACGACCGAAAGCGGCACGGGAATCGTGCATTCATCGCCGGCGTATGGCGTGGAAGACTTCGTGTCATGCAAGGCGCATGGCATGACCGACTCCGACATCATCAACCCGGTCATGGGCGATGGTCGGTATATCGAATCGTTGCCGCTGTTCGGTGGGCTCTCGATCTGGGAAGCGAACGACCAGATCGTGGACGCGCTGCGTAGCGCAAAGTCCTTGCTGAAAACCGAGAAGTACAAGCACAGCTACATGCACTGCTGGCGTCACAAGACGCCGATCATCTATCGCGCGACATCGCAATGGTTCGCCGGCATGGACGTGAAGCCCAACGATGCGTCGCGCACGCTACGTGAGACGGCGCTGGAAGGGATCGAGAACACCGCATTCTTCCCGGCATGGGGCAAACAACGTCTGTACAGCATGATCGCGAACCGGCCGGACTGGACGCTGTCGCGGCAACGCCAGTGGGGCGTGCCGATGGCGTTTTTCGTCCACAAGGAAACCGGCGAACTGCATCCGCATACGCTCGAACTGCTCGAGGAAGTGGCCAAGCGCGTGGAAGTGAGCGGCATCGAAGCGTGGCAAACGCTCGATCCCGCAGAACTGCTCGGCAATGAAGCCAATATGTACGAGAAGAATCGCGACACGCTCGACGTGTGGTTCGATTCCGGCACGACGCATTGGCACGTGCTGCGCGGCTCGCACAAGGATTCGCTGCAGTTCCCGGCGGACTTGTATCTGGAAGGCTCGGACCAGCATCGCGGATGGTTCCATTCGTCGCTGCTCACCGCGTCCATGCTCGATGGCCGCCCGCCGTACAACGCGCTGCTTACGCACGGCTTCACCGTCGATGGCGAAGGCCGCAAGATGTCGAAGTCGCTGGGCAATGGCATCGATCCGCACGAAGTGTCGAACCGGTTGGGCGCGGAAATCATCCGCTTGTGGATTGCATCGACGGATTATTCGGGCGAACTCGCGATCTCCGAAGAGATCCTGAAGCGCGTGACCGAGACGTATCGGCGGATTCGCAATACGTTGCGTTTCCTGCTGTCCAATCTCTCCGATTTCGACTTCGAGCAGCACGCGCGCCCGGTGGAAGACTGGCTCGAGATGGATAAATATGCCGTAGCCCTTGCGCAGAACCTGCAGGACGACGCGCTCGCGCATTACGAGAAGTTCGAGTTCCATCCGGTTGTATCGAAGCTCGCGACGTTCTGCTCGGAAGACCTCGGCGGTTTCTATCTGGACGTGCTGAAGGATCGGCTCTACACCATGAAGCCCGATTCGCGCGAACGCCGCGCGGCGCAGACGGTGCTGCATCACATCGCGCATGGTTTGCTGCGACTGGTGGCGCCGTATCTGTCGTTCACGGCGGAAGAGGCTTACAAGGTGCTGCAACCCGGGCGTGACACCATTTTCACCGAGGTGTATCACAGCTATCCGCAAGTGCCTGACGCCGGCGAACTGCTTGACAAGTGGACGCTGATCCGCTCGGCACGCAGCGACGTCACCAAAGCGCTGGAAGAAGCGCGCACGGCTAATCTGATCGGTTCGTCGCTGCAGGCTGAAGTGGATGTCCGGGCAAGCGGCGCGCGGTATAACGCGTTGACCAGTCTCGGCGATGACCTCAGCTTCGTGCTGATCACATCGGCGGCGCGGGTGGTGAAGGTAGCGAGCGAAGCGGAAGAAGGCGTCGACGTGATCGCATCGACGTATCTGAAATGCGAACGCTGCTGGCACTATTGCGACGACGTGGGAGCATCGGCGGAACATCCTGGATTGTGCGGCCGCTGCATCACCAATCTCTTCGGCAACGGCGAAACGCGGAGCGCAGCATAATGGCAAGAACGATGTCGAAACAAAGCAGTGGTTCACTCGCACCGTGGCTGGGCGTGGCGTTGATTGTGATTCTGTTCGACCAGTTGTCGAAGATCGCCGTCGCTCGCGTGTTCACCTATGGCGAACCGCACGCGCTCACGCCGTTTTTCAACCTGTTCCTGATCTACAACCGCGGCGCGGCGTTCAGCTTTCTCGCCACCGCCGGCGGCTGGCAGCGTTGGGGTTTCACGGCGCTTGGCGTGGTCGCGGCTATCGTGATTTGCTACTTGCTGAAACGCCATGGCACGCAACGGTTGTTCTGCACGGCGCTGGCGCTAATCATGGGCGGCGCGATCGGCAATGTGATCGACCGGATTGCCTATGGTCACGTGATCGACTTTTTGGACTTCCACGTCAACACGTGGCACTGGCCGGCGTTTAACCTCGCCGACAGCGCGATCACCATTGGCGCCGTGCTGCTGGTGTTCGATGAATTGCGACGCGTGCGCGGGGCAAAGTAGACAGCGTTATTCGGCATGTAAGCCGTGATGAGTACGGAGGCCAAGTTTGGACAACGCAGAACTCGCAGGAAAGCATCTCGTACTTGGGCTGTCAGGCGGTATCGCGTGCTACAAGATCGCCGAACTCACGCGTCTGCTGGTGAAAGCCGGCGCGACCGTGCAGATCGTGATGACCGACGCCGCCACGCAATTCATCACGCCCGTCACCATGCAGGCGCTGTCCGGCCGTCCCGTGTACACGTCGCAATGGGACGCGCGGATTGCGAACAACATGGCGCATATCGATTTGTCGCGTGAAGCCGATGCGATCGTGATTGCGCCCGCCTCCACCGACTTCATCGCCAAGCTCGCGCATGGCAATTGCGACGACCTGCTCTCCACGCTCTGCGTGGCGCGCGATTGTCCGCTGCTTGTCGTGCCCGCGATGAACCGCCAGATGTGGCAGAACCCGGCGACGCAACGCAACGTCTCGCAACTGCGTACCGATGGCGTCCAAGTGCTCGGCCCCGACTCCGGCGCGCAAGCGTGCGGCGAAGTGGGCGATGGCCGGATGCTGGAACCATCGGCAACATTCGAAGCCATCTGCGCGTTCTTCCAGCCGAAGATCCTGCAAGGGCATCGCGTGTTGATTACGGCCGGTCCGACCTTCGAGCCACTCGATCCCGTTCGCGGCATCACCAACCGCTCCTCCGGCAAAATGGGTTTCGCGCTCGCACGCGCGGCGGCGCAGGCTGGCGCCGACGTGCATCTCGTGGCTGGGCCAGTTTCGCTCGAAACGCCTTGGGGTGTGGTTCGCGAAGATGTTCAGAGCGCGCAGCAAATGTACGACGCGGTGTTGCACGCCACGCCGGACGCGGACATCTTTATTGCAGTAGCGGCGGTCGCGGATTGGCGCGTTGACCACTTGAGCGAGCACAAGATCAAGAAGACCGCCAATCAGCCAATGCCCACCTTCACGTTCGTCGAAAACCCGGACATCCTCGCGACGGTCGCGCGGTTGCCTAACCCGCCGTATTGCGTTGGTTTCGCGGCGGAAAGCGGGGACCTCGAAGTGCATGGCGAGGAGAAACGCGCGCGCAAGAACGTGCCGCTGTTGATCGGCAATCTCGGGCCGCTGACCTTCGGCCTCGACGACAACGAAGTCGTACTGTTCGAGGCATCGGGGATCACGCGCTTGCCGCGTGCCGATAAAAAACTGCTCGCGAAGTTGCTGATTGGCGAGATTGCGAATCGGGCGCCGCGCGGCGGTTCGCTGCTGTCTTAGGCCATTGTCCGAACCATGACGACGAAACTCTCCGTACTCGATCAAACGCCGGTCATTCACGGCCATAGCACCGCCGACGCAATCGCGGCCACGCTGGATCTTGCGCGCCTGGCCGATGACCTCGGCTATACACGGTACTGGTGCGCCGAACATCACGGTTTGCGCGGGGTATCGAATCCATGTCCTGAGGTAATGCTCGCGCGGATTGGCAGCATCACTCAGCAAATCCGGATCGGCTCGGGCGGCGTCATGCTGCCCTACTACAGCTCGTTCAAGGTCGCCGAGCAGTTCCTGATGCTCGAAGCGCTGTTCCCGAATCGCGTCGATCTGGGCGTTGGCCGTGCACCCGGCGGCGACATGCGTACCGCCCAAGCAGTGGCTGCAGGCGACTACAATCGCGGCGACATTTTTCCGCAGCAAGTAGGCGAGCTTGTTGGCCTGTTTGACGGCACGCTGCCAGAGGATCACCTCGCACATGGCGTGTTGTTGCAGCCGGAAATTGCTACGCGTCCCGAGTTGTGGATGCTAGGTTCCAGCGACTTCGGCGGCCTGCTCGCGGCGCAGCTCGGCATTCGTTTCGCGTTCGCGCATTTTATTAACGCGCAGTATGGTCACAAGGTGGCGCAGGCGTATCGCGAGCGGTTTGTATCGCGGAATGGCTCTAAACCTTATCTGGCCGCGGCCGTGTTCGTGATTTGCGCCGATACCGAAACGCAAGCCGCCGCACTGGAACGCGCGGTTGATCTACGCCGCGTCCAGATGGCGTACGGGCTGAATATGCCGATCCCATCGATTGCGCAAGGTGCTGGGCAAGCATTCGGTGAACGCGAGCTCAACGTGATCGCGCGAGAAAAAAATCGCAGCATTATTGGCACGCCGGAACGCGTGACCGAACAATTGCACGAACTCCAACAACGTTTTGACGCCGACGAGCTGATCGTGCTGACCGTTGCTGGAAGTTACCCGGCGCGCATGCGCTCGTATGAACTGCTGGCCGAAGCGTTCGAACTCAACAAACAGACCCCATGAAACTCGACATCAAGATCCTCGATGCGCGCATGCGCGACTATCTGCCTGCCTACGCCACGCCCGGCAGCGCGGGACTCGACCTGCGCGCGTGCCTGGACGAAGCCATTACGCTCGAACCCGGCCAGACGGTGCTGGTGCCCACAGGTCTCGCGATTCATATCGAAGATCCGGGTTACGCGGCGGTGATTCTTCCGCGTTCGGGTCTGGGCCATAAGCATGGCGTGGTGCTGGGGAATCTGGTCGGGCTGATCGACTCGGATTATCAAGGCCAGTTGATGATCTCGACGTGGAATCGTGGCGCGACTGCGTTCACGCTGAATCCGCTTGAACGCCTCGCGCAAATGGTGATCGTGCCGGTGGTGCAGGCAACGTTCAATATTGTCGATGACTTCGACCAGAGCGAGCGCGGTGCCGGCGGTTTCGGCAGCACGGGCAAGCATTGAGCTTTTGGGCCAGATATAAGCGTTAGGCGCGGCACGCCGCTGTGTACGTTCGAATTACCTGCCGCACGCGATCTTGCGCTAGCGCGAGCGGCTCGTTCTTCAGTTGACCGCGGCGCACCGCCCAATACTGCTCGGGCAAGAACTGGCTGAGCAAATTTTCTGGAATCTTCAGCGTGCTCAGGTTACCGAGCAGCTTTTGCGCCGCCGCGTTGATCTCCGGATCTGCCCAGTAGTAACGCACGCGATCGCTGTAACTGTAGGTCCGCAAAATCCGTTGCTGCCCGGCATCGCCGTGATAATACTTCTCCCAGTAGCCAGGTCTGTCCAGCATCACACGCTCGACTACCGCGCGCAGATTAGATCGTTTGTTCTCGTCGACCAACTGCGTTTCGATATCCGCCAATGCATATAAAGCCTCGCGCAATGCGAACGTCACACCCGGGCCCACCTTGAGAATGCGAAAGCCGTCGCGCACTAAAGCGCTTAGCGCTTCGGGCGTTTGGTAGTCGGTGGAATGTGCTTCAAAGACCATCCCCGGCAGATCATCCAGTGCACTCTTTAACGATTCGGCGCGCGCCGGCACATAGTCGATCACCTTCGTGTGATCGAACTCCACACCGGGTTGCACAACGAGCGCAATCACACGCGGCCATGTGTCCTGTACGCCATGCTCTTGCCACGCTTGTCTGTGGACCAGAGCCGTTTCAATCGCCGCTTCACGTGATGTCGGCTCAACGATATCCAGCTCTTCCGCAGCGCCGCCGGGCACGGGTACTTCGGTGCCGATCACGTACACAGGACTCACGCTCAGACCTGCCCGCTTTACAGCCGCTTCAGCGACTGCGCATAAGCGCGCGGCCCTTGCAGCAACCACCGCATCCGATAAACGCTCAGGATCATCAGCGCACGACATGCTGGTATCGAGGTGAATCTTCGTGAATCCCGCCGATGCATACGCGTCAATCAACGCATCGGCGCGTTGCATGGCGTCTTCAGCGGGAAGATGGCGCCACGCGTTCGGCCCAAGGTGATCACCGCCGAGAATCAAGTGTTCATGCGGGAAGCCGACATGCTCGGCAATCGAACGAACGAAGTCCACAAAATCAGCCGGCTTCATGCCGGTATAACCGCCGTACTGATCGACCTGATTCGATGTCGATTCGATCAGCAACGGCGTCTCGTCTTCCAGCGCCTGCCGCATGGCCGCTTCGAGCACCCACGGGTGTGCGGAACAAATCGAATAGATACCGGCAAGCCACGCCGACGCCGGATGTGCATTGCTCAAACGGGAGACGATCGAGTTCATGGCTTCACTCCGTGGCTGATTGCAGGAAGGTATCGAGTTCGGCGAACGTCGCCGTGCCTTCCATCGGACCTTTGACACCGACTGCGCGCGCGCCGCTTGCGCACGCGTATTTCAACGCGGCGTCTACGTCCATACCTTGCGCGCGGCAGCTAATGTAGGCCGCACCGAAGCAATCCCCGGCACCGGTCGGATCGAGTTCTTGCACCTTGAATGCCGGCCGATGCGTCTCGCCGTTGGCATCGAAGTAACTGCAACCCTCAGCGCCACGCTTCACGATCACTTCTTTCACGCCGCGCTTGAGCAATTCATCGACCGCGCCGCGCTCCGACGTCGCACTCGCCAGCAACGTCACCTCGTGACCGCTCGGCAGGAAGACATCGGTGTAGTCGAGGATGAAGTCCAGTGCGTCGCGCATCTCTGGAATTCGCAGCATTTCCTTGCGGATGTTCGGATCGAAACTCACCGTCCCGCCGTTCGTCTTCACCGTTTCGATAGCCTGTTTCATCGCCTCGATGATCCTGAACGAGAACAGCGAGGATCCCATCACGTGGAAATTGCCGCACTTCGCCAGCAAGTCATCACGCAAATTCGCCACCGACAACTGCGCCGACGCGCTGTTCGTAATGTTGTAGATAAAATCACGATCGCCATCCTCGCGATACGTCACGAACGCACTGCCGGTTGTCGCATCTTTAAGCACCGCGATGCCCGACACATCCACGCCGTCGCCGCGCAAGCGTTCGACATTGAGCACGCCGAAATCGTCATCACCCACGCAGCCGATCATTGCGCACGGGCTACCGAGCTTCGCGACCTGATCGATGAAAATGGCCGGCGCGCCGCTCGCGAACGGGCCAATGAGCGTGCCCGGCTCACGAAAGCTCTGGCCTACGCGCGTCGCCATGATTTCGACCAGGATCTCGCCCATCGCAACAATGGTGCCGGGCTTCTTGGAGGGAACACCGTTTGAATTAGGCATGACGTTTCTTCGTTTGAACATCGATACACACCGCGACCAGGATCACGATGCCTTTCACGATGAGTTGATAGAAATACGGAACGCTGAGCAGGTTCATCCCGTTGTTGATGACGCCGATAATCAGCGCGCCGATCAGCGTCCCAAGGACCGTTCCGTAACCGCCCGAGAGACTTGTTCCGCCGAGCACGGCGGCAGCGATGGCGTCCAGTTCATAGCCGATCCCGGCATTCGGTTGCGCCGAATAAAGCCGCGACGTCATCAGCACGCCGCCAATACTTGCGAGCAAGCCCGAGATCATGAAGATCATGATTCGCAGCCTGTTTACATCGATACCCGAATACAGCGCCGCCTCGCGATTTCCGCCCGCGAGATACGCCTTTCGTCCGAATACGGTACGCGAGAGTACGAAGTGATTCAACAGCAGCAGGACCGCGAGAATCCAGATCGGCAGTGGAATGCCCAACACGAGGCCGTTGCCAAGGAAAGCGAAGCGGTCGTCGTCGATGGAAATGGGCACGCCGTTCGACGTCAGGTAGGCCAAGCCCCGGAAAACGCCCATGGTGGCGACCGTGACAATAAACGATGGAATTGTCAGCAACGCGGACAGCGAGCCGTTCACGGCCCCAAGAACAAGCCCGGTGACCATGGCGGCGAGCACGGCCGCGAGTGGCGACGCGCCATGCTCCAACGCGAACGCACAAACGGTGCCGACCAGTGCCATGGTCGCGCCGACCGACAGATCGATATCGCCGAGCAGAAGCACGTATGTCATGCCGAAACCCAGTATCGCGATGATGGAAACCTGCATCACCACGTTCACGAGGTTGTTCACCGACATGAAGTTGGGCGACAACGCCCAGAAAAACCCGCACAACACGATCAGCCCCACGACGATCCCGCCGTAATGCCTGAGCGCCCGTTGTAGCGCGCCGCTTGCGTGCGAGCGGCGCGTGGATGCGGCGCCACTGAGTTGAGTCGGGTTCATGCTGTCTTGGCTCCCGTTGCGTACGACATCACTTCTTCCTGCGTAGGACCGTGCGCACTGAATTCATGGACGACGCGCTTCTCGCGCATCACGACAAGGCGATCGCTCATGGCGAGCGCTTCCGGCAATTCCGACGAGACAAGAATGATCGCGGTCCCCGTCGACGCCAGCTCCCGGATCACGCGATAGATCTCGAACTTCGCGCCGACGTCGACGCCGCGCGTGGGTTCATCGAGGATCAGGACTTTGGGTTTCAACGCCAGCCATTTCGAGAACACCACTTTCTGCTGATTGCCGCCGCTCAGGTTCCCAACCGCCTGAAACGGCCCCGACGCACGGATGTTCATGCGTGTGATGGCGTTCGCGGTTTCATCGCGTTCGAAGCGGCGGTTCAGGATGCCGAAGCACGAACCGTGTTCTTCGAAACTCGCCATCGTCACGTTGTTAGCGATCGAATGCATCAGCACGAGGCCTTCGTGCTTGCGGTCTTCCGTGACGAACGCGATGCCCTCCCGGATGGCATGAGCGGGATTGCGCAACTTCAGGCGCTTGCCGCTCATGATGATCTCGCCGCTTGGCCGGCCGATCCCGAACAACGCCTTCATCACCTCCGAGCGTCCCGCGCCGATCAGCCCGAAGAAGCCGAGGATCTCTCCCGCGTGAATCTGGAAACTGATGTCTTCGAATTGACCGGGCAGCGTGAGGTGGCAGACCTTCAGCAACGGCACCGCGGGACATGCATAAGGTGTCTCCCGACGCGGATACACATCGCTCATTTCACGGCCGACCATCATCGCGATCAATGCGCCGATGGTCGTCTGGTCCTTCTGCAATGTCGCGATGTAACGGCCGTCGCGCATGACCGAGATGTCGTCGGAGATGCGCATGATCTCGTCCATCCGATGAGAGATATACACGACCGCCGCGCCCTTCGCCGTCAGCTTCGTGACGATATGAAAAAGAATCCCGGCTTCACGATCGCTCAACGAGGACGTGGGTTCGTCCATGATCACGAGTGATGCATCGCGGCTCAGCGCCTTGGCAATTTCAGCGAGCTGGCGCTGCGCCATGGAGAGTCGCGAGACGGGCGCGGTGGCATCAATATCGATGCCCAGGTCATCCAGCAGCGCCTGGGATTGCGCATACAAGCGCTTGAAATCGACGACACCAAGGCGCCGCGGCTCGTGCCCCGCGAACATGTTCTCGGCCACGCTCAGGTTTTTCGCGAGACTCAATTCCTGATAGATGATCGCGATGCCCGCCTTCTGCGACTCACCGGGATTTGCGAACGTAGCCGGCGATCCATTCAGGAGGATCTCGCCACGCGTGGGCGCATGAACGCCCGCGAGAATCTTCATCAGCGTGGACTTGCCCGCGCCGTTCTCACCGAGCAGCGTATGCACGCGGCCCGGCAGGATCGAGAACGAGACGTCTTTAATCGCCTCGACCGGACCGAACGATTTCGCAATACCGCGCAACTCGAGCAGCGGCACGGTCGGGCGAGGTTTTAAAACCGTATTCATTTCACCGACGCGTTCAGGTACTGACCCGGCGTCACCGGTTGCAGCTTTGGCACGGCCTGCTTCTCTGCAACCTTCACGGCGGTATCCACGGCGAGCGCGCCCATCTTGTCCGGGTACTGGCGGATCACGCCGACGAAGTTCGGGTTCTTGTCCACCGCTGCACGCGCTTCCGGCATGCCGTCGAAGCCAATCACCTTCACGTGATTCCCCGCCGACTTGCCTGCCACCGCTGCGGCCATGGCAGCGTCGTCGCCGAAGCCGAAGATGCCCGCGAGATCAGGATTCGCCTGCAGCATGTTCTGTGCGGCGCTCAACGCATCGGCGCGTGTGATGCCCGGCTGTATTGCGACAATCTTCACATCGGGACACGCTTCCAGCGCCTTCTTGAAGCCCGTCACGCGGTCGATCACCGATTGAATCGTCGGATAGTCGATCACACCGACCTTGCCCTTCCCGCCCAGCACCTTGCACATCAACGCGCCGGCCTGCAGGCCGCCCGCATAGTTATCGGTGGCGATGTGAGACGCGACTTCCACGCCTTGCGCGCTGATATCGACCGTGATCACCGGAATTCCGGCCCGCTGCGCTGTCAACACAGCGGCTTTCACGCCTTTTGAATCCACCGGCGAGATCACGATCACGTCGACCTTCTTCGTGACGAAATCCTGGACGTCGGCAATCTGCTTGCTCAAGTCTTGATTCGCAATCGCAATATCGATCTGCGCGTGATCCTTCGCGGCTTCCGCCTTCATTGCGTTGGCGAGTTCGACGTAAAACGGGTGTTGTTGCGTGAGCAGCGACGCACCAATCTTCACGTCGGCGGCGTGAGCGACGGTTGCAGTTGCGGCCAACGAGGCGACGAGAGCAGCAAGAAGTGAACGACGACGAAACATGCGATTGTCTCCAGTTATTGTTTAGGTTTACTTACTACAAAATTCAAGAATCCCTTCTTCCCGCCGATGGACGTCTAGTCCAGCTTTGAGAATCAGGTCGAGTGTCGGCGGGTCGATCGCGTCATCCAGCACGAGTCCACCCAGGCGGCTGACGTGGCAGAAGGCCTCGCCCTCACCTTGCAGCGTCGGCTGGAAAGCCACGACCACGCCGCGTTTGGCGTTTTTTAGGGCGGCTTTGAATACGCCTGCAAGACGCGGATCGGTGCACAGCAAATTGCCCTCACGATCAATACCGCTCGCCTCCAGCACCACCAGATCCAGCGACAGCGCGGAGAGTGAACGCTCGGCGTCCGGCCCAAGCAGGACGGTGGAGTCGTCATCCAGCGAACCGCCCGTAAGACGCAATTCGCAGCGCATGAATCGTTGGACGGTGGGCACCATCGCTATGTCGTTGAGCGTCAGCGCAAGGTTCGCGCGATCGGCGAGTAACGGCAGCAGCTTGTGCGTGATCAGACCCGCGCCAATGAACGCCGACGCGTGGTCATCAATGAAGTCCGCGGCCATTCGCGCAATGGCCATATCCGCAGCCTGGCGCGTCGCGCTCGAAGGCACCGCCGCCAGCAGGTTCTCGCCGGGCCGTTGCGTGACGTACCGAGCCTTGCCAAACGCCCGGATCAGGTAGCGCTGCTGCTCCAGATAGTTCAGGTCCGAGCGGATCGTGACGCTGGATACGTCAAATGCCGTAGCGAGTTCGTCGACCGACACTTCCCCGCGCTTGCGGACAAGTTCGACGATACGCAGACGCCGATGAAGCGAATTCTTGTTGGCCAACACAGGCAGTACCACCTTTGCACTTTCGTTTCGAAAAATTTTAGTTTCGAAACGAAAGACACGCAAAGGGGTTTTGGTCAGTGTTTACCCGCGCTTTCTATACCAGAGCAGGTAGGTCGCGACGAGAACGACCATGAACGCCAGGCCGTAGACGAGCGTCATGCGGAATTCGCTCGTGAAAGCCGTGGTGATCATGATCGCCGCCATCAATCCCGCGCCCAACAAGCTTCCGAAGGGGTGCAGCACCATCCGGAAAGACAGTGCCGGCCCGTCGTACCGGGCGCGGAAAAAGAGGTGCGTGACGAAGATCATCAGCCACGCGAACATCGCGCCGAAGATTGCCAGCGACATCATCAAACCGAACGCCATCGCCGGCCAGAATGCGGTCAGGATCGTAGCCAAGGCTATGCCGCTGGTCGACAAAGACAACGCGGCGGTGGGCACGCCGTTCGCGCTCAGACGCCCGAAGCGCGCGGGTGCGTAACCGGCCCGCGACAGGCTGAACATCATGCGCGTGGTGATGTAGAGTTGGCTGTTCATCGCGGAAAGCGCCGCGATCAGCACCACGAAATTGATCACGCCCGCGGCGAACGGAACGTGCGTGGCGGCCATCACTTTGACGAACGGACTTTCGTCGGTGCTCGCCTGCGTCCACGGGACGATTGCGAGCATCAACGCCAGCGTGAGCAGATAGAAGAGCACCAGCCGGAACACGGTCGAGCGAAAAGCCCGGGCCACGGCGCGTTGCGGATCGCGCGCTTCGCCGGCCGCGACCGCGATCGTCTCGATGTTCAGGTAGCTGAAGATGGAAACAATGACCGCGAACCACATGCCCTTCACGCCATGCGGGAAGAAGCCGCCGTGCGCCGTAAAGTTGTTCAGCCCGACGCCAGACGACACCGGCGCGCCATACACGAACACCGCGCCGAGCAAGATAAACGCGACGATCGCCACGATTTTCAGCATCGAAAACGCGTATTCAATTACGCCGTACACCTTGACGCTCGCGGCGTTCACGCCAATCAACGCGGCGGAAAAACCAACGATCCAGTACCAGCCCGGCACATTCGCGAACCAGTACTTCATGAACACGGCGACCGCGCTAACCTCGGTGCCGACCGCAAATACGACGGCCGACCAGTAGGCGTAGCGCACGAGAAATCCCGCGAGCGGCCCGATATAAAACTCCGCGTACGCGCCAAACGATCCGGAGGTCGGGTGCGCAACCGTCATCTCGGCCAGCGCGCCCATCAGCAACAACGCGGTCAGCGCACCGATCGCGTAACTCACCAACACGCTCGGCCCGGCGAAACCGATCGCAAAACCACTACCTAAAAAAAGCCCCGTTCCAATCGCCCCGCCGATAGCAATCATCGACATCTGTCCGGCGGTCAAACTTCGGTTCAGCCCCTTCTCCCGTTCGACGATGGTCTCGAACGATCCTCGTTTAAAGCTCAAATCAACCTCTTGAAGTCATTATCCGCAACAAACGCGGACGCAAAAAAAACGAGGCGGTGCGGAAGACTTCTCCGCACCGCCTCGCCGATGATGACACACCTCAAGCTTGTGTTTTCTGACTTCATTCCTCGCCTCGCTATGCCGCTCGGCTATTCGTCGACCTGTTAGTCGACCTTACCCAAGTTAAATCGATTCTGGATTCGGATTCGGGTTCTGTTTGACGAGGATCACTACCGTGTGAATACACCAAGGCGGGACTGAAGATACGCCGCGTCAACGCTTGCGCCGGCGATCAACATGGCGCCATGTCTGCCTGGCTTCCGGGCTCCATGCGATTGCCCTATACGTCCTTCATTGCACGAATAAGTTTAGGATTTTTCCTATTTGACGTCCGTTTACCCTCGCCTATAAATTTGTCATAAGTAGTACGAAATTAAGCACTTAAAAAATTCCTTAAAGGCGACGCTTTCACCAGTTTCTCGATTTTTTTACTATCACCACAGGAGTCTCGCGCACAGAAAAGAACACATTCGTGCCAGCGTTTAATTCGTTATCTTAAAAAATAAAACGCGGTTACGAATTCATTGCCTACCCGGACAGAACTATCCTTTTGCCCATCCGGGCAACGAAGTTCACCGAACAAACCTGATGGAGTTCGCATGAAGATCGAATATGACGCAATCGTCGGCCCCAACGCTAACGAATATTATGGCACGATCATCGTCTCCAATCTGTACTATGAAGACGGCAGCGCAATCACCGTCAACCAGTTCCTCGCCTTCCACTTCCACTCACCGGCTTCCGTCGATGGCACCGCCATCGAGCCGGCGTTCAGCTCGTGGGTCACGGGCGATATCAGCGCGCAAACGTCAGAAATCGGCGGCGGCGTCTTTGACGTCAACGCGTCGATCGCCGTCACGCAAAGTTATACGATGCAGCGCTCAGACACGATCACCATTGGCGTGAACGGCGACCTGCTGACTGACCCCAACACCTGGCTTGATTCATTCACTTTCGCGGCCGACGAGACGCCGGCAATCTCCGGGACAGTGTCCGTCACTTGCGCGCCTGCTCCAGATCCGGCGCTTGCCGGCGTCGCGCCCGTCCTCACCTTCGCGCAAGGCGACGTGATCGACACGATGTCCGTTTGTTACGGCACGACCTGCAGCATGGCCATCGAGCAAGGCAGCTACACGGTGACGGGCGAAAGTGTCAGCACAAGTGATGAGACCGTCATTGCGCCGCTTGTCATCAAGCCTACGGCAATCGGCATCGAGGCGGGCGAAACCACGGGGATCGGCGTGACCTTCGGCCCTGTCGAGTATTACTCCGCGCTCGATATCTCGATTGGGGCGCTGACGGGACTTTCGACCGAAACGCTCAACGTCACATTGACGGACAGTGCGACGGGCGCCACACTCGCCATGTTCAACTGCACGACGAACAGCGTAACGTCCCTGCGCAAGTTGCCGCTGTCGGGCTACGCGCTGGTGTCGATACAAAACATCGCACTCAACGATGTGGACTATTCGTTCAACGTGCCCCGCTTCGCGCTGAAGAACGCATTGCAGACGGTGGTCGTCGACAATTCCATGGTGAGCGCCAAGAATGTCGATACCTCGGGGTATGTCACAGTGGCGATCAACGTTACCGCCGCGCAGAGCGTCGATCGCACGACCGACTTGCGCCTGATTGGCGGCACCATGAGCTATGTACAGACTGTCTCGGCGACATCGCAGCAGAGCGCATTTTCTGCCAAGGTCCAGCCGGGTGAATATACGGTGGCAACGAGCGATCTCCTGTCGGCAGGCATCGTTTATGTCGTCGAGGCGCCACCTCGATTGACCGTGGCCAGAGGAGCGAGCGCCGAACTCGACGTGACGATCACCGCTTCGGCTAACCTCAACGTGCGTGGCTTTCCCGCTTATCTGTGCTTCGGCGGCTGCGCCGATCTGACGCCAAGCAATCTGGCGGATTTCGTGGCCGCGCGTACAACGTCAGTATTCGACTACGCGGGAACCGACGGCGCCGGCGACTCGAGCGTGTATCTGACGGACGACGTGCAAACCCGAACTACGATCGAACTCGCGCGCAATGTCGAAACGCAACTGGGCAACGTCCAGCCTGTCCTGCCCGTCATGATTTCGTACACCTGCAACCTGTCGCTCGGCGACACGCCGGGGATTCTCGCCAACGCCGACGCGCACGCACATAGTTTTGCGAACTACATCCTGGCGCTCAACATCGCCACGGACGCCATCGACAACACTCATCCAGTCCCGGCGGGCTTCATTGTGAACCCCGACTTTCTCGGTGCCTGCGAGCAGGCCGACTTCGGCCCCGCCTACGCCATGCCGGTGCGGGTCCCCCTACAGCAAGCGCTCGAACATTGGTCGATTACCGCTGTCATCCCCGCCGCCATTACCGAAAATATCGCCGGCTACGTGCTCGCCGTGAACTGGCTGACCCGCATGGTCGCGCCAAGCGTGACTTTCGGCTGGCAGATAAACCTATGGGGCGTCGGCTACTCGGAGTGGATTTACCAGGACGACGTCGATCCGGCGCAAATGGCGCGGCAGACAGCGGACTATGTCGCCAGCCTCGGGGTGTACAGCGGACCCTATGCACCCGACTTCCTGGCTATCGATCGCTACGAAGCCGACGACTTCACGCAACGCGCGGCTGCGAATGGCTACTGCTATGGTCCACGCGAGTGGAATCGCTACTTCGACTTCTGCAAGTCGGTAAGCCGTGCGCTCAAATTGCCAGTGATGCCATGGCAGATGCCCGCCAGTCGCATTCCGACAACGACCGATCTCGTTGCCACCGATTTCGATTCGCAGCACTGGGGAACCGGTGGCAGTTGTCTGCTAGGCGATCCGGCAATCGGCTCGGACTATCACCACGTTAATCCGAAGATTCTCGCGCTGCAGTTCCCGGAAGCGTTCCAGCAAAACATGGGCGCCACGGCTGAGGACATGTTCATCCGGTCCGAGCCATTCGACATATCGAATCCTTTGTATGGCGATTTTCCGTTGCGCGGCATCTTCAGCGTGTTGCTGGGCGGGGGGGCGACAACCGGCATGGTATCGGCAATCGGCAATCCGGAATCGTGGGCACGGGGAAAGCTGAACGCTTATATGGACAGCCCGATCCCGTTTGATAAATAAGGCCAGGCAATCGGCATGGGGTACGGCCATAAGGCCGTACCCCATGCGGACGCGCGTCTGGATGGCGGCATTCGAAACAAGGCGGTACGCGGCAAGCTGCGACGCGGCCTGCCAACCGGAATTGTCTGGGGCGAAGCTGAAAGCGAAATGCCGCTGCATCCTGACGCAGCAGTTGTCAGTACGCTGCGTGCGGTGTTCGCCCCCTTTAGCGAGTTCGGCACAGGCCACCGTGTATGACCGGCACTGCCTTCTATCCGGTTCTTGTACATGGGCTCACGGTTTCGTTGCACGCTCGGTCACCCTCAAGCAGTTGCGCTTCACTTCGTTCGCTGTGATCAACTCACGGGAGGTTACCCCTCCAGGATTGCGCCCATGCTGGGTGCACCAAAGAAAACGGCGCGGACCAAAGTCCGCGCCGCTTTTTTTTACGAAAGCCTGCTGGGAATGCTTACTCGACCTCGACCGCTTCCGGATTCGGATTGCGCGGCACCGGGCTTTCGTCGAACGTGAGCGCGACCTTGTCGTTCTCGTCCACATCCACCGTCACACGCCCACCCGACATCAGCTTGCCGAACAGCAACTCGTCCGCCAATGCACGACGAATCGTGTCCTGGATCAGGCGCTGCATGGGACGTGCGCCCATCAGCGGGTCAAAACCGTGCTTCGCCAGATGTGCGCGCAAGCCGTCGGTAAAGACCGCGTCGACCTTCTTCTCATGCAACTGGTCTTCGAGTTGCATCAGGAACTTGTCGACCACACGCATGATGATTTCTTCATCCAGCGAGCGGAAGCTGATGATCTGGTCCAGACGATTGCGGAACTCAGGCGTGAACATCCGCTTGATATCGGCCATTTCGTCGCCGGTTTCCCGACGGTTCGTGAAGCCAATCGCCGACTTTTGCATCGCTTCGGCACCCGCATTCGTCGTCATGATGATGATGACGTTGCGGAAATCTGCCTTGCGACCGTTGTTGTCGGTCAGCGTGCCGTGGTCCATCACCTGCAGCAGCACGTTGTAGATATCCGGATGCGCCTTTTCGATTTCGTCGAGCAACAGCACGCAATGCGGCTTCTTCGTGACGGCTTCAGTCAGCAAACCGCCCTGATCGAATCCGACATAGCCCGGCGGCGCGCCAATCAGCCGGCTGACCGCATGACGTTCCATATACTCGGACATGTCGAAGCGCAGCAATTCGATACCCAGCGTGAACGCCAGTTGCTTCGCCACTTCCGTCTTGCCGACACCTGTCGGGCCTGAGAACAGGAACGCGCCAATTGGCTTGTCCGTCTTGCCGAGACCCGCTCGCGCCATCTTGATGGCGGCGGCGAGTGCGTCAATAGACTGATCCTGCCCAAACACCACGCTCTTCAGGTCACGATCCAGCGTCTGCAACTTGCTGCGATCGTCCTGCGACACGCTTTGCGGCGGAACACGCGCAATCTTCGAGATGATTTCCTCGATCTCGTTCTTGCCAATGGTCTTCTTCTGCTTCGACTTCGGCAGGATGCGTTGCGCCGCGCCCGCTTCATCGATTACGTCAATAGCCTTGTCCGGCAAGTGACGGTCCGTGATAAAGCGTGCCGACAATTCAGCCGCCGCGGACAGCGCACCTGACGAATACTTCACGCCGTGATGTTCTTCAAAACGCGACTTGAGACCGCGCAGGATGGCGATGGTCTGCTCGACTGTCGGCTCAGCAACGTCGACCTTCTGGAAACGACGCGACAACGCTGCGTCTTTTTCGAAGATCCCGCGATATTCCGTGAACGTGGTCGCGCCGATGCACTTCAACTGCCCCGACGACAACGCCGGCTTCAGCAGATTCGATGCATCCAGCGTACCGCCCGAAGCCGCACCCGCGCCAATCAGCGTGTGAATTTCGTCGATGAACAGCACCGCATGCGGGCGTTCCTTCAACTCTTTCAGCACCGTCTTGAGGCGTTGCTCGAAATCGCCACGGTATTTAGTACCGGCCAGCAATGCGCCCATATCGAGCGAATACACTTGGGCGTCCGCGAGAATGTCCGGCACTTCGCCGCGCGTGATGCGCCAGGCAAGCCCTTCGGCAATGGCGGTCTTACCCACGCCAGCCTCACCGACCAGGAGCGGATTGTTCTTCCTGCGACGGCACAGCACCTGCACCACACGCTCGACTTCCAGTTCACGGCCAATCAGAGGATCGATCTTGCCGTCTTTCGCGAGCTGGTTCAGGTTCTGCGTGAACTGCGCAAGCGGCGTTTCCTTTTGCGCAGCCGCGTCTTCCGCTTCGGGATTCGCGTCGCTGCTGGCCTTCGCGGCGTCACCCGTATTCGTCTTCGCAATGCCATGCGAGATGAAATTGACGACGTCGAGGCGCGTTACTCCCTGCTGTTGCAGGTAATAGACGGCATGTGAATCCTTTTCACCGAAGATAGCGACAAGCACGTTCGCGCCGGTCACTTCCTTTTTTCCGTTCGATGTCGATTGCACGTGCATGATCGCGCGCTGAATCACGCGCTGAAAACCAAGCGTTGGCTGGGTATCGACATCGTCCGTGCCGGGCACGGTCGGGGTGTTGTCGTGAATGAAATTGCGCAGGTTTTGACGCAAATCTTCAATATTTGCTGCGCATGCGCGCAACACTTCAGCCGCGGTCGGGTTGTCCAACAAGGCCAGTAAAAGATGCTCGACCGTAATGAACTCGTGCCGCGCCTGACGTGCTTCCATAAACGCCATGTGCAGACTGACTTCCAGTTCCTGGGCAATCATGCTTCCTCCATCACACACTGCAGCGGATGACCCGCTTGCCTCGCGTGGCTAACGACTTGCTCAACTTTGGTCGACGCGATGTCCCGCGTATAGACCCCACAAACTCCCCTGCCCTCGCGATGAACCTTCAGCATGATTTGCGTCGCAGTCTCACGATCCTTATTGAAATGTTCCTGCACGACGAACACGACGAATTCCATCGGCGTGAAGTCGTCATTCAGCAGCACCACTTTGTACATGGACGGCTGTTTCAGCTTTTGTTCCTGCCGCTCCAGTACGGTGCCATCCTGCTTGTTGGGATTGATCGCCATACGCCCATTCTAAACAACTCGGACAGGCTCGCCATCTCGCCAAAACTCCGTTCGCTATAAGAGCCGAAACAGTGTCGCCGCACACTTCGCGTAACCTGTCGCTTGCTGAATTCCGCCAGCCTTCGTGACACAGACCAGCCCTCTTGAAACACCGTTGAATCCAGTATCGCACAGCTCTCAAAAAAACGAATTGTCCACTCGGACGCGGCCTGCCTTGGGCACTGCCTTGGCCACAGAATTGGCCACATTTACCGCCAAGACTGGCTAAGTGATCCACTCGTCTGGATCACTCGTGCGACCAACTCGTGCAACCCGCTGCGGCGGCTGGCAATAGCCGCCTGCTGCCGGTACTGCACATGTGCGTCGATTATGCGACTTTTCAAGATGGCGCGCTTGTGCGGCGGGATACGCGCAAAGCGGGAAAAACCCTTGAAATGAGGTCTTTACAACGTCTTTACGGCCATCTCAAAATTTTCTTGACACTTGATTTAAGAGATTAAACAATCAAATTGGCACTTTTTTCCGAAGCGTTTCAGGTGAAGAAAGGCCGCGGTGAGCTTGTGAGGAGGGGGCGGTCCACATTGTGGGTTGCCGGGCTTTTCGAGCGTGCTCGTGGTAGCGACGAGAGTGAGAGGGGAAGTGATGTCAACTGGTACGGTCAAATGGTTCAACGACGCGAAAGGCTACGGATTCATCACGCCCGATGAAGGCGGCGAGGATCTGTTTGCTCATTTCTCGGCGATACAAATGAATGGTTTCAAGACCCTCAAGGAAGGCCAGAAGGTCAGCTTTGAGATCGTCCAGGGACCCAAGGGCAAACAGGCATCGAACATCCAGGAATCTGCCTGACCGTTCGACAGCGCGCTGTCCTCGAAACCCGGCGTTACGCCGGGTTTTTTTATTTGCGCGCGATGGACGAAACAATCCCGGGACGCGCCCAGGATTTCTTTTCTATTGGTGCTTGCCAATTCCGACATTCCTCAATCGGAACTCCATGGCCGGATGGGAAACGCGAAATTTGACCGCCATCACATCGATAAAGCGTGTCAACGGCATTTTTTCGGTGTTGTGCTCCGCCTTGTATGCATCGATTACTCGACGTCCCAACGATTCAATGAGTTGTTGTGGCATCAACAGTTCGGCAGCAAAGCGATTTGCCTCGGATTCGTAACTGTTCCAATAGGATTCGCTGCGATTCATAGTGCTTTTGTCGTCGATAAATTCGTGGCGATCGGTGGATCTGTGCATGCAAAAGTGCGCTATTTCGTGAGCCAGGGTGAATCGACGCCTTGGACCATAGGCATTTTCCGCCGGATTGATCCAGACCTTCGCCGGCCCTTTGTGACTCAGCGTTATCTTGCCGATCGTATTGGCCGCGCCAGGATCCGCATGTTCGGTCACCTCGATATGGAGCAGCCTCGCGATCTCGTCGACGTCGATGGGTGGTGCGGCCTCCACCATGTCGTAATGGCGTTCGGCCATCAAAAATGCCGCCAACGCTGCTGTAGTTCGCAAGACAGGTATTGCGGAAACGATTGCCATATTCTCCCCTCCCAAACGGTCTAGGCACTTTCCAAATCGCTGGCGATGCGAGACAGCGCATCGTGCTCGCTGCGTGCCCGCGCCTTACGCTGGTTCGCGCCGTCCAGTTGCGCACGCATCACTTCCCTGAGTTTTTCCTTTACCTGATCGTCGAAATGCTGGACCACTTCGGCGTTCTTCATGACTTCTTTTACTACTTCGACCGCGCACCCGTTAGTGCGGGCCATTTCGCCCACCAATGCCGCAAAGGCGTCCGCGACATGGCGTTCTTTCTCTATGGCGAAATGCTGTGTGAATATCAACCCCGCCGTGGTCAGGAAAACGGCTACCGCCGCGATCATGAGTGTTGAATAGACGATGTATGTGTTCGCGATGGAAATTGCGTCGGCGCCGCTCGTGAGGCTTGTTGAACTAAAACGGTTTATCAACGTGAACGCCACAACACCCCCGACTACGCCGCCAGCGAGGCCGCCAAGCAAACCGCGCGTTTCGTGAGCGAGCCAGCGGCTGAGCAAAGTATTGAGGCGCGCATTCTGGTGAGCCATAAGCATGTCCAGCGAGATGAACTGTATAAAAACACATAGGTTTGTCCAGGGAATCGAGGGTATCACTCCGCTGCCGTGAAAAAGTCGCTTGCGACAAGTTTTGACAGAGCTGTGCAGAGTGGCCTAATCGCTGCCGCTCTGCCCATGAAAAAAGCCCCGGCCGAGTTACTCGCACCGGGGCTTTCCTTGAAGCTTGGCCGAACTTACATGTTTTCGATCAGCACCTGCCCGAAGCCGGAACATGAAACCTGCGTCGCACCTTCCATCAAACGCGCGAAGTCATACGTCACACGCTTTTGCAGGATCGATTTTTCCATCGACTTGATGATGACGTCCGCTGCCTCGGTCCAGCCAAGGTGGCGCAGCATCATTTCCGCCGACAGGATTTCCGAACCCGGATTCACGTAGTCCTTGCCGGCGTACTTCGGCGCTGTGCCGTGCGTGGCTTCGAACATGGCCACCGAATCCGACATGTTCGCGCCCGGAGCAATGCCAATACCGCCAACCTGAGCCGCCAGCGCGTCCGAAACATAATCGCCGTTCAGGTTCAGCGTGGCGATCACGTCGTACTCCGCCGGGCGCAGCAGGATCTGCTGGAGGAACGCGTCGGCGATAACGTCCTTTAGCACAATGTCGCCGCCCTTCGGGCTCTTGATCTTCATCCACGGGCCGCCGTCGATGAGTTCTGCACCGAATTCCTTCTGCGCCAATGCATAGCCGAAATCACGGAACGCACCTTCCGTGTATTTCATGATGTTGCCCTTGTGCACGAGCGTGACGGTGTTGCGATTGTGGTCGATGGCGTACTGGATCGCCTTGCGAACCAGGCGCTCCGTGCCTTCACGCGACACCGGCTTGACGCCGATACCCGACGTTTCCGGGAAGCGGATCTTCGTCACGCCCATTTCTTCGCGCAGGAACTTGATGACCTTCTTCGCCTCTTCCGACTCGGCCGCCCACTCGATGCCCGCATAGATGTCTTCCGAGTTCTCGCGGAAGATGATCATGTTGACCTTTTCCGGCTCGCGCACAGGCGACGGCACGCCCTTGAAATACTGCACCGGGCGCAGGCAGACATATAGGTCGAGTTGCTGGCGCAGCGCGACGTTCAGCGAACGGATGCCACCGCCGACTGGCGTGGTAAGCGGCCCTTTGATAGAAACGACATATTCCTTCAGCACGTCCAGCGTTTCATCCGGCAGCCACACGTCCGGGCCATAGACCTTGGTGGCCTTCTCGCCCGCGAAGATTTCCATCCAGTGGATCTTCTTCTTGCCTGCATAGGCTTTTTCCACCGCTGCGTCCACGACCTTGATCATCACCGGCGTGATGTCCAGACCCGTACCATCGCCTTCTATAAAAGGGATGATCGGCTGGTCGGAAACGTTGAGCGAGTAATCCGCATTAACGGTGATCTTGTCACCGCCCGTCGGAACCTTGATGTGCTGATACGGCATGGTCGACTCCAAAGATGGCTGGGCTAGCTAACTACAGAAATGCGCAGAATGCGTACGGAAATTCGGCGAAAAAGCGGACGAATGAACGGTGGCAGGGCCGCCGGCGCCAATGCCGGCGCGGCGCCCGAGGCGACCAGAAAGGTATTCTAGCCCACCGTGCAGACGCCCTGCCCGGCTCCCATTTCGCCGCATTGCAACAAATCGGGGAATGCGAGCGCGGTCCGAAGTCCGTCCGCTGATGCTTTCGCCGCAGTTGTCGCTGCGACCGACCGTTATACGATCCATGTCTTATGTCTTATATAAGACCTAGGGTTTGGTGTTTCGAATTATGCATTAATATCGCGCCATCCGCCATAGCCGGATTCCCGCGCGGCGCTTGAGCGCCGGCTCGTTTCCTTGTCGCGTCTCCTCATCGATTCCCACCATGCCGCTGCTTGCTCTTAACAAACCGTTCGGCACGATCTGTCAATTTTCGCCGCACGAGAAGCACCCTTCGTTAGGCGTTTGGGTGAAGACGCCCGGCGTTTATCCGGCCGGCCGCCTGGACACAGACAGCGAAGGCCTGCTGCTCCTCACCGACGATGGCGCGCTTCAGGCGCGTATCACCGAGCCCCGTCACAAGCTGGTCAAGCGGTATTGGGCACAGGTGGACGGCGCGCCCGACGCACACGCTCTCGAACGTCTGGCGGCAGGTGTGGACCTGGGGGAATTCGTGACGCGGCCGTGCGACGTTAAGCGGGTGGAACCCGTGGAATCGGTGGACCAGCTTTGGCCACGTAACCCGCCTATCCGATACCGCGCCGCCATTCCGACCACGTGGATCGAACTGTCGATCAGCGAGGGACGTAACCGGCAGGTGCGTCGAATGACCGCAGCAGTCGGATATCCAACACTGAGGCTGGTGCGCGTGGGTATCGGCGCGCTGGATATATTCAGTCTCGGCCTGGCACCGGGCGCATCGATCGAACTGCCCCCGCGCGCGCCCTGGAGTGGCATCGGTTAAGAGTTACGTTTCACTTGAACCCGGACATTACAAATTCATTTCGTCTTCCAAACAATTATCTCCGTACGATTCCGCAAAAACACGTCAACGGACTTCCGGCGTGCGGCGTTATTCGCTGCAGATGCCTTAAAACCGCCATCCGGCATTAGCGAAGAACTGCAACACACAGCCAGCATGCGAAGGCTTTATGTAAGGTTTCAAGCGCTCGCAGCGGGATCGAAGTTTTGTTCGAATCTCCTGTCAACCAAAAGGTGGATGGCTCGTTTACCGACATGACTCCATCGACCGGGTCACAAGGTTAAATCAAACTAAAGCTGAGGATTCACAACATGAACAAACTGATCGCTGCTCTCGTCGCTGGCCTGTTCGCAACGGCTGCATTTGCACAAGCTTCGGCCCCGGAAGCATCGGCTCCTGCAGCTGCTTCGACCGCTCACAAGGCAACGCACAAGAAGTCGACGACGCATAAGAAGGCTACGCACAAGAAGGCAGCTTCGGCTGCAGCTGCTTCGGCCGCGTCGGAGTAAGTTGGTAATAGATCGCGGTAACGCGACGCTACACCAAGCAGTGCTGCCGCGAAAGCGGCATTGAAAGGCAGACACCTGCAAAGGTTTCTGCCTTTTTCTTTGGGTCTTCGGATCGGGTGGGTTATTTGCGCGATGGTATCCCCACACCCGCTTTTTGTCGGCGTGCCCGCGCTCAAGTAACATGCGCCAGTCTTCACTGATTCTTCAGCTAACCGGCTTCATCTCACCAGGAGTTTCGCCGTGCGTCTTTCATGGCTCTCGCCCCGTTCGGTTTCATCGTTTGATCTTGGCCGTCTAGTGCGCCGCGCGCTTGTTGCGTTTTCCGTTCCGCTCGTTTCGTTGATTGCAGTCGCGCCGCTGGCAGCACACGCACAACCGCTGGCCGCAGAAGCAGGACAAATGCCGCCGGGTGCGAAAAAGCCCGCCGATTTCCCGCACACGAAACTCACTGCGGGCATGTATGTGATAGACGCAGCCGTGGCCGCGAACGATGCCGATCGCGAACAAGGCCTGATGTATCGCACGAAGCTCGAGCCCAACGAAGGCATGCTGTTCGTCTTCAATGAAACGGCCGTGCACTGTTTCTGGATGAAAAACACCCTCATCCCGCTGTCGATCGCGTTCATGCGCGCGGACGGAACGATTACGGATATCGACGAAATGCAGGCCGAGACGGAAAACAACCACTGCCCGCGCAACAATGGTGTGTTCGCACTGGAAATGAGCAAAGGCTGGTTTGCATCGAAAGGGCTTCAGCCAGGCATGCAGATCAAGGGGTTGCCAGCAGTCCAATAACATACTCCGTGGAGGGTGCCTGAACGGCTTGCATAGTCGTCAACGCGCGCCCACCCGGCGTCACTTCCGCGAGTACGGTCATTTATGCCCGAAGCCGGCTGCCCGCTTGTTGCGTGCGCCGGCTTTCTGCTTTTCTCCTTACAGAGCCAAACGCAGAGCCAAACGCAGAGCCAGACGCAGAGCCAGACGCAGGACCCAGCGCAACTCCCCGCAGGCCCCGACTCAAGTCGGTGCCCGGAACATCGCCCGCGCGTCATCAAAGATTCATCTTTTTTGCCGAGCTGGCGAGAATCCTGCAAAGACCCTGTCGACGCGCTATCCTGATAAACCAGCGAAGCGCTCACCAAGCACGACAAAGCAAAGCTTCGCTCCGGAGCCGCCGGCCGGGCCATCAAGCCAGGTTCGGGTTTTTAGCTCCACCCAATCAACAGGAGGTTCAAGTGCCCCGCAAGACTCCCATCGACCGCTATCGGAATATTGGTATCAGCGCTCATATCGATGCCGGCAAGACCACCACCACCGAACGCATTCTTTTCTACACCGGTGTGAATCACAAAATTGGTGAGGTTCACAACGGCGCGGCCACGATGGACTGGATGGAGCAGGAACAGGAGCGCGGCATCACGATCACCTCTGCCGCCACCACGGCCTTCTGGAAAGGCATGGCGGGGAATTATCCGGAACACCGGATCAACATCATCGATACGCCAGGGCACGTCGATTTCACCATCGAAGTGGAACGCTCGATGCGCGTGCTCGATGGCGCCTGCATGGTCTATGACTCGGTCGGCGGCGTTCAGCCGCAATCCGAAACGGTCTGGCGCCAGGCAAACAAGTACAAGGTGCCGCGCATTGCGTTCGTCAACAAGATGGACCGCGTGGGCGCCGACTTTTTCCGCGTGCAACGGCAGATCGGCGAACGCCTGAAAGGCGTCGCCGTGCCTATGCAGATCCCTGTAGGGGCGGAAGACCACTTCCAGGGCGTGGTCGACCTGGTCAAGATGAAAGCGATCATCTGGGACGAAGCCAGCCAGGGCGTGCTGTTCGAATATCAGGAAATCCCCGCCAACCTGCTCGCAACTGCCGAAGAATGGCGCGAAAAGATGATCGAGGCCGCCGCGGACGCAAATGAAGCGCTGATGGACAAGTACATCGGTGGTGAGGCGATCAGCGAAGACGAGATCAAGGCGGCCATTCGCGCGCGCACGCTCAGGAGCGAGATCGTCCCCATGTTCTGCGGCAGCGCGTTCAAGAACAAGGGTGTGCAGGCCATGCTGGATGCGGTGATCGATTATCTGCCGTCACCGGCGGACGTACCCGCCATCATGGGCGTGGACGAGTACGACAAACACGCGGAACGCCATCCGACCGACGAAGATCCGTTCTCCGCGCTCGCCTTCAAGATCATGACGGACCCGTTTGTGGGCCAGTTGATCTTCTTCCGGGTGTATTCGGGCGTGGTGAATTCCGGCGATACGGTCTACAACGCGATCAAGGAGAAGAAGGAGCGGCTCGGCCGGATTCTCCAGATGCACGCGAACGAGCGTCAGGAAATCAAGGAAGTGCGCGCCGGCGATATTGCCGCGGCCGTGGGTTTGAAGGAAGCGACGACCGGTGACACGCTCTGCGATCCGGCTCATCCGATCATTCTCGAACGCATGATCTTCCCGGAACCGGTGATCTCCCAGGCCGTCGAGCCGAAGACGAAACCCGACCAGGAAAAGATGGGTATCGCGTTGAACCGGCTGGCGCAGGAGGATCCGTCGTTCCGCGTGCAGACCGACGAGGAATCCGGCCAGACCATCATTTCGGGCATGGGCGAGCTGCACCTGGAAATTCTGGTGGATCGGATGCGGCGTGAGTTCGGCGTCGAAGCGACGGTCGGCAAACCGCAGGTTGCGTATCGCGAGACGATCCGCATCCCGGTCGAAGATATTGAAGGCAAGTTCGTCAAGCAGTCGGGTGGTCGCGGCCAATACGGTCACGTGGTGCTGAAGCTGGAACCACAAAAGCCGGGCACGGGTTACGAATTCGTCGATGCCATCAAGGGCGGTGTCGTGCCGCGCGAATACATTCCGGCGGTCGACAAGGGTATTCAGGAAACACTGAAAGCCGGCGTGCTGGCGGGGTATCCGGTGGTGGACGTGAAGGTGACGCTAACTTTCGGCTCCTACCATGACGTGGACTCGAATGAAAACGCGTTCCGCATGGCTGGATCGATGGCGTTCAAGGACGGCATGCGCAAAGCCAAGCCGGTGCTGCTCGAACCGATGATGGCCGTGGAAGTGGAAACACCTGAGGATTTCATGGGCAACGTGATGGGCGATTTGTCATCACGCCGCGGGCTCGTGCAGGGCATGGAGGACATTGCGGGCGGTGGCGGCAAGCTCGTGCGCGCCGAGGTGCCGCTGGCTGAAATGTTCGGCTACTCGACCACGCTGCGCTCGCTCACTCAGGGCCGCGCCACGTACACGATGGAGTTCAAGCACTATGCCGAAACGCCGAACAACGTCGCGGAAGCCATCGTGAATTCGAAGTCCAAGTAGACGTTGCCAGGCTCGACAAGTCGAGTTGGGTGATTGAATGACCTACTGACCTAATGACCTGACGACCTGACGACGTAACGAAGTCCGTTGTTGCCTCCCGGCGGCAACGGACTTTTTTTGGGCTTATAGCCGGAATGAAGCTAGCGTAGATCGACGGCGGCTTTTCCACGGATCGGAGGAGATAAAGAGAATGAGCGACGAACATCAGCACGACCATGAGCACGAGCACACCGACTGGCGGGAGAACGGCGTCAAGGTGATCAAGGGCGATCAACTCGATACCAACACCGCGCAGACGCCCGGCATGAATCGCGCGGCGGCAATCAACGCGGCGCGGGTAGGTGCGCAGAAAATCTGGGCCGGCACGGTGACGATCCATCCGAACGCGAAAACCGGCGCGCATCATCACGGCGCGTTGGAAAGCGTGATCTACGTCGTGCGCGGACAGGCGCGCATGAAGTGGGGCAATCATCTGGAATTTACTGCTGAAGCCGGACCGGGTGATTTCATTTTCGTGCCGCCGTACGTGCCGCATCAGGAAATCAATGCGCTCACCGACGAACCGCTGGAATGCGTACTCGTGCGCAGCGACAACGAGGCGGTGGTGGTGAATCTGAATATCGATGCGGTGGAGGAGCCCGAGGAAGTGTTCTGGGTCGACCCAATTCATAAACATCCGCATCAGCATTGAAAATGACGGTATGACGACACGGAGGCGCGGAATTTTCTACCGCCCTTCTGACGCATGGCCCGAAAGTTTTCAGCAAGCTTTTCCGCAGCGTCGCGGCTATCGGAGCAGCATGCGCAATTAATTGGCACATGAAACGCGCGCCGGGAATCGGAACACAATTTGCTCCGCTAAACTGAAAGCGCATCCAATTGCGTCGCTGCCGCGGTCCCTCGTTGGATGGCGCAGTATCGTCGAGTCAAAACAACAACCGAACCCCGAACCGGACAGCCCGATGAAAAAGACCGTAACCGATCTGGACTCGCTTTCCCCCTTCAATGCAGCGCTGGAACAGTCGAGGGGATCGGCGGGAGAACTCGGCAACCATGCAATCGACGAATTCAAGGCCGGCCGGCTGTCGCGGCGCGAGTTACTGAGGCACGCGAGCCTGCTGGGCTTATCGATGGCCGCCGGGGGGTTGATCGGCATGCCGCACGCGCGCGCGCAGGCGCCTGCGGGCAAACCCGGTGGCACGATCCGCGTGGCGCATCTGACGCCGTCGGGCCAGGTCGACCCGCTCACCGTCACCGACCCCGCGGGCCTCGCGCTGATCAATCAGACGGGCGAATTCCTGATCGACGATGACGGTCAGGAGCTCAAGCTTAAGCCTTCCCTCGCGCTGTCGTGGAAGCCGAACGAGAAGGGCGATGTATGGACCTTCAAGCTGCGCCCGAACGTCAAGTTCCACGACGGCCAGTCGATGACCGCCAAGGACGTCGCCGCCACGTTCAACCGGCTCGCCGATCCGGCCAGCGGTTCGGCCGCGCTCTCGGTGCTCAAGGGCGTGTTGTCGAAGGGCTCGGTGAAGGTTGTCGACGACATGACAGTCGAGTTCCATCTCGACGCGCCGAACGGCAACTTCCCTTATTACGTCTCCTCGGATACGTACAACGCCGTGATCCTGCCAGCGAATTTCAGCGGCACCTACGAGAAGTCGTTCCCGGGCACGGGGCCGTTCAAGTTTGAAAAGTACACGCCGAAAGTGGGCGCATCGTTTGTACGCAACCCGGATTACTGGGGCGAAAAAGCGCTGCCCGACCGGGTGACGTTCGCGTTCTACGCCGACGAACAATCGGAACTGCTCGCGCTCCAAGGCCGGCAAGCCGACGTGATGGGCGATTTCACCGTGCAGGGCGGGCTCAGCATGATGACGAACCCCGAGTTCAAGGTGCTCGGCGTGAAGTCGAGCGCGCATCGGCAGATGCATATGCGCACCGACACCGGCCCGTTCAAGGACAAGCGCGTGCGTCAGGCGCTGGCGCTGGCGGTGAATCGCGACGTGCTCGTGAAGGGGCTGTTCAAGGGCCGCGCTGCGTTGGGCAATGACAGTCCGTTCTCGCCGGTGTTTCCGTCCAGCGACCTGTCCGTGCCGCAGCGCAAGATCGATGTCGCGAAGGCAAAACAATTGCTGGCGGCAGCAGGCGTGCCGAACGGTTTCGACGTCACGCTCACGACCGAGAAGTACATGGAGATTCCCGATCTCGCGGTCGTGATCCAGAACGCAGCGAAGGCGGTCGGCATTCGCATCACGCTGAAGGTGGAAAGCCAGGAGCTGTATTACGGCGCGGGCACGTACGGCAAATCGGACTGGCTCGATTCGCCGCTCGGCATCACGGATTACGGACATCGCGGCGTGCCGAACGTGTTTCTCAACGCACCGCTGACCAGCGAAGGCACGTGGAACGCGGCGCATTTCAAGAATCCGCAATACGACAAGCTGGTGGCGGATTTCGTGGCGGCGCTCGACGTGGCATCGCAGAAAAAACTCTCAGGGCAAATCCAGGCCCTGTTGCTCGATGAAACCCCGGTCGTGATCCCCTATTTCTACGATCAGCTGATCGTCACGCGGGCGAACGTGAAAGGCGTGCGCTTCAATGCGATTTCGCAGTTGTATTTCCAACGCGCGACCATCGGCGCGTAGGTCGTTCGTTGAGTCTCGCGCTCATTAAAACCAGCTTGATGAAGCCTGACCCGAGGATGCTCCGATCATGAACACGGTCTCTCCTCCCGCCGCGCCGGGCGCGCCGCAAGTAAGCTCACGCAGCAACGCCGGAAGCGCCGCGCGCATTGCGCGGTTTATCGGCGTGCGACTGCTGCTCGCGATCATCACGTTGTGGCTGTTGTCGGTGATCGTGTTCGCGGGCGGCCAGTTGCTTCCCGGCGATGTCGGCCGTGCCATCCTCGGGCCCCTTTCCGACGCTCGCGCGGTCGCCGCGCTCAATCATCAACTGGGTGTCGACCGGCCTTTGTTCACGCAATATGCCGGCTGGATCGCCCACTTCCTGCGCGGCGACATGGGTCAGTCGTATTCGTATCGCGCGCCGGTCGCACCCTTCATAGGCGACGCGTTGTTGAATTCGGCCAAGCTCGGCGCGCTGGCGTTTATCGTCGTCGTGCCGCTCGGCATTGCCGGCGGCGTTTACTCCGCGCTGCACGAAGGGCGCTGGATCGACCGGACCATCAGCATCGCGGGGTTATCGGCGACAGTCGTGCCGGAGTTCGTCTCGTCCATTGTGCTGATTCTGGTGTTCGGCATCTGGCTGCAATGGCTGCCGATTGAAGCAACGTTTCCGCCTGGGTCAAACGTACTGATCCAGTTGCAGCATCTGATCCTGCCTGTGTTGCCGCTGGTGCTGGTGTTCTTCGGTTACATCGCACGAATGGCGCGCGCCGGCACCGTTGAAGCGCTCGATGCCGACTACACGCGCACCGCGATCCTCAAGGGCCTGCCGCGCCGCGTGGTGATCATGCGCCACGTGCTGCGCAATGCGCTGCTGCCGACCGTCACCGTTGCCGCGACGCAGCTCGGCTATATGATCGGCGGCCTGGTGGTCGTGGAGACGCTGTTCCACTACCAGGGCATTGGCTCGCTCATTTATAACGCCGCCAAAGGCAAGGACTTCCCCATGCTCGAAGCCGGCGTGCTGACCATCGGCGTGATTTATACGGGGGCGAACCTGATCGCGGATGCGTTGTATGTGGTGCTGAATCCGCGCTTGCGGGTAAGGAACGCGCAATGAGCACTGCAACCGTCTCGCCCGCGCCGCACAAGGCGCCGCGTTTCGAACGCAGCAAGGCCTTGCTGCGTTCACCCACGTTCGTGGCCGGCGTGCTGATCCTGTTGTTCTGGGTTGCATGCGCGCTGATCGGACATTGGGTCGTGCCGCAGGACCCGTACGCGTCCGATCCGTTGAACTCCCTCACGCCGCCCGACGCGACGCACTGGTTCGGCACTGATCAACTCGGCCGCGATGTGTTTGCGCGCGTGATCGTTGGCGCTCGCGACATTCTCACCATCGCGCCGCTGGCAACCCTGCTCGGAACACTAGCCGGGACGGCGGTCGGCTTGATCGTGGGTTATTTCGACGGATGGGTGGACAACGTGATCGGCCGGCTGATCGACGCGGTGCTCGCGCTGCCGCTCGTGATCGTCGCGCTGCTCGCGCTCGCGGCGGTTGGGGCGAGCAACGTCACCGTGATCCTGGTGATCGGCATCACCTTCACGCCGATCACCGCGCGCACCGTGCGCGCGGCCGTGTTCGCCGAGCGCAATCTGGACTACGTGCTGGCCGCGCAATTGCGCGGCGAAAACGCGTTCTACATCATGTTCGCGGAGATCCTGCCGAACGTGCTGCAGCCGATCATCGTGGAAGCCACCGTGCGACTCGGTTACGCCATTTTCGCGGTTGCCACGCTGTCGTTCCTCGGCTTCGGCATTCAGCCGCCGTCGGCCGACTGGGGCCTCGCCCTCTCCGAGTGCTACACGCTGATGGCGGGCGGCGCGTGGTGGACCGTCGTGTTCGACGCCGCCGCAATCGCCTCGCTGGTCGTGGGCGTGAACCTCGTCGCCGATGGCATACAGGGAGTGCTCGACCGATGAACGGACCGCCGCCGTCGGCCTTTCCCATCTTCGATGGATCCAAGCGCGCCGAAACCGACGCGCTGACCCTTGTCGGCCTGACGGTCGCGTACCGTTCGCGCGGAAGGGACCGCGAAGTGCTGCAGGACATCTCGCTGCGGATAAAACGCGGCGAGGCGTATGGGCTGGTTGGCGAATCGGGCTGTGGAAAGTCCACCGCCGCACTCGCCATATTGCGTTATCTGCCGCGCAACGGCCGCGTGAAGTCGGGGAAGATTTCGATCGCCGGCCACGACATCGCTTCGATGAACGCCGACGCGTTGCGGCACATGCGCGCCAACGCGGTATCGATGGTTTATCAGGACCCGGGCCGCGCGCTGAATCCGTCGCTGACCATCGCGCGGCAGGTGTCCGAAGCGTTCGAGCTCGCGGGCGCGTCGGTGAATGAAGCGCTGGAACACACCATCGACATCTTGCGGCGCGTGCGGATCTCCTCGCCCGAGCGCGTGATGGAGTCTTATCCACATCAATTGTCGGGTGGTATGCAGCAGCGCGTGGTCATCGCGATGGCGCTCGCGTGCAACCCGGCGTTGCTGATCCTCGACGAACCCACTACCGGGCTCGACGCCACGGTGGAGGCCGAGGTGCTCGACCTGATCGCGCAACTACGCGAAGAGCTCGGCACAGCGGTGCTTTTCATCAGCCACAACCTGGCGGTGATCGGACGGATGTGTGATCGCGTAGGCGTGTTGTATGCGGGAAAACTGGTCGAAGAAGGCACGACACGCGATGTCTTCGCGCGGCCGCGGCATCCCTACACGGTGGGCCTGCTGCGCTGCCTGCCGACCACGGGACGCAGCAAGGACACGGGCCGGCTCGACACCATCCCGGGTTCGCTACCGCTGCCGGGGTCGGTGACGCAGGGGTGTATCTATGCGCAGCGCTGCAAGCTCGCCGATGACCGTTGTCATCGTGACGCGCCGCCGCCGTATCGGGTCCCGGCCGCCCATGGTGATCAAATGGCGCGCTGCCACTATCACGAACGTGCAATCGACTTGCCGCGCGCAACACCGGAAGTGCTGCGCGCGGCTGTCGACCGGACAGATGCACCGCTTGCCTTGCGCGCGGAGAATTTATCGAAGACGTTTCATGTTGGCGGGGAGTCGCTGCGAGCGGTGCACGATGTATCGCTTGAACTTAAGCTGGGTGAAACGCTCGGGTTGGTCGGCGAGTCAGGCAGCGGCAAGACGACGCTCGCGAAGCTCTTGCTGGGCTTGCTCTCGCCGGATGCGGGCGGCTCCATGGAACTCGACGGTGCCGCCCTGCCCGCGCGCGTGACAAACCGCAACGACGAGCAGGTCAAGTCGCTGCAGATCGTGTTCCAGAATCCGGATTCGGCGTTGAACCGGGCGCATTCGGTGCGTCGGCTGATCGCCCGGTCTTTGTCGAAACTCGGCGCGTTGCGTGGGGCGGCGAAGGAAGCGCGGTTGCAATCGCTGACCGCCGCCGTGCGGTTGCCCGAACGTTACCTGAGCTCGCGCACCCGGCAATTGTCGGGCGGGTTGAAACAGCGCGTGGCGATAGCGCGTGCGTTCGCGGGCGATCCGCGCGTCGTGGTCTGCGACGAGCCCACGTCCGCCCTCGATGTCTCCGTGCAAGCCGCCATCCTGAACCTGCTCGCCGACCTGCAGCGGGAGCGCGGCGTGAGTTACGTGTTTATCTCGCACGACCTGCACGTGGTGCGTTATTTGTCCGATCGTATTGCGGTGCTGTATCTCGGCCGGCTGATGGAGATTGGCCGGGCGACCGACGTGTTCGACGGGCCGCATCATCCTTATACCGAGGCGTTGTTGTCGTCCATTCCCGAAATAGTCGATGAACCGCAAGCGCGCGAGCGCATCCGCCTTTCAGGCGAGCTGCCGAGCGCGGCGAACCCACCGTCGGGGTGCGTGTTCCATACCCGTTGTCCGCGCAAGATTGGCGCGATCTGTGAGCAGCAGGAGCCACCGTACGCGCATGCCGCGGATGGTCACAGGATTCGATGCCACATTCCCGTGGCAGAACTGAAGCGCTTGCAAAAGCCTGAATAAACCAGCGCGTCAAGGTTGGAGTCGAAGGAACCAATTGGCGTTCGTTCCCTCATATCGAGTTCATCGTTCGACATGAGGGATCACAACATGAAGCGAAACATCTCCGCGGCGATCGCGTTTGCAACCGTCTCCGCGCTGGGCTGCGCCTCCGTTGCCCACGCGCAGCAAAGCACTGAGCCGCCGCCAGTCGATCCGAGTTTCTCCGCCTATACGCTCGCTCAGGAATGTTCGCAGAAGTCCGATAACACCGCGCAGGGCCAGTGCGTTGGGGCCGTACGCGGCATTGTGCGAGGGTACCAATATGGCGTGCTGTTCCTGGCTCAGCGATCGCAACTGAAGGCCAATGAAACGCAGCGCGTGTCGCTGTGCCTGAGCAATACGCCGGTCTCAACCCTGGTCGATGAATTCCTCGCCGATGCAAAGCAAGTCGATGAAGCGTCGCTCAAGCGAACGCCGGCCGAGGTAGCCGTGCTTGGCTCCGTGCATTCGCATCACGCCTGCATGTAGACCGGTTGAGGGTTTCCAGCGGTTTAAAGCATTTCCAATGGGCGTTTTGATTTCGGCGGTTTGAACTGGGTGTCGATAAGACTCAGTTCTTCCGTCGACAAATTCACGTCTCTCGCTGCCGCGTTCTCGATCACATGAGCGAGCGTCCCCGCTTTCGGGATCGCCATGACCTGCGGTTGTTGCAAGACCCACGCGAGCGCGACTTGCATCGCGGACAAACCGCGGGCCTTCGCGATGTCGTTCAGGACGCTTTGCTTTGGCAGGCGCGCGTGATCGACAGGGCTGTATGCCATCGCCGGTATATTGCGTTCGCGCAGCCATGGCAGGAGTTCGAATTCGGGACCGCGCCGCGCGACGTTATAAAGAATCTGGTTGGCCGCACACCGGTTGCCGTTTTCCAGGGCAAAGAGTTCGACCATGTCTTCGGTATCGAAATTACTTACACCCCAATGGCGGATCTTGCCCTGCGCTTTCAAGGCTTCAAAGCCGCCGATCACCCCTTCCAGATCTTCACCGCCGCGCCAATGCAGCAGGTATAAATCGATGCGGTCCGTCTGTAGCCGCTTCAGGCTTCGCTCACACGCGGCCTTCACGCCGGCTTCGCTACCGTTATGCGGATAAACCTTGCTCACGATAAAAAGCTCGTCACGCCGGTCTTTCAATGCTTCGGCGATCAGTTTTTCGCTCTCGCCTTCGCCATACATTTCCGCGGTATCGATTCCCGTCATGCCAAGGTCCACGCCGGCCTTCAGCGCGGCGATTTCCGCGTTGCGGGTTCGGGCGTTATCACCCATTCCCCAAGTGCCCTGACCCAAGGCGGGGATCTGCTCCCCCGTGTCGACCGGCGTTAGCGCTTTAGCGCTTACTCCGGTCCCATGCATGATTGCTGCGGGAAGATGAACGATTTTCTGCTGCGAAGTCATGACAATCCCATTTTGTGCCTAATGTCGTTGGGCTCGCGCCATGGCCCTCGGTTCAAACTTTTTGAGTGCACGCGAGTCGGCCCGATCGCGCGCACTCATCCCCTCGTCAGACCAATCCGACCACCAACGGTCCCAGCAATGTCAGCAAAACATTCGCCAGCGCGTACGTGATCGCGAATGGAACCGTCGGCACCGCGCTTTCCGCCTTATCAAGCACGCCGCCGAACGCAGGATTCGCGCTACGCGATCCCGTCAGTGCGCCCGCAAGAAGTGCCGCGTTTGTGTATTTCAACACGTATCTGCCGAACAGCATCGTGAGAACGAGCGGCACGATGGTCACGACCGCGCCCAACAAAAAGATCGTGAGGCCACTGTTCTTCACCGTCACCACGGCCGCCAATCCGGAGTTCAGACCGACCGCCGCCACGAAGGCTGCGAGCCCAAAATCCTTCATCAGTTGCGATGCCGCCGACGGCATCACGCCGTACATCGGATGCTTGCCCCGCATCCAGCCAAATAGCAGCCCGGCCAGCAAACAGCCCCCGCCGGACCCCAGGGTCAACGGCACGCCGCCCACGTCCACGACGATCAATCCGATCAACAGACCGAGCACAATCCCCACACCCATGTAGATGAAATCGGTCTTGTTGGTAACCGGCAATTCATAACCCGCTGCATCCACGGCGCGCTTCGTATCCTGCGGCGAACCGTAGAAGGTAATGACATCGCCATGCTCGAGCCTGGTTTCGGGAAGGATCGGCAGCGGCTGGTCCGCCCGGCGAATTTCCTGCACGAATACGCCGTGCCGCAAGTCGCGGTCTACCGTTGTACGCACCGCGGCAATTGTCATGTGATTCATGCCCTTGCGGGTGAACACGCCCTGCCGGTTCTGCATCACGACACTGATGCCATCTGTGTCCGCCACCTCTTCACCAATGTTCGACGCCGCCGTCACCATCACTTCACGCCGGCCGACGACCAGCACGATATCGTCGACTTGCAGCATCACGTCCGGCCGCGGCTCCATCGCTTTGCCGGCCCGGCGGATTCGCTCGATCGTGATCATGTCGGACTCGGCCAACTCGATCTCCGCGACTGTCCGGCCCGCAGCACCGCTCACGCCCCCTGCGCCTGACGTGGCCTTGATCGCCAGCCCCCCGGCATCGGCGCCACCCGCGCGCGCCGCGGCAGCGTTGCCGCCTGTCACACGATAAGCCCGCCCGACCAGCTCCGGCATCGCCGTTGTCTGACCGGCCCCATGCGCGAGCGCGCCGCCCAGCAAACTTTTCTCCGCTTCCGCTGCGGCCTCCTTCAAACCCTGCCCCATGAACTTCGGCAAGATATTCACGCACACGATGATCGCGCCCAGCGATCCGAATACGTACGTCACGGCATAAGCGACCGCCACGTCGCCCTGGAGCGCCTTGGTTTCGGCAACCGGCAGCCCGAGCCGGGCGATGGCATCGCCAGCCGTGCCGATGATCGCCGACTGCGTCAACGCCCCGCCGGCCAATCCCGCGGCAATCCCCTTGTTCAAGCCGAACAGCTTCGCGCATACCAGCACTGTCACCAGCGCCGATACCGCGAGGAACACCGCCATCGCGATCTCACGCAAGGTCTTGCGCGACAGCGAGTTGAAAAACTGCGGCCCCGAGTCGTAACCGACTGCATAGATGAAGATCGCGAACATGACAGACTTGACGCCGTTGTCGATCTGTACGCCGAACTGACTGATGACCACCGCCGCCAGCAATGACCCGCCCACACCGCCAAGCTGGAACTTGCCGAAGTTGATCTGGCCGATGAAGTACCCCACCGCCAGAGAGAGGAACAGCGCAATCTCCGGTGACTTCGTAAAAACCTGATGTATCCATTCCATAGTGCCCTCGCTAGTTTTGTATGCCCTGCCCGACCTGCTGAATCTGATACTCGAACCGATACCGATACCGATACCGATCCTGATCCTGATCCTGACGCTCCCTGCCACGCGCCTATTCTTGTTACTACGACGTATGCCCGTTCACCCCAGCTTGCCCGCCAGCCCGACGACCACCGGCCCCATCAGCGGCAAGAGGACGTTCGACAACGCGTATGTGATCGTGTAGCCGATCACTGGCGTTGCGTTGCCCGTCACACTAACCAGCGCGCTGATCGCAGGCGTGCTGCATTGCTGGCCGGCGATCGCGCCGAGCAGCATCGGTACTTCGAGTTTCAACAGCCAGCGCCCGACCGCGAGCGACACCAGCGCCGGCCCGAGCGTGATGACCACGCCTGCCAGCGGCAGCGCAACGCCGTACTCGCGGATCAGGCGGATCGCATCGGCGCCGGCTCCCAGCCCGACCGCGGCAATAAAAGTGCACAGTCCGAAATCCTTGAGCACTTGCGCCGCAGCTGAAGGCAGCGAACCGATCACCGGATAGCGCGAACGAATCCAGCCGAACAGCAGCCCGGACAGCAAACAGCCGCCGCCGGTGCCCAGCGCGATCTGCACGTCGCCGATGCGCGCGCTGAAGTGCCCGACCACAATCCCCGCAATCACGCCGATGCCGAGAAACACGAAGTCGGTTTTCAGCGTTGCGCGAACCACATAGCCGAGCTTCGCCGCTCCGCGCCGCACGTCATCGGCCGAGCCGATCAAGGTCAGTACGTCGCCACGATGCAGCTCCGTTCCCGGCAACGCGGGGATCGTGCTGTCCAGCCGCGTGACGGCCGAGATATAGACACCGCGGCCATCGGCGGGCGTCGCGCGAGCGCGCACTTGCGCCACCGTGAGGCCATGGACTTCGCGCCGCGTGAGCATGACGTCGACGGTGTCGGCGTAGAGGTCGGCGACATCGTGGCCGGTGACTTCCTCGCCAATGGACGGCAGCGCCTCCACGAGCGCCGTGCGACGCCCGCCGACCACGATCCGGTCGCCCTTCTTCAACACGAGATTCGGCTGCGCTTTCACAAGCGAGCGGCCGCGCATCACTCGTGCGACGGTGAGTTCGTTGCCATAGCGGCGTTCGAGGGTATCGATGCTCAGATCCGCCGCACTCGTCACGCGGACTTCGCGCGCCACGAGCGACGGCGCAGCCAGCCGTTGCCCATCCGCCAGCGCACTGTCGCCGCCGAGCGAACGCCATAGGCGTTCAGCTTCGTCGCGCAGATTCACGCGCAGCATCAGCGGCGCGATCTGGCTGGTGAACAACACGATGGTGACGAGCCCGAACAGGTAACTCACGCTGTAGGCGGTAACGATGTTGGCCTGCAGCCGGGCAATCTCGGCAGCAGGCAGCGCGAGCTTGCCAATGGCTTCGGATGCCGTGCCGACCACGGCCGATTCCGTCGCGGCGCCGGCGAGCAGACCGGCCGCAGTGCCGCGATCGAGCTTGAAGAGTGCAACCGCACCGAGCACCAGCCCAAGTACCACCACCAGTTCAACGACGGAAAGAAGCCCGTAGCGCCAGCCGCGCCCGATATTCGCGAAGAATTGCGGTCCGCCAGTGAAACCCAGCGCGAAGATAAACAGTGCAAATGCAATATTCTTCAGATCCGGTGAAAGGCGCGCGCCGCTTTGTCCGAGAATCAGCGCCACGATCAAAGTGCCGCACACCCCGCCGAGCTGTATGGGCCCGAATTTGAAAGAGCCAATGAAAAAGCCAAGTGCCAGGCTCGCAAACAAAGCAATTTCCGGTTGACGCGCCAGCAAGTTCCAGATCATGAAATTATCGCCTCCATTGATTATTTAAACGCAACTATCAAGCGGCTTGTAATGACCAAATTAAGGATTCGATTAATTACGATCGTGATTCTAGAATTGATGAACAATGCATCTCTTATATGGCAGTTTGCCAGCCGTCAAGTCGGGACGATATGAATTTAATGCCTGCATTCATTTTTATACGTACCTGGAATCGTTGCACTCAATAAACCACCCGCATCGGCAGCTCCCGGCAGAGCTTATCGTGGTTCAGCGAGTCGGATCGCCTGTTTGTATGCAATAAGACAAGTCATTTTACGAGTGCATCAAAAGTCGAATGAAGTAACTCAACTCTTGAAACGAAAATCTGCATAAATCAGACGATCCATTCCAAAATTCGGGGAAATGTAATTTTTCATTGCAATGGTCTAGCAAATGTGAAAGTCTTGAGGTTAATGCGGAATGCAGACAGAAATTGAACGAGATATTGCAATTCCGCATGGGTGTCAATACGCTTTTTGGCGCCGATCAAGAGATGCCGTATGCGCGGTGATGCGTAATACGGTCCCACGCTGTTTTGGACACTGAGAGGTAAGAGACGATGAATCAAATTCATGCCATGCGAGTGTTCGTGCGGGTGTCGGAAACCGAAAGCTTTCGGCGTGCCGCACAACAACTCGACGTATCAAACGCGCTTGTTACTCGCGCAATTGCAATGCTGGAAGCGCATTTACGCACCCGGTTAATCAATCGCACTACTCGTAACCTCTCACTTACAGAAGCCGGTACGCGTTATCTCGAAGGCTGCCGCGCATTGCTCGAAGAACTCGATCATCTCGAGTCAATGGTGGCGCATACGGAAGGCGACCCCAGCGGTACATTGCGCGTGGTGGCATCCGGGTCGCTTTCGCTCATGGCACTGACGCCGCTGATCGACGGCTTCCGGCAGGTCTATCCAAAGGTGAACGTGCGGCTCACCTTATCCGAGCGTCATGTGGATCTTGTGGAAGACGGATTTGATGTCGGTATTGTCACGGCATTCATGGTGACAAGCACGGCGTTGGTAGAACGCCCTGTCGCCACCAACACGCTGATTCCCGTCGCCACACCCGCTTATCTGGAAGAACATGGCTCGCCCAGCACGCCAGCCGATTTGCTGCACCACGCGTTCGTGGCGCTCCCCAACGAAATGCGTAGCGCCACCTGGCACTTCCGCCATCGCAACAATGGCAGCGCCGACCAGGTCACGCTCGCCCCTGTCTATACTTTCAACAGCGCATTGATGGTGCGGCTCGGAACCCTTGCTCACATGGGCATTTCGATCATTCCGGAAGGCATTGTCGCAGCGGATCTGGAGAACGGCTCGCTGGTACGGGTACTGGGTGATTACGCTATTGACGATCCGGACGTGAAGGTGTCTATCGTCTATCCGGGACGGCAGTATCTGCCGGCCAAGACGCGCGCCTTCATTGATTACACGCTTGAACATATGGGTCCGGGCGGAGAAGTCGGACTGCCGCAGCCGGAAACCCTTCTCTCGCGGCTTTCGATGGTGCCGCCGGCTAACGCCGTCGCCAACTGATTGATTTACCTGGCTGGCAGGGAGACCACTCGATGGCGATTAACGTGATCGTCTTCAGCAGCCGGCAATATGATCGCGACGTCTTCTCTGAGGCAAACGCGGCATATGGTTACTCTCTGCAATTCCAGGAATCACAACTTGACGCGCAAACGGCCATTCTTGCCCACGGGTGTACGGTGGTATGCCCGTTCGTAAATGACATCCTTGACGAAGCTGTCCTGGAAACCCTCCACAAGGGCGGCACGCAACTCGTGGCGCTACGCTCGGCAGGTTTTAATCACGTCGATCTGGAAGCGGCAGTCCGGCTCGGAATTGGCGTGGTGCGTGTGCCGGCTTATTCTCCACATGCGGTGGCCGAGCACGCCGCCGGGCTGATCCTGACGCTGAATCGCAAGTTGCATCGCGCTTATGCCCGGACTCGCGACGGCGATTTTTCGCTCAACGGCCTGCTGGGTTTCGACTTGCACGGCAAGACGCTTGGCATTATTGGCACAGGCGTCATTGGACGGGTATTCGGCCGCATCATGGCTGGTTTCGGCATGAAGCTGCTGGCGTTTGATCCCGGAGCGCCAGCAGCCGATCTTCTGCAAGCCGGAGCGCATTATGTGCCGCTCGATACTCTCCTGGCTGAGTCGGACATTGTCAGCCTGCATTGCCCTCTTTTACCCTCCACCTATCACCTCATCGACACCGCCGCACTCGCCCGCATGAAACACGGCGCCATGCTGATCAATACGGGCCGCGGCGGTTTGATCGACAGCCGGGCGCTCATTGGTGCGTTGAAAAGCGGGCAACTAGGCCACCTTGGCCTCGACGTCTACGAGGAAGAGAGTGGACTCTTTTTCGAAGACCATTCGAATCACATGCTGCAGGACGACGTGCTCGCGCGGCTATTGTCGTTTCCAAACGTTATTGTCACCTCTCATCAGGCGTTTTTCACGCGAGAAGCCCTCAGCGAGATCGCCAATACCACGCTCGGGAATGTGAAAGCTTGGTTTGACGGCTCTCCGCGCTATCAGGTACTTCCCTGAAAAATTCAATTGCGTGACTCGAATGCGGAGTTTATCGACGGGCTGTTTTTATACTTCTCGCGCGATAAATCAGTTTTTCCGATAATCGAAGTATTCTTCATACGAATAATACCTTCAACGAAACTGTGATTGCATTACCTCAGGACGGCATGCCATTTGCTCAGAGCCAATGCCACTTCGGCCGCTGCGGCTAATTCCGTCCAGCCGTCCTGCGCCGTCGTTACCTGACGTTATCCTTTTTCCGCGAGCGGGGACCGGTTGGACGCATCGCAAGACTTGATCGTCGCGAGGCCGGAAGGCCTGTATTGCCCGCCGGGTGATTTCTATATCGACCCGTGGCGCCCCGTCGATCGGGCGATCATTACTCATGCCCATGCCGACCACGCCCGCTTCGGGCACGCCCGTTATCTCGCGGCTGAGGCAGGTACCGGCGTGTTGCTGTCGCGGTTGCCGGGTATCTCCCTGCAAGGTGTCCCCTACGGCGAGCGCCTGGTCGTCAACGGCGTCTCGATCTCACTGCATCCGGCGGGCCACGTGCTCGGCTCCGCGCAAGTGCGGGTGGAACAGGCGGGCCGGGTCTGGGTCGCCTCGGGCGACTACAAGGTCGAGCCTGATCCCACTTGCGCACCCTTCGAACCGGTTCGCTGCGACACGTTCATTACGGAATCCACATTCGGCCTGCCGATTTATCGATGGGAACCGTCCCGCGCGGTCTTCGACGGCATCGATTCCTGGTGGCGGCATAACGCGGCCGAAGGCCGGGCTTCCGTACTGTTCTGCTATTCGTTCGGCAAGGCGCAGCGGATTCTTGCTGGCGTCGATCCAGCCATAGGACCGATCTTTTGCCATGGCGCCGTGGAACCGCTGAATCGGGCGTACGCGCAAGCGGGTGTGAACCTGCCGCTGACGCGGCCAGTCAGCGACATTGCCGCGAAAGACAAGAGCGCGTTCAAAGGCGCGCTGATCATCGCGCCGCCGTCCGCTCAAGGCAGCGCGTGGATGCGTCGCTTTGGCGACTATAGCGATGCGTTTGCGTCGGGCTGGATGCGGCTTCGCGGTACGCGGCGACGACGCGGCCTGGACCGCGGCTTCGTGCTGTCCGATCACGCCGACTGGCCGGGTTTGCAGACAGCGATTGGGGCAACGGGCGCGCAACGCGTGATCGTCACGCACGGACAAATCGAACCGATGGTGCGCTGGCTACGCGAACAAGGTCTGGAAGCGGGCGCATTCACGACCGAATACGGCGATGACGCAATAGAAGCCGACGCGGCGGAAAGCGTCCAAGTGAGCCCGTCCGCGCAGCAAGCGGTCGAATCCCCTGCTGCGCCCGAGGCCGACTCGCGATGAAACGCTTCGCCGCGCTGTACACCGCTCTGGACGGCACCACGTCGACGAAAGAAAAACTCGAGGCGCTGATCGCGTATTTCTCAGCGGCCGAACCCGAGGACGCCGCGTGGGCGTCGTACTTTCTCAGCGGCGGCAAACCGCGCCAATCGGTGCCCACCCGCCTCCTCACCGAGTTCGCCCGCGAGCGCGCGGGCTTGCCGGAATGGCTTTTCGACGAGTCATATCAGGCGGTCGGCGATCTGGCCGAAACCATCGCGCATATCCTGCCGCCCGCGCAGCGCACATCCGAACTCGGCCTCGCACAATGGATCGAGGAACGCGTGCTGACCTTGCGCGGCCGGGAGCCGGGCGAGCTTCGAACCCGTTTGCTCGGCTACTGGGACGAGCTCGACTGGAGCGAACGTTTCTTATTGACCAAGCTGATAGGCGGAGGGTTCCGGGTAGGCGTCGCGCGCCAACTCGTCGTGCGCGCGCTCGCCGAAGTCGCGGGTGTGGATCACAAACGCATTGCGCAGCGTATGGTCGGCTGGACCGATTCGCAGCAAGCGCCAGGAGCGGCGCGTTATCTGCGCCTGATCGCACCGGAAAGCACGGACGACGAACACGCCGCCACGCCGCATGAGAGCGACCTCGGATTGCCATATCCATTTTTCCTCGCTCATCCCTTGCAAGCCGATCCGGCGACGCTCGGCGCACCGTCGGAGTGGGTGATCGAATGGAAGTGGGACGGGATTCGCGCACAACTGGTCAAGCGCGGCGGCCGCGTGTGGCTGTGGTCGCGCGGTGAAGATCTCATCACGGACCGCTTTCCCGAACTCGCCTCGCTCGGCGTTGCGCTGGCGGACGGCACCGTCATAGACGGCGAAATTCTCGCGTGGGAACCCGGAGGCGACGCGCCATTGCCATTCGCACGACTGCAACCGCGAATCACCCGCAAGACCTTGTCGAAGAAAGTGCTCGCCGATTCTCCCGCCACGTTTCTCGCCTACGACCTGCTGGAAGCCAATGGGCGCGATCTGCGCGTCACGCCGCTGATCGAACGCCGCGTGCAACTCGATGCATTGGCCACCGCGTTGGGTGAAACGCTGGCGGTCGACCTGCTGCGGGTATCGCCGATGGTTGAAGCGCCCGATTGGGCGACCCTCGCCACGTTGCGCGACGAAAGCCGCGGCCGAGGTGTTGAAGGCTTGATGCTGAAGGGACGTGAATCGCTTTACGGCGTCGGGCGCACGAAGGCGTCCGGGACATGGTGGAAATGGAAGATCGATCCCTACGCCATCGATGCTGTTTTGCTTTACGCGCAACGCGGTCACGGCCGGCGCGCAAGTTTGTACACCGACTTCACTTTCGCCGTGTGGGACGAAGCCGATGGGGTGCGCACCCTAGTGCCCTTCGCGAAGGCGTATTCCGGCTTGACGGACGAAGAGATGCGCAAGGTCGATGCGGTCGTGCGCAAGACGACCATCGAAAAATTCGGACCGGTGCGCAGCGTCACGCCGACGCTCGTGTTCGAGATCGGTTTCGAAGGGATCCAGGCGAGTCCACGCCATAAGTCCGGCATTGCCGTGCGGTTTCCACGCATGTTGAGATGGCGTACGGACAAGCATATTGACGACGCGGACACGCTCGGCATGCTCAAGGGTTTCCTCGACGGAGCGGCGCCATGAGCACGCCAGCCGACGACGATGATATGGACAACCATCAGGATACCCAACCAAATAGCGATGCAAAACGCCGTGCCCCGCGTGCGCGTCGGATACCGAGAACACGCGCGGCGCAGGCGAAAGCCGACGCCGTTGCCGAGCTGTTTCGGCCCGCGCCGATAGTCATTGATCAGGACGTGGCGAACACGCCGTTCGACGCACGTCTTGCTGCATGGTTCGAACGGCACGGCTGGCAACCGTTTCCGTTTCAACGCGAAGTGTGGACCGGGATCTTGGGCGCAGCGAGCGGCCTGCTGCACGCGACCACCGGCGCCGGCAAGACGTGGGCGGTGTGGCTGGGCGCGCTGGCGGCATACTCTGACAAACTCCCAAGCCGCAGTTTGCCCGCGCCACTTACCGTGCTGTGGATCACACCCATGCGTGCCCTCGCCGCCGATACTGCTCGCGCGTTACAAACCGCGGTGACGGAACTCGCGGTGCCGTGGAGCATCGGTTTGCGTACCGGCGATACCCCTTCCGCCGAACGCGCGCGGCAAAACAAGCGTATGCCGAGCGCGCTGGTCACCACGCCTGAAAGTCTCACGCTGATGCTCACGCGCGCAAATGCCGAAGACGAGATGAAACACGTACGGCTGGTCGTTGTCGATGAATGGCATGAGTTGCTTGGCAATAAACGCGGCACGCAAACGCAGCTCGCCCTCGCTCGTCTTGCGCACTGGCGGCCTGATTTGCAGGTGTGGGGGTTATCGGCGACGCTCGGCAATCTCGATCTCGCCCGCGACGCGTTGCTCGCGCCGGTGAAAACGCCACGCGTAGTGGTGCGGGGCGCGCAGCCGAAAACGCTGATCGTCGATACGCTGATTCCGGATACCATCGAGCGCTTTCCATGGGGCGGCCACCTCGGCACGCGGCAGGTTAAACCGGTCGCCGCCGAGATCGAACACGCGCGCAGTTCGCTGGTCTTCACCAACACACGCTCGCAGGCCGAGGTCTGGTACCAGGCGCTGCTTGAAGCGCGTCCCGACTGGGCGGGTTTGATCGCGTTGCATCACGGGTCGCTTGATCAGGAAGTCCGCGCGTGGGTCGAACTCGGCCTGAAAAGCGGCCAGTTGAAAGCGGTGGTCTGCACGTCCAGCCTCGATCTTGGCGTCGACTTCCTGCCGGTCGATCGCGTCTTCCAGATCGGCTCGCCCAAAGGCGTCGCGCGGTTGATGCAGCGTGCCGGACGCTCGGGCCATGCGCCTGGACGGGCATCGCGGGTGACCATCGTGCCAACGCACGCGCTCGAACTCGTGGAAGCAGCGGCCGCGCGCTGGGCCGTTGAGGAGCGGCGCATAGAAGGCCGCGAGATGCCCAACAAGCCGCTCGATGTACTGGTTCAACATCTGGTGACCATTGCGATAGGCGGCGGCTTCAAGGCGCGCCAACTCTTCGACGAAGTGCGCACGACCTACGCGTATCGCGACCTGACGCAGCAGGAGTTCGACTGGGCGCTGGCCTTTGTCGAACGCGGCGGCAGTTCACTCGCGGCGTATCCTGACTATCATCGCGTGATACTCGATGCTGAAGGTGTGTATCGTGTGCCGCGTGAGGATCTGGTCAGGCGTCACCGCAACAACGTCGGGACGATCGTCGCTAACGCGACCATCAACATCGCGTATATGACGGGTGGCCGGATCGGCGCGATGGAAGAGTCGTTCGTCTCGCGTCTGAAGCCCGGAGACGTATTCACATTCGGCGGCCGCGCACTTGAACTCGTGCGTGTGCGCGAGATGACCGCGTACGTGAAACGTGCGACGTCCTCACGCGGCGCGATGCCCCAATGGGCCGGCAGCAAGATGCCGCTGTCGTCCGAACTCGCCGATGCCACGCTGATGATGCTGGCGCGTGCCATGAACGGCGTATACGACGAACCCGAGATGCAGGCCGTGCGGCCGCTGCTCGAATTGCAGGCGAAGTGGTCGGCGCTGCCCGAGCCGGGCGTGTTGCTGGTCGAACTGATTCGTTCGCGCGAGGGGCATCACCTGTTCTGTTATCCGTTTGCGGGACGGATGGCGCATGTCGGTCTTGGGTCCCTGATCGGCTGGCGCGTGGCGCGCGATCAGCCGAGTACGTTCTCCATATCGATGAACGATTACGGCTTCGAGTTGTTGTCAGCACGACCCTTTGACTGGGAGACGCTCATACAGGACGGGCTTTTTTCGCCCGATAATCTCGAGCACGACATTCTCGCCAGCCTCAATTCGTCCGAGCTTGCTGCCCGGCGTTTTCGCGAGATCGCGCGAGTGTCCGGGTTGATCTTCCAGGGGCACCCTGGACAACAAAAAAGTGCGCGGCAATTGCAGGCATCGAGCGGGCTTTTCTATGAAGTTTTTCGCCGCCACGACAGCGGGAACCTCCTGCTTGCGCAGGCCGAGGAAGAGGTCATGTTGCAGGAACTCGAACTTGACAGGATACGAGCCGCACTCAAAAGCATGAGCGGGAGCCGGCTCGCGCTGACGCGCCCGAAGAAGCCGACGCCGTTTGCGTTTCCGCTGATCATCGCGCGATTGCGGGAGAAGGTAAGCACCGAAAAGTTGTCCGATCGTGTCGCGCGTATGCTCGCCGATCTGGAAAAGGCGGCGCGCGCATGATGCTCGAGGCCTTGACGGTGGATATTGGCGGGCATGCGCTGGTGTTGTCGGCGGCGCGGGCGGCATTCGATCCGGTGCGGCAAACCTTGTTCATCGCCGACGCGCATATTGGCAAGGACGCTGTGTTTCGCGCTCGCGGCATTCCCGTACCGGAAGGCTCGACGGGTGAAACGCTTGCGCGGCTCGACATGTTGATCTCGATACACCGGCCGGCGACGATCGTGTTTCTCGGCGATCTGCTGCATGCACGTGAGTCACATGCGTTGACTACGCTCGGCGCGTTGGCCGAGTGGCGCGAGCGGCATGCCGGCTTGCGGCTGATCCTCGTGGAAGGCAACCATGATCGCCATGCAGGCGGACCGCCCGATGCACTCGCGCTCGAGATGGTCGAAGCACCGTACAGGTTCGGGCCTTGGGCGCTGTGCCACTACCCGCAGCGCGTGACGGGCGCGTATGCGTTGGCAGGGCATGAACATCCGGTGTACCGGGTCGCGACCCGGCTCGACAGCGCGAGATTGCCGTGTTTTCGTTTTGGTGCGGATGCTGGCGTGCTGCCTGCGTTCGGCGGATTTACCGGTGGCTTCGAGGTGAACGAAAGCGCGCGCGGCGAGCGAATTTTCGTGGTCGCTGGGGACCGGGTGATGGCGGTGCGGACCTAGTGATAAGTCATCTTCGATGACGTCAGTTTCGTTAGCATCCCGCGCTGGAACCTGTACCATCCATCGGCACTTTTCAACACCACTTCATCGCGCTGCCAGAACACACCGGTGAGTTTCATGCGCTTTGTCATGTGCTCAACCGTGGGCGGGCGCTTGGTGAAATCGTAGAGAACGAGTTCGGGCGAGCCGGTATCGAACGCTTCGACAATCATCCGCGCCCCCGACGGCTCCTCGAAATGCGCAATGCGGCGGGCGTTCAGATGATCGAACGGTTTGCCATCGATTTGGGCTTCGAACGTGGCGCCTTGCTGAACGAACATCACGCTGCCGCCCGTGGTGCGAATCGGTCCCGCACTCGCGTCGGCTTCCTGAGCAAACGCCGCCGGCACGTCCGCGAATGCCAGCAGCACGGCAACAATCAACAGAAAAAAATGCCGGAGTGCAGTCATGAAGGTCCTTGGTTAAAAAGCAGGAACCCTGCAAACTAGTCCGCCCGAGGGCAAAAAGCAACACCGGGCGCCTCCCAAAAGGCTGAAAAACCAGCTCGTTGAATCAACTGCACGAATCTCAGGGTTTTCACCAAGCAAACGTAACAACGTTCGGTACAATTTGAACCCTTCAGCTCGCCCAAGCCTGCGTTCTTCACCCCGATAACGCGCGACCGGCCAGCACTCAGTCACCGCTTACCCCATGCCTCTGCCCCTTCTCGCCCTCGCCATTGCCGCGTTCGGTATCGGCACGTCCGAATTTGTCATCATGGGCCTGTTGCCCAACGTCGCGCGGGACCTCGGGGTGTCCATCCCCGCAGCCGGCATGCTTGTGTCGGGTTATGCGCTGGGCGTGACTATCGGCGCCCCCATTCTTGCTATCGTCACCGCGAAAATGCCGCGCAAGAAAGCGTTGATGAGCCTGATGGGCGTGTTCATCGTCGGCAATCTGCTGTGCGCCATCGCGCCGGGCTATTGGATGCTGATGGCCGCGCGCATTTTGACCGCGTTCTGTCATGGCGCGTTCTTCGGCATCGGCTCGGGGGGCGCCGCGGACCTGGGGGCGCCCCACCGCCGCGCGCAAGCCCTCGCGC
>NZ_MTHB01000198.1 GCF_002220365.1 Caballeronia sordidicola | reverse complement strand
TATGTGCCGCAAGGACGCGACATCTTCGGGCGTCTGACCGTAGAAGAGAACCTGCTGGTGGGCGCGGCGAGCCGCAAATCGCCATCGAAGGTGCCGGACCGGATCTACGAACTGTTCCCGGTGTTGAAGGAGATGAAAAGCCGGCGCGGCGGAGATCTGTCGGGCGGCCAGCAACAGCAGTTGGCGATCGGCCGTGCATTGATGAGCGAACCACAGTTGCTGATCCTCGACGAACCCACCGAAGGCATCCAACCGTCCATCATCCAGGATATCGGGCGCACGTTGCGTCAACTCGTCGATGAAATGGGCATGACGGTGTTGCTCGAGGAGCAGTACTACGACTTCGCCCGCGAGTTGGCCGACCGCTACTGGGTGATGAGCCGCGGCGAGATCGTCGCGGGTGGCGCGGGCGCGGATATGGAAGCAGAAGGCGTGCGGGAGTTGATCGCGGTTTAAGTCAAATCCATGGCTGGTACATGTCGCCCATGAACTCATCGACATCGCGACACCCGCGGTGTATAAGCGCACAAGGTACTGCCTCGTCAAGGGAAAGTGAGAAGCCGGTGAGAAGCCGGTGAGAAGCCGGCACGGTCGCGCCACTGTATCTGGTTCGCAGGCTTTTAGATCGCCGAACCCAGAGTCAGACCTCTTTTCTCTATGTTTTCCACTTCAAGCGGGACGCGTATTCCCACAGGGTTGCTTAGATGATTTCTCAACTCATACAGATTTTTAACGACTCAGGCACCAAGGTGCGGGGCAAGCTTTTCGGCATCTATGGGATATTGATTGCGATCAACGTCCTCGCCTGGGTTTGGGCGCTGGTGGCGTTTCGTCATCATCCGGTACTTCTGGGAACCGCATTGCTCGCCTACGGATTTGGGCTGCGTCATGCGGTAGATGCTGACCATATTGCCGCTATCGACAACGTCACGCGCAAGCTCATGCAGGAGAAGAAACGCCCCGTTGCGGTCGGCTTTTTCTTTTCCCTTGGGCACTCGACGGTGGTCGTGCTTGCCTCTGTCGGTGTGGCTGTTGCAACGTCGGCCATGCAAGGCCGATTCGACTACTACAAGGAAATCGGCGGAGTTGTCGGCACGTTGGTGTCGGCGTTATTTCTGTTCGCGATTGCCCTGATGAACCTGATTATCCTGAGGTCGATCTATAGGGCATGGCGCAACGTCAGGAGTGGCGGCGTTTATGTCGATGACGATTTCGATCTGCTGCTGGCCGATCGCGGATTTCTCGCTCGCCTCTTTCGCCCGCTGTTTCGCATGATCACGCGAAGCTGGCAAATGTACCCGCTAGGTTTCCTGTTCGGTCTGGGATTCGATACAGCAACTGAAATTGGATTGCTCGGCATAGCGGCGACCCAGGCGTCGCAGGGGCTCTCGCCTTGGGCAATCATGGTGTTCCCGGTCCTGTTCAGCGCTGGCATGTCCCTGATAGACACGCTGGACGGTCATCTGATGCTCGGTGCTTACGGATGGGCGTACCTGAAGCCGATCCGGAAGATCTACTACAACATGACCATCACGCTGGTGTCTGTCATTGTGGCCGTCGTGATTGGCGGTATAGAGGCGCTTGGGCTGCTCGCCGATCAATTGAAGCTGCAAGGACCGGTGTGGGATGCCATAGGGACCTTGAACGATAACTTCGGCACACTGGGTTTTGTGATCATCGGCATTTTCGCCTTTAGCTGGATCGCGTCGGTCCTGATCTATCGTGCAAAACGTTTCGACGAACTGGAAGTCGGCCGCTAGATCAGCCGCTAGACGCATGAACGAGCCGCCCGGCCCGGAATTCGGGCGACCCCGTTCCTTCTCGTGCACAATGAACACGGCCCGGTCCAGCGGCCATGCCATCTATCGATCGAACACAAATAGCTAGCGCGACGGACCGCGTTGATCCACGCCACTCGTCAGTCTGGATTTGCTTTCAAGATCTCCGCTAGCGGCGTCTCGGATACAACGCAGATTCACACCCATATGTGCTATTCGGAGTTCAATGACATTCTCCCCTCCATCGCAGCGCTGGGTGCTGACGTGATCACGATCGAGACCTCGCGCTCGTCAATGGCATTGCTGGACGGCTTCGGTGCGTTCGCCTACCCGAAGGAATCGGTCCCGGTGTCTATGACTCGCACTCCGCGCGGGTGCCGGGCGTTGAGACAAAGCAGCGCTTGCTTGAGCGTGCATGCGAAGTCATTCCTGCGGAGCATCTAATCCTGGACGCCGAACGTGCAGGAGGCCTGCTTGGCGCACGCAAGCGGCAGACACTGAAGTCCACCCGAGCTTACCGGTAAGGAACCGCGTCGAAACGAGGTTCTGCCATGCCGTGGCCTGTCCGTGCTAAGGTATTTAGCTTGGCTTCGTTGACTTTGTACTTTACTCACCACCCCACTTTCGGGACGCTCTGGACGCTTTATGAAAAAAGTATCACTGCTGCTCACTCTTGCTCTTATCGCTTCGTCATCGGCTTATGCCGCTACAGGCGCGACTGAAACGCTTCCTTCCGGCGTCACCGTGACGCAGATCAAGGAAGGCACCGGCGCGCAGCCTACTGCCGCCGACACCGTGACCGTCAACTATCGCGGCACGTTGGCGAACGGCACCGAATTCGACTCGTCGTACAAGCGCGGGCAACCGGCATCGTTCCCGCTCGGCCAGGTAGTCCCTTGCTGGACGCAAGGCCTTCAGAAGATGAAGGTTGGCGGCAAGGCCAAGCTCGTGTGCCCGCCAGCAACCGCATATGGCGATCGCAGCGTAGGCCCGATTCCGCCGAACAGCACGCTGACGTTTGAAGTCGAATTGCTGAAGATCGGCAACTAAAGGCTATACAACGCGCACTCGTTCCCACGCAATCGTGCGAATCGCGCGTCCTGCTATTGCGATATCGATATCTTTTGCTATCGCAATAGCACGGCTGTGTAACGCCATCAAATAGATTTGTGGATGTAGCGGGCGTTTAATTTCATTCCAATGGAAAACCCTCCTTGCCTGAACGTTGGCCGTTAAGACAGCCCGATGTTTGAACCAGGGATTGACGGGTGCGAAATAAAATTAGCGACGCGAACAGGGCACACGAACCTGTCATCTGGACGAGTTAGCCTATGCGCTGATGCGCGCTGAGCCATAGCTGCTTAAGGCCGGAAGTCGACTCTACAGTGCGGGAACAGCGCGGAAATCTAATGCCACGTGTTTCCGGTCGAGTACGAAACGGTGGGTACATGACGGCTCGCAAACGATTTCCCTCTGTTGCAGTTTTAATAAGCGTCCGGTAACATTAATTCGCGGGCGTTATCATTCTTTACTTAAACCGGTCACCTGTCGGGACTGCCTGAATAAGCGATTTCCTGTCGTTTTTCCGAGCGACACATAGGGTATGCAAAGGCGTGCTGCGAGAAAACTCCCTGTATAACCCGTTGTCGAGGGGCCAAAATCACTAAACACGCCCTCCCGACCGGTGTTAATAAAAGGAGGGCTGTATTCTAGTCATTTCCACCACCATGGCGACGCTGTGATCCGACACACTCTGGGCGGCTTGCTACTGGTGTTGTCATGCCTCGGCCGCGCGGTCGCGGCAGGTCCCGATTGCTCACGACCCTTCACGCTTGCATTGCATGACCACGGCCTGCTTTATTCCGCCGATACCGACACCGGCATTGACAAGGATTTCGCCGACGAACTGATCCGCCGCAGCGGCTGCAAGATCAGCGTCAGCCTCATGTCACGTGCTCGAATCTGGCAATTGATCGAATCCGGCGCGCTTGACTTCAGCCTGTCCGGCATTGCCAACGCTGAGCGTAACCGCTTCGCTTCGTTCGCCTGGTACTTCAGCAACAAATACTATTTGCTGGTGCGCAAGGACGCGGGCATGCACCAGCTGGCTGATTTTGAGCGCAGCGACCAGTTTCAATTGGGTGTGATTCGCAGCTTTCGCTATAGCGACTCCGCCAACAAGCTGGTCGACACGCTCGCGGCTGAGAACCGCGTCAGCCAGGCAGGCGGCCTCGCACCGTTGTATGAGGCGCTGATCCACCAGCGCATCCAGGGCATGATCATGGAGCCCTTCGATTACCCCGCGCTGGATGAAAAGAAGATCCGCGATGTCACCACCATCATCGAGTTCAACGATCCCGCCATCCCTCATGGCCTGATCATGTCGAAGAAGGCGCTGTCACCCGCCGAGCAGGACAAGTGGCGCGCACTGGTGAACGAGATGCGCGCGGATGGAACCGTGCTGCGTATTTTCGAGAAGTACTTCAAACCCGATCTGGCGAGATCCATGGTCGATTTCCAGGCACCCCCGTGACCTGGGCTCGCCTGGTATTGCTGCCCTTGCTGATTCTGTCCGCTGCTCTCGGCGTGACGTGGATAGTCTGGGATCACGAACGGCAAGCTTCCCACAACGAATTGCTCTCCCAGTTCAATTTTTCACTGGGCGACGTGGTGAGCCGTGTCGAACAGCGCATGTCGACTTACGAGCAGATGCTGCGCGGCGTGCAGGGCTTGTTCGCCGCCACCGGTCAGATGGATCGCGACCAATTCCGCGATTACGTCAGTGCGCTCAATCTCGACGCCAACTTTTCCGGCATCCAGACTATTGGGATCATCGAATGGGTGCCGGCGGCGCGCAGGGAAGCGCATATCGCTGAGATGCGCCAGTTGGGCTTTTCCGGTTACACCATCGCGCCGCAAGGCTTGCGTGAGAACTACGCGCCGATTATTCAGCGCGAACCCGCTGCCTCCAGCCGCCATGCCGCGCTTGGACTCGATCCCTGGGTCGACCCTGTGAGGCGGCAGGCCATGGAGAAGGCGCGCGATTCCGGCATGGCGGCAGTCTCCGGGAAAGTCCGCCTGGGGGTGGATGTCGGGCCGGATGCAAAACCCGCTTTCATCATGTACCTGCCGATCTACAACCGGGGCCAGCCGCACGACAGCGTCGCCGAGCGCCGGGCGCATCTTGCGGGCTGGGTGTACGCGTCGTTTCGCATGCACGATGTCATCGCCAGTCTTTACGGGGACCCGCTGCCTGGCCTCGCGCTAGCTATCTCCGACGGCGTGGAACCGTCCGCCGCGGCCTTGCTTTATCGCTCCCCTGACACCGGCGAGCAGCACGAGCCGCCGCTCATTTCAGCCAATGAGTACCTGGTTGTCGCGGGGCACAACTGGACGCTCTCAATGAGCACCCTGGACGACTTCAAGGGCCGCTTCGGCCGCAACGCCGAAGCACTGATCGCGGTCACTGGTACGGGTCTGAGCCTGCTGCTGGCGCTGCTCGCCTGGTTGATGGTCACCGGACGCGGCCGCGCGATGCGGCTGGCTTCCACGATGACCCGCGAATTGCGCGAGAGCGAGGAGAAGTTCCGTGCGATCGCGGATTGCACCGTGAACTGGGAAGTCTGGTGGGGACCGGATGGCAAACCACGCTGGATCAATCCATCGGTCGAGGAATACACCGGCTACACCGTCGTCGAATGCATGGCCATGACCGACTTCGCGGGCACGCTGATCCATCCCGACGATAGGTCCCGCGTTGCCCCCGAATTCCTGAAGGGACTCCAGGGCTTCCGTGGCGACGACCTCGAATTCCGCTGCGTTCGCAAGGACGGAACGCTGGTCTGGCTATCCGTTTCCTGGGTTCCGATCACGGACGCCAAAGGCGTATTCACGGGTTTTCGGACGAGCGGGCGCGACATTACCGACCGCAAGCAAGTGGAGGCCGAACTGCGGATCGCGGCGGTCGCCTTCGATTCGCTCGAAGCCATGATGGTGACCGACGCCAGAAACACCATCCTGCGGGTCAATTCGGCGTTCACCGAGTGCACCGGTTACACGGCTGAAGAGGCGGTGGGCCAGACACCGCGACTGCTGCGCTCGCACCATCACGACGACGCTTTCTTCAGCGAGATGTGGGAAACGATCCACCGCATGGGCGGCTGGCAGGGCGAGATCTGGGGGCGTCGCAAGAACGGCGAGGTCTATCCGAAATGGCTGACGATCTCGGCGGTGACGGGCGAAGGCGGAGTCGTCAGTCACTATGTGGGCACACATCACGACATCACCGAACGCAAGATCGCGGAGGAACGCATCAAGGAGCTCGCCTTCTTCGATGCCCTGACGCGTTTGCCCAACCGCACGTTGCTGCTGGATCGCCTGACGCAGGCCATTACGGTCAGCGCGCGAAGCGGTGCGTGCGGTGCATTGCTGTTCATTGACCTGGATCACTTCAAGACGCTCAACGACACCCTGGGTCATGACAAGGGCGACCTGCTGCTGCAACAAGTGGCGCAGCGCCTGGCCGCCAGCGTACGCGATGGCGATACGGTGGCACGAGTGGGCGGCGACGAGTTCGTGGTGGTGCTCGGAAGCCTCCACGAAACCTGGCAAGAAGCGGCCAGCCAGACAGAAGGCATGGGCGAAATCATTCTTGATGTTCTCGGCAAGTCGTACCAGCTCGACGACGTCGATTACCGCAGCACCGCCAGCATCGGCGCGACTGTGTTCAGGGGCTATCAGACGTCCATCGACGAGTTGCTGAAGCAGGCCGACCTCGCCATGTACAAGTCGAAGGAACTGGGGCGCAACGCGCTGTGTTTCTTCGACCCGGCCATGCAGACCGTGGTAGTGGAACGGGCCACGCTCGAGGCGGGCTTGCGAAAGGCCATAGAGGGCAATCAGTTCCTGTTGCATTACCAGGCGCAGGTGCTCGACGGCGACCGGGTCGTGGGCGCCGAAGCGCTCGTGCGCTGGCAACATCCACAGCGCGGTATCGTGCCGCCCGCCGATTTCATCCACCTCGCTGAAGAGACCGGAATGATCCTGGCGTTGGGCAACTGGGTGCTGGAAACCGCGTGCACTCAACTGGCGTTATGGGCAATGCAGCCGCACATGTCCCACCTGACGATCGCGGTCAATGTGAGCGCGCAGCAGTTTCGCGAGCCCGATTTCGTGGCCAAGGTGTTGAACGTGATCCGCAGGACAGGCGCCAACCCGAACCGGCTCAAGCTGGAACTGACCGAGAGCGTGCTGGTGGACAATGTGCAGGACATCATTGAAAAGATGCATGCGCTCAAGGCTCGCGGCGTGGTCTTTTCGCTGGACGATTTCGGTATCGGCTATTCGTCACTTTCGTATTTGAAGCGACTTCCCTTGGATCAGTTGAAAATCGATCAGTCGTTCGTGCGCGACGTGCTCGTCGATCCAAATGACGCAGCGATTGCCAGGACTATTGTCGCGCTCGCGCAAAGCCTGGGCTTAGGGGTGATCGCCGAGGGCGTGGAGACCGAAGAGCAACGCGACTTCCTGGCCGGCGCCGGCTGTCATGCGTACCAGGGTTTCTATTTTTGCCGGCCGTTGCCCATTGAAGGGTTTGAACAGTTCGCGGACAGGGAGCGAATGAAGCCGAAAGCGGCCCGCGCATAGTAGTTCGGCCAACTGACCGCATCACTTCGCAGGGCCTCAGATTCGCAGATCGGTGAGGATCTGCTCCGCCAAAAAATCACAAGGCGGCCGGTTCGATCCCGCGCTGCGCGCGAGCACGATTTCCAGGTCCGGCAGGGCAGGCAAGCCGTCCGCGCTGCCAAGCTGGACGAACCGTTCGGGAATGCTGCATCGGGACAGAGGCGCGATCGCGAGCCCCGCTTCGACCATGCTGAAAAGGCCCAGGAGGCTCGGGCTTTCATAAGATGTGCGATAGCTGATCTTCGCCCGTTCGAGCGCGTGAATCGCCTTGGACCGCGCGACGCTACCCGGTGCAAACACGGCAATGGGCAGTGGACGTTCCTTCCAGACTTCGTTGCCTACCGCGCAACCAGCCCAGACCATGGGTTCGAGCCGGATAAAGTCACCGCTCAACCCCTTCATCCGCGTCATGCACGCAAGATCGATCGCGCCTTCCTTGATGAGCGGCGCCAGGGCGTTGCTTGGCATGCCGATGACCTGGATCTCGACCTTGGGGTAAGTCGCGGAAAATTTTCTCAACACGGAGGGCAGGAGAGACGACGCGTAGTCGTCCGGTACCCCGATTGCCACCCGCCCCCTGACGTCCGGGCGAACAATCGATGCCCAGGCTTCGTCACGCAGGGCAAGCAAACGCCGCGCGTACGCGAGCAGCACATGGCCGTCCTGCGTCAGCGTGAGGTTGCGCGGCTTGCGTGAGAACAAGGGCTTGCCTAATGACGTCTCCAACGACTTGATCTGCATACTCACGGCGGATTGCGAACGATGCACGAGCGCCGCGCCGCGCAGGAAGCTGCCTGTGTCGGCAATGGCGACGAACATGGAGAGCGCATCAAGGTCGAAGGTTTTCATTGGTATCGGACGTATCGGAGGTATCAGAAAATCTGAACGAAGTCTTCAATATAACTCGCTTTCCTGAATCCAACAGGCCTTGCATACTGAGCCTCCCTCAACGCGAGAACGCCGGAAAAGAAACGATGTCGATAACCTACGATGACTTCAGGAAGCTCGGAATAAAAATCGATATGACCCGTGGAAAGCCGTCCTCGGAACAGCTCGACCTGTGCTCGGAGCCACTGGCCAACGCGCTGAAAGCGGGCGAATTCACGTCGCGCGATGGCATCGATTGCCGCAATTATGGTCATGCGCTGGGCCTTCCCGAAGCTCGTGAGCTCGGCGCCGATCTGCTCGGGGTTACCGCGGAGCAGGTGGTGGCTGCGGGCAATTCAAGTCTCGAGTTGATGCATGACGCCGTGGCATTCGCCATCCTGCATGGCATGGCTGACGGCACGCCGTGGCGTAACGCGGGTGACATCGCGTTCCTTTGCCCCGTGCCGGGATACGACCGCCATTTCGCGATCTGCGCGGCGTTGGGCGTGCGCATGATCCCGGTACCGCTGACCGGCAACGGCCCCGATATGGATTTTGTTGAAGCACAGGTCGCCGCGGATCCGGCTATCAAGGGCATCTGGTGCGTGCCGCTCTATAGCAATCCGACCGGAGAAATCTACTCAGCCGATACGATTCGCCGTCTCGCCTCGATGCAAACCGCCGCGCCCGACTTTCGCCTGTTCTGGGACGACGCGTACCGGTTCCATCACCTGACGCAGCAGAAGCACACTACGTTGAACATGATCGAGGCTTGCGCGGCAGCGGGGCATCCGGACCGGGCGTTGATGTTCGCGTCGCTGTCCAAGATCACTATTGCCGGCGCTGCGTTGGCGTTCGTTGCATCGTCGCGGCGTAACGTCGACTGGTGGCAGCGTTGCTCGTCTGTCAGGACCATTGGACCGGACAAGCTCAATCAACTCCGGCATGTACGGTTTCTGCGCGACCGGCAGACATTGGAGGGCTTGATGGCGCATCACAGGGCGCTGTTGCGACCCAAGTTCGACGCCGTGACAACGACCTTTAGCGAGATCCTTGCGGATCTGCCGGGCGTGTCCTGGACCGACCCGCAAGGAGGGTATTTCATCAGCCTCTATACTCCCGACGGGCTCGCGCAACGCACGGTCGCGCTGGCCGCCGAAGCGGGCATTGCAATGACGCCCGCAGGCGCGGCGTTCCCCCATGGTCTCGATCCACGCGATCGGCATCTGCGTGTGGCACCGACCTTTCCTGCGCTCGATGAAGTGAAGCGGGCCGCGCAAGGCATTGCATTGTCTTTGCGTCGCGCGTTCGAAGAGCGGGGATGATCGCTCGAAATCAGGCGGCCGTGGTTCTTATCCCTGCGTTGCTCATTCACTCCTGTAGAAGCGGTTTCGCGCACCATGCCATCACCGCGAATTGGCGAGACTGCTTGTGCAAACTGGCGTGGAGCGCCGCGTGTTCGGCACGAGGAATGCCAGTCCGACAAGGATGATCGACGCGGCCGATGCCAACGCGTACACCGGTTGAAACGAGCCGAATACCGTCTTGCATAATCCACCCAGCACGTTTCCCAACGCCCCGCCCACGCCAAACGCCGCTTCGCAGATTCCGCATACCATCGCGGCGAGAGCGGGCGCGCTTGTCTTGCCGACATACGCGTGCAGCAAGCCGAAGATCGGGAAGAACGAAAAGCCTAACGCGACCGCCGCGACCATCAGCGCATAACCGCCCGGGCGCGATGCGGCGATCAGCGACGCGCACAAAAGCAGGACCCCCGCGCTAACCAGCGCGGTACGCATGCCATCTCGCTGCGTGTGCCCGTTTCGATCAGGCGTGCCGCGCATATCGCCGATCATACCGAGCACCAGCCCGCTCACCACGCCGACCAGCCCCACGAGCGCCCACGCGTGCGCTGTTACATCGAGGCCCAGATGCAGGTCGTCGTGCGAATAAGCTGAGAAGTAGGTGATGAACGGGACACCGGCAAAACCGCATAGCAGTGCCATGGCGTAAACCAGCAGGAATTGTCTGGCGAGCATGCGCCGCAGCCCAAGGCGCTCGTTCGGGCGCTTGGCCTGACGCGGTGGTGTAACGCGCGGCTGTGAGGCCGGCGTACCGCCAAGCCGTGCAAACACGAGTACGATCACACCGCTCAACACGGCGGTCAGCACTGCGCTCACGAGCCAGACGGAGCGCCAGCCCCATGACGCCAGCAACGCCGGCACCATCAACCCGTTCAGCAAGACGCCGTAGTTCGTGCCGCTGCCAATCACCCCGATCGCTTTCGCCTGATGGCGCGCATCGATCAACGGCGCGATCAGCGCCATCATCGGGACCCAGGTCGCAGCAGCGCAGGCATTGAGCGTGACGAGAGCGGCGCCCATCATCCATGTGTTCTTGGCGAAGGCGAGGCCCGCGAGGTCCATCGCCGATAACGCGGTCGCCACGAGCACGACCCTGGCCGCTCCAAAACGCGCGGCAGCGAGCCCGGACAACAGCGCCATCGCGACATTGGCCAGTTGCCGTGCGGCCGTGATGTAGCCGGCCTGTTCATAGTCGAAGCCGATGTCCTGTTTCATCTGCGGCAAGACGACAGGAAAGAGATAAACGCCGAACCCGTAGGTCGCAGCGATCACGGCGCTCAGCAGCAGCGTGACAGCCAGTTGATTGGCTAAGCGAGGCGAAACGCTAGGCGAAATACCCATGGCAGGCTACCGGAAGAAGTCGTTAGATTTATTCTCGGCGCGCTTGCTTTATGATGGAAATGATTTAATTTACTATCATTGATTAAGCTTCGTCATCATTGATTCCGACCATGAACCTCGATCTTGCCCTCCTGCGCGCGTTTGTTGCTGTCACGGAAGCCGGTGGTTTTACCAAGGCGGCGCGACGCCTGAACCTCACGCAATCCGCGATCAGTCACCAAATACGGCGGCTTGAAGAAGAAGTGGGCCGGCCGCTTTTATATCGCACCACGCGCAGTCTGACGCTGACCGAAGATGGTGAGGATTTCTTGCGTTACGCGATGCAAATCCTGAATGCGATGGATGCAGTCACGCAGCGTTTTCAATCGTCTCCGGCTTCGGGAGTCGTGCGCTTTGGAGCGCCGGATATTTTCATGGGTGAGCGGCTCCCCGTTTTGCTGACGCAATTTTCTCGAGCATTTCCCAACGTGCGGCTAGATGTGAGCGTGGGCATGAGCCTCGATTCGCAGGCGATGGTTGCCGCGCACGAACTGGATCTTGCCGTGGTGCTGTGCGTGCACGGGGAAACGGATCGGGACGCTGAAGGCATCGTGTTGCGGCGAACGCGGTTCGTCTGGGCGGCCGCCGAATCGTTCGAAGCGCGCACGGGGGCGCCGCTGCCGCTCGCATTTTTTCCTGCGCCGTGTGTGAATCGGCGAGTCGCGCTGGAAGCGCTCGATGGCTTGCCGGTGGATTGGCATGTCGCGTTTACATCGTCGAGTCAGTCGGGTATTCGCGCCGCCGTGATGGCGGGGCTCGCGATTACGCCGCTGACGCGCGATGACCTGGAGCCGGGCATTGTGGTTGTCGACGGGCAGTACGGTTTACCGCCCCTGCCGGAAGCGGAATTCAGGCTGCTCTGGGGCAAGGGCGAGCCCACGCTGGCGGCGCAGGAGTTCGGTCGCCTGGTGCTTGATGCACCGGTCGAGCGTCCGCTGCGCGCGAGTGCGGCCCAATTCGCGTAAGCCGGCTTGGCGGGGCCTTTCCTGCAAACCTACATGCGCTCGGCAATGCTATGCGCCGTCGCAGCCGACAGCGTCCACCCCAAGTGTCCATGCCCCGTGTTGTAGAACACGCCGCGACGCTTGCCGCTTCCAACCTTCGGCAACATGCTTGGCAGCATCGGCCGCAAGCCTGCCCACGGAATCACGCGCGATGTCGCGACACCCGGGAAATAGCGGCGCGTCCAGTCGACGAGCGGTGCTATCCGGTCCGAGCGGATATCGCGATTAAAGCCGTTGATTTCAGCTGTACCCGCTACGCGAAAACGATCAGCGCCAAGCCGGCTCGTGACAATCTTCGCACTCTCGTCGAGCAGGCTGACCAACGGCGCACCCTCGCGGCTCGCAGCGTCGTCCAGGCACACGGTGATCGAATACCCCTTCACCGGATAGATGTTCACGTGGTCGCCGAGCATCGATGCAATCTCCCGGCTTGCCACGCCCGCGCACACCACGATGCGCTCGAAGCCATGTTGCTGCTCGTCACCCTCGCTGCCGCCGTGCAGCACGCGCATGGCGAACGGGCCGTCGCCGCGCTGCTCGATATTCGCGATCTGCGTGTCGTAATGAAAGCGCACGCCGCGCCGCTCGCAGGCTTCGGCCAGACCGCGCGTGAACTTGTGGATGTCGCCGGTCGAATCGGACGGCGTGAAAAATCCACCGTGGAAATCGCCTTGCAATGTGGGCTCGATCGCGCGCATTTCGTCGCCTGTGACCGCTCGCCGATCAAGGCCGCCCGATTGCAGCAGCAGGTTCACTTTCGCGGCGGCGTCGAACGCCTTTTTCTGCTGGTACATATGCAGGATGCCGCGCTGCTCGAGGTCGAAGTCAATCCCTTCACGCTCGGCAATCCCGAACAGATGCTCACGCGCGGCGATGGCAAGGCGCACTGTCTCGATGGTGTTGGCCCGGTAGTTAGGGATCTGGCGCAGGAATTCGCCCATCCACGAATACTTGTGCCAACTCGGCGCGGGGTTGAGCAGCAGCGGTGCGTCGCGCGTGAACATCCAGCGCAGGCCCTTGAGCACGGTGGCCATGCTGTTCCAGACCTCGGCGTTGCTGGCGGAAAGCTGGCCGCCGTTTGCGAATGATGTTTCCATCGCGGCATACCGGTGACGCTCGAAAACGGTGACGTCGTGGCCGCGTTCGGCGAGGGCGTAAGCAGTCGTGACACCGGTAATACCGGCGCCAATGATGGCGATTCGTGACATGACAAGGTCCAGATGGAAGTTGGGCATCGCCGGGATAACCGGCGTCTATGCCCCATCTGTCCGTTTACCTGAGAGTTTCAGTCGTGGCGTTGCACGCACGACATCCCCGTCGGTGGGCGCATTAAAGCGCCGCTCTCCAGATGTTCCTGCTGCGCGGTCCTTGGGCCTGAGAGTTTCCGGGGCGGTTGCTCCGTCGGCGCCGTCACCATGTTGCCGTGACAGTCTCTCCCGCGCTAGCGATTAGAACCCCGCCAAGATACCGTCTAAAAATAAGATAGGCAAGGGGAGGTGGTTTGGATTGACTGGGGCAAAGAGACGCCCGGTGGCTAATCGCGTGTCGATGGGAAACGCCGGACGCATATCTTGATGCACGCCAGTCCGGCCTTTTGGCGTTCGGAAAGTAGTCAGGATACTTAAATATCTTCCGTAAATTGACGTTAATAGAGCCTTGCGGGCAGCCTCGATTTTTATCTTTCAATTAATACAATTATTTCTTTTTGCTTTCATTTCAATATAAAATGCGTTTCCCTTTACCGATTCTGGAGGCCGGCATGACCCCTTTTGCGAAGGCAGCAGCCACTCTTGCGGCCTGCATTGGCGCTTTTACCGTCGTCGTATGCATTGTCGAGGGGCTGGCCGGATAACGGAGGGCGACCGGACTCCATGCCGGCGCCTTCTAGCGCATTTGCCAGACGCGCAAATTGAACAGCGGCAAGATGCCATAGACGTGGTCGAACATATCCGACTGGATTTGTTCGTACGATTCCCAGTTCGTCTCATTCACGAACAGGAATACTTCCAGCGGCAGGCCCTGGTTGGTGGATTGCAACTGTCGAACCACCAGCGGCATGTCTTTTCGGATCGCCGGGTATTGCCGAAAGTACTCCATCAGATACACGCGAAACATCCCAAGGTTGGTCAGGCGATGTCCATCGTCCGGCACGGCGAACGGCACCTGGAAGGCTACGCTCTCCTTCAGGTTGGCGAGCAATTCGTCGTCGCAAAACCTGATGCTCTCAATGTCCAGGTGAATTGCGTGCTTGACCCGCCGTCCGCCGGATTCCTCCATGCCACGCCAGTTCTTGACACTGTTGGTCAGCAACACATAGCTCGGCAGCATGACAATGGAATTGTCGAAATTCTGGACCTTGATTGTGTTCAGCGCGATATCGATGACCGTCCCGTCAGCCACGAATCCAGGTACTTCGATCCAGTCGCCCACGCGCAGCATGTCGTAGGCGGCCAGTTGAATGCTGGCGACAAACCCTAGCAACGAATCGCGGAAGATGATGATCAGCAGCGCAGTCATCGCACTCACGCCAGTGAGGAAATTCGCGGGCGATCTATGCAACAGCAACGACACTGCGGCAATCAGCGCAAGCACGTACAGGAAAATGGCGGCTATCTGCAGAAAGCTTTTGATCGGCCTCTGGCTTGCAAAGGGGAAATGACTATAGCGATCTTCAATGCTGCCCAGGAACGCGAAGGCGGCGCGCAGAATGGTTACCACCATGAAGCATGCCGCTAGCGTCTCCACCGGGCGACCCAGCGCGGAAATGACCGGAAACGACACGCCGGTTAGCAACGGCGCTGAGATATAGATGATGCCCGCAGGCACCAGTGGCGCCAGCCGATGAAACACCTTGCGGCGTTCGGCGGCACGCAGCCACTTGCGGCGCTCCCCACGCGCAAGATGGGCGACGATCTTCAGCAAGATAAAGCGCGTGATGTAGTAGCAGAGCGCGCTGGACAACAGAATCGCCAGGAACAACGCGGCGATGAGAAGCACCGCCACGGGCATGCTGTCGGTATGGACATAGAAATGACGCCCATCCGGTCCATTCACTACGCGGAACATGTCATTGAACATAGATCCTCTCAGTGCCGGCCAGTCTGCTTTCCTGAAGACGATCCGGGCTCGCGCGCTACCGGTCATTTCCCCGATCTGGCTACGCAGCCCCGCTAAACGTTGCTGCAGTGCGATCCAATGAGCCTGTCAATGGCATTGTAACGGCGTCCTGATCTTTTCGGCGAGGCTATCTTCCTCGGGCCCACAGGCCACGCCGCTTAGGTTTTACTTATACCCAACCCATTTTGGTTGATTGGACCGGGCCGACGCTCGCTTTAAACCGCCACTTCCGGCGGGGCTTGCCGGAACAAGCGCGTGATCCAGCACAGGTACACGAGCCCGATCACGAACCAGATCGCGCCTAGCACAAGCGCGGTCTTTTCGAGGCTCGCCAGCAGCCAGATATCCGCGACCGCACCGATCAGCGGAAACACCAATCCGCCGATCACGCCAATCTTCTTGTCGCCATGATTGCCCGACAAGTAAATCCTGACCACGCAAAGATTGACGGCGGTGAACGCGAGAAATGCGCCGAAGTTGATGAACGACGTTGACGTCGCCACGTCCAGCTTCAGCGCAATCAAACCCACAATACCCGCAATCGCGATGTTGATCGCCGGGGTCTTGAACTTCGGATGGATGAAACCAAACACGCGCTTGGGCAGGATTTCATCACGGCCCATGGCGTAAAGCAGACGCCCGACGCTCGCCTGCGCCGAGATGCCCGACGCGAACTGCGCGAGGATCAGGCCGGCCAGGAAGACGGTCACGAAGATATCGCCGCCAATCATCTTGGCGACTTCGAACGCGGCCGAATCGGTGTCCTTGAATTCCACGCCCGGGTGCGCAAGCTGCATCGTGTAAGCAGCCAGGACGAAAATCGCGCCGCCGATCAACGCGATCCACAAGATGGCGCGCGGCATGTTTTTCTTCGGGTCGATTGTCTCTTCGGTGAGCGTGGATACCGCGTCGAAGCCGAGGTACGAATACGCGGCAATGGCGGCGCCGGCCATGGTGGAGGCGAACGGAACGTGTCCTTTGAAGAACGGTTCCGCCAACGCGATTCCGCCGGGACCCGCCGCAGCTGATGCATAGTGCCAACACAGCACGACGAACAAACCGACAATGGCCAATTGCACGACCATCAGCACAATGTTAAAGCGCGCGGCCAGTTCAATCCCCACAATATTCAACGCGCTCGTCAAGACGATGAACGCGACGATCCAGATCCAGGTGGGCACGGTCGGGAACGCGGCGTTCAGATAAGCCGCGCCGATCAGCCAGATCACCATGGGCAGGAAGAAATAGTCGAGCAGCGTTGCCCAGCCGACCAGGAAGCCCAGATGCGCATTGAAGGTCTTGCGTGTGTAGGTATAAGCGGAGCCGGCGACAGGGTAGAGCCTTGCGAGCTTGCCGTAGCTGAGCGCCGTGAAGGCGATGGCGACGAGGGCAAGTAAGTAGGCAAGTGCGGCAGTGTCATCGCTTGCTTTGGCGAGCACGCCATAGGTGCCATATACGATCAGCGGCGCCATATAGGCCAGGCCGAACAACAATACGGACGGCAAGCCGAGTGTGCGTTTCAGGTGCGATTGCTCGGCTACGGACGAGTCTTGCATGGTATCTCCGGGACTTTCGACAGGCGTGGGCGGGCGCGTCCGGAGCACGGGCACCGGACGATTCATGTGCTACGGAACTGCTGAAAACTTCAGTCTTCGTTGATAAGGCGTCGGCGCTCGTCGATTACAAGCGCACGTGATCCGTTCGCGTGGTCGATCGGCGTGAGTCCGAGCGGCACGCGTGCGTCGTTCAAATAACGATAGTGCTCACGGCTGGCCTCCAGCCGCTTGAAGTCGATATCAACGCCTAGCAGTGTTTCTTGCGCGCCTGCCGCGCTGACGATCTCACCGAAGGGATCGACGAGCGCGGATTCACCGGGGAAGGTGAGGTTGTCGTCGCCTGTGCCGCAACGATTCACCATGAGCGCGAACATCTGGTTTTCCATCGCGCGCGCGGTGATGGCTCGCCGATGCACCGGGCCGAACGGATCCATGTTGCCGTTGGTGACGATCAGCAGGTCGGCATCGAGGGCGGCGAGTGCACGGGCGGTCTCGGGAAACTCGATGTCGTAGCAGATCAGCAGTCCGACCGTGATGCCGTTCCACAAGCAGGTTTCGAAGCGATCGCCCGGCGTGAACACGCCCACGTCCGATGCCCACAAGTGAGTCTTCCTGTAACGCAGCGCAATCTCGCCTTTGTCGTCGACCAATACGGTCGTGTTATAGAATCGCGCGCCTTCGCGTTCGGCCAGTCCCACCGCGACCGATACCCCGGCGCGCCGCGCGGCGTCGCGTACGCTGGTCAGTGCGGGGCCGTCAAGCGACTGCGCGACGTCCGCGACGTTGTCTTGCATCGGAAAACCGGACAGTGTTGCTTCGGGGAATACGATCAGCTTCGTGCCTCCGGGGACATCGGCGCGGCCGATTGTTTCGATGACCTTGCGCGTGTTGTGCCCGACATCGCCGTCGATCAGCGCGAGTTGTGCGAGTTCTGCGTGCATTAAATCCGTCTCCTTCCAGATACCTTTCAAGGGCATTATTCGGGTGCCCACGTTTTCGTCCGGACTATTATCAAGGCATTATTTTTGTCCAGAAATTACCCACCAGGGTTACCCTTACCGGAGGAGACGATGGAGTTCCAATGGCATGATCTCGCGTTCCATAGAGAGATCGGTTCAGCCATCGACGCACTGGACGGGCCGCATTTCTGGGCTCGCCTCACTCGGGTGCTCGAGCGGCATATCAGCTTCGATAGTTGGGTCGCGCTGCGTTTCGCCCGCAATGGACCGCCGCTGGTCTGCGCGGAACAGGCGTTGCCCGACGGCAAGATCGACCTGCTGTTCCAGGATTATCTGGCAGCGCTTTACCAACTCGATCCGTTCTATCTGGCGGCCTTTGAGCAGCGCGTCTCCGGTTTCTACACGCTTGCCGATGTCGCGCCCGATAACTTCAAGATGACGGAGTACTACCAACGCTACTTCAGAAAGAACATTGTTGGCGACGAAGTGCACTTCAATGTCTTGATCGACGCCAATTACACCATGGGATTTTCACTCGGCAATATGCGCCGTTATGACGAGCGTGAAGTCGCATTGCTGACGTTGTTCTCGCCGTGGGTTCTTGCGTTAATGCAGCAGCGCTTGCGATATGAAAATTTTGGCGCGGTGCCGGGGGCGTCCGAAGCTGCGGAGGGCGGGCAGCATGACCTGCCTGCTCGGTTCGGCATGCTCACCGAGAAGAGCGGGCGCGGCGCATTGACGGCACGCGAGATTGAAGTCGCCATGTTGTCGCTGAGCGGGTTCTCATCGCGTGCGATTGCGGAGAAACTGACCATTTCGTTCGAGACGGTCCGCGCACACAAGAAACATATTTATTCCAAGCTCGGCATTGGCTCGCAATCGGAGTTGTTTGCACTGTTCTATGAACCGGGTTTGCACCCGTTTGCGGAAGGTTCCGAGGGTGACGTGACGACACCTGCGGGGCATCGATGATGTTTCGCTCGCGCTGGCAGAACACCGGCGCAACGCCGGCAGAGCCAGTTGTCCACCGGTACGAGCGAAAGATTCAGTGATGGTAGCGGTACTCCTGCGTGCGCCCGCCGTACCCGTACGAGGCCGCCCTGACATCTTCAACATGGATATAGCTCTCTTCATGCAGATCACCCAATATCCGGCCGAACCCTTCATAAACAGCTGAGATATACCGTGCTTTCTCGTCCTTCGTATTCGTTTCGTCGGTGATCTTGATATCGAAATAGAAGCTGGATTTTTTCTGCTCGCTTAACAGCCGGCCACCGATCACCCAGCTATCCGGGTCGATGAACTGAATGGCGATCGCCGTCACCTCCCGCTTCTTGCCCAGGATACTGGAGGTCAGTTCAAGCAACATGTCCGATATGGCCGCAACGGCCTCGGGTGATTTTTCAATGCTTACCTTCACGTTTAGAATCGGCATTTTCCATCTCCAATTAGTTCGCTATACAACTATTTAGGAAAAAAATCAGTCGAGGCTCGACCGTGCATCTTTCACGCTTGCGACTGTAGTCGCAAAGCGTTCCTCACCGAGTTCAGCCTTCAAACGTTTGGTGACCGCGGCACTTGCAGCGTTCAACGCATCCTTGATTTGCAACGCGTCGCCAGTGGGATGAATCGCGGTCTCACGTCCGTCGGATGCGGTAAGCCGGCGTTCGATAAACATCAACTTCTGCAAACCGTCCAGCGTCCGCGTTGCAGTGGACCGTGAGATGGCGAGTTCATAGGCCAACTCGCTTTGCACGATGCCGGGCTTCGCCAGCACCGCACGCAGCATGAATCCCTGCGGCGGCGTCAGGCCAAACGCCTTATACGCGTTCGCCCACTCGCGCTCGAGGCTTCGCGCAAGTGCCGTTGTGTTGAAGTAAATGCAGTGATCGAACATGAACATACTCTAGGAGAAAATGATTCGCTATGCAACTAGTTTCTGATTTCCCAATATGCAATACGTAAGCAAATTGACAGTATTTGGCGCATTGGCCCGCTTTCTCGGCCCTTACCAGATATTTCACAAAATTTTCTTGAAGCGTCTTCAGACTGGCGTCCGCGATGCAACGGAAACGTTTGCGCGTATCCCCCACAAGCGGAGACATCATGAGACGAACCGCGTTATTCGCTTTAGCAACGCTGGCGCTTACCGCCTGCGGACCAGACGATCAGGCAAGCGCCAGCGCCACTCGAGCTTCTGCCAATACATCGTTGCCAGCCAGCGCGGTCGAGCCGCTTGTGCTGGCGGCACCAACCGATAGCCAGGCCGCGAGCAGTCCCATTGCTGCCGCTCAGGCAAGCCTCGCGGCGGACGCGCAGCAGGTTGCACCTGTCCTTCACTCCGCGCCTGACACGTCCGAATGACGCCCTGAGCGACGCTCTCCAGTGAATAAAAATCCCCATCCTGATCGAGTCTTTCGAGCGGGACGCCATTGCCGCACCTATCATGACGCCACGAGGTGAATCAAAATGACATTGAATAGTCGCCGCCGCTTCTTGCAGACCGTTGCTACTTCAGCCGGCGCCGCTGCCGCGCTGACGGTATTCCCCGAATCGATTCGCAAAGCGCTTGCCATTCCGGCGTCACGGCGCACCGGATCGATCAATGATGTCGAGCACATTGTTGTGTTCATGCAGGAAAACCGTTCCTTCGATCACTACATGGGCCACATGCGGGGCGTGCGGGGGTACAACGACCGCTTCCCGATCCCGTTACCCAGCGGGCAGCCGGTATGGTTCCAGCCGTCGAAGGAAGATCCGACGAAACCGGTGCTTCCGTTTCACCTGAATACGCTGACGACCAGCGCGCAATGCATCGGCGATCTCGATCACTCGTGGTACCCGACGCACTATGCGATCAATAACGGTCGTTACGACCAGTGGCCCGCGTACAAGACGGACATGACGATGGGTTATCACCTGCGCAGCGACATTCCGTTTCACTACGCGCTCGCCGATGCCTTCACCGTCTGCGATGCCTACTTCTGCTCGCTGCCCGGCCCGACGCATCCAAACCGCGCCTACCTCATGACGGGCATGGTCGATCCGACCGGCACGCAAGGTGGCCCGCTGCTCGACAATAACGATTTTGTGGATGGCGACGGTCCGCCGCAGTATCAGCTGCTCTCGTGGACGACCTATCCGGAACGTCTGGAAGCTGCCGGTATCTCGTGGCAGATCTATCAGCAAGGCCTGACTGGCGCCGACCCGCTGAATGGCAATTACGGCACCAACGTGCTGCAGAACTTTGCGAATATCATCAATGCGCCGCAGGGCTCTTCACTACAGTTGCGCGCGAACGCCGTGCGTACGATCGACGACCTGAAAGCCGACGTGCTGGCGAATAAATTGCCGCAAGTATCGTGGTTGTGTCCGCCCGCAGCGTACTCGGAGCATCCGAAATACACGCCGGCGTATGGTGCGGAATATACGTCGCAGATTCTGGATGCGCTGACGTCCAATCCGGAAGTCTGGAGCAAGACGGTGCTGTTCATCATGTACGACGAGAACGATGGTTTCTTCGATCACCTCGTGCCGCCGCAGCCGCCCATGTCGCGGGCGCAAGGTTTGTCGACGGTGACAACCGAGGGCGAACTGCACACGGTTGTCAATCCGGGACGCGGCGGCAGCTACACCGCCGACGGCCTGCCGTACGGCCTCGGCCCGCGCGTGCCCATGACGGTTGTTTCGCCCTGGACCAAGGGAGGTTTTGTTTGCTCGCAAGTGTTCGATCACACGTCGGTGATTCGTTTTATTGAAACGCGCTTTGGGGTGATGGAGCCGAACATTACGCCGTGGCGTCGCGCGGTTTGTGGCGACCTGACCGCCGCCTTCGATTTCCGCACGCCCGATGCGCAGATGCCGGTGCTGCCCGACACCAGCAACTACAAGACGATTGCGGATAATCAATGCGCCACGCAACCCGCGCCCACGGTGCCGGCGGTGCCGGGCGTGATCGATCCGCAGGAACCCGGTACACGCTTCGCCCGTGCGCTGCCGTACGAGCTGTATGTACAAAGCAGTCTCGACGGGGGCAACAAGCAGCTGACGCTTCATTTCGCCAATACCGGTTCGCAGGGCGCGCACTTCTATGTCTATTCATCGAACCGCACCGATGGCCCGTGGCGCTATACGGTCGAAGCGGGCAAGACCTTGCGCGACAGCTTCGACATCAACAGGACGGCGGGCATCTATGCGTTCACGGTCTATGGTCCGAACGGGTTCGTACGCGAGTTTGCCGGTACGTTGACGCCGCCGGGTAGCGGTAGTGCGACCAATCCGCCGGCTGATCCCGAATTGGCGGCGCAATACGATGTCGCGAACGGCAATGTGTCCCTGAAGTTCACGAACCGGGGCCGCGGCATTGCGCGCTTATCGGTGGTCGATAACGCCTACGGTGCACAGCCGCGTCAAGTATTAGTGCCGTCGCTGGGGTCGATGGGAGAGTCGTGGGTTCTGGCCGCGAGTCATCACTGGTACGACCTGAGCGTCACCAGCAACGACGATCCCACGTTCTTGCGTCGTCTGGCTGGTCACGTTGAAAACGGTCGACCGAGTATCAGCGATCCGGCTGCGGTTGCGCCAGTGACGGTGCTGGCTTGACGTAGCAGATAAGCTCGGCATATAAGCCGGCGCGAACCGGGTACGTGTTTTCAAACGTCCGGGTTCGCGTCGCTTGGCGATTCACCGCTCTTCAATAACGATGTTGACGGCGGACCCTAAAGCCCTTTATTGTTTGCACCATGAACTCACACTTCTTCGCCCTCACGACCGCAACTACCACAACCACCACGACCACCTTCTCAGGCGGGTCGTCTGGAGGCCGTGCGCGATAAAGTATCGAGGTACGTTTTTCAGAAGGCCCCGCCGGAAACGGACGGGGCCTTTTGCATTGTGCAGCCCACCACGTCCGTTACGGCCCTTGAACTTAACGGAGAGCATTGTGGACAATATCGATCATCGGCAGTTAGGCAACAAGCTCGACCTGTTCCATCAGCAGGACGAAGGACCCGGAATGGTGTTCTGGCATCCGCGTGGGTGGGAGCTTTATCGCGTAGTGGAGGATTACATCCGGCGTCGAATGCGAGGCGCGGGGTTTCGCGAAGTGCGTACGCCGCAACTGCTGGCGCGTTCGCTTTGGGAGCGCAGCGGGCATTGGGAGAAATTTCAGGCCGGCATGTATTCGGTGAACGGCAGTCAGGATGAAGCTCATGAAAACCAGCCTTATTGCCTGAAACCCATGAGCTGTCCGTGTCATGTGCAGATTTTCAATCAACGTATTCGTTCTTATCGCGACCTGCCGATCCGATACAGCGAGTTTGGCGCGTGCCATCGCGACGAGCCTTCGGGGTCGCTGGAGGGGTTGAAACGCACGCGTGCTTTCACGCAAGACGACGCCCATGTCTTCTGCACGGAAGATCAGGTGGAAGTCGAGGTCGGGCGGTTTTGCGACTTGCTTCGAGTGGTCTATGCAGACCTTGGCTTCTCGACGTTCCGCGTGCAACTGGCTACGCGTCCGGATCAGCGGGCAGGCGATGATGCGCTCTGGGATCGGGCGGAGGAGGCGCTGGCGAAGGCCGCGGCTTGCGCCGGCCTGACGTTCGATGTGCGTCCGGGAGAAGGGGCTTTCTATGGCCCGAAGCTTGAGTTCCATCTTACGGATAGCCGGGAGCGCAGCTGGCAATGCGGCACGATCCAGCTTGATTTCGTCTTGCCAGATCGTCTCGATGCAAGCTTCGTCTCTTTCGAGAACGAACACCTTCGCCCGGTGATGATTCATCACGCGGTCCTGGGCAGCATGGAGCGGTTTATTGCCATGCTCCTTGAACACCACGAAGGTTGGCTGCCCCTGTGGCTTTCGCCCGATCAGGTGACGGTCGCGACGGTGTCCGATGCGAGCGCGGGCTATGGACAACGCGTGATGGACTTGCTGGACGAAGCGGACTTAAGGGCGGTGTTCGACGACAGGCCTGAACGGCTTGAACGAAAGATCGTCGATGCACGCGAACAGCGAATCCCCGTATTTATCACGGTGGGCGCCCGCGACCTGCGCGACGAAACGGTGTCGCTGCGACTTCGAGACGGAACGCAAAACACCTTCGCCATACACGAGGGTATCGACCGTTTGCGTGAGATTGGCCGGACGCCGGCCAAAGCACGGTCCTAAAAAAGGGAAGGAGCCGAGACCGGCCCTTTCCTTGGCACCCGCCTGCCGCGCACTTCGTTGCCCGACAACCATCTGGCGCAACCCCAAGGGTTTCCCCTCATCAATTCCCGCTTGACCATCGCAATATGACGTCTTAAATTCTGTACATGTTCCTACATGTTCTTTTTAAAGGTTCATAAAAGGAACAAGCATCAAGGACTATGGCAGCGCGCGCCCCTGTCGCTTTCAATCAGGTTTCGTGCACCGCTTTTTAGCAAAACATGTGCATACTTGTGCTTTTGCAGAGACTGGACTTCCAGAACTCATCGGCACAGGAGTCACACCATGGTTAAACGAGCAGTAAAAACCGCAGAGGTCGGGCGCTCGAAGGCACATATGGTTGCCGCCACGATCGAGCAGGACATCCTCACCGGGCGTCTGCCATTCGGGCAGCAACTGGAAAGCGAGAACGAATTGGTCGAGCGCTTCGCGGTCAGCCGTAACACTGTTCGCAAGGGGCTCGACCTGCTGACCAGCGGCGGTTTGATCACGCGCAAGGGCGGTATCGGTTCGTTCGTGACGTTCAACGGTCAGGCGATAGACGGCGCGCTCGGCTGGACCACCGCGATAGAAAAAGCGGGCGGCGCGCAGACCCGTTTGCTGCAGATTGCGCTGATCGAAGACGAGACGCTTGCGCAGGAGCTGAAGCTTGAGCGCACCGCCTTCGTGGCGATCGACCGGATGCGCGTGATCGGCGCCGACGCCGACGCGCAGTGCATTTCGCTCGAGCGCAGCCGCCTGCCGTTCAACGACGACCTCGCGGCTTTGCCGCTGGAAGGGCTGGTAGGCGGCTCGCTGAACCGGACGTTGATCGAGCACGGCATGGTGCCGCATCACGGCGAGCAGTGGGCCGAAGTGGTCGGTCTGGAAGCGGCCGATGCACGCCTGCTCAAGCGTCGCGCCGGCACCTCGTTCCTGCGTTCGCGACGGCTCACACGGGACCGGGATGAACGGATTATCGAGTATGTCGTGAGCTTGCTGGACCCGACTTTTTTTGCACTACACCTGGAATTCTGATGTCTTCGTCTTTGCTTTTGAATCACCCCACGTTGGCGGATCGCGCACGCGGCGCCTTCTACGGTCTCGCACTCGGCGACGCGTTCGGCATGCCGACCCAGTCACTGAGCCGCGAGCGCATCGTCGAGCAGTTCGGACGGATCGACAAACTGGAAAACGCGTTTGCGGATCAACCGATCGCGCCAGGTCTTCGGGCTGGCTCCATCACAGATGACACGGAACAAGCGGTCCTCGTTGCGCATTTACTGGCCGACGGCCACGGCAAGATCGAACCGATGGCGTTTGCGCGTGCGTTGATCGAGTGGGAAGCGTCCATGAAGGCGCGCGGTTCGCTCGACTTGCTCGGACCATCGACGAAACAGGCCATCGTGCGGATTGCCGCCGGTGAAGATCCGCTGCGCACGGGTCGTTTCGGTACGACCAACGGCGCGGCCATGCGCGTGACGCCCGTCGGGATTGCGTTTGACCTGCGTCGCCATGACCTGTTTATCGATGCCGTCGTGCAGTCATGTGTCGTGACGCACAACACCACGCTTGGCATTTCGAGCGCGGCGGCGGTGGCTGCGGCGGTATCGGCCGGACTGAACGGCGCGAGCCTGGTTGAAGCGCTGGAAGCCGGCATTTCGATGGCCGAGGCCGCCGAGAGCCGTGGATTCTGGGTTGCGGGCGGGCGCATTGCGCCGCGCATCCGCCATGCACGCGAGCTGATGCGCAACTGCGCCGGGAGCGACGTGGCGGACACGATCTATGACGTGATCGGGACGTCGGTGGCGTCGCAGGAATCGGTTGTGGCAACGTTCGCGCTGGCTTTTGATCTGGATAGTCGAGGTAGCACGATCGAAGCCGCCTTGGGGGCTGCAGCGAGCCTGGGCGGCGACACCGACACGATCGCCGCCATGCTCGGTGCGATCCTCGGCGCGTGCGCGGGTTACGAGGCGCTGCCGGCGGTTTCCATCGAGACCATTCGGCGCGTGAACTCACTCGATCTCGAGCCACTCGTCGAGCGTTTGCTTGGACTGCGCGCCGCGGCTGCCTGACCCGCTCTAACGCGCTTTAACGCACTTTTCGCGGTCCCCTGCAGTACCCTTTAATCTGGAGATCAAACTCAGATGGCTTCGTCACGCACGTCAAACAGCGCTCGTAAAGTCGAGACGCGTGGTATCGAACCTGTACCGGAAGGCGAATGTCATGGACATCCGCTGCAGCTTTTCTGGGTCTGGTTTGCCGCCAACATCAGCATTCTTGGACTGCCGCTCGGCGCGACGCTGGTCGCTTTCCAGCATCTCGCTATCTGGCAGGCGGCGCTTGTCGCGGTAATCGGTGCGGCGGGGTCGTTTGCGATCGTCGGCGTGATCTCGATCGCGGGGCGGCGCGGGCATGCGCCGAGTCTCACGCTTTCGCGTGCGATCTTCGGCGTGCGCGGCAACATTGGGCCGACCATTGTCTCGCTGTTGTCGCGGCTCGGCTGGGAGACGGTCAATACGACCACCGCCGCATACGTGCTGCTGTCGCTCGCAACCATTGTGTTCGGCACGCCCGCGCAAGCCAAGAACGCGCCGGTGATGACGCTTGTGTTCATCGCCGTGTTCGTGGTGCTGACGATGATCGTGTCGGGGCTCGGCCACGCTACGCTGCTCGTGATCCAGAAATGGTCCACCTATGTCTTCGGCGTGCTCAACTTGCTGGTGGCTGGCTTTCTCGCGACGGCGATCGACTGGCATGCTGTTTTCAATGCAGCGCCTGCGCCGTTGAGCGCCGTCGTCATCGGAATTGGCACGATTGCAGCGGGTACGGGGATTGGCTGGGCTAACGCAGGCGCCGATATGTCGCGCTATCAGGCGCCTACGGTGAAGGGTCCGGCGCTGGTGGCGTCGGCTGCGTTCGGCGCGGGCATTCCGCTGATCCTTCTCGTCACGCTTGGCGCGCTGCTGTCAGTGGGCAACGATCATCTCGCGTCGGCCACGGACCCCATCGCCGCGATCCGCGAAATGTTGCCTACGTGGATGGCTATTCCCTACCTGGTCACGGCATTCGGCGGTTTGTTGCTGTCCAATTATCTGTCCGTGTATTCGGCAGGTTTGACGACACTCACGCTTGGCCTGAAGGTGAAACGCGTGCAGGCGGTAGTGGTCGACGTCGTGGTGATCTTTGCTGGCTCGATCTACTTCATGCTGATCGCCGGGAGCTTCTACGGTCCGTTCATCGGCTTCATCTCGCTGCTCGCGGTTCCTATCACGGCGTGGGTCGGTATCTTCGTGGTGGATCTGATCCATCGCCAGGAATACTCACCGACCGACTTGCTCGATGTCTCCCCGCGCAGCGCGTACTGGTACAAAGGCGGCGTTGAATGGCGTGCATTCGGCGCGTGGGCGCTGGCGATCGTGCTTGGTTTTTGTTTCATCTCGACGGGTGCGATCCACGGCATATTCGCGGACTCCTGGTTTGGACGCAATGGCCTCGGATGGATCGTGACGTTCGTGGTGGCAGCAGGCGTGTATGCGCTTCTTGGCGGCGCGCGCGGTACGGCTAAACGTTGGAAGACAGCATGACCCAAGCAGACTCACGGCAGGCATCGAGATTGATTCATACCGGGCAGGTGATCGTCGATCTGGTCATGCAGATCGATACGCTGCCCGCGCCCGGCGGCGACGTGCTCGCGCACAACGCAAGCTTCGAAGTAGGCGGTGGTTTCAACGTGATGGCCGCAGCGCGTCGCAGCGGCATGCGCGTGGTGTATCCGGGCGGTCATGGGCATGGCCGTTTCGGTGACATGGCGCGTCAGGTGTTAGCCCTGGAAGGCGTGGAGATTGCCGGGCCGGAAGTCGTGGACCGGGACACCGGCTTGTGCGTTGCCATTGTCGATGCATCCGCCGAGCGCACGTTCGTCTCGCACATGGGCGCGGAAAGCGTGCTCGAGCGGCACGTGCTTGACGCGCTCTCGGTGAGCGCGCACGACATAGTTTATGTCAGCGGTTATAGCCTGATGCTTGCGGAGAAGGGCGCTGTGCTTGTCGATTGGCTTGAGCATCTGCCTTCTGAAACCCGCGTGGCTTTTGATCCGGGACCGCTTGTCGACGCTATCGATGCAACGTTGCTTGCGCGCATGCTGGCCGTCGTATCAATCTGGACGAGCAACCGGGTAGAGGCGCTGCGCTTCGCCAATACCGACAATTTCGATGCAGCATTCGACTCGATCATCGCGCGGTTAAGAACCGGCGCGCTCGCCATCGTGCGCGATAGCGCCTCCGGCTGTCACCTGCGCGTGGGCGAAACACGCGACCATGTGCCGGGCTTCGCGGTGAAAGCGGTCGACAGCAACGGTGCCGGCGATGCTCATGCCGGCGTGTTCCTGGCCACGCTGGCGACCGGTGCGGATGCACGAACGGCGGCTCGTCGCGCGAACGCCGCTGCGGCTATTGCCGTGACGCGCTACGGACCCGCGACGTCGCCGGATGCGGCGGAAATTGATGCGTTCATCGCGTCGCGTGCTTAAACACATTAAGCGAATGTAAGCGAATCATCCGTTTCGAACCGTGCGTCAAAGCGCGATTGCGCAAGCGCGTATATGCTCAGTTTCCCCACGATGCATCCTGGAGAAACCGCATGACATCAGCTACCGCTCGACAAATCGTGTTGGCCTCGCGTCCCGCCGGCGGCCGCGCCGCGCTCTCTGATTTCCGCCTCGAAGAAGTGCCTATGCCCGTGCCGGGCGAAGGCCAGGTGCTGCTGCGCATCGATTATCTATCGCTCGATCCGTACATGCGCGGCCGCATGAACGATGCGCGTTCATACGCGAAACCCACGCAGATCGGCGAGGCGATGCCGGGCGAGAGCGTGGCGACGGTAATCGAATCAAACGACGCAACACTTCCGCCCGGCGCCCAGGTACTCGTAAGCGCGGGCTGGGTCAGCCACGCGGTAGCCGATGCCCGCGACCTGAGCCCATTATCCGCAGACGGTATTGCAACGCGCGCTTATCTCGGCGTGCTTGGCATGCCGGGCTTCACCGCATATGCCGGCATGGCGGCGATCGGCAAGCCGAAGAGCGGCGAGACGGTGGTGGTCGGTGCGGCAAGCGGCCCGGTGGGCTCGCTCGTGGGTCAACTCGGCAAGATCGCCGGCGCCCGGGTCGTGGGCATCGCCGGCGGTGCGAAGAAGTGCAGCTATGTGGTGGACGAACTCGGCTTCGATGCCGCCATTGACCATCGCACGCCTGACTTCGCCGATCAATTGGCGAATGCATGTCCCAAGGGTATCGACGTGTATTTCGAGAACATTGGCGGGGCGGTGTGGAAGGCTGTGCTGCCTTTGCTCAATCAGTACGGCCGCGTGCCCGTCTGCGGATTGATGGCGCAAACGTCGGGCAACAATGCTGACGCCGATGATGGCCTTGCCTCGACCATGCGCGCGATTCTGACGCGCAGCCTGACGGTGCGCGGTTATATCAACTATGGGTTCCTGCCTGAGTATCGGGACGCTTTCCTGCGCGATGTCGGCGGTTTTTTGCGTGCGGGTCAGGTGAAGCATCTGGAGGATGTCACCGTGGGGTTGGAGAACGCGCCGCAAGCGTTCATCGACATGATCGACGGCCGCAATTTCGGCAAGGTGCTGGTGCGGGTATCCGACGAAGCAGCGTAAATCACATGGCACAAACAAATAATGGTCGATAGACACACCACAAAAACCTTTCGGATCGGGGATTGCCAGGCTATCCGTATCCCCGATGAATTGGCTTACGATCGCGCCGGATTTCATGGTCGATGCTCGCGATGAGCACGAGCAGGCCGATCGCGGAGCGCGCGCGACGTGATACGGGCATTTGGGCATAGCTGATCGACGGAGCTGGCGCTGCGCCGCGTCTGACCACTCAATCTTTCGGATTCACCAGCGAGGTCAGCACGTGATCCGCCCATTGCCCGTCGATCTTGAGATACGCCTTGGCCAGCCCTTCATGCTCGAATCCGAGGCTGGCCAGCAGGCGTCCGCTGCGATCGTTCTCCGGCCGGTAACTCGCCATGACACGGTGCAGCCGGTACGCATCGAAGATAAAGCCCAGCGCTGCAGCGAGCGCCTCGTGCATCAACCCGCGCCCCTCGTAACGCTGGTCAATCGAATAGCCGAGATGACATGCCTGGAGCGGTCCCCGCACGATGTTCGTAAAGTGACAGTCGCCAATCAGCACATGGCGCCGTTCGCTTGAGAAAATCAGCAGATGCAGCGCGGTGCCGGCGGACATCGCGTTTTCCATCAATGCCATGCGTTCGTTCGCGGCTTGCATGGTGAAGAAGGAGTCTTCTCGCAACGGCTCCCAACGGTCGAGGTGCGCGCGATTGGCGAGCCGGTAGATCAGCAGCGCGCCGGTGTATTGACTGTTGGCCGGACGCAGCACGACACGCTCCGTTTTCAAGCCCTCTGGCGGGAATTGCTCCATGGCGCGGTGCTCGGCTTCGATTGCCATAAGCGGTAAATACCCCTTCGTAATCGTGTTCAACGGCAACGCAGCGATAAGACATCGACAATACAGCGACGAATTAAAGCCAGCTTTTCGTGTGATGAAAAGAGGCAATATTTCCCTAAGCAGTGCGTCGCATGGTGTCGTTTTCCGTCACCAGCCCCAATTTCGGCTGGTCAAGGATAGGTAAAAACCCTTATAATTCCCAAATTGAGAGACTCGAGGAAGTTTGGAAATGTCCCGCCGCTTTATGATTGTCGAGCGCATCGCTTTCGCGTTGCTGACCATGTCCGCCGTTGCGGACGCTGGCTTTATCAGCTATGAAAAGAGCCCGAACTTCAGGGATAACATCCATGAAATCGTTCGCGTGAGCAAAGAGGTTTCGCTCATGTATCCGGCGACCGGCAATGACCCGTGGATGCCGCTGGCTTCCAGCTAACATACGCAGAAAGCACTCCAGCTGAGGTCTAAAGCGTGCTTATCTTTGTAGCCGAACGCTTCTGGTCAAGTGCTGCCTCGCCGAGTGCTTCTTGTACGAAATCAAGAAAGACCCGCACTCGCGGCGACAAATGTCGCCGGTTCGCAAATACCGCATATAACTCGATTTCATCGCAGTGATAGGGCGCAAGGCACTCAATCAGCTTGCCCGCGCTCAAATCGCTTTCTATATCCCACAGCGCCTTCAGCGCAAGGCCGCGGCCTTTGAGCGCCCAGTCGTGGAGCACTTCGCCGCTCGCGGTCGAAAGCGTGCCGCGCACCTGAATCTCACGGCGCCTGCCGTCTTCCGCGAATAACCATCTGTCGAATACGCGCTGCCCGCGCACGAGCCGCAGGCAATCGTGCACGGCAAGATCGGTGAGCGTTTGCGGCGTGCCGTGCCGCGCCAGATACGCTGGCGCCGCGCACACAATGCGTCGGCTTGACAATAGTTTCTTCGCGATCACGCCGGTATCCGCAGGCAAGCCGATGCGCAACGCCACGTCGAGATTGTCGTCGATCACATCCAGTCCGATATCGGACAGCACCAGCCGCACCTCGACCTCTGGATACCGGTCCGAGAATGCTTCGATCAGCGGCGCAATCTGCTTGCGCCCAATCTCCGACGGCGCGCCGATGCACAACAAACCCTGCGGCACGCGCGCCTGAGCGCTGATCTCGGCCTCGGCGTCGTCCACCGCGTGCAGGATGGCGACTGCGCGCTCATGAAACAGTGCTCCTTCCACCGTCAGGTCGAAGCGCCGCGACGTCCGCGTGACGAGGCGCACGCCCAAACGCTTTTCCAGCGCAGCCAGCCGCCGGCTCATGGCGGCGGTCGATCCGTCGGTTCGGCGTGCCGCCGCCGAGAGGCTGCCGGCGTCCACCATCTGCGCGAACAGGCGCAGGTCGTTGATTTCATCGGGCATCGATCAGGTCCATCTTTTCACTTCATCTTTCCACCTAATGCAACGATTCTATGCGGACGGATGCCTTTTCGCCACGGGCGGGCGCGGCAATAATGCGGACATGACAACGGAGAAATCATCATGAAAGCACTGCGCTTCAACCAACACGGCGATCCGTCGGTTCTTTTCACCAGCGATTTGCCTGTGCCTGCGCCGACCGGTAATGAAGCCGTCGTACAGATCTTCGCGGCATCGATCAATCCGAGCGACGTAAAGAACGTGCAAGGGCGCATGAGCCAGACGACGCTGCCGCGTACGCCCGGGCGCGACTATTCGGGCGTGGTCATCGCCGGTCCCGCCGAGTGGCTGGGCGCTCAGGTGTGGGGATCGGGCGGCGATGCGGGTTTCACGCGAGACGGCACGCATGCCGAACAGGTCGTGGTGCCCGTTGCGAGCCTGCGTCGCAAGCCGGTCAATCTGACGTTCGAGGAGGCATCGGCGATCGGCGTGAATTTCATCACCGCGTGGTGCGCCGTGGTGGAAGCCGCCCAGTTGCAGGCTGGCGAGAGCATCGTGATCATCGGGCTGGGCGGCGTGGGCGGGGCGGCGTCGCAGATCGCGAGACGTATCGGCGCGAAAGTGGTGGGCGTGGCGCGCGGGGCAACCGTGACGAGTCCCTACGTCGATGCAATGGTGGACTCGCAAGCCCCCGATGCCATCGCACGCATTCGTGAAGCGACAAACGGCGGCGCGGCTGTCGTATTCGATACCGTCGGCGGATCAATGTTCGAAACGGCCTTGCACATGCTGAAGGTAGGCGGACGGCTGGTGGAGATATCGGCGTCGGATCGTCGCGAAGTCAGCTTCAACCTCGCGGATTTCTATCACAACGAGAGCCGCCTGATTGGCATCGATACATTGAAGCGCGATCTGGTCGCGTCCGCGCAGATGCTGGAAGCGCTGCGTCCCGGCTTCGAAGACGGCAGCTACAAACCGCCGGTCATCGCGCAAACCTTCGCGCTGGAGGATGCGCAAGCCGCCTACCGGGCAGTGGCGGAGGGGACGAAAGGCCGCGTGGTGCTGACACCGCAAGCAAAGCGGAGCTGACGCGATGCAACGCTGGCGACTCGCGCCGCAATCGGTCCTGTTCGCTGTTTTCCTGGGCGCGCTGGCTGCATTGCCGCCCATTTCCATTGATATGGCGTTGCCCGCGCTTGGCAATATTGCAAACACGTTGCACGCGAGCGCGAGTCAGGCCGGGCTTACGCTGAGTCTCTTCATGGCGGGTTTCGCGGTTGGCCCGATCGTCTACGGCCCACTGTCGGACGCACGGGGCCGCAAGCCTACGCTGCTGCTCGGCCTTGCATTGTTCACCGTGGGTGGGATTGTTTCGGCGCTGGCGCCGGGCATCGCCGTATTGCTGGGCGCGCGACTCGTGCAGGGCATTGGGGCGGGCGCGGGGATGACCGTGGCGCTGGCGATCGTCCGCGACCTGTTCGAAGGCAACGCGATGCAGCACCGGCTCGCGGCCATCACCGTGGTCGCGAACGTCGCGCCGATTGTTGCGCCCTCTATTGGCGTTGGATTGCTGGCGGCGATTGAATGGCGCGGGATATACGGCGTCATGGCGGTCTGCGGACTGCTGGCCGCGCTTGCCACGTGGGCCGGCCTCACGGAATCGGCGCCGCAGCGCAGCGGCAGCTTCGCCGTGTCCGGGCTGCGCGATGGATATCGGCACGCGCTGACACATCGCGTGGTGCTGGGGCATATTCTTATCAACGGTTTCGGGTTCGGCTGGATGTTCGCGTACGTGGCGGGTTCGCCGCTCGTGCTGCTGCACGTCCTGCATGTCCGGCCGATCATCTATGCCGCTATGTTCGCGATGACCGGCGCGGGTATTGTCGCGGGTGCAACGCTCAACGGATTGATAGCCGCGCGCGGTTTCGAATCGCGGCGCATTCTCGCCACCGCTATTTGCACGACGCTCGCCGCGACCCTCGGGTTGATTGCGCTCAGCGTGTTGCATCAGGCTTCGTTGCTCACCATCATGCCCTTGCTCGTGGCGAGCACTTTTTGCTTCGGGCTCGCGGCGCCCAGTGCCGCACGCGGCGCGCTCGATCCCATTCCGGCGTTGGCGGGCGTGGCGGGCGGCCTGCTGACATCTATACAGATGCTGTGCGGGGCGGCGTCGAGTTCAATCGTTGCGCTGCTGTTTCCTGTACTCGGCATTTTTTCGATGAGCGGTGTGATGGCCGTCTGCGCACTGCTCGCAGGAATGGTATGGATCTGGCTCGGGCAGCGAGGCAGGATCGAGACGCCCGTAGCCGTCGCCGATGCAGATTCGACCTCGCCGGTTTGAAGGCTGTGAAACGCGGATCGAGTCGACGGCACCCTCAATTGTTAAACAACGTTATGTGTTGACGGCTGATTTCATGCAGCGACATAAACGGGGGACAGGGTGCCACTTTGTGCGCTAACCGAAGGAATTCTTTGCACGGGAAAATTGTGTGGCTGCGCTCAGTTTTTCTTTGAGTTCGTGTCAACACACTTCGCGAGTGAGGCGTTAAACGGGTACACGCGACGTCGTCGCCGCGTTGTCGATATCAACCTCGACATCAACCTCAAGGATCTCATTGCCATGAAAAAGCAACTCGTTGCCGCGACGCTCGTCGCTTTGTTCTCCGCTGGCGCATTCGCACAAGCTTCGGCACCGGCTCCGGCACCTGCCGTTGCTCCGGCTGCGACGGCTGCCGATGCAGCACCGGCTAGCGCCACGCACAAGAAGCATCATCACAAGAAGCATCACAAGCACGCAGCATCGGCTACGGCAATCCCGTCGTCGGCAGCCAAGCCCTAAGCTTGTTGAGCTTTATCAGCTTTAAGTTGTAGCGTTTTCGAGAAGAGCCCCGATCCAACCGGGGCTTTTTTCGTTTCCGTTTGGTTTGTACTGGCAAGCCGTCCCCGGCACGAGCACACCCCCCCTCGTGTATCATCCACACCACGCGGCTTTTTCGGGCCATTTTTCGGGCCACCCACCGCCCGAATGCTTAACCCCACAGCTCTTTCCAGTACTGATGTCACTCTCCGAACTCAAACGGCGCCGCACCTTCGCGGTCATTTCCCACCCTGACGCGGGCAAGACCACGCTGACCGAAAAACTGCTGCTGTTTTCGGGCGCGATCCAGATTGCAGGCACCGTGAAGGGGCGCAAGAGCAGCCGCTATGCGACCTCGGACTGGATGGAAATCGAAAAGCAGCGCGGCATTTCGGTCGCGAGCTCGGTCATGCAGTTCGAATACGGCGATTGCGTCATCAACCTGCTCGATACGCCAGGACACGAAGACTTCTCCGAAGATACGTATCGCGTGCTGACGGCGGTGGATGCCGCCGTGATGGTGATCGACGGCGCCAACGGCGTTGAAGCGCAGACGCTCAAGCTGCTCGAAGTCTGCCGCAGCCGCCGTACGCCAATCCTCACGTTCATCAACAAGCTCGACCGGGAAGTGCGTCAACCGCTCGATTTGCTTGATGAAATTGAACAGCACCTGGGCGTGGCGGCTGTGCCGTTCACCTGGCCTATTGGCATGGGCAAGGAATTCCAGGGCGTCTACGACATCGCGCACGATCAGGTGCGAGTATTCCGCGCTGGTCAAGATACCGCTGGCGGCGCGGTGGAAACCGTGCGTGCGCTCGACGACGCCGACGGCGAGCGTCGTTTCGGCCCGAGCTGGGCGCGTGCGAAAGAAGAAATCGACTTGATCACCGGCGCCACGCCCGCGTTTGATCGCGCTGCGTTTCTGGCAGGCGAACAGTCGCCGGTGTTGTTTGGATCGGCGATCAACAACTTCGGCGTGAAAGAGATTCTCGACGCACTCGTCGAGCTCGCGCCGCCGCCGTCCATGCGCATGTCCGTGCAACGTCCGGTGCTGCCGGAGGAGCCGCGTTTTACCGGCGTGGTGTTCAAGGTGCAGGCGAACATGGATCTGGCGCACCGCGACCGCGTGGCGTTTATTCGCGTGTGCTCGGGACATTTCGAGCGCGGCATGGCGCTGAAAGTAACGCGTACCAACAAGACATTCCGTGCGAATAACGTGGTGACGTTCCTGTCGCAACGCCGTGAGACGGTGAGTGAAGCATTCCCGGGCGATATCATCGGCATTCCGAATCATGGCACGCTGAGCCTCGGCGATACGTTGACTGAAGGCGAACTGTTGCAGTTCGTCGGCTTGCCGTTCTTCGCACCGGAAATCTTCCAGACGGTGGAAGTGGTCGATCCGATCCGGGCCAAGCAGCTTGGTGAAGCGCTGCGGCAACTCGGCGATGAAGGCGCGATCCAGGTCTTCCGTCCGGTACTGGGTGGGTCGACCATTCTGGGCGCTGTCGGGCAGCTTCAGTTTGAAGTGGTGTCGCACCGGTTATCGGCGGAATATAAAGTCGATGTGCGGATCATGCCGGCGCGGTATCGCATGTCGCGATGGGTTACGTGCGACGACGCCGCTGAATTGCGCCGCTTTACCGATGCCTATTCGGCCCGCATTGCACTGGATGCGTCGAATGCGCCGACGTATCTCGCTTCGCATGTATCGGAAATCGATGTCGCGAAGAAGGCTTGGCCGAAGATCGTTTTTAATGAGCTGCGCGAGCATTCCGGAGCGCCGTTTCAGAAGTCTATTTGATGACGTTGGCTGGCGCGGGGAGTGGGTGTAGCTGGTCGGCTTGATGCTGTTAGCTCGACCAGAACCGCCCTTTAACCCCAACCCGGGTGCGAACGAACTAAGCTGTCGGTGTTATCGCTTGAGCTGAAACACGCTGTCGATTTCCACGGGAATGCCCATTGGCAAGGTAAAAACGCCGATGGCACTCCGCGCAGGCAACCGGTCTGGACCAAACAGCGCAAGCAGCAAATCACTCGCACCATCCGCCACCTTCGGGTGCGCCGTGAAGCCGCTCTCCGCGCGAACATAAACGGTCAGGCGCGCGCAACGCTCGATATTCTCCAGCCCGCACGCCTCTTCCACACAAGCAAGAATCAGCAGCATGGTCCGCTGCGCCGCCTCCTGCGCGTCAGCGATCGAGAGGTCGGTTCCCACGATTCCCACTACCGGCTTGCCGTCCTTGAAAGGCCCAAGGCCCGAGACGAAGAGCTGGTCGCCGAAGGTCACCGTGGTCCGGTAGGATCCGAGCGGATTGATTGGTGCAGGCAATTGGAGGCCAAGCTGCGTGAGGCGGTTTTGAATGTCGTTGTCCATGGCAACCAAACGTTCGTGAGAAAGAGCAAGTATGTCCGTTCTTTCATTTCCGCGTGATGTCCGGCGCTTGGCAACCTGCCGGTCAAGGCCAGGTCCGCAACAAGCTCAATCGGTACTCTGCGCCATCTTTTGCGGCAATGGCACATGCAGCCACTTCTCCACGATACCGTTCAACTCGCCGTCTTTCTTCGCTTCAGTCAGGATTGCATCGACCTTTGCCATCAGCTTCGGCTCGTTCTTGTTCAGCCCGACATGACATGCCGACTCATGAATCACATACTTGAGCGCGGGTTTAGTCGGCGCCGACGCGGGCAAGGTCGCGGCAATCTTGTTAGCCACGAAGTCGCCCGTGCCCACCAGCGGCACCTGACCCGCGAGGTAGGCGGAGATCATGCCGCTGTTGTCCTCGAAGCGCTTGATGGTGGTGGACGGCGGCACGCTTTTCGTCAGCATCAGGTCTTCGAAGGTACCGCGAGCGACACCCACCGTCTTCCCGGCCATGTCCGCCGGGCCGTCAATTTTCATATTCGCGGGACCGTACACGCTATTGTTATAAGGCGAATATGACTGCGAGAAGTCGATGACCTTGTCGCGCTCCGCATCGCGGCCAAGGGTTGAGATGACCAGGTCGACCTTGTTCGTCTGGAGGTACGGAATGCGGTTTGCGCTCGTGACGGGCACCAGTTCCAGCTTGGCGCCGAGTTTTTTCGCAAGCAGCCCGGACACGTCGATATCAAGCCCTTCCAGTTGCATGCTCGGACCGACCGATCCGAACGGCGCAAAGTCCTGCGGTACGGCCACGCGCAGCACACCACGTTTTTCGATGTCATCCAGTGCTTCCGCGTGGACCGGCGTCAAACGTGCGAACACACTGAGCGCGACTACGCCAAGCGTCATCAACAGCTTTGAAGTTTTCATGTTTCCCCTGAAACGTGGTGTGGTCTGTCTACGTTGAAACGTTTGTTTACTGGCTGAAGGGCAGGCGGAAGCGTCTGACTCGCGACTTCGCAAAGTCTATTAGCAAGTCTTTTGTTTTCTAAACGATTCAAAATTCACGCGCTCGGCGATGCGACGGAGCAGGCGGCGCAACCGACTTCCCGATGAGGCGGCAAACAAGTGCGCGCCGCAGGCGCCCTCAAGCGCTCAAGGTGACCTTGACCCGGATAGGTATCGAGGCCGTCGGCGAAGTGAATTCACGGCAACTGCCCTGCGGTATATTTCAGAATGACAAGTGTGCACGTAATTTCGCATTAAACGATGCTAAAATTGGTGCGTTAACTGATCGGAGGTTCTCATGCGTACTACCATCGCCCTCGATGACGATTTGATCGCCAAGGCCCAAGCCTATACGGGACTGGAGGAAAAAACGGCGCTTGTGCGCGAAGCGCTCAAGGCTTTGATCCAACGTGAAGCCGCGAAACGACTCGCGAATCTTGGAGGTAGCCAACCGGGTATCAAGGGGGCGCCGCGTCGCCGGCAGGACGTCGAATGATTCTCGTCGACACGTCAGTCTGGATCGACCACATCAACGCTTCTGATCCTATGCTCGCTAGCCTGCTTGCCGACGCGCGCGTGCTGGCGCATCCCTATGTGATTGGAGAAATATCGCTCGGCAGTTTGCGCGATCGCGACGTCGTGCTTGGCGCGTTGCTTGATCTACCGAGCGTGCCAACTGCAACGCCGGAGGAGACGTTTTACCTAATAAAATGCGAAAGTTTATTTAATCGTGGGATCGGATATGTCGACACGTCGCTGTTGGCGTCCGCGCGCTTATGTCCCGGCGTTACCATCTGGACGCGCGACAAGCGACTAAAGAAAGTGGCAGATGAACTCCACCTGAGCGCAACGCTTGGGCATTAGCGGGCTGCGGGAATTTAGGTCGATTTTGCTGAGCCATGGAGTCTGGTCGAATCTCCGGAGAGTCGTTTTTTCCTGGTCTGGAATATCAGTCGTCTTGCTTTTCCGATAACGCCGCGAATTCGGGTCGCTCGTTAACTAATAGGTCCGTGGCTGCGCATTTCACCCTTGATATTTCTCGCCCACAAAAATTCTTTCGAATTATTTTCTAATATTTTCTCGACCTGGCACCTCAAAGGGATATTTTTCCGCGTCCGGATTGCGTTTTTTCCACCCTACACTGAGCGTTCGATAATGACGGTCCGCCACTATGAACGCCATAAAGTCCACCCGGTTCGATTTGCTTGACGGCTTGAGAGGTGTTGCTGCAATCGCCGTCATGCTTCACCACTACACGCAGCACACGGGTTGGGACTGGTTCGGCGGAGCATGGGTCGCAGTCGACCTGTTCTTCGTGCTGTCCGGCTTCGTAATCGCGCACAGCTACAGCAAGAAGATCCTGAACGGCATGTCGTTTCGCGAGTTCGCCTTCGTGCGGCTCGTCCGGCTCGCGCCCCTCTACCTCCTGGGGCTGGCGCTCGGCGTGTGCGCCGTGTTGCTGTCGATGGCAAAAACCGGCACGCCGCAAATATCCGGCACGCAGCTCGCGACAGCCACCGTGCTGGGCGCGGCCTGGCTGCCGTACTTTAATAATATCGGCTGGCCTTTTGGCACGGACGCGATCGTAGGCGCGACCTTTCCGTTGAACGATCCATCGTGGTCATTATTCTTCGAGTTATTTGTCAACGTTGTATTTGCCGCTTATCTGTACAAGTTTCGCAAACTCCCGAGTGCCAAATATTCGATACTCGCATTCATCGCGTTTATTGCTTGCACCGTAATCTTTCGGCAAATCAATCCAGGCTGGCGGGCGGAGAGTTTTCTGCTTGGATTTCCGCGCGTTATTGCTGAATTCTTCGCCGGGGTTTTCATCTTTTCGATGGGGCTCCAATATAAAAGGGCGCACCCGGTTTTTACCGCAACTGTCACGATCGCGGCGCTGGCGTGCTTCGCCATCGGCAGTCCCAAGGTGGCATTCGTCAACTCGCTGACGCTCGTGCCGTTGTCGGTCGCGTTGCTGTGCTCAGTGTCCATTGAGGGCATCGGCAAGGGGATTTGCAAGGTGCTGGGCGAGCTCTCGTATCCGCTCTACGTGATTCATTTCCCGATCTATCGGCTGGTGTTCGAGTCGTTCGATATCCGGGTGCTCAACCCGATCGTCCAGACGCTGGTGGTGGCGGGCATCTCGATCGTGCTGGCTTTGCTGCTCGCGCGAGCGGATCAGGAACTCAGGAGGAAGCTGACGAGTTTCATCAAGACCAAGACATCTCCCGCCGCTGTCTGATCGAGACGCTTTCTGCCACAGGAAAAACCGGCGGGTTATTCAAAATTCGCTGAAAACGCGACCCGGGCTAAACTTGCGGTTTCCGCCCACGGCATCGCAAAGTCATGACCGCCTCCCGTTTCAGCAATTCCGCGCGCTATTGGCGCTCGCCGCTTGTGCCTGGCGCGGAGATGCTCACGGCCGAGTATTACGATCATTCCTTCACGCCCCACTGGCACGATGCTTACACCGTTCCCGTCATCGAAGCGGGCGCGGAGCAGTACGACTATCGCGGATCGAACTTCGTGGCCGAGGCGGGTTCGGTGCCGGTCATCAATCCGGGCGAACTGCATACCGGCGCGCGGGCGGTGGATTTGGGCTGGCGGTATCGCGTGTTTTATCTGCCGGTCGATTTCGTGCAGTCTGTCGCCGACGAAGTGGCCGGCCGCGCCCAGCCAATGCCATGGTTCTGCGCCGACGTCATTCGCGACGCCGATCTCGCACAACGCGTGCAGATTGCGCATCAGGCAATGGAAGCCAACCTGGATCCGCTCGGGGCGGAACATGCGTTGCTCGACGCGGTATCCACGCTGCTTGCACGTCACGCCGGACAACGACCGCCGGTACAGCGCATGCGTCAGGACATCACGCGTGTGAACACGATGAAAGCCCGCCTGACGGATGACCTGACTCAGCCGCTATCGCTTGCCGAACTGGCGCAGACGGTGGGGCTCTCGACTTTTCACGCCGCGCGCCTGTTCACCCGCGAGACCGGGCTCGCTCCTCACGCGTGGCGCAACCAGATGCGTGTCAATCGCGCGCTCGATGCCTTGCGTGCGGGCGTTCCGGTAACGGACGTGGCGGCGGCAAGCGGTTTCACCGACCAAAGCCATTTCACGCGGCACTTTAAAAAGACCTTCGGCGTGTCGCCCGGACGCTGGCGTTAAAGTTAGCAATAGCGCACCGTATATCGTCGATGTAACCGGACCGCAAGAACGTACAAGCGCATGAACGCGGCGCGTCCTATCCTCGCTATCAACGGAGGAGACATTGAACTCAACGCATCAGGACCGTCAGGACCGTCAGGTCCATCAACCGGGTAACTTCGCCGAATTCGGCGCGGGCGCACGCGACACCATTCCCATGATGGTCGGCGCCGCGCCATTCGGCGTGATCTTCGGCACGCTCGCCGCCACCGGTCCGCTGCATGCGTGGTCGGTGCAGTTCATGTCGCTTGCAGTATTTGCCGGCTCGGCGCAATTTATCGCGCTCGGGCTGATTGCCGGCCACGCGAGTTTTGCCGTGATCTGGGCAACCACGTTCATTGTCAACCTGCGTCATGTCCTGTACTCCGCAACGCTTGCGCCCTACGTCGCGCACTTGCCTGCGCGCTGGCGCTGGACGCTCGGCGCGTTCATGACCGATGAAGTCTTTGCCGTCTCGTACGCGCATTATCAGCGGCGTGCACCGGGTGAAACCGGGCCGTATTACTTCCTTGGCTCCGGCGTATCCATGTATGTGAACTGGCAGATATGGACCGTCGCCGGACTGCTGTTCGGTTCGGCGTTTCCGGGTCTTCAGTCGAAGGGACTCGACTTCGCGATGGTCGCCACCTTCATTGCGATCATCGTGCCGCAGCTTGTTGCGTTGCGTTTTGTGGCGGCGGCGCTGGCAGCCGGAGTGCTGTCGTTTGCGTGGAACGACTGGCCGTACAAGCTCGGCTTGCTTGCGGCGGTCGTGGTGGGGGTGGCGGTGGGCATGCTGCTGTCGATGCGTGCGAAAAACTCCACGGATTCCACGCAAGGCCGCGCACAAAGTCCAAAGCAACGTCCCGTGGAAATGGAGCGCGCCAAATGAAATACGCGCTTCTCATCCTGGGCATGGCGGTGATCACCTATGGCATTCGCTCTGCGGTTTTCGTATTCGGCGAACGGCTGAGCTTTCCACCCATCGTGCGGATGGCGCTTAATTTCGTGCCGGTGACGGTGCTGACGGCGATCATCGTTCCGATGACGTTTGCACCGCACGGCGGTGCTGCCGAGCTTACCTGGCGGAATTCGCAATTGGTCGCGGCGGTGGTGGCCGTTGTTGTGTGCGCGGTTACGCGTAAGCCGTTGCTGACCATTGCGGTTTCGCTGGCGGTGTTCTTTGCCTGGCAAATGATCGTTTAGTTTGTCGCTCGTGCCACGGAGGTGAACGTCTTTCGTGGCAGACCTGAACGCACACCGCTCGCGCAATCGTGCCGTGCCCCACGCTCACTTTCGATCCGCTCGCCGAGCGGCGACGCGAAGGAGCCGTTTGGATAGCGCGGGGCGCAGCGGCAAAGCCTCCGCTATGCATGAAGGCGGGCGGAGGCTTTGGCCGGACCGGGGCTGACGCGTGAATCAGCCCGGCACAGCGGGTTCAGTCTTCGATCGGCGACAACGCTTCGAGCGGCATCTTCTTCTCGTGCCCCAACGTGATCGTAGGGACGAAGAGGAGAAACCCGACGACGAAAATCGCGATCACGAAAATCGACAGGAACGTCAGATGAAGCGACTGATGCAGCACCTGACGGATTGCATCGCTGCTGCCGAGGTTTGTCACCTGATTCTGAAGCAAGGCCTTCAACTGATCCGATGTAACCGCTGCCGCCCCGTTCGAATGACTGAGACCGAAGTTGAGCACTGCGCCAAACAAGGTCGCGCCGATCGTGCTGCCGAGATTGCGCGAGAACAGATTCGATGCAGTCGCGCTGCCGCGCTGCGCAATATCTACGATTTCCTGGATCAGCACGAGCGAACTGACGCTCGACGTTCCCATGCCGAAGCCCATGATGAGCGAACCAAACGCCGCGATGAGCGGCGAGCTTTCCGGCGACAACACGATCAGGAACACCGCTCCCAAAGGGACGAACGCGCTGCCACCAATCAGGATGCGCCGCAGTCCGATTCGATGAAACGACTTTGCGGCGAGCGTCGCGCCAACGGGCCATCCGACCATCATCATGGTTAATGCAAGACCGGCAACCACAGGCGTGCGATGCAGGACGCCTTGAACATACATTGGCAGGAACGTGGTTGCGCCCATCAGGATCATGCCGGACAGGACGGTCGCTCCATTACACGCGGCAATCGGCCGGCGGCTCCAGAGCGCGAACGAGATCATCGGTTCAATTGCCCGTTTCTCCTGCATCAGGAAGAACATCAGGCACACGATAAAGAACCCGCCCGCGATCAATGCCTTCGTGACGTCGTCATTGCCTGCATACGTCAGCGACATCATCAGCGCGGCAATTGACACCATGAAAAGCGCTGCCCCGGCGAAGTCAATGGATGGTCGCGCATGCCGCTCGGATTCCTTCAGGAACGCGATGAAACCGGCCGCCGACGCGAGGCCGATCGGCACATTCATCCAGAAGATCCAGGCCCACGAAAAGTCGCGGATGATGAGCCCGCCCACCATTGGCCCGACCACCGCCGATATGGCCCAGACACTCGCCAGGTAACCCTGCACCTTGCCGCGTTCGCGCGCGGGGTAGAGGTCGGCGACAATCGTTAGCGTGACCGGCTGGATCGCGCCCGCGCCGACTCCCTGGATCAGCCGGAACGCGATCATGGCGGGCATTGACCAGGCGAAACCGGCGAGTATTGAGCCGACCAGGAAAATCGCGATACCGGCAAGAACAATGGGCTTGCGGCCATACAGGTCCGCGAGCTTGCCGAAGATGACCGTCATGGCGGTCTGTGTCAGCAGGAAGGACGAGAAGACCCAACTGTAGAGATGCAGGTCGCCAAGCTGCGAGACGATCTGCGGCATGGCGGTAGAAACGATGGTGGCTTCGATGGCGACCATTGCCATTGAAGCCATGACCGCTGCAATGACAAGAGGACGCGACGATTGCGGGCTGCGGGACATGGAGATTGGAGTAATGAGGGGCGCGGACAAAGTCGCAGGAGCTAGCGGGACTGCGACGCGTGATACGGTCGCGGCGGCGCGACAATCGAAGAGTATGCACCTTGCTGGAAATGTTCGCTGAACCCCGGTCGGGCTGAGACCTGCTTGATTGGCTGCGCGGGAAGCGTTTGAGGTGTCTCCATTAGCTTCGCAGCGTTGTTCAGTCGCCAAGCAAAGCCTCTGCACCCTGCGCTTTTGTTCGTTCGGGATGTTGTGACACACTTGGATATCCGACGAGAACGCTTTCGTTTCATCCGTTCGTTTGCTTAAGGCAATATCTTTTAAATCGAGGACCGTCAATGACATCCGCGCCCGTTCCAGCCAATCCGGATTCACCCGCCGCGCGTCTTGAGGCACTTGGACTCGTGCTGCCGAAAGTGCCTGTGCCTCGCGGCGCTTTCAAGCCTTTCTCACGCTCGGGCTCGCTGATCTTCCTCGCGGGACAGATTTGCGAATGGGAAGGCGAGGTTCGATACGCCGGTCCTGTCGGCGCACAGCACGACCTTGAAGCGGGGCAAAGGGCAGCGAAAATTTGCGGACTCAACCTTCTCGCAGCACTTCATCTCGCACTCGATGGCGACCTTGATTGCGTGGTCAGTTGCCATCGGATGGGCGGGTTCGTGTATTGCACACCGGGTTATCCTGACGTGCCGAAAGTCATCAACGGAGCCTCCGATCTCATGTTCGCGGTGTTCGGCGAACGAGGCCGGCACGCCCGGACCGCGGTTGGTGTTGCCACGCTTCCGGCGGGAGCGTCTGTGGAGGTGGACGCGATCTTTGAAGTGCGCTGATTGCCTTTCTGTTTCCAGGAGTTCCAGTGGACACCAGCTTGTTGATCACCAATGTCCGTCTGCCGGACGGTACCCCTGTGGATATCGCCGTCAGTGGCGCACGGATAGAAGAAATCGGCACGAACCTGCAGCGCGGCGCTGACGTCGTGCGCGAAAGCGGCCAGGGCGCGCTGGTCTTGCCGGGGTTTGTCGAAGGCCACACGCATCTCGACAAAACGAACTGGGGCATGCCGTGGTATCGCAACGAAGTGGGGCCGAGGCTCATCGACCGGATCGAGAACGAGCGATCGTGGCGCGCGAGCACGGGACACGACGCGGGCGCGCAGTCGCTTGCACTTGCGCGGGCTTTTCTTGCAGCGGGAACGACGCGGCTTAGAACGCATGTAGATATAGACACGGACGCCGGGCTCAGGCACTTGCATGGCGTGCTGGCAACGCGCGAAACGCTGGCCGATGTCATGGAGATACAGATCGTGGCGTTTCCCCAGTCAGGCATGCTGCGTCGTCCAGGGACCGACGCGCTGCTAAGCGACGCGCTGAAGGCGGGCGCCGACGTGCTCGGTGCGCTGGACCCTTCGCTCATCGACCAGGACCCGGTCACCTCGCTCGACACCACGTTCGAGATTGCAAACCGCCATCAGAAGCCTATTGATATCCATCTTCACGAACCTGGCGAGATAGGCGCGTTCACCTTCAACCTGCTGCTGGACCGCGTCAAGGCGTTGGGCATGCAGGGGCGCGTGGTCGTCAGTCACGCGTTTTGCTTGGGCCAGCTCGTGGATCGCGAGCGCGATGTGTTGTTGGCGAGGATCGCGGATCTCGACGTCGCGCTGTTGACCACGGCGCCTCCATCCGTGCCCGTCCCTGCGATGCGCGCTTGCATTGCGGCAGGTGTGACGCTGTTTGCGGGTAATGACGGAATACGGGATACGTGGACACCTTTCGGCAAACCCGACATGCTTGAGCGGGCAATGTTCGTTGGCATGCGCTACGACCTCCGCCGCGATCAAGATCTCGCGCTTGCATTTGACTGTGTCAGTAAATTGGGTGCGTTGGCGTGCGGGTTCAAGGACTACGGACTGCATGAAGGCGCGCAAGCCGATCTCGTTCTGGTAGACGCTGAAATAGTCGCCTACGCGGTTGTTTCCCGACCGGTCCGCAAGCTCGTGGTTGCACGCGGCAGGATTGTTTCGCGCGATGGGGTTGCATCGATATGAAACTGCTTGCCGAGCGTCTTTATCTCAGGGATTTGGAAGCGTCCGATGTCGACGCAGTGCACGAATATGCAAGCTCGATCGAGGTCGTGTTGCATCAGGAATGGGGACCCAACACGATTGAGCAGACGAGGGAATATATAGCAGCCTGTGTGCTGGGGAATTCGTTGCCCGACAGAAGAACCTTGGAACTGGCAGCGGTACTTAACGATGGCAGTTTGATAGGCAGCTACCGGGCAAGTCTCTCTGAATGCGGTACGGAGGCAGAGATCGGCTATTCACTTAATCCCCGCTATTGGCACAAGGGCTACGCTACCGAAGCGGCGAAGCGGTTAGTCGACTACCTCGTGAACGAGCGGACCGTGCGGGAAATCTTCGCGACCAGCCGGCCGGAGAATGTCGCGTCCATCCATGTGCTGGAGAAACTCGGGATGCAGCAGGTGGATCTTTATCGCAAGAACGTGCTGATCAGGGGCGAGTGGCGAGACACGCTGGTATTTTCAGTGGAAACCGGCTAACTATTGTTTGGCAAACCCTATAGGCAATGTGAGTTGCTTGCCGCTGCGCCTTGCCAACTTCCCGCATTCGCGTTGACACCGCTCAGTGTTTTCCTGACTTCAGAATTCCTCCAGACGGCCGATATGCACACAACAGCGCGCGCATCCTCATGCGTCGGGTCATGAACTGTGTCTCGTATCGGAGAGTAGATTGGACCGTCTCAGTTTGAACACCAAATTATCGCTGGCGCTGCTCATTACATGGCTTGGCCTCCTCTTCCTCGGTGGATGGGCCGCGTGGCAGTCTCGCGAAACCATGACCGAAGGGCGACAGACCGGCGTGCAAAACGTGGTTGAGTCGGCTTACGGCGTGGTATCAGACTACGCGAAGCAAGTGGACAGCCATCAACTGACACTCGAGCAGGCTCAGGAGCAGGCCAAGGCGAAGCTCGCAGCCATGCGTTTCTCCGAAAACGGTTACATGATCATCACGACCGCGCATCCGGTGGTCATCATGCATCCGGTGCTGGCGGATCTGCGCATGAAGGACGTGAGCGACTACAAGGATACGGACGGCAAGCTTTTGTTCGTCGAGATGGTCAAGGTCGCTCAGGCAAGCGGACAGGGTTTCGTGCCATACATGGCGCGCTTGCCGGGCAAATCGGAACACGTGCCGAAGATCAGCTTCGTCAAGCGGTTCGCTCCGTGGGACTGGTACCTGATCTCGGGCGTTTACGTGAACGATATCAACGACGCGTTCAAGGTCAGCCTGCTGCAATACCTGATCGTGATCTTGTTGATTGGGGGCGTTAGCTCGGCGGCGCTGGTGTTGATCATCCGTAATGTAAAGCACAGTCTGGGCGGCGAACCGGCGTATGCCACCATTGTCGCCGAGAGCATTGCGAACGGCGACCTGTCGCACGAGGTCGCGCTGAGCGCATTGGACGAGAGCAGCATGTTGTCCGCCATGCAACGCATGCAGCAACGGCTCGCCGATACAGTCCGGCGGATTCGCGGAGGCACGGAAACCATTACCGTCGCCGCCCAGCAGATCGCGGCGGGCAACCACGATCTCTCGGCACGCACCGAGCAGCAGGCGTCGTCGATCAGCGAAACCGCGGCGAGCATGGAGCAGCTCACCGCGACTGTTAAGCAGAACGCGGAGAACGCGCATCAGGCGAACAAGATGGCGGCGAACGCCTCGCTGATCGCGAGCGAAGGCGGGACCGCGGTACAGCAGGTCGTATTGACGATGCAAAGTATTGCAGCCAGCTCCACGCGCGTGGTCGACATCATTTCCGTGATCGAAGGCATCGCTTTCCAGACGAATATTCTCGCGCTCAACGCGGCCGTCGAGGCGGCGCGAGCGGGCGAGGAAGGGCGCGGTTTTGCTGTAGTGGCAGGCGAAGTGCGCAATCTGGCACGCCGCAGCTCGGATGCGGCCAAGGAGATCAAGAGTCTGATCGAAGAGTCCACCGGCAAGGTCGATGACGGCAAGGCGCTGGTGGAGCGCGCAGGCACGACGATGCACTCGCTGGTTCAGGCCGTGCAGCGCGTCACGGATATCATCGGCGAAATATCAGTGGCGTCCGAGGAGCAGAGCCGGGGTATCGAGCAGGTGAATATCGCCATTGCTCAAATGGATGAAACGACCCAGCAAAATGCCGCGATGGTCGAACAAGCGACAGCCGCGGCTCAGTCGATGCAGGAGCAGGCCCAGATGCTGCGCGATACCGTTAACGTGTTCCAGTTGGCGACCGTGTGAAGGCATTGGCGTGCTTCGATGTTGCGATTATCAGATGTTCGCTTGCTCGGCGGCGAGTAACGTATCCGTGGTCTCTGCTGGCTTCGCGGAGTTGGACGGCTTGCGGCTGAGAAAGCCGAAAGATTGCTGAGTTGCGGCTCTTTTGCCGCTTGACTCAGGCCCGGGAAATTGTCCCAGCTATACTTTGGCGCAATTGACCCACTTAAGATCAGCCTATGCATGCGTCGTCTATTCGCGGGTCAGTGCTTCTGTTGATCGACCTGCAAAAAGCCATCGATCATCCGGACTGGGGCGTTCGCAACAACCCATCGGCCGAAACCGAAATTCGCCGTCTACTCGCGCGCTGGCGCGCAGAGAACTGGCCGGTCTGGCATGTGCGCCATGATTCGTCAGAACCTGCTTCTCACTATCGTCCGGGTCAACCGGGAAACGACTTCAAACCTGAAGCCGCTCCTTTGCCTGGGGAGCCGGTTATCGCGAAACGCACGAATAATGCGTTCATTGGTACTGGACTGGAACAGCGCCTGCGCGCGGGCGGACATACGAGCCTTGTTGTGGCGGGCGTTATCACCAACAATTCTGTTGAGACGACCGTTCGCATGGCCGGTAACCTCGGCTTCAATACCTATTTGGTAGAGGACGGGTGCTTCACATTCGGTCGCCTGGATTGGGACGGTCGAGCGCGAAGCGCGGACGAGGTCCATGCGATGTCGCTAGCAAATCTGCACGGCGAATATTGCACGGTAGTTTCGACTGAAGAGTTGCTGAACGCATCCCGGTAGCTTACCGGCGGGTATCCAATACCCACGACCTGTTATCTGACTCTATCAGCCACGATCCTTACCGGCGCATTGGCTTCGAACTTGGCCCGATGCGTCGAAAAGAATGTGCGCACATTGCGGATGTTTGACGAGGTCTTGAACAGGCGGCGCGCGAGTTCGTCGTATTCCAGCATGTCGACGACTTCAGCTACGACCAGAAAGTCCGGCCCGGGCGACACGCGATAACACTGGGTCACTACGGCTTGCGCGCAGATGTACGTTTCGAAAGCGTCCAGATCCTCGGCTGCTTGCCGGTCAAGACTCACTTCAATAATCGCGGTTAATGTCGGACCGATCTTGGCGTAATCGAGAATGGCCACTTCGCGCTGGATGACCCCCGCTTCCTTAAGTTTGCTCACGCGACGCAAGCACGTAGGCGGTGATGCATGCGCGCGCGCGGCAAGCGCGACGTTAGAGACCGACGAATCTTTCTGCAGGATGGCGAGGATCCGAAGGTCGAGTTCGTCCAGATAAATTCCGGGCACTTTGGGCTCCGCTTTTTGCGCCAAGTATGGTGACCAGGGCCTAGCTTAGCGTGAAATAAAATTTCATCAAGTGTTTTGGTCGATTGTAAATTTCATATCCATAAAAAATTTGAAATTAAATTCCATCAGGTCAACCTTAACATTCCTGCATCGGTTCCAAAGGGGAGCCGCCTAAGGAACAAGCTCATGTGTGGAATTGTCGGCGCGGTCGCGCAACGCAACATCCTGCCTAATCTGGTCGATGGCCTTAAACGCCTCGAATATCGCGGCTACGACTCGTGTGGTGTCGCGTTATATCAGGCGGGAAAACTGGTGCGGGCTCGTAGCGTCGATCGCGTTGCGCACTTGCAGGACGTGATCTCCAGCGAAGCCTTGTCCGGTTATACGGGGATTGCTCATACGCGTTGGGCGACGCACGGCAAGCCGGTGACGGCGAATGCGCATCCGCATTTTTCACCGAACGCAGAAGCACCACGAATAGCACTTTCGCACAACGGGATCATTGAAAATCACGAGGAGTTGCGCGCGGAGCTTGAGAAAAGCGGCTATGTTTTCGCCAGTCAGACCGACAGCGAGGTGATCGCGCATCTGATCGATCATTTGTACAACGGCGACTTGTTCGAAGCCGTCAAGGAAGCGGTGACTCAACTGCGTGGGAGCTATGCCATTGCCGTGCTATGCCGCGACGAGCCGCATCGGCTCGTCGGCGCGCGCGATGGCATGCCCTTGGTGGTCGGCATCGGCGACGGCGAGAACTTCCTGGCGTCGGACGCCATTGCGTTGTCGAACGTCACCGATCAGATTGTCTACCTGGAGAACGGCGATGTAGTCGATATCCAACTTCACCGGCATCGGGTAGAAGACGCTGATGGCCGCCGCGTCGAGCGCCGCGTGCATACCGTCGCGGCGCACAGCGGGGCGGCTGACCTGGGGCTTTATCGTTACTACATGCAGAAGGAAATTTTCGAACAGCCGCAAGCGGTCGCCGACACGCTTCAGGACGTTACATCGATCATGCCGGAGTTATTCGGCGATAACGCCTGGCGCGTGCTGAAATCCGCGGATTCCGTGCTGCTGCTCGCGTGTGGCGGAAGTTATCACGCGGCACTGACCGCCAAGTATTGGATAGAAAGCCTCGCACAGTTGCCGGTGAGCGTGGAGATCGCAAGTGAATACCGGTATCGCGAAAGCGTGCCGAATCCGAAGACGCTGGTTGTCGCGGTGTCGCAAAGCGGAGAGACGGCGGATGTCCTGGGCGCGGTGCAAGTCGCCAGGCAGCAGGGCATGCTGAATACGCTCGCGATCTGCAACGTGCCGACTAGTGCATTGGCTCGTGAATGCGCGCTGACCTTCTTTACACGGGCGGGGATAGAGATTGGCGTGGCATCGACGAAGGCCTTCACCACGCAACTAGTCGCGTTGTTCCTCCTGGCGTTGACGCTGGCTCAGGCGCGTCAGCGGTTGTCAGAACAGGATGAGCAAACCCATCTTCGCGCGCTTCGCCATCTTCCGGACGCGATCACGAAAGTGCTTGCGCTGGAGCCGCAGATCATAGATTGGGCAGAGCAACTTACGAGAAGGCAGAACATCCTGTTTCTTGGGCGCGGCATGCACTATCCGGTCGCTCTGGAGGGTGCCCTCAAGATGAAGGAGATCTCGTATATCCATGCCGAAGCGTACCCCGCCGGCGAGTTGAAGCACGGTCCTCTTGCGCTGGTTAGCGACGAGATGCCGGTGGTAGCAGTTGCGCCTAATGATCGGTTGCTGGAAAAGCTCAAGTCAAATATGCATGAGGTGAGTGCGCGCAGCGGCAAGCTATTCGTATTCGCCGATGCCGATTGTGGCATCTCGCCGAGTCCTGGTATTGAAGTGATTCGGCTTACGGAGTACTACGGATTGCTATCACCTATCTTGCATACTATTCCCATGCAACTGCTGGCATTTCATGCGGCGCTCGCACGGGGAACGGATATTGATAAGCCGCGGAATCTGGCCAAGTCGGTGACGGTGGAGTGAGGGGGGAGTAGTTGTTGTTGGATATGAAGTTCGAACAAAAGCGCATCCCGGCGCCCCAGCACCTTGGCGCAATGCCAAGGCTAGGATTTAAGCGCTTTCGTTGCGCCCGCATCATTTTAGGCGGTATCGAACTCATGCACATGGTAGCGAAAGGGGAGATGAAGAGCGAATGCCGATGGCATCATTCAGTCGCCGAACGGTTCCAGGATCTTGCAAAATAAGCATTTTTATCCGTATCGTATCGACTTTTTCCGATTTTCCTCACCGCGACAGAATCATCTTTTCCTACCCAATGGCACAGCGCTGGCAGAACAGGCGTTGATATAGGCCGCGGAACCGAGCCCTTGTTCACGAGGATCTTCATCCGTTCAGGTTCGATGCGCAAGAGCGCGCGCACCATGCACATTGTGTTCGAATCACCGGAATTAAAAACGGCACGCGACGAACCGCACAGTGCAACGGGTGCCCTTGCGACACCCGTTCTTCGAGAATCAGCGCAGCACGTTCGCTGGTACACGCCATGTCGACGTGAGGATGGGTCCGGTATGCCACGAGGGCGTTGGCATGCTTGAACATGTGCGGGGTGACGTTCGCATGAAGATCCCGTGAGACGACCACCGGTATGCGATTGCCGACACTCCGGCGCACGCGTTCGGGAATTCGCCTTCGGCGTCGTCGTGCTGTTCGGTCACCATCGCGCCGCGCAGGTCGAGATAGATCGCGTCGAACCCGCCTGCATTGATGGCGGCAATGATCTCCCCAACGCGTCTGCGCTCACGTGCGCCGACGCACTGGCGCCCGCCCAGATCACGGGTAGCAGCGCTTGCCTCTGCGTGTGCTACCCGTTTTTCTACTGTTGACAAAATAGTCCCTACCATTTGATTTGATAAAGTGGGTAGGGAACTACTTTTGCAATTCTGGCACCGGTGGTCTAGACGGTGACCATGCAACGCTTACGACTCAGCGACTGTAGCGGCCTTTTCTGCTGCTGCCTTCTTTGCCACTCCCTTCTTGGTCGCAGCCTGCTTTGCAACCGTACCGTTGACAGCCGAAGACTTTGGTTTGCTAATGTTTCCTGTAGCGCTGCCCGTAGTGACGACCGTGTCGGCAGCGGCAATCAAGAACTTTGAACGGTCTTTTGCAGCTGCAAGCCACGTAGGCGCCGGGCCGCGTCCACTCCATGTCGCGCCCGTCTTCGGGTCGAGGTATTTCGCAGGCTGCGGCCCTTTACGCTGCCCTTTGTGAACAACAGCGCCGGCAACTGCCGCGGCTTTCTTGACGGTGGTCTTCGCCTTGCTCACCGTACCGGCGGTCGCTGCGTGGCTAGCGTCAGCACCCGTTTCAATCAGGAATTTGCTGCGGTCCTTGACGTTAGCAATCCAGGCTGGCGCGCGACCATGGCCCGTCCAAGTCGCGCCGGTCTTGGGGTGTTGAAATTTCGGCAGGGTTGCGCCCTTTGGACTACCGGTAGCCTTGGCTTTGACCTTGGAAGCACTCCCGTTCGCCGCTTTCGCTTCGCGATTTGCCTTTGCTTTGGCCTCGATGTCTTCAGTAGTCAGACCGTGCGCCAACATGATCTTTCGGATTTGGTCGACCGCCGTTTGCGCCTTTTTTGCAATCAAAGCATCGGCTTGGACCTGCAGCTTTTTCATCTTCGCCTGGATTTGTTCGAGGGATGGCATTGCGCTCTCCTTAAAGGGACATGGCCGCACTATGCCACGAGCTTTGAGAGTGTGAAAGCGCTGATAAGGTCTTCGGGTAACACAGCTGCAACGAACAATTACGGCAGGACCGGTGAACGTCTCTCGCAATTTGAGTCTCTGCGCGGACACTTATGTGCACTCGATAACGTCGATTTCGTGTGAGAAGAGGCGCTGCTTTTCGCCAAGCAGTGACCGTCCGAGATGTATCTCTGTTATTTGATTCGGCCGTCTCTGAGCGCATTCCAAGCCACATTGCGCAAAGGTTTTATTGGAACGGCAGGCATGAAGCGAGGTACGTGTCGCCATTTTCGTGATTTTCGTGCGAAAACCCCTTAATTCATGGCCTCAGACGTTGCTTCTTCATGTCGGTATTGGTACGCTGGCGCCCAACCCGAGGATTTGTACCTTTGCGTTAGTCGGTGACGGCGCAAAGGCAAAGGTCTTGGGCAACCTTTGACTAGAAGCGAGGAATATATGGCAACAACTACTACGAAGAAAGCTGCGACTCCCGTTGCGAAGAAAGCAGTAGCACCCGCTACGAAGAAAGCAGCACCTGCCAGCAAGAAAGCTGCTGCGCCAGTCGTGAAGAAAGCGGTTGCACCTGCGGTGAAGAAGTCCGTTGCGGCCGCTCCCTTGAAACCTATCAAGGATTCATTCACGAAGGCATCGTTGACCGTTTACCTGGCCGAGCGCTCAGGCGTGGAGCTCAAGGCGGCGAAGGCGTTGATGGCGGCGCTGGAAGAAACCGTGCTGGCATCGGTTCACAAGAAGGGCGCGAAGGAGTTTACGCTACCGGGTCTGCTGAAAGTTGTCGCACAGGACGTACCGGCCAAGAAGAAGCGCTTCGGCAAGGACCCGTTCTCGGGTGAAGACAAATGGTTTGCTGCGAAGCCAGCTTCGGTGCGCCTCAAGGTTCGCCCGCTGAAGAAACTGAAGGACGCAGCGCTGTAAGCGAAACCGTTCTCAGGTGATAACGCCCCTCGCGATGAAAATCCGAGGGGCGTTTTCCATTCATCGTCGTTGTCGACAACGTCGGCGCAGCAATGGGATGGCAAAATGCCATACCCAGACGCCCGCGACGACTAGCCGATATGCAGCAGCGACATCTGGCTTTGCAGCAACGCGCGAAGCTCATTCGAATCGGGCCGCGTTCCCCAATTGCGCGCGCCAGCGACCGACGCAATGGCAATCCACGAGTTGGGCGGAAACCATTCGCGCAGTGGGACGCCGTCTTTAAGGATGCGAAGACGGCCGGTCTGAGCGCAGTACTCGGCGCACATCTCGGTGTCTGCCAACTGCGCGGTCACTCGAAGGCTACGGATTCGTAGCATTGGTCTCTCCAATGTGATGAGGCGGTGACCATGCCAAGATGCATCGGACTCAGATGCCGTCCAGTCGCTGGAGTCTATGTGCGAGTCGTGCTCACAAGTGAAAGCGGCTTGCGAAATTGGTAACACGCAGTTACGGTCCGCAGCCGGCCACAAGACGTCACGATTGCGCAACCGCCTGCCACTGAGTGCGGAGTTTGAAATTTCTGAGTAAATTGAAATTAAGCCTGGATGGCTCGATGGAAACAGGTTCGTTGAGGTCAGTTTTTACGTGATGGACTTCTAGCCTGGAATCGTCATCCAGTATCATTGGCGCACCAAGTTAATGAAGAAGACGATGTCCGACGACAAGCTTTCGACTTCCGCGCCCCCCCGCATGGCCGACGTGGCGCGTATCGCCGGAGTTTCCAAAATGACAGTGTCGCGCGTGCTCGCCGGCAGGCCCGTGAGCTTGGCCACCCGTGAACGCGTACTGAGCGTGGTCAATGAAATGGGCTATGTCGCGGACGCGGCTGCCGGCGCCCTGTCGTCAGGACGTTCATCGTTCGTCGCGGTCCTTGTGCCGTCGCTGTCAAGCTCGAATTTCTCCGATACCGTTCGCGGCATTAACGACGTAATCGAACCCGCGGGCATGCAAATGCTGCTGGCGAATACGGACTATGACCTGCCGCGCGAGGAAGAACTTGTCAGGGCGCTGCTTCGATATCAACCGCGTTGCATCGTATTAACCGGAAGTCACCACACGGCCGAGACGCATTCGTTGCTGGCGCGCGCGCGCGTTCCCGTCATCGAGACATGGGATATGCCGGCAAATCCTATCGACCGTGTTGTCGGCTTCTCGAATGCGGAAGCGTCCCGTGCCATGGTCCGCCATCTTTACGAGCGTGGTTATGAGCGTATTGCTTTCGTGAGCAGTGCATCGAAGCTCGACCGGCGCGGTATCGACCGCCGGCGCGGATATCTCAAGGAAGTCCGGGCGGCAGGCTGCGAACCGCGCGACATCACGAAAAGCGCCTGGACGACGACCATGGCGCACGGCGTCGCCATGGCTCATGGGGCGGCCGCGCTGCAGCAGTTGCTCGATCGCTGGCCCGACACCGACGCCGTAATGTGCGCCAGCGACATCCACGCGTTCGGCGCGGTCATGGCGTGCCATCGGCTCGGCTTGTCGGTGCCGGGCGATATCGCGGTGGCGGGGTTCGGCGACTTCGAAGTGTCCAGGCACTGTTATCCGACGATCACGACTGTTTCCGTCGATGCCTATGGCATTGGCCGCGCCACCGGCGAATCGCTTCTCGCAGCGCTTCATGAGGCCGAAGGCGAGGGCAAACCGGACAAGACCCGAGGGACGAAAACCGTCGTGGCAACGAAGCGAAAGCCGCTACCGACGGTCATCAAGATTCACTACGAAGTGGTGCCGCGCGAGAGCACATAGCGACTCGCGCGGTGCCCGCTCACATTAATGGCTGTGGCGTGACTCACCCTTCGTTTCGATAATGTTGAGATACAGCGTTGCCGGTTCCAGGCACGCGCCACTGCCTTGCTGCCCGACCATGATCCGGTAGATCTCTTCCCACGGTTTCATGTTCTTCAGCACAGGTGGCCTCCAGAGCGCGCGACGTTGCGCGAGTTCGGCATCGGGGATCATGAGGTCGACCTTGCGCGACTTCAGGTCGATGCGGATCTTGCCGCCCGATACGAGCAACGCAAGTCCGCCACCCACGGCCGCTTCCGGCGACACATCTTGGGCACCTCCACGACGTTGGTCGGCTTTTTGCCCAGCGGAACCGTCGGCGCAGTAGCGCTCGTGCTGCTGCGACTGCTGCAAGGATTCGGTGCGGGCGCGGAGCAAGCGGGGGCATCGACGCTGATATTGGAAGTCGCCCCTGTGCGGCAACGCGGTTTCTTCGCAGCATTGCCGTTCGTGGGCATCTTTGCGGGCCTCGGCCTCGCCGCGGCCACCTTCAGCGTCATGTAGCATGTGCTGGGAGAGCAGGCCATCCTTGCATGGGCATGGCGTATCCCTTTTCTTTCGAGCGTCGTACTCATTGGCGCGGCGGTCTGGATCCGGCTGCGCTTGGCGCTGGGGGCAAACAACATGCTGGGCGCGCTGTGCTCACACTTCTCGGAACTCTTCGGCAATCGCTACCGGTACTCTGGCGTCGATTCACGCGTGAGTTGGGTGCGGTGCTGTCGGGTGGCATCGCGCCGTTGCTGGGGAAGTACCTGGTCGGACTGTCAGGCGGCGCGTTTTAGGTCATGGGAATTTATATGTCACGTTGATCGGCGTGTCCCTGTCGACCGAAACGCGGCAGCGCGATTTGACTGAACTGAACGATGCTGTACGTTAAAAATCAGCCAGGCGCTGGCCTCGACGAAGACGTTTTTATTCCGCTGTATATCGGGTTACTATCAATCGGACCGCCTTGTGCATGCTTGTCTCTTCATGCTAAAGTCAGTTGATTAGTTACCGGTAACCATGAATAGCGAGGGGTGACAATGGAAGGGAAAATTGCCTTGATCACGGGCGCAGGATCAGGAATCGGGCGTGGCGTGGCGTTAGGCTTACTAGGTGAAGGCTACACCGTTGTGCTGGCGGGACGAAACGAGCGTGCGTTGACTGAAACCGCGAGTATGGCTGGCTCACATGCGGTTAATGCCCATGCGATACCCTGCGATATTGCCAACCTCGAGTCGGTCAATCGCCTGTTCACTCAGCTTGAAGAAAAGTTCGACCGTCTGGATCTGTTGTTCAATAACGCCGGTACGTTCACGCCGCAAAATTCGCTGGAAGACATCACCTATGAACAGTGGGTTCAGGCCGTCAACGTTAATCTGACCGGTGCCTTTCTGTGCACGCAAGGCGCCTTCCGGATGATGAAGAAACAGCAGCCACGGGGCGGCCGAATCATCAATAACGGCTCAATCTCAGCGCATGCACCGCGGCCAAAGGCTGCACCCTACACCGCCACCAAACACGCAATCACCGGCTTGACCAAGGCGACCTCTTTGGACGGCCGTCCTTACAACATTGCCTGTGGCCAGATAGATATCGGCAATGTCGTGACTGACATGAGCGAGCTGATGGCAAAAGGGACGCTCCAGGCCGATGGTTCGATCAAGGTAGAGCCACGCATGTCGATGGATAATGTGGTCAAGGCAATCCTGTACATGGATAGCTTGTCACTGGACGCAAACGTCCTGTTCATGACGGTCATGGCTAGTCATATGCCTTTCGTGGGCCGAGGCTGAAGGCAGCATCTGGGGTGGGGCGTTGTTTATGTATTAAGGGAACCTGTCCAAAGGTCATTATCGAGGCCGAGGTCGAGTTGAGCGCCACGCTGAGGGACCGGCTCGCAACCGATACCGTAGACCTGATCATTGTTCCTCAGGCTGCAGCGAGCGAGCGGTTTACCAGCATCCCGGCCGGCACCGTGGAAAACGCATGGATGTGTTAGCCCTCGCTTGATTCCGGCAAAGCGACGATACCAATCGCAGACATTGCCCAGCTCCCGTTGCTTCTGCAGGGAAATCTCTCTGGGCCGGGCTGACTTACTCGCAGTTTTTGTCCGAGAACGGGGTGAGCACGGCGAAGATTCTTGTAGCAAACAATCTGGTCGCTCAAATTGGGCTGACCGTCTCAGGAATGGGCGTGAGTTACCTGCCGAAGACATGTCTTAACTACATGGTCACGGCAGGTATCCTGAAGATTATCAAAACGAAGCCCGCTCTCCCGCCTGTCCACTACGTGGCACTCCACAGAGCAGAGCATGCCTATTCGCTGAGCAATCAGGTCGCGCAACTGGCGCAAAAATGCTGCGACTTCAATGCAAATCTCCTGGATCCGCGGGCGCTTTCGCCGGCAAGCCAACTGGGCATCTGGCACAAGCGAACATCCAAGCCGAGCTAGAGACTGAATGCAGGCGGAGAACGTTAAGTCCAATCGATGCTCGACTGCTCCGTCTTTCCCTGATTCGCGGTTATCAAATGTGTTCGCTTGGGGGGGGATTAGTCGCTCCTCGAACCGAGATTGCGTTCTGTTTGAGTTTCTGATATCGGTCGACCTTGTTTCCACTTTTGCAGAATCCCTATTCAAACCGCAAGACCCGATCGGCTCGAGTTGCCAGATTATTAACGAGCGCTGACGCCGCCTCTGAAAACTTGCACGCACACCGAAGCTTTTAAGCCACGGCGTCGATAGATTGCATTCGCTTGCGAGCGATGAACTAAACCTTGCATGATGGGATTTGTGTCGATGAAATTATGCAAGCGAGATTCGAGCGCTGTCCTTGGGCTACGACAAAGGATAATGCCGTTACTGGGCTGCCTTGTGCTGACTGCTTCATTCACCGGCGTGGCGTCTGCCGAAGGAAAATTCACGGACGCTGAAGACGGTATGTTCGACTTGAGCGATATGTTGCTCTCTCATCGTGGAGTCCTGCCGGTACCCACTATTGTCACGGAACCTGCGGTTGGGTATGGGCTCGGCCTTGGCCTCCTTTACTTCACCATGCCCAAGCACGATCCGGATGCCCCTCAGAGCGAGGTCAAGAGTTCAGCGCCTCCCAACATCACGGGCTTGGGCGGCTTCGCGACGGGCACGCATAGCTGGGGTGTCGGGCTGATGCACTTCCACACTTGGGACGACGACCGGATTCGCTATCTTGGCATTGTGGGAAAGATCAACCTGCATTTGAATTACTACGGGGCGCAAGGCGGATCGCACGCGTATCAGCTAAGTGGTGTTGGTGTCGTTCAGCAAGTTTTGTTCCGATTGGACGATAGTCCGTGGTACGTCGGCCCTCGCTACACGTTCCTGGACTCGAACACGCGCTTCGGCCCCATTCTTCCAAACGGATTGCTTGATTTCAAGAACGAGCAACGCGTCGCGAAGGGCGGCGTGGTCGTCGACTACGACACTCGCGACAATTTCTTTTTCCCCGGCAAAGGAACCTATGCCGAGTTTGAAGCGGAAATCGCGAGAGGTGGATTAGGCAGCTCTTCAAATTTCCAGATGGAAACCGCGAAGGGCTACCACTGGATTCCGCTCGCTCCGTCATGGGTTCTCGGGATGCGCGCCGACACGGGATTTTCGCAGGGCAATATCCCATTTTTTGCACAGCCTTACGTCTCGCTACGCGGCGTGTCTGACGCGAAGTATCAAGACCGCAATCAACTGACGAGCGAAGTCGAACTCAGGTGGAATGTGGCGCCGCGCTGGTACGTGCTTGGTTTTGGAGGCGCCGGCAAAGCATATGGAAACCTTCATTCAATCTCAGATGCGCCCACCGCCTATGGTTTCGGAACGGGTTTTCGCTACCTGATCGCCCGCAAGCTCGGTTTGACGATGGGTATCGATGTTGCACGTGGCCCCGGCCAAAACGCGTTCTACGTTCAAGTCGGCAGCGCCTGGCGCTAAGACTTGAACCTGGATTCACGCCACCTCCGTTCCAATGGCCGGCCAATGAAAAACCACTCGATTCAAGCATGCCTGCGTGTCATTTTGCTGGCAATGTGCTGCCTGATCACCCGGGAAAGCCGGGCAGCGTCCTTCGACCTCCCCGGCACGCTTCCCAGCATGGTCGGCGGCGGCCTTGGGTCTACGACGGACTATGCCGGGGCTCGGGACCGCTTTGTCGGCGCTGTGCCGGGAATACGTTATGTGACGGATGGCGGGCGGCTGTTCGAGCTATACGGGCCTTATGCCCAGTTCGATTTTGGTGGGGTGACAGGACTGCAATACGGTCCGGCCGTGGCGCTTCGCCTGGGAAGAAGTCATGTTGACGATCCGGTGGTTTCCCAGGTGCACGACGTGCATACGACTGCGGAAGCGGGAGGCTTTGTGGGCTACGAATACGATAACCAGGGCGCTTTCCCGTATCGCCTTCGGGGCTCTGTGACCGTGGTGACCAACGCGGGCATCGTGTATTCGGGAGCACGGGTGTCGGTGAACGGCAGCCTTTGGTTGCCCGTGCAGCGGCGCATTTTCGTAGGCACTGGGGTAGGCGCAAGCTGGGTAAGCCAGGGATTTAACCAGGTGTACTACGGTGTAACGGAGGAGGACGCCACACGCAGCGGCCTGCCAGCTTTCAGTCCTTCCGGTGGACTTGAACAGATGACCGGGTGGCTTGCCGCGATCTACCAGATCGACAAACACTGGTTTGGCGGCGCAATGATTTACTACCAGCGGATTTCCGGCTCAGCGGCTGACAGTCCGATCGTCACGCAGCGCGGAAACCGGAATCAAATCACTTACGGCGTTGGAGTCGCTTACGCGTTTAAGTGACTTGCCGGCTACTTGCATGCCGGAGCACCACGCCGGAAGCCACGGAGGCTAAAACCTTCCTTCAACAATTTCGCAATTGGACGGCATGTCCACACATCGGGCGGCGTCATCTGGACTGATTTCGTTCAGGATGACCCGCACAGCCTGAAGCGTCCAGCCGTGTGTGACGACCAGCACGGTTTGCGGGCTACTCAGCTTCAGGTCGGCGATAAGTGATTGAACACGCGCAAGCATTCCCGTGAAGGGTTCACCGTCCGGCGCGGCGGTAGTCGCCGGTGCGTGGGCAATGAAACGCTGGAAATCTTCGCCAGACCTTCCTTCAAATTCTGCACCAACCCGGTTTTCGTTGGCTAGCCGGTTAACGACTTGCGGAACATTCAATATCTTGTTTGCCAACCATGCTGTTTGCCGCGCCCGCAGAAATTCGGAGGTCACGATAAGCTCGATTTTCTCGTCCTTCAGGCGCTCGCCCAAGGCCTTTGCCTGCGTTTCGCCCTTCTCGGTCAGATAAAAGCCGGTGCGGGGATTACTGTTGCAAACGCCGCGGACGTTGCACGGATATTCGCCGTGGCGCGCGAAGATGATGCGTTTAGACGCGGTGCTGGGTTCGGACAACCAGTTCGTTTCGGACATGATGGGAAGAGGGACAAGGAGCTTGCCCCGATTGTACCAACGCAAGCTCCCCGGCAGTTTGCCGGTCCTGACAACCAGCGGATTTGCAGGCGCTGCCTGTTTTATTCCACGATATCAACCGCGTCCATGCCGCGCGGACACCTCTTGCAAGTCCAGGTCACGCTCGAGGACGTGCAGCATCTCATCGTGAATGGCGCCGCAACGATGCATCCGGAGCAACTCCTTGCGCCCGGCGGCGATGGCCGCCAGAACGACATCGTAATGAGTGGTACGTTCCTCATGCGGAAAGTCTGTCCGGTCGCCGTACGCTTTTGTGAGTGTTGCGCGATAGGTGTACTGCTCAAGCAGCCGAGGATGAATCACCTTCCCCTCGCTGTCGTGTACAAGCGGCTCGATAGCGGCGAGCTGCGCCGCCTCCAGTCTTGCCCACGCTTGCGGTTCGGTCAGGTGCTGAGCGCCGGCATCCGAGCTGCGATCAGGATTGATCCATTCGATGAGAACGCCAATGGTAGTTCCTTGCAGCAATACGGTCACAAGGATGACGGCAAACGAAGCGACAAGGATCAAATCCCGCCCAGGCAAGGTTTCTGGAAGCGACAGCGCAACCGCGAGGGTGACCACGCCGCGCATGCCCGCCCAACTCGTTATGGTCGCGGTTCTCCAATCCAGCGCCACGTCCCCGCGGCCGGTTAAACGCTGCCATGCCATGTTGAAAAGCTCGGTAGCGAAGACCCATACGAAGCGCGACAGGACCACCGCGCCAATCACCGCCGCCACGGCTGGCGCGAGCGTAAAGAGTGCATTGTCGGCACTGCCAGACCGCGCGATGACACCTCGAAGAGACAGCCCGATCAGGATGAATACGAGCGCTTCGAGAAGGAAGACAATGACCTGCCAGAATGCCGTCCCGCGCATGCGAACGGTAGCGCTCAAGACTTCGTGTTGATACCAACCCAATGTCAGGCCGGCCGTTACGGTGGCAATTACGCCGGAGACGCCGAGCATTTCGCCAATAACGTAGCTTATCCATGCCGTCAATACGCTGATGGTGATGATGAGATAGTCGTCGTCAAGGCAGCGGACGGTTTGCACGATCAAATAGCCCACGATGCCACCGACCACCACGCCGCCCAGGCCGAGGAAGGCGAAGCTCACCGCGGCATGTTCCATGCTGAAAGTGCCGGTAAGCGCTGCCGCCACGGCGAAGCGAACCAGGACGAGGCCAGCCGCGTCGTTGAGCAAGCTTTCTCCCTCGAGGATAGCCATCAGCTGGCGTGGCAGTGCGAGGCGTTCGAGCACGGCCTTGGCCGCGACGGCATCTGGCGGCGACACAATAGCGCCGAGCGCGAAGCAGACTGCCCAAGGCAGACCGGGGACAACCAGATGGGCGACCATGCCGACCGAAAGTGTGGTGAACGCAACGGCACCGATAGCGAGAAGCAGGATGGCGCCGAGATTGCGCTTGAGCTCTTCCCAGACAGTGAAGTAGGCACCGTCCATGAGGAGCGGCGGCAGGAATACGACAATCACCAGGTCCGGGTCCAGGTGAATGGGAGGAAGACCTGGCACGAATGCCATCGCAATGCCCCCAATCAGCAGGGCGGCGGCGGGTGGCAATTTAAGACGCTTGGCTAGCAACTGCAAGCCGATCATCACGATTAGTGAGAGCAGGACGAGCTTGAATGCGGAGACGGAGGACATGGATTTGCCTGCGGAGCGTCGATTAAGCGAAGCTTACCCGACCGCGGCATTTCTTCGGAATTCAGGGGGTGCGGTTATCGCGCGCGGTATTCGATTGAGCTAGTAACCGGCTCGCCTAAGGGCGCGTCTGTCTGTTGTAAGCAAGCTAAGAGCAGCCCTTGGCTTTAGCCAGACCAAGACCGTACTATGTCGACAATCGGTAACTCAAGGTGATTCAATGAACATTGAACGATATAGATGCTTCGGAGCAACTTCGCTGAATGGAAACGATGCTCTGGTCATCTCGGGTCCAGAGCTCTCAGACTGGTCGCTCGAGGATCGACAACAATTCACGATCGAGCAACATGCTCATGCGTGTGTTTTCGTAGATGCGGATGGTCCGGCAAGCGACCGGCTCGCACTGGATTTTTACTACCCGCATGCACGAAGCCCGCTGTGTCTGCATGCGTCACTCGCGGCTGCTGACCATGTCTGGAGGACCGGTCGGCACGGCGGCACGTTATTGCTGACGTCGAGCATGAAAAAGCAACCGCTGGCGTTCGATAGAGCAGGCGACGATATCTTCGTGTCGGTCGATATACAGCAAGCGGATTTTCCTGATGTATCCATTGCTGACGCAGCAAAGTTATTGCGCTGCGATGTGGGCGTGCTCATGTCGTCGCCCGAGGTGGCCTCCGTAGGCAGCCCCAAGCTTCTCGTGGAAGTGGCGAGCGAAGATGTCTTGTATTCCCTGCACCCGGATCTGGACGGCATCACAGAATGGGGGCGAACGAATGGCGTCAATGGTTGCTTCGTCTACACGCGGATGGGCGTAAGCCCGAGCCAGTACGTCGGCCGCAACTTCAATCATCTCGACGCGACGCTGGAAGACGCTGCGACCGGGGTCGCCGCTGGGGCACTGAGTATCAGGCTGAATGCGGATATAACGCTGTATCAAGGGCGCAATCTGGATAACCCTTGCGTTATTCATGCCTCTCGCGCCGCGGGAAAGATAAGGGTGGGTGGCCGCGTTGCAATGGGCGGCTGAGTTCGTTTGGGCCTGGCATGACGCCGCAAGCCTGGGCGGAGCAGCATCCAACCAACGATGTTCAACCGCGTCGGTTCTTGAGTAACGTCCTAAACTAGAAGGAGCGTCCAACCAAACGAGACAGCCATCATGATGTCCACACCCAAGCTCGCCTTTGCAACCGTGACGGGGATGATGATTTATCTCGGACTCGCGGTCCTTGGATGGGGTGGCTTCGCCGCTTTCTTTTCGCATCCGGCATTGAGCGTCGTGGCTATCGCAACGCTGGTGTTGTCGGTCGTGGCAATCTTCAGCCGCGTCAATCTGAGCGCGGGTGAGCGTGAGGATCGCGACAACCGCTGGGTTATCGCAGCCTTGATAGTAATTGGACTGCTGCAAGCGTATCTGCCGGCCTACACGGACCGCAAGGAATTCTGGACACTCGATGGCGACCGCCTTCGTTGGCTTGGCGTGGTCTTGTTCATCGCCGGAGGCGTGCTGCGGATATGGCCAGTTTTTGTACTTGGCCACCGGTTCAGCGGTCTGGTTGCTATTCAGCCCGGCCATACGCTGGTCACCACCGGCATGTATGGTGTCATCCGGCATCCCAGCTATCTGGGCCTGCTCGTCAATGCGCTGGGGTGGGCCTTCACCTTTCGCTCCGGGGTCGGGGTATTGCTCACAGCGATCACTATCGTGCCGCTCGTCGCGCGCATCCGTTCTGAAGAAACGCTGCTGCATACGCAGTTCGGCGCCGAATACGATGCTTACCGGGCACAGACATCGCGACTGATTCCGGGACTTTACTAAGACGGACAACTCTTCGCGCCAAGCTTACTTATCTCGCTGAAAAGCCTTGTAGCGAGCGAGCAGACGTTTGGCGTTATTGCGTTTGGGTGCGTCCACCCAATTGTTTGCATCGGCGGCATAGGCCCCTTGCGCTTCATAAGCAGCGAGTGTTGCCCGCGCGGCGTCCGCAGCGTCCGTTGACGGCGTCAACACACGATTGACCGCATCAACGTGGCCGGCGAACACCACGCACTTCGATGTAAATCCAAGCTGAGTAGAAAGATCCATATCCGCGGCAAGCGTTGCTGGGGATTGGTAGGTACATGGCAGGTCGATCGGCACGCAATCCGCCGCAATGCATTCCATGAGAAACCGGCTGCGTGCATAGAGCAGTTCCCGGCCTTCAGGCGTGCGACGTGCACCCAGATTCGCAGCCAGGTCCTCGACCGCGAGCATGCAGCATCGAATGCGTGGATTGACTGTCAATAAAGTTCCGAGAGCGACCAGACCCTTTGCGGATTCGATAGTCGGAACAATCTCCGTCGTCCCTTGCACGATGTCGTGAATACGTTCAAATTCGCTGAGCGCCGCGTCCAGCACGACGAGTTGATCCGAGGTCTCGGTGTGGGGCAAAAAGACAGCATGTGGGGCTCCAGGCATGATGCCTTCAAGATCGGCATAGCCATCATTCTCCAGCTTGTTGATGCGTGCGGCGCCGATCAATCCCAGACTCGCGGCTTCACGCAGCATTGCGACGATCCGCTCTCGCGCCATGGGTCGATCCTCTGGCGTGGTCATTTCCTCCAGGTCGGCAACAATAGCGTCCGCGCCGCTTGCGAGTGCTGCTGCATGGCTCCTGATATCGGCGCCGGGAACGAAAAGCCATGCGCGCCGCAACGCGGGTGCTCGAATGGGATATGCCGGTTTCATGTTTGTTTTCTCGTGACCTGTGTGCGCGGCTGTCGTTCCGCGCGAATCAGAAATCACAAATCAGAAATTAAAATGAGGATGCGGGTACGGAGGCGCCCAGCCACTTCTTCTCGATCTGGTCAATAGAGCCGTCCTTGCGCGCACCGTCCAAGGCGGTATTCAATTCGTCTCTCAACGGTCCTTCGCCCTTGTTCACGGCTATGTGCATGGGCGAGTCGAGCAGACGAATCTTTTCATCGATCGATGTTTGCGGATGCATCGCGCGAACGCGTGCCGCCACGTCTGCGCCCAACGAGATGAGTTGGGTCTGGCCCGCGAGATACGCGGCAATCGCGCCGCTTTGATCGTCGAAGCGCTTGATCGTTGCCGTGCCCGGTGCAACCTTCGTGAGGCTGACGTCTTCGTTCGTCCCGCCCGCGGTCGCAACCGACTTGCCACCAAGGTCGGCCGCTTGCTTGACCTCGATGGCCTTCGGACCGAACACCGCGATGTAGTAGGGCGCGTAGGCTTGCGTGAAGTCCAGAACCTTTTCTCGCGCCGGTGTTTGCCCGACCGACATCAGCAGGTCGACTTTATGATCGGCGAGATACGCCAGCCGGTTCGTGCCCGTGACGGGTACGAGTTCTGCGTGCGCACCGAGTTTCTTCGCCAGGACCGCAGCAAGGTCTACGTCGATGCCACGCGGTTTCATATCTGCGCCGATCGAGCCGAAGGGCGGATAGTCCTGGAATACGCCGATCTTCACCACCTTGCTTTGCTTGATGTTGTCGAGCGAATCGGCGTACGCGCAGGGCACGGCACCCACTACCGCGCAAGAGAGAGCCAGCGCCAATGCCATGCAAGGTGCAACCGGAGGGGGCAGGCCAAACGCTTTCATGATGAAGTCCTTGTTGATCTCGGAGCGTGGTTAAGGGGGGGCAGGTCTCAAGCTATCGATGCCGCAATCCGCTTAGCTTCTGGCACTTGCTAATTCATGTTGCGCGGCGGCGCATGACTCCTTTATCGGGAATACAAAATGATTAGTCCAATTTCTAATATTTATTTTAAGTATAATTTTCTTGGATGATGGAACAACCGAGGTTAGCAATGAGCAACGAACGATCCGATACGTACTTGAATGATCGGCTCGACTGGAATCTGCTGCGAACATTTCTCGCTATCGCGCGAGAGCGCAGCGTGAGTCGTGCGGCTACGCGGCTTCATTTGACGCAACCCGCTGTGAGTCAGGCTCTTCGGCGTCTGGAGGACCAACTTGGCATGCGGCTGGTGGATCGTCATGGGCCGCGCATAGAAGTGACGCAGGCCGGCATCGAAGTGCAGCAGATCGCGGAGGATGTGTACGGCACAATCTCGCGGCTGTCGCTTGCCAAGGTCGACGGCGATCACGATATCTCGGGCGTGGTGCGCCTGAGCACGGTGAGCGGCATTGATTTCCCTGCCTATGACGCCTTCCTTGCCGAGTTCCATCGCGACTATCCGCGCATCGAACTTGAGAGCCAGGAGATGCGCAGCGCCGATGTAGTCAGCAGTTTGCAGCAGAAGTCCGCAACGCTTGGGCTTACGCCGCGCCGCACCTTGCCCAAGAGGGTCGAGAGCCGCGTGTTCCTGAGGCAGCGTTATGCGCTTTTTTGCGGGCGCCACCACCCGTTGTTCGGGCGTACGGATTTGCGCACGTCCGATCTCGTGAGCGAGAAGTTTGTGTCCTTTACAGGTGACAAGGTGGGTGACCACATGTCGCCGCTGACGTTCTTTCGCGATGAGATGGGTTTCACCGAGCGTGTGATCGGATCATCGTCGAGCATGTGGGAAGTGAAGCGTTTCATATTCGCCGGGTTCGGCATTGGTTGTCTCCCGGAACATGTTGTTCGGGAGGACATTGCACAGGGGCGTTTTCAGCGCCTGCCGCCGGACGAGGGCGTGGCCGACCTCGACGTGCACCTGCTCTGGTCGAGTGACCGGAAGTTCAGTGCTGCCGAGACGGCCTTCCTGGATGCGATGCACAGGTTTATCGATACCGAGGCAGGTGTGACGCCGGTCTAGTGCATCTCGGCGCCAAGCGAGCCCGCTGCGCTAATAACCTCGCGTCACATCAACCGCGTTATGCAAAGCCTCGCCATTCACCAGCCGCCGGACGTTTTCCGCTACCTGTAGCCCGATCGTATCTGCACTGGCGACCGAGGCCATGTGCGGGGTCACGATCATGTTCTTCGCCTGCCAGAACGCATCTCCTCGTGGCAGTGGCTCGTTTGGAAAGACATCGACAATGGCCCCGCCAATCCGCTCCGTATTCAACGCGCGCAGCAGATCCTCCGGCACCAGATGTTCCCCTCGTCCCACATGAATCAGTTTCGCGCCGGGACGCAATGCATTGAACGTACGAGCATTCAGGATGCCGCGTGTTTCGTCCGTCAGCGGTAAGAGGCAAACAAGGATATCGGTGCCTTGGAGGAAAGGTTCCAGCCCTTGCGAACCTTCGAATGTTTCAACCCCTTGCAGGTCTCTCGCCCGGCGCGCCCAGCCGCGAACGCTGAATCCCAGCCGATGCAGGTCTGTCGCCACGCGACTGCCGATCTCACCAAGCCCCATCACGCCCACTGAACAGGTTGATGGATCTTGTTGAGGCGGGCGAAACCAGCGTTCTTCACGCTGGTTCGATATCACGCGATCAAGTTGTCGATGAAAGTGCAGTACAGCCCACGTCACGAACTCGCTCATGCCGCGTGCATGCTGCGGGTCGACTACCCGGCATACAGGTACGCGCGGCAGGCTCGGGTCTGTCAGGATGTTGTCGACCCCGGCCGCAATGCTGTGCACGAGTCGCAGCCGTGGTAACGCCGCAATGGCGCCAGTCGGTGGATTCCAGCACACGGCCACCTCGGCGTCGCTGGCGTTCTCGTGGCCATGCAACGTGACTTCGAGTTCGGGCGCCGCGCGATGAATGGAGGGTATGAGGTGCGACATATCGAAGTCGCGGCTAATGAGGACAAGTTTAGTCATTGCTTGCGTCGATGGCAGGCCGCGCATAGGCGGCGGCCATGCCTAAGGCTAAGTAGTGGCAACAAGATGGCAACATTCAGCACCGGTAATCCGATGCAGGATCGGCAATCAGCCGCAATGCCGCGTTCCAAGCTATGTCCATGATTTCCGCCGATTCCTCGCGGTTGAACTGGCTTGCGGTCAATTCGCAAACTTCTACGGACGGAATGCGCAGCGCGGTCCCGCCAGCCAACGCCTGAATCTGCGCCTGGCAGGCGCGTTCGAGGAAATAGATCTCATGGAACGCTTCGGCAACGGTCGCACCTGCTGCGAGCAGGCCGTGATTGCGCAGGATCATTGCCTTGTTAAGGCCGAGGTCGCGCACCAGCCGTTCACGTTCGTCAAGATTCAACGCAATGCCCTCGTAGTCGTGATACCCGAGCTTGCCGTAGAACTTGAGCGCATGCTGACTGATCGGCAACAGCCCGTGCTCTTGCGCGGACACCGCCGTTCCAGCGGCCGTATGCGTGTGAACGACAAAACCGAGATCCTCGCGCGCCATGTGAATTGCGGAATGTATCGTGAATCCGGCGGCATTCACGCGAAAGCGCGCGGGTTCGGTGGCAGCGCGTTTATCGATGACATTGCCCAGGTGATCAATCTTGACCAGATCAGACGCCCGCATCTCATGGAACAAAACCCCGTATCGGTTGATCAGGAAGGCCGGCGTCGCGCCGGGCAAGCGCGCGGTAATGTGCGTATCGATCATGTCCGTCATGCGGAAATGGGCCGTGAGCCGGTACAGCGCCGCCAAGTCCGAACGGACTTGCCATTCGTCGGCGTCGAACATGTCGGCGTCGAATGTGGCCTTGTCCGTATCAGAAGGCGGATTTTGCGTTGCTTGCATGCTGGGGATCTCTCAAGTTCGTGCGCGGTGACGGGACGTAGTGTTCGTTGAACAGAAAGCATTCGTCAAATTCCCTGTCCTTATCCTCATCATCAATCCTGCTAATGCTTGACCCGACTCTTGCCATTTAAATGCGGCATCGCCCATGCCGCAACGCGAGCACGGAAGTATTAGCCACGTTGATACTGACAATGCACAAACGCGATTGTACGAACGATTTTTGACGCTTGATAAGTCGGTATCCCCTCTTGTACATCGCGTTGTGAGCAACGCGCGCCACTTTCAAGGAACACGAAAATCATGAAGGCAGCGGTCTCCGGCAAGCAACCCGTGCGCGCAGCGTTTGCGGCTTTTATCGGCACGACTGTCGAGTTCTACGACTTCTACACCTACGCTACGGCCGCCGCGCTCGTGCTGGGCGACGTCTTCTTTCCGAGCAGCAATCACTTCATCAGCACGCTCGCGTCATTTGGCACGTTCGCGGTCGGCTTCATTGCACGGCCTCTGAGCGGTGCTGTATTCGGGCACTTGGGAGACAAGCTCGGACGCAAGAAAATGCTGCTGCTGACCATGTTCCTGATGGGCGTGGCGACAACCGGCATCGGCTTGTTGCCGTCTTACGCTACAGCCGGTATCTGGGCGCCGATGATGCTGATCGTGCTCCGCATAGTGCAGGGCATTGCGGTGGGCGGCGAATGGGGCGGTGCTGTGCTGATGTCGAGCGAACATGCGCCGGAAGGACGCAAGACCTTCTTCGCGTCGTTCCCGCAAATGGGAAGCCCTGCGGGCCTGATCCTTTCGCTCATTTCCTTCCGTCTGGTGACGTCGCTCAGTCATGACGACTTCATCGCCTGGGGCTGGCGCTTGCCTTTTCTCGCAAGCTTCGTGTTGCTTGCGGCCGGTCTGGTGATTCGCTCGGGTGTCAATGAATCCCCTGAGTTCGAAGCGATGAAGGAGTCGGACGAAATGGTGCAGTCGCCCGTGAAGGAAGTGCTGAAGTCACATTGGGTGCCGATCCTTTTCGCGGCGGCGGCAACGACCATAGGCTCTGCCGGATTCTTCTTCACCAACACCTTCATGATTTCGTACGTGACGGTCTATTTGCATATGTCGAAGTCGCTGATCCTCGACTGCCTGTTTGCCGTCACAGTCATTCAGCTTCTCTCGCAGCCAATTTCGGCCATGCTCGCCGAACGGTTTGGCAATGCCCGCTTCCTCACCGCCGCCGCGTTGCTTTCGATGCTGACGCCGTACCCCATGTTCATGCTGGTCAATACAGGCAACCCGGTGGCGATCATTGCGGGTATCGCGTTCTCGGTAGTCGTGTTGTCGGCGGTCTATGCGGTTATCGCAGGTTTCATGACCTATGCGTTTCCCCGGCATCTGCGCTATTCCGGCATCTCCATCGCCTATCAGCTTTGTGCGACGATTGCCGGCGGCACGACACCGATCATCGGGACTATGATCGCGCAGCGATTTCAGGGTCAATGGGTGCCGCTTGCGCTCTTTTTTACGGTACTGTCGGCGGTCTCGCTGATCGGCATTCGCGGCCTGGCGCGTTTTCAGAATGGACGTGATTCGAACGAGTCAAACCCGGTGGAACCGGTGGGGGCGCTGGGGCGGCAAGGCGTGAATTGACGTTGGCGCGGCTCAGGCCAAGTCACCGTATGTTACGGCCAGCATGCGTTCCTTACCCGCTGAAAGACTTGAGCCCCGTTTGGTTGACCGGGCAATTGCAACGGGAAGTTTCTGCCGGCAACCGTCACGCCCCACACGGGCGCTCGCTCGTTGCGAGAATGTAACCGTGTAATGCCGTGAAAAATGGCTGTAGCGCGAATGTCGATTTGACTCTCTAGGATGCATGAACGCAAACCGTCGCGATTCACTCATGCAAGGAGATTCCCATGCTCAGCCCTCACGAGTTGTCGACTCTGCTCCTGATCCAACACTCGCCATCGCAGGTGGAACCTCAATGTTCCGACGTGGCGAGTCTCGAGCACGAACACCTCGTCAGCATTGACGCGAGCACGAATGGTCGGGCTACGCCGCGCCTGACTTCACAAGGCTCGGAGCTATTGCAGCAACTGCATCGATTCTGCACCCGTGAGTTTGCCGGGAACCACTGAACCTGCATTAACACCCGCCGCCGTTTACCCCGGGTTCATTGCTGGGCAGTGCCGTCCTGCTTCATGACGAGCGCATGCGCGGCGGTGAGAATCGACAGCGCCAGTTCGTGATCGTCCACTGCGCGCGCCAGCGTGATCGCGCCCACAATCGTGGCCGCCACGCCTAGTCCCAGCGCTTCGCTCCCGCTTTCGTCTCCGCTTTCGCTCCCGCTTTCGTTTCCACCTCCCGCTGCTTGCGTCAACTGATCTGCAAGCCGCCGCAAGTGCGTGGTGTAGAGCGCTTTCACGTCCGCTGTTGCATGCACCGCATCGCCCGCCAGTGCACACAGTGCGCATCCGGTGCCGGGATTGTCCGCGTGAGCGGGGTGCAGGTACGCATCGACGATCGCCTCGAACGGTGTCTTTGAATGTTCCGCCGCATCGGCCGCGCGCGATATCACGCGTTTCTGGCCCCGCGTCATTGCCTGTTCCAGCGCGGCGATGATCAACGCATCGCGCGACGAAAAATGTCCGTAGAACGCGCCGTGCGTCAGCCCCGCACTGCGCATGCAATCGGCGACCCCCAACGCTTCCAGACCGTGCTCGCGGATCTGCCTCGCAGCTGTATCCAGCACGCGTTGCCTGCTCTCCGCTTTCTGCGCCTGTGAGTAACCCATCTCAATCCTCGCTTGACAATCTGCATGATGACGATAATACTGAATTTGTGGATTATGTTCAACATTCAGATTGATGGCGCGTCGATACAGCCGATGCATTCTTCAGCCGTAACCGGGCGGCGGCCAACAGAGGAGAAGGACTCATGCGTTTCACTGATAAAACTGCCCTGATCACGGGCGGAAACAGCGGGATAGGTTTTGCGGTAGCGAAGTTGTTGATTGCGGAAGGTGCGCGGGTGGCGATCACGGGGCGCGACCGCGCGAAGCTGGATGAGGCGGCATCTGAGCTTGGTGCGAACGCGCTCGCCATTCAGGCGGATCTCGATGATCCGGCTGCAATCGACTTGGTGATCAAGCAAGTCGGCGATGCTTACGGTTCGCTTGATATCGTGTTTGCGAACGCGGGAGTTTCAGGACCAACGCCATTGGGGAGCACGACTGCTGCGGCATTCGAAGCAATCCTGCGCACCAACCTGACTGCAGTCTTTCTGACGGTTCAGTCCGCGTTGCCGCTGATGTCGGCGGGAGGATCGATCGTGCTCAATGGTTCGGTCATGCGTGAGCTTGGCCGGGCGGGAACGGCGGCTTATGCGGCGTCGAAGGCGGGCATTACCGGCATGGCGAAGGTGTTCGCCGGCGAGCTCGTGCAACGCGGCATTCGCGTGAACACGGTGATCCCCGGTGGCACCCGCACGCCGATCTGGACACGCGGCGCAAGGGCGGGCGCGTCGCTCGACGGCACGGAAGAAGCGTTGTCGCCGGCTATCCCGATGGGACGCTTCGCCACAGTTGAAGAAGTCGCGGAGGCGGTCGCGTTCCTTGCGTCGAATGGTGCGTCCGGGATCACGGCGGCCGAGATTGTGGTCGACGGCGGCACGATCGGCGCGCCATGGGGCTCTCCAGCGCTTCGCCAAGGCTAAGCTCGGCTAGACCCTTGGCGCAACTCGCGCAGAGCCGTGGACGGGGTGTATGAACGCACACTGCGGGCACGCTTAGCGTCCCCGCAGTGTTTCCGATGGCGACTCCCCGAACATCGCCTTATAGACCATCGCGAAGCGCCCGAGATGCGCGAAACCGCAATCGAGGGCAATCTCAGCGACCCTTACATCCAAAGGTGCTGCGCGCAACGCGTCGCGCGCGCGTTCCAGCCGCAATTGCCGCACATACTGCATGGGGCTCACGCCGCGAAACTGCTGAAAGCCGTCGCGCAACGTGCGAGCCGAGACGCCGACGGCGTTGGCAATATCGAGCAATTCCAGCGGATCCCTGCAATTTGCTTCAATGAACGCCTCGGCACGCTTCACAAAGCCGGGCGACACGGCCGAACGCCTGGAAGCGAAGCCCGTATTTATTTCATTGCCCACGTGACCTGTGGCGAACAGATCGATCAGTAAGCCTTCCAGGTGCGTTGCCACACGCGGATTGCTGCGCGCACTCGCGAGCAATTCGGGCGAACTCGCGACCAGTTGCAATTGCTGCATCCAGCCGCGTAGAGGCGAGCTACCCACCGGCACCAATGAGGCAAAGTCCTGTGCGGCCAACCCCGCCTGCGCGTTCAGCGCCACTGGATCGATACGCAGCACAAACTGCTCGCAGCCTGGCGAAAGCAGAGCATCGAAAGCCTGTCCCGGCGCACATAAAACGCCCTGGTCACGGTTCACCTGCATGGAGCGTCCCATCGTGCGGACTTCGGCGGTGCCGCTCACGCAAAACATCAGCAGGTAATACCCGTCCACCGCCTTGACGTCCACGCGCATGGCATCGCCGAAAGCGATCGTGCCGAGGCCTAGCCCCCCGAGCTTGACGAAATCCATGTGCGAGCGGCCGCGGCCCGTGCCCGAGGGCACGAGCGCGTGCGGTTGCATCACGCGCGAGATCAGTTCGCGGGTTTCATCGAGGTCAGTCGATTCGAATAATCGATAGCCCCGCAACGCGTCAGCACGAAAGGCGGCTTGGGACATGGACGGTTCCGGTCGGTGAAAACAGTCACGACGAATGGTAGGTCACTTCGCCGTTCTGCCCGGGGCCGCGCCACCCATCGCCCAGCAAAAACGTGCCGGAAGTGGATAGCGAAGCCTGCGCGCAGCCGTTATCGGATAGACCCGCTATTTTGGCGCTCCAAAAATCGCAGCACACCCCCCCACAAAAGGAGAAATCGCCGTGGAAACTAATGCGATGAACGCCCTGGACGCACCGGACGAAAGGGCCGAATTCCCCCTTCGCCCGATGAACCCGCTCGACTTCGATGCGGTAACTTTTCCCCATGACGACGGCTCGCGTGTGCCCTATAAGGTATTCAGCTCGCAGGCGGTGTATGAGCGCGAGCAGGAGCGGATCTATCGCGGACCGACCTGGAATTTCGTGGCGCTGGAAGCGGAAATCCCGAATCCGGGCGATTTCAAAAGCACCTTCGTTGGCGATACACCCGTGGTCGTCACCCGCAACGACGACGGCTCGCTGGCGGCGTGGGTGAACCGCTGCGCGCATCGAGGCGCGTCCGTGTGCAGGAAGTCCCGTGGCAACGCGAGCTCGCACACGTGCGTGTACCACCAGTGGAGTTTCGATAAGAGCGGCAACTTGTTGGGCGTGCCGTTTCGGCGCGGCCAGAAAGGCATGACCGGAATGCCCGCCGATTTCGATCCGAAAAATCACAGCTTGAGAAAGCTTCGGGTGGAGAGCTATCGCGGCCTGGTGTTCGCGACTTTCAGCGAAACGGTGGGTCCTTTGCCTGAGTATCTTGGGGCGCAAATGCGGCCCTGGATCGATCGGATCTTTCATAAGCCGATTGAATATCTCGGCTGCACGCGGCAGTTTTCAAAGTCGAACTGGAAGCTCTATTTCGAAAACGTGAAGGACCCGTATCACGCGAGCATGCTGCACCTGTTCCATACGACGTTCAACATTTTCCGCGTCGGCATGAAGGCGCGTTCCATACCCGATGCAACCCACGGACTGCACAGCATCATCACGGTGACGAAGACCGGCGAGGACACGTCCGCCGCCTACAAGCAGCAAAACATTCGCTCCTTCGACGAAGGCTTCGCGCTTGAAGACGATTCCATCCTCGGCCTGATTTCCGAATACGAAGAAGACACGACCAATCATATTCAGCCGATCTTCCCGCAACTCGTGATCCAGCAGATTCACAACACGCTGGTCGCACGGCAGTTGCTGCCTAAAGGGCCCAATAGCTTCGAGCTGATTTTTCACTTCTTCGGTTATACCGACGACACGCCGGAGATGCGCGAGCTGCGCATCAAGCAGGCGAATCTGGTGGGGCCTGCCGGCTATATCTCGATGGAAGACACGGAAGCCACCGAACTGGTTCAGCGCGGCACCATCCGCGATGCCGGCGCGACGTCGGTGATCGAAATGTCGCGCGGCAATCCGGACCAGCAGGACACGGTCATCACCGAGAGCCTGATCCGCAAGTTCTGGGTCGGCTACCAGAAGCTGATGGGCTATTGAACGTCGAGGAAAGAGATCATGGAAGCAATGACGCTGTGGTTCGAACTGCACATGTTGCAGGACCAGTACATCAACAACCTCGACAACGACCGTCTCGAAGCGTGGCCGACGCTGTTCACCGAAGACTGTCTCTACGAGATCATACCGAAGGAAAACGCCGACATGGGTCTTCCAATTGGCATCATCTATTGCAACAACCAGAAGATGCTGCGCGACCGGGTGGTGTCGCTGCGCAATGCCAATATCTTCGAGGAACACAGCTACCGGCACATGACGTCGGGGCTCTGCGTCGTGGCCGAGACGGATGGCGTGATCGAGACGGAAAGCAACTACGTGGTGATCCAGACGCGCACGAACGGCGAATCGAATGTGTACCAGGCAGGCAAGTACTACGACAAGGTGGTGCGTACCGACGCCGGTTTGCGTTACCAGTCAAAGCGCGTGATCTATGACACATCCCGTGTACAGACATTGCTCGCCACACCGATCTGAAGGGGATAAGAATGAACCAGTTGGCTCAAACCTGGTTTCCAGTCGGCGCACTCAATGACTTCGAGGAAGGTGAGCCGGTCGCTGTTGTTGCGGGTAACAAACCCATCGCGGTGTTCCGTATAGGTGAAGAAATTTTCGCGCTGCACGATCTTTGTACGCATGGCCACGCGCGCCTCTCGGAGGGGTTCGTGGAGAACGGTTGTGTCGAATGTCCCCTGCATCAAGGGCTCGTGGATATTCGTACGGGTGCGCCGCAATGTGCGCCTATTGTGGAAGCGGTCCGCACGTATCCGGTTCGCATCAACGAGGGCAGCGTCGAGATCCATGTCGAATGAAGCGTATGTGATTGTCGGCGCGGGGCACGCTGCGCGGCGTGCCGCCGAAACGCTGCGGCTGAAGGCGCCGGAGAGCCGCATCCTGATGATCGGCGAGGAAGCGGAACTGCCTTATGACCGGCCGGTGTTATCGAAGGATGCGTTGCTTGGGATCGAAGGCGAGCAACGCGCCTTTATCCGCGATGCTGACTGGTACGCTCAGCAGCGTATCGAAATGCGGCTGGGCGTGCGAGCGAGCGCGATCGATCGCGAACAGCGGTGCGTGTTTCTCAGCGACGGCGAGCAGGTCGGCTATCACCGTTTGCTGATTGCGACCGGATCACGCGTGCGGCGCTTTGGCGGCCCGGTCGATGAAGGCGTGAAGCTGCACTACGTTCGTACCATCGCCGATGCGCGTGCGCTGCGCGAAGCGCTCGCGCCGGGCGCTCGGGTGGCCGTGCTGGGCGGTGGTTTTATCGGGCTGGAGGTGGCGGCGTCGGCGGTATCGCGTGGTTGTGCAGTGACGGTGATCGAGCCCGCAAGCCGCTTGTTGCAGCGATCAACGCCAGCCGAAGTTGGCGCGTTCATGCTCGCGTTGCATCGGCGTCATGGCGTGGATATGCAGCTCGACACAACGCCGCTAGCCATCAACAAGACGCCTACCTGCGCGATGGTGAAGACCGATCGTGGCGACCTGCCTGCGGACGTCGTGGTGATCGGCATAGGCGTCGTGCCTAACTCGGAGCTGGCTGCATCGGCAGGATTGGTGGTCGATAACGGAATTGTCGTGGATCAACACTGCCGCACCGCCGATCCGCTGATCTTCGCGGCAGGCGAAGTGACGAGTCACTTCAACGCGCTGCTGGGACGGCATGTACGCGTGGAGTCGTGGCAAGTGGCGGAGAACCAGCCTGCTGTGGCAGCCTCGAACATGCTTGGCGGCGAGGAACGTTACGCCGAGATGCCGTGGCTTTGGTCTGATCAATATGACTGCAATCTGCAGACGCTGGGCATTTTTGCGGCGCATCAATCGGTCTTTAAACGAGGTGACCCGGAAGGCGATTCGTTCTGCATGCTTGCGCTTGGCGCGGACGACAGAGTCGAGGCTGTAGTGACGGTGAATTGCGGTCGTGAAGTGGCGGTGTGCCGCCGGTTGATGGCTGCAGGAAAAGTGCTTGACCATGCCCGTCTTGCCGATCCGGATACGCCGCTAAAAGCCTTGCTCAAATAGGGGCTCTTTTTGATCCTTGGCATTGGGCTAAGCGGAAGCGCAAGCTAATTCGGAAAGCTTGGGGAGCGCGCGCGTATGATCTACGTCTTGCAGTTTCTGGGGCGGTGAAGGGTGAGTGGTGGATCGCGTCCACCCATCACCGCCGCGAACATACTGGACGTAGAGGAGAGACTCAACGCATGAAGTTCGACACAGTCGTGCTGGGCGCGGGCATCGTGGGTGTATCGATCGCCATTCATTTGCAAAAGCGTGGCCGCTCGGTAGCGCTAGTGGATCGCAAGCATCCCGGACTCGAAACCTCGTTTGGCAACGCGGGGCTGCTGCAGCGCGAGGGTGTGTATCCCTACGCGCTTCCCCGCGACATCGGCACGCTGATGCACTACGCTCGCAATGCGTCCATCGATGTTCATTACCATCGTGACGCATTGCCCGCGCTCGCGCCATTTCTCTGGGCGTATTGGCGCAATTCCGAACCCGCGCGGCATGCCGCCATCGCGCGCCAGTACGCCACCTTGATCGAACATTGCGTGACCGAGCACGAGATCCTCGCGAAGGAAGCCGATGTGGAGTCGCTGTTGCGGCCAACGGGGTGGATCAAGGTATTCCACAGTGCCGCCTCCCAAGATGACGAGTTGCGCGACGCCGAGCGGTGGCATCGAGAGTTTGGCGTGCAATACAAGCTCCTCGATCCGGCCACGTTGCAACTAGCCGAACCGCATCTCGACCGTTCCCTAGTGGGTGGTTTGCATTACACGGATGCTGTCTCGGTCACCGATCCTGGCGCGTTGGTCGCGGGTTATGCGGCTTACTTCGAGCGTCTGGGCGGCCGCTTCCTGACTGGCGATGCAACCTCGCTGGAGGCCGAAGGCGACGGTTGGCGTGTGACGACGCAAGACGGTCCGCTCGGTGCGTCGACGGCGGTGATCGCGTTGGGTCCGTGGGCTAAAGACGTGACGTCGGCGCTGGGCTACAAGCTGCCGCTCGCGGTCAAGCGTGGTTACCACATGCATTACGCGCCACAACCTGGCACGGTCCTGAATCATCCCGTGCTGGACGTGGATAACGGTTTCCTGCTTGCGCCAATGGCACGCGGCATTCGGCTGACAACGGGTGTTGAACTGGCGGATCGTGATGCGCCGAAGACACCCGTGCAACTGATGCGTGCCGAGCCCGTGGCGCGTAAGCTGTTCCCGCTCGGCGAGCGGGTAGATGACGAACCATGGATGGGCCGCCGTCCGTGTACGCCCGACATGATGCCGATCATTGGCCCGGCACCGCGTCACAAGACCATGTGGTTTGCGTTCGGACACGCGCATCACGGATTGACGCTCGGCGCGGTGACCGGCCGGCTGATCGCGTCCATGATGACGGGGGAGGAACCGTTCGTCGATGTCACGCCGTTCAGGGCTGACCGCTTCGACTAGATTTGAAGGCGGTCGCGTTTAGCCGAACCCGCAAGCGATTGGTCACTTGGCACGCGGGGCCTGCTCTGAAAATTTATCGATAGCCCAGTAGAATCGGTCAAACGCCAAACATGCCACGCTCGTTTCGGCCCTAAGCCGGACACCGAATCCTGACCCATATTCTGCCAACGCCAATGAACGCTACCGCTACCGAAAACCACGTGAACCAACCCGAGATCTGGCTGATCCGTCATGGTGAAACCGCATGGAGCCTGTCCGGCCAGCACACGGGCCGCACCGATATTCCGCTGACGGACCACGGGCGCGAACAGGCGCGAACGCTACGGCCGGTGCTCGCTGCACAGCCCTTTGACCTCGTGCTGTGCAGCCCGATGTCTCGCGCGCGCGACACCTGCGCCGAGGCCGGTCTTGGTGCTCAGGCGGAAGAAGAACCGCGCCTGAGCGAGTGGAACTACGGTATCTACGAAGGCCGTACGACGCACGATATCCGCGCTGAAGATCCTGACTGGGCCGTGTGGACTTCGCCGATGCCGGAGGGCGAAAACGTCGAAGACATCCAGGCGCGGGCAGAGTCTCTGATCCAGCGGCTGCTTGCCACGAATGGGCGCATCGCGCTGTTTTCTCACGCGCATTTCCTGCGGGTGCTTGGTGCTTGCTGGATGGCCGATTCAGCGGCGCTTGGGGCACATCTGCTGCTCGATACCGCGTCGGTCAGCGTGCTGGGTTTCGATCGCGAAACCAGGGCGCTCAAGCAATGGAACGCGCGTCCGCAATCGTAGGGGAATTCGACGACGATCGGCTTGTCTCGACCCGCCCGCAGTCCTGGAGAATTGGCACGCTTTGTCCGCGGCAGAGCAGCCACGATGTCAGGTTCGAACGACCGGTTGGTCAGACTCGTACCATGACGAACTTCTGTAGACGACCCATTGCGGACGGTTGACCCAACTCAAGCTCAACGGCAGCCCCCAAGGTGCAACGGTCAGTTCCAGTCGATCTACGAGAAGGCTCCGGAGGCGGCACTCTGGCTCCAGAACGCCACGTTGCTTGCGCTCATTTCAGGTCAGGACCGGTCGACAATCGCGCCCTGGAAACGCATGTTCCAAAAGGACGGCTACGCGGTACTGACGCGGAAGGCAGGTGTGAAAATCGCCATTCCCCTCGAGCTACGAATGGATGTGCTCGGCACGTCCCTTGCCGATGTGATTGCCAAATGCCGGTCGACGGGAATCGTCAGCAAATACCTGATTCATCACATCCGGCCCAACGTCAATGCTCCGAAAGGTGGGGCGATCAAGTTGAAAACGATCACCGAGAAGGTCAAGGTCGCTCGAGAACTGGCGGACATCACTAACGACGCAGCTCCGACCTTCCACGAAATCCGCAACTTGAGCAAGCGGCCTACATGGAACAGGGGACCGTCGACGCGAAGGCACTCATAGGCCATATGACCGATGCGATCGCCGACTTGTACGCCAATTCGCGCGGACTAGAGCCGATGAAAGTGAGAATATCAACTGCATGAATCCGAGGAGTCAGGTTCGCACGGCGAAATCGAGGTAGCGTGCCGGGCGAAGGCGCCATCGTTAGCAACGGATGATTTCGACACAGCGGGTTAGCCGCCCGCTGCAAAGCTGATGGGCGAAGGTACTACCACTACGCTTTTAAGTGCCCAACGTAGTTCAGAGTCCCTTCCAATTGAAGATGTGGTATATCCCCAGGCCGAGACTTGGTCAACCTAGTCTTGGTCAGCTTTATGCCAACGCTTTCGTATGCGGCTAGCACAAGTTGAGAACAGATGAATCTGTCCTGCTTTCGTGCCACGAGATCGGCTCCTATACAAACGATGAGTCCGGTTATCAAGCAAGCCTGCGATGCGATAGCGGCATAGTTATAGCCCTTATCAAGCTGTAAGCCGACAAAATCACGGATTTTCAGGGCGTCGGTGGCGTCAAGGTCCGGATAGCGATACGCGACAGCCAGGCGATCATCCATCAGTGCGTCGGACAATTGATTTAGTGAAACGCCCTTTCCAATAGCTTCTACGATTTGGCCGTAGCCCACGTACAACGCCACATGGCTCACGTGTGAAAGCGTACCGAGGCGGATCACTGCGGAAGTTGCGCCGCCCTGTGTCGAGACAATAAAGTCCGCGTTTTGCAGAGCCGAAAAGTCGATACTCATGCCGCCAGCGCCTGGATCGAGTGGAATAGCCATTTTCAGCTCCGTAGATTCTTCCCTGGAGTGGGCATCTGAGTATGCAAGCAACACTAGCTCATACGGCGTCGCGATCGCCAACGCGCCCACCCACAACGTGGACGGCGCGACGCAGAGGAAGCACCGGCAAACCTGAAAGGGCCTATCTAACAAAGACGCCCGAGCGGGCGGTATTTTGAAAAAATTCTGAACAGATATTGAACATTCCTTGCTGGGCAAGGCTTTCCGGTCAACGGGAAATGTCGAAGTGACAGAGACCGACTTGCTTGCAGGTCAACTGCCTAGTAGTAAGCTAAAAACCTCTGGCCCCACTTTAACGCCACCGTTGGCGGACTTTTTGCAGCGTGGAGGCGGCTAAACCAACCCCTGTGACGGCTTCAGCCGACGACCCGACCGGCATAATCCAAGTACGAAGGTCCGTTCTCTGAGCGAAGCTGCCTCTTGAATGGCCGTCCGAGCGCGAAAGCGAATGGCTGTAGTTGGCCGGACCTTGCCTGTCAGTGGAGCACGCAATTGGAAACCGCCGCCTGACCGTTGGCCTCTCGCAGCCCATCGCCGCGGCGAGCCGCCAGCGCCGACCCTGCACCGCGGCTTGCCCGTCAGAGGCGGAATTCCGCGACATCTGGCGACATAGTTTACGCATGGTTTTTAACCGGACCGAACACTACATTAGCTTCATCCGACGCGATAGCAGCCTTTTCCCGCAAAACGACGCGTCCAATCTCAACCGGTTATCTGTCCATCATGGTTACCACTGGAAAAATCGCTCTTTGCGCTACGTTGTTCGTCATCGCCGTCTCGCTGATCGAGGCATGTGTGCTCACCCGCAAACAGCGCAATAGCGCGATGCCTTTCGACTGGCATGAAGTGTGGATTTCGCTGGCCGATGTGGCCGGTCGCAAGCTGCTCGCGTTGCTGCCGCTTTCGCTCGCCACCCCGATTTTCGCGCTTGCCTGGGATCATCGGATCTTCACCGTCACGCTCAACAGCGCGCTGATGGTGTTCCTGCTCTTTATCGGCCAGGAGTTCTGCTACTACTGGTACCACCGCGCGTCGCACCGTATTCGCTTTTTCTGGGCAACGCATGCGGTTCACCACTCGCCGAATCAACTGACGCTTTCGTCTGCTTACCGGCTTGGCCTAACCGGCAAGCTGACTGGCTCGGCGATGTTTTTCGCACCCCTCGTGTGGCTTGGTGTGCGTCCGGAAATCGTGCTGGCGACGCTGAGTTTCAATCTGCTTTATCAATTTTGGTTGCATAACACGTGGACCCCGAGACTCGGCTGGCTTGAATATGTGTTCAATACGCCATCCGCGCATCGCGTGCACCATGCATCGAATGCCGACTATCTTGATGCGAACTTTGGCGGCGTACTCGTCATATTCGACCGCATGTTCGGTACGTATGTCGAAGAACGCGCTGATGAGCCGTGCCGCTATGGTCTCACTACACCCACGCGCTCGCGCAATCCGCTGGTCGTCGAATTCGAACACTGGGTCAGCCTCGCCCGTGATGTCGTGTCGGCGGGCAGCAGTGTGGACTGCGATCCGTTACGTGATGCTGCCGCCGGGCTGGCGCGCGGACGGTTCCGGCGAAACAACCGAGGCGCTGCGTCAGCAAAATCTGGACGCGCGTCGCACGGTTCAAGTGGGTACGCAGGGACGGTGACGGAATTCCCCGGTACGGCTCGAGTTCGTACCTGCGGTATTGCGCGTATCCCACCACGATAAGCTGCGTGGCCACCGCTTTTCTGCGAGGACTCGGCCGTTCGCGACTGCCGGTGATCGACCCGCAAGGGACACTTGGCGGCTCAGATACCGGTCATTCGCGATGGTGCGCTACGGTCTGACGCCTCTGACATTGGCTATCCAATCAGGCTGATGGAGATATGGGACGGAAGCGGCAGGCCGTTAGATACTCAACAACCCGGTTCAGCAACAACGCGCAGCGTCGGATCGTCGTTTCACTATCATTCAGTTCTTGACGATCGACGATTACGAATCCCTGAATAATTGAACCTGCTGGGAACTGCTGCCAGCTTAGATCAATGTGGTACAAGTCGTTGCCGATACGAAGCCCATTCCAGAAGTGAACCTCTGTCGTCTCCCCTGTCCAGACATCTCCTTTAATGATTTCGGTTCCGGGGTAATAGTGCTGTACCACTCTGGACGTTGGATAGCACTGGCCCAATGCAGGATTCCCCGCATGCTCAACCTCTAAATATGCGGTCCGCTTGTCCCATGAGGCGGCTAGTGCTTCACGAAGGCGGAGCATGAAATCCGGGTTGCGCGTCATCATTCAGTGGTTGCTGGTTGTAGATCGTCTGCACGTGGCCGAACGCTGAGGTTCGCTTGGGCGTTTTCCTGCTCCAACAATCGCGTAGTCACAGCTACGCTGACTCAAGGGGCGAACGGGTCATCAAATGTCGCTCGGCGGTGGAATGAGTAACCACGAAGCCATGTCGCTCGTAGAAGCGTCGAGCAGGATTGACGCGGAGAACGCGCAGTTGAATTGACTTTTTGCCGGCATCTGCGCGTTCGATAATCCGCTGCATCAACGCCGTGCCAATGCCGCGATTCTGATGAGCAGGCAAAATGTAAAGCGTCTTCAAGACCACGACAGCAGTCTCATCGACTAACGCGACGCATCCGATATCGTCGCCGTTACACCGGATGATCTGATGGATGCCCGCGTTGAAATCGTCGGGACTATCCGGTCGCCATTGCCCCCACGCTTGTTCGACGTAGTTACGCATGCACGCTTCGGTGACAAGTGCTACGAAGTCCCAGTCCTGCTCGATAGCACGACGTAAATCGATGTTGGACATTTGTAGGCTCCCGAACTCTTATGTTATGTCGATTGTTAACAATGTACGCGTAGGAGTCGAGTGACCGAAAGTGGCCAAACCCCGTCCTCTCGAATCTTGAAGTCTTTCCCCATCCGTCCGTCTACGTAGGGCAGGAGGGGACCCGAAGCCGACAGGCTGGTGAGACCCGCTACAAACTAGCCAGATCATTGTCGATTTCCGATCATCACATTCGTCGTTAGTGAACCCCATTCAAAGGATTTACCATGAAATACCTCGGCCTGGCCTACTTCTCCCCCGAAAAATTCGCCGCGATGGCGCCAGACGAAATCAAGGAATTGGTGGGCCAGTGCCCGGCATTGGACGAGAAGATGCGCGCTACCGGCAAGGTTCTGATTTCCGCCTCCCTTGGCGATCTGGACAAGTGGAGGACGCTTCGCCCGCGCACTGGACAGACGCGCATCACCGATGGGCCTTACACCGAGTCGAAGGAAGTCGTGGGCGGTCTATTCATCATCGAGGCGGACAGCCTTGACGAGGCGTTACGCATCGCGTCCATGCACCCGGCTGCCACACTGGGCGAAGAAGGCGGATGGGCCGTCGAGCTTATCCCCTTGGACTTCTATCTAACGCGATGAGGATTTGGACGCCTGTCTGAGAAGGCGTTGGCGTTCCTTTACCGCGGACACCTTCACTGCGTCGGGAGTCATCGCGGCGATGGACGCTCCTGGCCGGGTACTGCCTCATGCGATTGGCACACTTGCTTGAGCCCTGCACGGCTGCGCTCGGCACCACGCGACCCTGAGCGGTCCATCGCGTTGCTTGAAAGCAGCCATTCACTCGCCAAAAACCTCTGGCATATTGATGCGCTCCAGTGCGACGCGGGTGGCGAGCAACGCGTCTCTCTGCGACATCACGCTTTGCGACCGGTCCGGTTTCGACAGTCTGACATAACCGAACAGATCATCGGACTACTCCGCCAGAAAAACTTGCGGCAGAGAATGCTGCCTGATGCTGTGTGTCGCAAAGGCCTTCTGGCGTTCCCGCGAAGCTGAACAGGTTCTGGACCTTCCACAAAAAACCGTTCGTTTTTCCGGCGGTATGATCCGCACATGTGTCATCACGACCCGGCAGAGCCCGTCAAATCCGTAAGCCTCACCCGGGGAAGGACAACTGTCTGGGTGAAATGACTCGCTACCTTATAGGTCGTAAGGGCAAGCGGCCGAATACCGGCGCCGTTCGCCGCGGGGAGTTCCACCACCAACTGGCCAGGGCCGGTCAGAGCCGCCGTATTGAGGCCCCACTGCGTAGATGTCGTCGAACATCTTGTTTGCGGCGCGCCGATCGAAGCGCCGGCGGGATCGAGCACCGTTGCTGCGATGCACTTTGAGCTATTCGTGGCTGGAAAACAATAGAGGTCGACGACCTGGTCATTGACGGGATTGAGCCGTGTTTCGCATACGCCGAAACCGGCAACCTTTTGCGGGACGCCGAAGGGCAGCGTGGCTTTAATGGTTGCGGCTGGCGCATAGGAGCTCAGTAGATAGATCAGAGACAACCGTCCCGGCGTGTTCTTGAATTTCGCGAATACGTCACTCGGCAGATTGACCGCTTGATAGTTCGACTTGTGGCCATTGCTTGCGCCGTCGAAGATGCCACCAAGGACGTTGCTGACCTGACGAAGCGGATGGCCCGACGCGAGCGATATGGTGTCGAGAAATAACGGTTTGCCGTCGTCACTGGCAATACTAAGGATGACGTTATTGATGGTGACTATACGGTTCGGGTCGACCGCCACCTTAAGCGGAACGTAGATGACAGAGCCCATGAACTGCTGGGCCTTGCCGATCACATCGGCCTTGGACTGGTCATCGAACGACAGGCGGATCGGGCTGGTCGTCGCCACGTTGCCATTGACGCGTTGGATCAGGTAGCCGGCTATTCTCGGCGTGAAGAGCACCGCCATCGCACAAATTGTTGCCACGGCGAAGACGCCACGCGAAGTCGCCGTGTTCCGGCGGCCGTATTGCAGGCCAAGGATGAGTGCGCCCGCAATGACAAGGATAGCCAGGAGCGCCAGTTGGACAGGCCAGTTACCGAGGTCAGCCATCTCGCCATTGGTCACAATGAAACCGCCAATCCATGCTAGAACGACCGCGAAAACGATGCCTGCGGCCTGCGGCCAGCTAGCGGTGATCGTGCCGACGGCTAATGCGGGCAGACCTACACACCAATGAATATGACCAGCGCCGTATAGGCCGACGCACCGATCGCCGGCAGCGCATCCAGGCCATGCATCAGGCCGACGCCAAGGTCGAACACAAACGTCGGCAATAAGGTCACGAGGGCGGCGAAAGCAATTTTATCTAGCGCGAGGTCGCTTCGACGGATCGGCCGGATCAGCCAGTCGTCATTGTTCGACACAACGGGGTCGCTCTGTACGACCACAATGATGGCAAAGCCTGCCACAACAGCGAACGCCAGATCGATGAACGCGTGTAACAACAGCCATTGCGGTGGCTCGGCGAAGATGCCCATTTTCTGGATCATCCAGACCGCCGCGACTTTCAGCGCCAACACGGCTGCTACGTACGGCCAGTGCAATTTCAGATCTTTTTTCAAAATATGCAGCCACATATCATCCCCCGTTCATTTGTTGGACCCGCGCGAACGTAGTAAATATCGACCTTAAGTCCATCGGCTCGGCCTGAACGAATTTGACGCCGCCGAATACGGCGGCGATCTCAGATGCCAGCCGGTCTTCAGCGAACGCCGTATGCACAAAACTTAGAACATTGCCCGAGGTGCCGGGATCGATCCACGCTCCGGGCCAAGTATCGGGAGGACGGGCCGTCGATTGCAACGTGACGCGAATCTTGCGGACGCGCGCGTTCAGGACCTCTATCGAATTTTCGAACAGCAGGCGACCCTGGTTGAGAAAACCGACGTTGCTAACGAAACCCTGGATTTCGTTCAGTTCATGCGATGAGATGAAGATAGTGAGGTCTTCAGCATGGCTCAGCACGCTTTCGATCAGGTCGTCGCGTACCAGCGGGTCCAGGCCGCTGAATGGCTCATCGAGCACCAGCAACTTTGGTTTGAAGGCCAGGGCGGCAACAAGCGCGACCTTGATACGCATACCCTGTGAAAGGGCGCGGATTTTACGCTCCATCGGCAGCTTGAACCGCCTCAACATGGTCTTTTCGAGCGCTTCGTCCCAATTCGAATAGAACGGTCTCAGGTAATCGAGATAGGCACCCACGGCCATTTGCCCAGGAAGCACCTGGCTCTCCGAGACGTAGCCGATCTGGCTAAGGTGGTGGCTTGTGAGCTTACGTGATGGCGCTCCCATCAAGGTGAGATCGCCCCGCGTCGGCGTCATGATGTTCATCATCATCTTGATCGTGGTCGTTTTACCGGCGCCATTGGCGCCAATCAGCGCATAGACGTTCCCCTGCGCGACCGAAAAACTCAGGCCGCTGAGCGCCTTATACCCGCCGAAGCGCTTCTCGATATTCCGGGCCTCAATGATCATTTTGTATTCCCCCTCGCTTTGTCGATCTGGTTCCAACGCTCAATGATGGCGCTGAGCAACTCCGCCTGCGTCAGGCCGACGCGACGCGCGCCAACCACCAGTGCCTCGACTTCGTGCCCTAGCAACTGCGCTTTTTCGCCCGGGCGCGCCTGGGGCGGCTCACAAACGATTGTTCCAATCCCCGGCCGCGCCTCCAGCCAACCCTCGTGGATCAGGCGCTGGATGATTTTGTGGGCTGTGTTTGGGTGAATTTTCAGGTCCGCCGCCAGCGCCCTGACCGACGGAAACTCCTGCCCAGGCAGGTAGTCACCGCTGATGAAAGCGCGCTTGGCGGCAAAGACCACGGCGTCGAATATCGACTGACCCGATTGCGGTTTGTAATCGAATGGTGTCATATTCATAATGTGACACACGGTACACCGAGGCGTCAATGGACATTCGTCTTTGTCATGGATGTCGTTTTGGTCGGCTCACAGAGGGCGAAGCGGTCGGGCCTGCTGGCGTCCACGATCAACGCTTCAGAACGATCAGAAGGATGCTTGGTCATCCTGCGCATAAGCATCGAAGATCGCACGCGCATCAGACAGGAGAGGTTTTTCTAAAGTAGAAACCGGTCGGTTTGAAGTTGCAGTTCTGTCACCGGACTGATGTTCGGTTGGGCCATGCCAGCAGACGGTGGGGATAGATCAAATTGTTCACGATCTTCATCGCGGCGTCGAAGGTCCGCTGTTGGGCCGACCTCGGCCCTACGGACGATCAGCCGTACCCGACTCGCTACGGTCGTCGTGCACAACCTAAGACGCTCATCAAGCGTCCAATTGAAGTCGGAAGACGATATCCGAAACCGCCGGTTCCAATGGCGATCTCAGTTTGGTAACGACACCGTCTGCATTTTGGCCGAACGTGAAAACCAGGTCGGACAAGCGAGCCTCGTCATCCTCTTTCAACTGCAACGAGCTTTCACCACGATATACCAGCCGTCCTTTCAGGCCCCGCCAACTCCAACGCATGCCGGATGTATGGTGAGTGATCGAAATCGTGCCATAAGCTGAATTGCTATATACGCCGGTGAAGTGCTTGAGAAGCTCGTCTGGATACGGAACCACAATCCCGTTGATGCCAAAACGCCGTGCGTCAGCCTCTTCTTTTTCTAAAGTGCTCTGCCGTCTCGCGTGAAATATCTCGAACCAGTCGATCGGCGAGAGCGAGCACAATCGATCGAACACCGCGTACGTGATCAATTCGCGAACGGGACAGGGATCGCGGTTCGTCAGCACGACAACACCAATCTCACGGTCCGGCATCACGCTGAGCAGCGAACCCCAACCGGGCAGCGAACCGGTGTGTGACACAGTGCGCTCGCCACGATAAAGCTGGCACGTCAGTCCATATCCATATCGGTTTCTACCGATCTCCGGAAATCCCGAGTCATCCGCGTCGATGTGCGGCGTCATCATCGCGGTCACTGCCGTTTGCGAAATGATTTGCGCACCGTCGACGCGTCCTCGCAATATCAGCAACCGCAGCCAACGGGCCATATCCGCCGCGCAGGTGTGGATGCCGCCGGCAGGTGTCGCGTGCATCGGCCACACTCTCGTTCGACGGGCATGCCGCCCTTCCCGAACATGCGGACGCGCGAAATTGGCCGCCGATACCAATGTGTCAGTCGAGAATCCGAATTTCCTGAAGCCCAGAGGCGACAAAAGGCGCTGCGTGGTGAACTGTTCCCAACTCTGCCCGCTTAGTCGCTCAGCGACCATGCCCGCGACGATGTAACCGGCGATGGCAAGGCCGGGAATGGCCCAGCACTTCATTGCATCTTCGACAAGACGGTCCAGTTCAATCCAATTGGCGTCGCGCATCTCTTTCGCCGTGCTAAATGAGTTCAGCTACGTGCACAATGACGATTGCCGCCGGAACGAGCACTGCCTGCGCGCACAGCGTACCGAGAACGCGCGCGCCCGCGAGCGTCGTGATCGCCCGTCGAAAGCTGTTTTCCGAAATCCTGCCTTCGATGACGTCGTCAGTCATCACTGAAACTTGCGGGTCGATGATGACCGCCAGTACGACGGTCGCAAAGCCGTTGATGACCGACGACAGATTCGCGCATGTCACTCGCAACTCGGGCTTCAAGTATCCCGCATACAGCGATGCGAACACCCCAACCGTCCAGATCGCCATTGCGACAATGTTCAGTCCGATCACTGTCCAGGATACGCCGGCGCTTGCGGCCAGTTGCGTAACGTTGTGTCGAGAAGGAAGCCGCGCGCCCGTGCGAATGTAACTAAGACCGGCACGACTAAAGACGTGCAGGAGCAGACGAGGAATAGAGCGGTTTGCCTGGAAGTGATCGACCGCGCGACTGAAGTAACGCTGGAACGTGGGAATCAGGAACGATCCCGCAATGCTTGCCACTGTGGCAGTCAGCAGGAGCAACCGAAAATCGTTGAGCAATCCGCTGCCCAAATGATGCGCAATATCTAGTTCGACCCGTTTCGCGATGAACGGCCCTTGAAAGGAATTAGCTGTCCGGGAAACCAGCGCAATAATCCCAAAAAGGGAAAACGACACAGCGATGCGGCCCGTGCGAACACCTGCGATTCGCACGGCATAGGCCAATGTTGCAATCACGTGGATTACAAATGTAAGCCCGCAGATGACCAGAAGCTGGCTGTCCATGCTAGTGCGGCGCGTGTGGCTGGGATATGAGTGTACCCGAGCCAAGTACCGAGCCGATGGTCGACGATCCTTGTTAGCCAATCGAGTGAGCGCGACTGGCCGGCTGCCGTCTTCAGAGGCTAGAACAAGTCCTCGTGCCGGCAATTCACCAGGATCTCCGCGACGCTCGCGGTATTCGGCATCGCGATGGTGTTCGCTATGAGCAAGGCCAGATCCTCGGGCTGGGTCATCGCCTGCGGTTCGAGGTCGGCTATGGCCGCCGCCATGTCGGTATTCACGAAGCCGGGGCAAATCGCGGTCGCGCGAATGCCGTCGTCCCATCCGGCTCGCCGCACGGCATGATTCAACGCGATCACTGCATGCTTCGACATCTGGTAACCCGCGTTCAGGTTCTTCACGCGCTTTCCCGATAGCGAAGCAATCTGCACGACGCGTGCGTCGCCGGGTTTGCGCAGATGCGGCAACGCGGCCTGGATCAGGCGGAAGGGCGCCTTCACGTTGATATCGAGCGTTTCCTCCAGAAGCTCGTCGGTGCCGTCCTCAAGCGTGATGTGCGTGCAGATTCCCGCGTTGTTGATCAGCACATCAATGCGGCCAAAATGCTCGACGGTCGCGTCGACCCAGCGTTTCCCGCTGAGCGGATCGCGTGCTTCATAGGAAAACGTGAATGCATCGAAAGGGAGGTTCGCCGACGAAGGGTCACGCATCCCTAGCGACAGCCGATAACCCCGCCGGTGCAATTCCGTCGCCACCGCCAGGCCGATGCCGCGATTCGCGCCGGAAATCATCGCTACCTTGTCCATGGTCCGAATCCTTGCTCAAAAGCCTGCATCGATAACGATCTTCGTGCCGTCACTGAAACGGCTGAGCCGGAACATGTGCGGATCGACGAGCGGTGTGTCGTTGGTGACCAGGTCCGCCATCAGCTTCCCAGCGGCCGGACCGATGCCAAACCCATGCCCCGAAAACCCCGTGCTAATGAAAAGCCCCGGCACGCTTTCAACGCCCGATATCACGGGAATGGCATCAGGCGTCACGTCCATGAGACCGGCCCAGCGCTGCGCGATGCGCGCACCGCTCAGATGCGGAAAGACCTTTATGAATTCACGCAGGCCGGCATCGGTATAGGCAGATATAGGCTCGGGGTCGAGCGTGCGAGTTTCCTCGAAGGCGGTCCGCTGATCGAGCGCCCAATGACGCGGCCGACGCAGTTCATCGAAGAAACGCGCGCCCAATCCAATCCGTAACGCGCCCATCTGACTCTTGAGCGCGGGGATATATTGAGGAAACAAGCGGAAGCTGTCAGGCGTGATATCCGAGTAGGTACGAAAGCCGAATGCGATCGTATAACCGCCGTCCATGCGCTTGCGGAACGAGAACTCCTTGTTGCTGGCGCTCACCGAGGGACCGCCTTCCATAGGCGATGTCCGCAACACTGAAGCCTTCACCATCAACTGCGGCACGTTGATATCCAGATTCCCGCAGAAGAGCCGCGACCACGCGCCGCCCGCGACCACGACGCTCTTGCAGCGGATTGTTCCTAGCTCGGTCACCACCGCGCTGACGCGTCCCGCACTTGTCTCCACACCGCGCACCGCGCAGGGCGTGAGTATTTTCACGCCGCGTTTGCGCAGCGCATTTGCAATGGCCGGTGCGGCTTTCTGCGGTTCGGCGCGGCCGTCGCCGGGCGTGTACAGGCCGCCCTTGAACGCCTTCGTCGCACCCGGCAGCAAACCGGCGACGGTCTTGGGATCGACTTCACGGGTATCGAATGCATCTTTCCCCGCTAATGCGCGCGCCTTTTCAAGCCATACGCGATGCCCCTCCATTTTCGCGTCATCGTTGGCCATGTACAGGATGCCGCATTGCTTGAAACCGGTATCGATGCCAAGCCTCTGGTCGAGCGTGCGCCACAGCTTCAGGCTTTCCATACTCAGTTCGAACTCGCGCATGTCGCGATGCGTGACACGTACCCAACCCCAGTTGCGGCTGGATTGTTCGCCCGCTATATAGCCTTTCTCGCATACCGCCACGCGCAGGCCTTTATCGCTTAGATACAGCGCGGTACTCACGCCAATAATCCCGCCACCGACCACCACGACATCCACTTCGTCCGGCAAGGTGGTGTCGTCGGTGACGGTCTCGACTGGTGGTCCCATAACGTTGTTATTCCCCTGCCTTTAGTTGTGTTGTTCGGCCATGCCCGCACGCGCGGCAGCCTGACGCTTGAGCTGCTTGCGCGTGGTAGCCGTGCTTGCGCCGCCGTAACGCGGATTTGAATGCCGGTTGGTCCAGCGGTCGATATGATTGATCGCGTGCGTGAGCGGCACGGTAATCAGCAAGTACACGAGCCCGGCGGCGACCAGCGGCGAAAGGTTTGCTACGTTCACCGACGTGTTCTGTCCAATGGTGAACAGGTCGCGTTGCGAAGTCAGCAGGCCGAGAAAATAAACGAGGCTTGAGTCCTTCACGATCGAAATGAACTGGTTTGCCAGCGCGGGCAGAATGCGCCGAATGCCTTGCGGCACGATCACATGACGCATGGCGCTCCAGTATGTCATGCCGAGCGCCTGACACGCGGAGAGCTGCCCCTTGCCTACGCTTTGAATGCCCGAGCGAAAAATCTCCGCTATATACGCCGATGAAATCAGCCCGAGCGCCACGATGGCAAGCGGATACGGATTCGGGCCGAAGATCGCCAGCCCGACAGGCGCAAGTCCTTGCCCCACGAGCAGGATCACGAGCGCGGCCGGCAGACCGCGGAAGACCTCCACGAATACACGCGCCGGCACTTCGAGCCAGCGCATATGCGACACCGCCATCAACGCCAGCACCATGCCCGCGATAATCCCGAGCAGGGTCGAAAACAGCGACAGCACGAGCGTGTTGACCAAGCCGGTTTCGAGCAGCGAAGGCAGCGATCCCGTGAGCAACTGCCAGTCGAGGAAGTTCTGCAGGAATGCGTTCATGGCGCTCTCCGGATCATGTCGGTGACAAGTTCAGCTACCGGTTTTCATCTCGTACGGCGGCAGGCTGGCGGGCTTGGGATAACCGGGATGGAACTGCGTGTAGAGCTTCATCCAGGTGCCGTCGGCGACAAGCTCGTTAAGCGTCTTGTTGACGGCAGCCTCAAGCTTGGCGTTGCCTTTGCGTATCGGAAAACCGGCCGGCAGGTTGATCGCCGAAATATCCAGCCGGTCGGCAATGTTCAATTGCGGATACTTGCTTTGCAGACCGTCGACGAGCGATTTATCGATGAATAAACCATCGATATATTTTGAGCTCAGGGAGAGAAAGCCTGCGTTCACGTTAGGGAAACGCACGATCTGAGCGCCCGGCAAGTAGCTGGCGGAATACGTGTCTTCAATCGTACCTTGCACCACGCCAATCCGCTTGTCCTTGACCGACGCCTTGTCGCTTGTGATCGGGCTATTGGGAAGGGTCGCCACGCTAAGCAGCCCAGTTAGATAACCCTCGGAGAAATCGACCATCTTGAGACGGTCGGTCGTGATCGAGATCGATCCGGCGGCAAGATCGATTTGCTGGTTCGACACGCTTGGCAGCAAGCCGCTGAAGTCCTGCGCGCGGAAGTCGACGCTCAATCCCAGCTTCGCGCCAACCGCGCGTAGCAACTCCACGTCGAAGCCGGTCATCTTGCCGTTATCGATGTAGGAATAGGGCTTGTTGTTGGCGTCCACGCCTGCCATCAGCTTGCCCGGCGCAAGCGTGCCGAGGTCGTCGGCATGGGCGCTGGTGGCGGCCATCAACGAGAAGGAAGCGACGATAGAAACGAGGCTGAGAAAGTGTCGAAACCGCATGATGTTGCTCCAGGAAAACCAGCGATGAATTGAAAATACGACGGGTCGATACAGCGTCACTACTGCGACCACCAGGCGTCAGGACAACGCGCCGCGCACGCGTCCGTTCCAGCAATCGTCCAGCTGATACAGCGCGGTGCCTATCGGCACGCTCAGGCTGCGCGCCATGCCGCCCGGACTGAGCGGGAACGGACCTTCGCCGAATGCGCCGGGCGCGGCATCGAGGCTTAATAGTGTTCTTGCAATGCGCTGCCCGAGGTAACTCATCAAAGCGACGCCGTTGCCGTTGCAGCCGAGCGCGTAAAACACGCCGTCGCGCTCGCCTATATGCGCGAGCTTGTCGCCGGTCATCGCAACGTATCCCTTCCATGCATGCGTGATACGCACGTCGCGTAAAGCGGGCCAGAGCTGCACCATTTTCTTGTGCAGGATTCGCGCCGCCTCGCGTTCGCCGACTTCACGAAACGATGGCCGCGAGCCGAACAACATGCGCGTTCCGTCGGGCGAAGGACGTGTATAAAACAGGTTGCGCTTGGAGTCGCTGATCATACGGCGGCCTGGATTCAGGGCCCAATGACGTTTTGAGTGGAACTTGACATCCAGTACCATAGTGGCCTCCGCTGTTTCCGATCAGATTCTTCGTAAGCCGATGGCCGACGTCGAGCCGATGCATTGAGGCCCGGAACAGGGTCAAGGGGGGCTGCGCGCAGCGCAGGCCGGCGAAGCGAAACCTTGAACGCTGTGCAGGGCCAATACGCTCGGACATGGCCGTCGGCAGGGCATGGTGTGCCCACGGCCATGTCGACGCGTTGCGAAGAAGTGATGGTAGGCAGTAGTCGCCCTTATCTGAATCGAGGAATCGTCTGTGAGTGTTGCCGTTGAA
>NZ_MTHB01000027.1 GCF_002220365.1 Caballeronia sordidicola | reverse complement strand
GTGAACGACGACGGGGGTCAACCAGTGACCTCGACCGCACACTATGTGCTCATCGCAGGCAATGCGAAAGAGCGGGTCCTAGTTGTATATAACTTCCTCAGGAAGTGCGGGCACATGGAAACCAGCGTGGAATTGTTGCCCGCTTCCCTTGCACCTGGACATCGCTGGCGTTACCTGCTGATGATCCGATATGGCGAGGTCCCGAGCTTGATCTGCTTTCCTCGAATTGGGAAGGCAGCCAGCTTGCTGGAAAGCGGCCAGTTGACCAACTTTCAAGGACAATATTTCGTCGATCCGTTGTTTTATGCTGCGGTGGAAGTTCTGCGCGCGAGTGTGGAACAGAGGCCCGGTAGGGTTCTGAGAGCAATGCACGAATTTTACAAACGCTGGGATCGCGAGGTTTTAAACATAGCCACCACCGTGGCGCGTACCGACGAGTTCGTGAAGGGGACGGGCTAGGGCGCGCCTGATGTGAGCGCCATGCTTTGTGGAAGAAGCGAAACGCCTATGTGGTTGCGCGCTATAGACAAGCTGCGGAGCGCGCGTAGGTGTCGTCGTCGAAGCGCCAGCTCAGCGACCATAAAGACCATAAGAGGTGACAGAACGCGCGCCGGTTTTCAGTCTGTCTCGCCCGGCCGCGCTCACTATGTGATTGTCGAGGCTAGATTGAAATGTCGGGGTGCGGGCTAAATTGAAATGTCGGGGTTCAGCTTTGGTTTTAAGCTTGTTTTAGCCTGGTAATCTCTTCTGAAAGAGTCATTTCCCCACCGCGGCTGCCCGCAATTCGGCAGTTCTCAGAATGATGCCGTTCAGGTCCGCCTGCGTGAGTTCGCGTTGCTTGCGCGTATTGTTGGCCCGCATCTTCGGCTTCGCTGGTTCGCCCTGGTTGGTCCGCGAGGGCGAGCCCGAGATGCGCCGGTTATCACGCTCCATCTGTACCTGCTGCGCGACCTCCAGCACGTGCCCCAGCCGCTTGTTATCGACCACCGCCCCCCCTGGTCAATGTCGGACAATCGATCGTACTGGCGGCAGGCTAGGGCGGCGCCATTCGCCCGGATCTCGATGCGCCCATCGGGGTATTCGTACACGTCCAGGTATTGGTGAATCAGGCCGCGGTTGGCCGCCGTATCGTCCAGCAAATACATCACCCGGTCATACTGCACCGTCAACGTCGCCGACACGCAGCGCGAGACCCGGCACGTCAGAATCAAATCAAGATTCTCATCCGCTCTGAGCGGTCGGTGCGCGTTGTACGCGCTCCTGGGCACCTTGCCAAAACGTTCGTTGAAGTCAGCAATGAAATGGGGCGCATAGGCGTTCGCCGCTTCCTTCGTGTCGATCTTGCGCAGTCGCAACTCCTTCACGAGCCGGTCCTGCAAAGTCAGGTTGGCGCGCTCCACGCGTCCCTTGGTCTGGCTGCTGTTGGCACACAGCGTATCCACGTTCAACTCGTACAAGGCCCGCCCGTATTGGGTTACGCCCTTGCCGGGCGTGCTCGCCGGATTGTTGCAATGGAACACGCTCGCGCGGTCGCTGTAAAGTGCGACTGGCTTGCCATACGCCTCGATGCACCGGACGTGTCGCCTCGAAATAACTGAAGGTTGATTCCGTCGCGGTAAAGTGCAGGGTCATCAACCGGCTGGTGGCGTCATCAATAAACACCAGCAGCGTACACGCGGGCGCCCGCTCCTCGAACCACCGATGATCGCTGCCATCGATCTGGATCAGCTCGCCCAGGCACGCGCGCCGGTTCCTCGGCTGGTGAATCTTGGGCGGACGCTGCTTGCGCGGAATCCATAGGCCCGCGTCAGCCATCAGGTGCCGCACGGTTTCCTTGGAAAGCGTCAAACCTTGAGCTTCACGCAGCTTCTCGCAGGCCAGCGTCGGGCCAAAATCGGCATAGCGATCGCGAATCAAAATCAGCGCGCGGTACGCCGTTGCCTCATCGAGCTTGCGATTGCCCGGACGTCCTCGGGCAGCTGACCCCACGCCGGCCGCGCCAGCCTGTTTGTACCGAAGCACCAATCGCTCAACTTGGCGCACCGTCAGGCGCAAACGCTCAGCAGCCAGCCCAGGCTTGAGCATCCTGTCCACGACGGTTTGAATCACTTTAAGTCGGTCGAGTTCGCGCATGTTCAACGTCACCAGTTCGGTTGGTTGCATGGTGAGCTCCCATCGTTGGATCGGAAGCGCCCAGCATCGCACCAGCACCGAAACACGACATTCCTATCTTGCTTAAACACGACATTAGGATATTGCATGCTACATGCACATTTTGCGTTGATAATTTATCTTATGTCAAATAAGATTTGCCGTTAAGTTTACGACGCTTTAGTTCTGCAAACCCCTACGTCAAGCCATCTTCTCCCCTTGAGCGACTACCGGCCAGTGTCATGCCTTGGCGGCGCTGCGGCGCTAAGAACGAAGTGGAACTGCGCGGCCTCGCATTGGTTCGCTCGGCAGAGAATTTTTTGTCGGCGACCACCGGGCATGTAGACGTGTGTGTGGATTGCACATGTTTTCAAACATGGAGATGCGCATGGGAAATGCACTCGAAAACCGGGCGCGCAAGTCTACGAATGTCACGTTGCCGCCCGACGTCCTGGATCGGGCCAAGGAACTCGGGATCAACCTTTCGCGCGCGAGTGAGCGTGGTGTGCGTGAAGAAATTCAGGAGACGGAGGCTCGCCGTTGGGCCGACGACAATGCCGAGTTGGTCGCAGCCTACACGGCGATGGTTGAACGCGACGGGCTGCCGCTTGCGAAGTACAGGACGTTTTAATGGCGCGTTTTGATCTCTACGGTAACCCCGACGATGGAACGCGGCGCCTTGCGGCGTACCTGCTCGACGTGCAGAGCACGCATGTCGGAACCCTGCCGACACGCATCGTGATTCCTCTGAGACCTACCCTGGATCTCGGGTTCTCCGGCAAACCGTCCGATCTGCTGCCTGTCTTCGAGATCGCTGGCAAGAAACACTTCCTCGACACGCCTGCCATGAGTGCTGTTCCGTTAAACGCGCTCGGCAGTCGCATCAGCTCCCTTGCCGATCACCGCGATGCCATCCTGGCCGCGCTCGATCGGATCTTCAGCGCCTACTGACCGAAGGAAACGTAGCGCCGACTCGGGCCAGGCCGGAGGATCCGAGTATTCGCTGCGGCACACCTTTCGGAGAATTATTCCGGGTGCTCCCTCGGGAGCGCGCCCGCGCCCGACTGGGTGCCCTGCCGGCACCGCTTGACGCTTTCGCGAATCACGGCCCGGGCTCAGCTTGCTGCCTTTGATAGGGCTTATTGTGGCGGCGGATGGCCGTGTTCCTCTGCGCTACCGCGGTGCTCGGGCCTGGCCTCCTCGTGATTTACACCGGGTCCAGGCGCGCGCCCATAGTTGCCTTGCGGCGCCCCGGGCGGCCTGCCGTTGCCTTCATTGCCGCGTGGCGGCCCCGGAGGATGCCCGCCATACGGTTGCGGCGGCGGATGCCCATAACCCGGGCCCGGACGAGGCGCTTCATGATTGATCCATCGCCCTTGATCGCGATACCACGGTTGCCCGTGATAATAGTTGCCCCAGTAAGCGCCCAGGGAGAACGCGACGATCGGTAGGCCGATCGTCGCGCCATAAGTCGGAATAGGCACATTCGAACCCTGATACGGGTAGCTGAGCGCGGAAGCGTCGACCCAGCCACGCAGGTTCGGAACGGCTACATCGCACCAGGTATAGCCGGCCACGCAACCGTAAATCGTTACCTGAAGTCCCTGCGGCAACTGTGACACAACCGGATAATCCGGCGCCGGCCCGGCAAACACGTCGACGGGTGCGCTGGTGAACGCGGCTTGCTGCGCGCTAGCACCTCCCGAGAGGCAAAACAAGGCCGCCACGCCCACCCCTATACTCATATTCAAAAGCTTTTTCATCTTGGTCATCCTTTGGAGAAGCGGTTCAGTCATTCAAGTTTCGGCGCTTTTATTCGATCGATCGCACTGAGTAACTCAGGCAACGACACGGGCTTCGCGAGATGAGCATTAAACCCGGCACGTATCGCTCTCTTGGCATCCTGTGCGCGTCCGAATCCGGTTAGTGCGATTGCAGGCACCGCGACCATCCTCGGCAGTGTTCTCAACGCTTCGATAAATTCGTAGCCATCCATCTCCGGCATTCCGATGTCCGACAGAACCAGATCGAACTCGCGCTCATTGCTGCCGCAAGAGCCTGGCTGCTTAAGACGGCTGCAGCATCGCCGGCCAGTTCGGGATATTTGAGGCGATGCGTAAGATCGAGTAATGGGCGACCCACAACGGACTTGATCAGATTGAACAGGCCGAGCGCAGGTGCGGTATAGCGTTTAATGCGCATCGCCCGGTCTACAAAGACGGTCGCGATATCCGTTGAAGCGATGAGGTTCTCCAGGTCATCGTTCGCCTTGGCTGTCTCTGCCATCTTCGATTCCAGCTCGAAGCGCAGCGAGGCGTCGGTAAAAGTGCAGGTGGACGATTGATAGAAATGCCGACATTAAATAATGGCAATTTTCATGCCTAAGCACCTTAATGGACTACTCGCGGTTTTTATCGGAGTAACCCCGAACTCGTCCATCTCGGGGCAGCCGACATCAAGCTTTCACAAATGACTTGTTGCGATGCAACATTTATCAGTTTATGCTCAAAGTGGTGCAGCACCATCCGTTTTCGAAAGCCCCGTCTATATTTGTATTTGTTATGGCGACGCTGTACGGCCGAGCGGCAGTTTATTCCACATAAGCCCCGGTTCACCTACTAAATTTCCGATCCCAGACGTTCCTTTCATTGTGATTGATATCTTTATTAGGTATCCCTATCAGACAATCAATCTTGGAGCATTTCATGACTTCCTCCGCTTTCTCCCCTTCTATCGGTGAGCTTTCGACAAACTGGTTGCGCCTTTTCACTGACACCTGCGAAATGCTCAGCGCAACCACCCAGGTCGTTAAAGTTCGCACCACTCGCATGGCGATGGCCGGGCCGCTACCCAATGAGCGGGACCGGGTTGAATTCAGTCTGATGAGCCGGGAAAAGAGCGAGGCAGCGTCCGAATCAATCCAGGCGATGGGTTCAGGATTCGTCAGCCTGAGCATGGCTCTGGCAACGGATACGAGCAAACATATCTGGGCTACATCCGCGGCAGCCTCAGCCCTGGCGTCGAGCCAATCTTTGACACAATGGATTGAATGCCAGGCAGCGCTGTTGAAGATCGCAGCAGCATCTCCGGCTAATCCGTTGCAGTTGGCCAATTCAACCGCCCGTTTGGTCCAGGAGAGCCTCGCACCTATTCACGACCGCGCGACCGCCAATGCCAAACGCCTAGGTGTGCTTTGACATCCGCCGTGTTAGGCGCCCCGCTTCGTGACGAGGATTCGCGGGCTCGCAATCACACCATCGACGGTATGTCGAAAGTTCCATGCAAACTGGATGGTGTGTCAGAAACCATGCTGTGGACGCTTTACGACCGTGCGTGCGAAGCGCGCCGGCCCGACGGCATTCTCGCTGACCCCGACAGTGTGCGGATCTGCAATGCTATCGACTACGATTTCATGCGTCATTTTGGCGAACCCGTCGGTTCGTTTGCCGCACGGGCGGCACAGATCGACCAATTGTTGAAGCGATGGCTCGAACGCCATCCGGAGGGTCTGATTGTATCGCTCGGTGAAGGCCTCGAAACGCAAGCTCACCGCGTTGACAACGGCCAGATGCGATGGCTCACGGTCGATCTCCCGGCCGCGATCGAACTGCGGCAGCACTTTCTTCCTTCGTGCAAGCGTTTGCGCCACGTTGCTGCGAACGTATTCGAGCCGGGTTGGATTGAAGGGATCGAACCGGGTCAAGATGTATTTATCGTAGTCCAAGGGCTCTTCATGTATCTTGAGCCTGACGCAGTGAGACGTTTGTTTATCAGGATCGTCGAACATTTTCCGGGTGCCGAGATCGCGTTCGACGTCATTCCGCGGTGGTTTTCCCAGCTAACCCAGTGGGGCGTCATGCAAACGCCACACTATCGCCTGCCTGCGATGCCCTGGGGGATCAACAGCGATGAAATAGCAGCGCACCTGCATGGTTTGTCATCAGCCATTGCGACACTGAGCGTGCTGGAGTACCGGGCGCCCCGAGGCTGGCCGAGGATGACGGAGGATCTTTTCCGTATGAATCCGCTAACAAAAGGCCATCTACCTTGCTTGGTCCATGCCAAGGTCCGGAATCACTGACCGCGTCCGCATTGGCGGTTGATTGCCCCGAGCCAGCGGCGATATGAATGTTGCGGGCAATGGAGCAAAAAGGCAACGGTCGACCAAGCGAGGATGCCACACCTCTTTTGGGAACTGGCAGCGGCCACGGCCGTACATTCACCTCTTTCCTTGAGCTGCGCTATGAAAGACAAGATTGTCACCGCCGACGAAGCGGTCGCGCTGATTCACGACGGCGACAGCGTCTGCTGCTCAGGCTTTGTCGGCATTGGTACACCAGACGAATTGATCATGGCGCTGGAGCGGCGGTTCACCGGCACGGGTGAACCGCGCAATCTGACCCTGGTGTTCGCCGCCGCGCCCGGTGACGGCCGGGACCGGGGGCTCAACCGCGTAGCCCTGCCGGGGCTGGTCAAACGTGCGATCGGCGGACATTGGGCGCTGTTGCCGAAGCTCGCTCGCATGGCGACCGACAATCTGATCGAGGCATACAACCTTCCGTTGGGGACGATGTCGCATCTGTATCGGGACATCGCGGCGCATAGGCCCGGCACGCTTACACAGGTCGGATTGGGCACGTTCGTCGATCCGCGTCACGGAGGCGGAAAGATCAACGCCAGCACGACCGAAGACCTGGTGAGCACAATCGACATCGACGGCAAGACGTGGCTCTTCTACAAGGTCTTTCCGCTTAACGTGACCCTGATTCGCGGTACCACGGCCGACCCCGAAGGCAACGTCACGATGGAACGCGAGGCGCTCGTGCTCGACGCCATGGAGGCCGCCATGGCCGCCCACAATTCAAACGGTTTGGTGATCGTCCAGGTGGAGCGGATCGCCGCGAGCGGGACACTCGATCCGCGGGCAGTCGTCGTACCGGGAATATTCGTTGACCGTGTTGTAGTCGCCCGCCCAGACACTCAAGCCCAAACCTACGGTACAGCGTATAACCCTGCGTTCTCCGGCGAAATGAAGGTCCCGTCGGGCACGATGGAAAGCCCTGTGCTCGACGAACGAAAAGTCATCGCACGCCGATGTGCCTTCGAGCTGCCGCTCGGTGGTGTAATCAATCTGGGCATCGGGGTTCCTGAAGTCGTCGCAGCCGTGGCCGCGGAAGAACGACTGCTTAGCCACCTGACGTTGACCGCCGAGCCCGGTTTAATCGGCGGCACTCCGCAGGGCGGCTTGAATTTCGGCGCCGCAATCAACATCGATGCCCTGCTTCATCAAAACCAGCAGTTCGACTTCTACGATGGCGGAGGGCTGGATCTCGCGTGTCTCGGCATGGCGGAGATCGATCGGTGCGGAAACGTCAACGTCAGCCGCTTCGGGCCGCGACTGGCCGGTGCCGGCGGGTTTATCAACATCAGCCAGAACGCCCGTCGCGTGGTATTCGCGGGAACGTTCACGGCCGGTGGACTCGATGTGGTGGTCGAGGATGGACGTCTGCGTATTGTGTCGGAAGGTTCGAAGAAGAAACTCGTCGAGTCTGTCGAGCAGATCACTTTTAATGGATCGCTTGCTGCTCAACGCGCTCAGACCGTGTTGTATGTCACCGAGCGGTGCGTCTTCCAGCGCGTGCCCGAAGGACTCGAACTGACGGAAATTGCACCCGGCATCGATATCGACCGCGACATTCTCGCCCACATGGACTTCGCGCCTATCGTGCGAAACGTGCGATTGATGGACCCTCGAATTTTCTTGCCACAGATCATGGGTCTGGCGACGGTGCTGCTCGATTCGCAGATGAGCGAGCGGCTCAGTTACGACGCCGAGCGCAACACGATGTTCGTGAACTTCGAAGGCATGGCGATCCGCTCGAACGACGACATCGAAAGCGTTCGGCGTGTGCTTGGGGCGTTCTGTGATCGCATCGGCCACAAGGTTTCGCTAATGGTCAACTATGACGGATTTCGGCTGGACGAGTCGGAGGCCGATGCGTACTTCGAGATGGTCAGACAGTTGCAACTCAAGTACTACAGCTCGGCGACTCGCTTCACTACCAGTGCATTCATGCGCATGAAGCTTGACGCTGCATTTAGCGAGCTCGATTCTGCATCACATGTTTGCGAAACACATGCGCAAGCAGCGGCCCATGCGACTCGCCAACTCGAGGACGTCGCGCACGGCCCGGTCGGCGAGCCCGGCGCGGGCGGATGACCACCCGCTGATTCACGCCGCGATGACTAGAACCCAGCCCATTCATTGATTCGACCCACAACTCGCTGTGGTTTAAAAACGAGGTGACTATCCATGAAAGCATCCGACCTGTTCGTCAAGGCACTAGAAAATGAAGGCGTCGATCGGATCTTCGCCGTGCCGGGTGAAGAAAATCTCGACGTCGTCGAGTCGCTGCGGCGCTCCAGCATCCAGCTGATCGTGACCCGCCATGAACAGTCTGCGGCCTTCATGGCAGCGACCCACGGTCGCCTGACGGGAAGGCCCGGCGTCTGCATGGCAACGCTCGGTCCCGGCGCGCTGAATCTGGTCACCGGCGCCGCCTACGCGCATCTTGGCGCCATGCCGATGGTGCTGATTACCGGACAGAAACCCATCATGACGGCGCACCAGGCGCGCTTCCAGATAGTCGACATTGTCGCCACGATGAAACCACTGACCAAAGCGTCCCGGCAAATAGTCAGCGGCACCAGTATTCCGACCGTGGTGCGCGAAGCGTTCCGGCTGGCCGCGGACGAGCGACCCGGGCCGGTCCATCTCGAGTTGCCTGAAGACGTGGCCGCCGTTGAGGTGAGCGATGACGTGGCGCTCGTTCCGCTGCATCCCGTCGAGCTCCCGGTGGCGCAGGAGGCGGCCATCGAACGAGCTGCGGCTTTGCTGATGGAAGCCGAGCGTCCGCTCGTCATGTTTGGTGCAGCCAGCAACCGGCCGCGGCTCGTGGGTCAATTGACCGAGTTCATCCGACGCACCGGTATCCCTTTCTTCAACACCCAGATGGGCAAGGGCACCGTTGCCGCTGTCGGCAACAACGAGGCCACCGAGCTCTGGATGGGAACGGCCGCGCTCAGCGCGCGCGATTACTTGCACGAGGCGATCGACCGCGCCGACCTGATTCTCGCTATCGGGCATGACACGGTCGAAAAGCCGCCGTTCATCATGGGACCGAAGGGACCTAAGGTCATTCACGTGGGTTATACGCCGGCGCATGTCGAACAGGTGTTCTTCCCGCACGCCGAAGTGGTGGGCGACCTCGGCTTGAGTCTGCGGCGGCTCGCCGATCAGGTTCAAGGCAAGCTTCCGAACGCGGCTGCACTGGCGCCGCTGCGCGAAGGTATCTTGAGACGCACACTGGACCGGGCAGAGGAGTCACGCTTTCCGCTGACGCCGCAACGCATCGTCCACGACGTACGCGAAGTCATGCCGGTCGACGGCATCGTCGCGCTCGATAACGGCATGTACAAGATCTGGTTCGCGCGATGTTACCGGACACGCAGTGCCAACACGCTGCTGCTCGACAACGCATTGGCAACCATGGGAGCGGGCCTGCCCTCGGCCATGATGGCGGCACTGCTCTACCCTGCCCGGCGCGTGATGGCGGTATGCGGCGACGGCGGCTTCATGATGAACTCGCAAGAACTCGAGACCGCCGTGCGGCTTAAGCTCAACCTCGTCGTATTGATCATCCAGGACGATGCCTACGGAATGATCCGATGGAAACAGGCAGTCGACAACTTCCCGGACTGGGGCCTCACGTTCGGCAACCCCGATTTCGTCAAGTACGCGGATGCCTATGGCGCTAAAGGGCGGCGCGTCGAGTCGGCCGACGCGCTGGCGCCGACGCTGGAAGCCGCGTTCCGCGAAGGCGGCGTGCAGTTGGTCATCGTTCCGGTCGACTACTCGGAGAATACCCGCGTACTCGTCGAGGAACTGAAAAACCGCGTTATGGAGGTCACACAATGAAGATCAAGGCAGCAGTTTTGCAGGCGATGGGCGCAACACCGCCCTACGCCGTCTCCCGCCCGTTGCATATCGAAGAGATCGACCTGGCCCCGCCAGGCGCCGATGAAGTGCTGATCAAGATTGCCGCCGCCGGCCTGTGCCACTCCGACTTGTCCGTGATCAACGGCGACCGGCCACGTCCGATGCCAATGGCCCTCGGCCACGAAGCCGCTGGCGTTGTCGAGGAACTGGGGGCAGGCGTAACCGACCTCCGGGTTGGCGACCACGTCGTCGTGGTGTTCGTGCCGAGTTGTGGCCACTGTGCGCCCTGTGCCGAAGGCCGTCCGGCCTTGTGTGAGCCGGGCGCCGCAGCAAACGGCGCCGGTACCTTGCTGTCCGGTGCGCGTCGTCTCACGCGCGGTGGTGATGCTTTGAACCATCATCTCGGATGTTCGGTGTTTGCCGAGTACGCGACCGTGTCACGCCGCTCGGTCGTCAAGATAGATCCCCGTGTTCCGCTCGACGAAGCCGCGCTGTTCGGGTGTGCCGTGCTCACGGGTGTCGGCGCGGTGGTCAACACGGCGCAGGTCAGGGTCGGCGCATCCGTCGCGGTGGTCGGTCTCGGCGGTGTTGGCCTGGCAGCGCTCATTGGCGCGCAGGCGGCTGGCGCCAGGCAGATCGTTGCCATCGACTTGTCCGATGCCAAGCTCGAGCAGGCGCGCACCCTCGGCGCCACGCACACGGTCAACGCCGGTCGGGCCGATGCGATCGAGCACATCCGCGCGCTCAGCTCCGGTGGCGTCGAGTTCGCCTTTGAGTTCGCCGGTTCGATCAACGCCCTGGACCTGGCTTACCGCATTACGCGCCGAGGCGGTTCGACCGTCACAGCCGGGCTGCCCCCGTCGACCGCGCTTTGGCCGCTTCCCGCGGTCAGCCTTGTGGCAGAAGAACGCACCCTCAAGGGCAGCTATATTGGCACATGCGTGCCTTCGCGCGACATCCCGCACTACATCGATTTGTATTTGCAGGGTCGTCTGCCGGTGAACAAGCTGCTCACGGGCCGGCTGAAACTCGATGAGATCAATCATGGCTTTGACTTGCTGCACGAGGGCAAGGCGATTCGCCAAGTGGTGGTATTCGAATGAGCCGATAGCGCTCAGCCGACCAATCCGATTGGTGGCCGCTAAGTCCGGCCGAGAGCATCTGGATTGGGCGCACAGACGTGCTAAACCTCGTAGCTGTGTGAGCCTGCAGGCAGATCATCCTGCGTGCAGGTCCAAAAATCAAAGTGCACGAGCGACCATGTCTGCGGATTCAATCCCACAGCGCGGACAAGAACGCCCGATGCGTTCATCACTATGACTGCGAGGCTCGAAGCCATTCACCGCACACATTGACGCTCACCGAACTAGGTGACCAGGCCAGGGCGAGCGCCAACGGCTCTGCAACGGACCAAAGAAAAAGGCGTCCTCAGACGCCCTCAAGCTAGCACCCCGATAGTTCTTCCTGCATCGGTGAGTACCAGCACGGAGTGAACTTGGACTTCTGGCGGAACCAGCATGCTCTCGGGTTATTCCTCCAGTTCGGCATCACGAGCGCTAGCCACAAAGATCACGTTCCGACCCGTGCATATTCGAGCGCAAATGCAGGCGGGGCTGACGTAATAACTATCATTGGAGACAAACACATGGCAACCACCCTGACCTCTGACCAACTGGGCATCCTGGTTCTGCGCGTCATGTCGTTCAAGTGCGGCGTTACTGCGGGAAACTGCGCCCTTTTGGCCGGTATTACGCCGTCCTGGATCGGGACCGGGCGTTCGCTAAACGAATTCGAGGCTGGCATTCTTTACGGAATCCAAAGCGGATGGCTTGTGACCACCGGAGGGGGATTTTGCCTGACCGACGAAGGATTTGACCTGGCGCGTGCCGAGCAATAAGGACGGCCGTGTCCTACGACGATGCCGACTCGTAGGGAGGCAATTCCAGCGCTTACGCGTTGCTATGCGGTCTGATCCCTTATCGAGCGCCTGGCAACCCAAACACCGAGCGATTACCCGCTTCCTGAAATCGCAGAATGGCGAATCGCGTCTACGTCGCCATGCGCGGCTCCGGGCGTTCGGGCGAGCTTGTGGTCACGTTGTCGCAGACAGCCCCACATTCGCCGGGTATCTATTGATCGACGAACGCTTGGCGCCGAGCGTGTTCAAACCTACTGTATGCGCCAGCCGCGCACCATAGCCATCAACCATTGCGATCAACCATAGGCGCTGCCGCTTGATCGCACTCGCCCCTCACCCGCTACCGGCCAGGTCCGCGATGTCCTGATTTTTATCGCGCGTGTCCGGCCGACGGGTCCAGGCGCTCAACTTCCCAATGCGTATTTCGAAGTCTCTGCCGCCGCAGACGAATAGGTGCATACTTAAATTTCCCTATCCGCAGGAGGGTTCGTGCAATTCAAATACAACTCGTTCAATGTCGAATGTTCAGCATCCGAAACCGCCGGTCGCTATTTAGGACAAGCAACAATATCGCGACCTGCGTCTCCCGAGCTTGAAGGAAGCGGCATAAAATCGGGCTACCTTCGATCCTTTGATAGTGAGGAACAGGCTCTAGGATTCGCGCGCTCCTGGGCCGAGAGGTGGTGCGACACGCATTAGGCTCATAGCAACCCCGCTTTGCCGGCGATGCGGATCGATGTTTTTTTATAATTTCGATACCTGAGCGTTCCAGGTATCTATCGTGCTGCATCTTTGGTATGAACGACCTAATCACATACGAACAATTCAAAACGAACCTCGCGATCGCACTTCATGATCACATGCCCTGGCATAGCAGCCGACCTTACCGACTTCGCGGTCGCGTATTGGAACGGGCATAAAGTCATCTATGCGTATCTCAGGCATGACGGAAGTGGTCGTCTCGACAATGAATTCGAGCTAGACGAACGTCTGTTCGATCAATGGTATACGGAGCTGCACGGCTGGTCAGTTGATCCGCATTTCAAGGTACTTTGAGAAATTGCACTCGCTGCTCAAAGCGGGCTGCGGTCGCGTCACTCTTTAACCACCGCATGTCGCGGCAGGCTTATAGTGAAAACGCAACCCGTGTCGGGGAGGTCACGAACGCTGAGGATTCCGTCACTCGCTTCTACACTCCGGCGGGCAATCGAAAGTCCCAACCCGAGGCCCGTTCTATCGACGCCGTTTTGCCTGAACGGCTCAAACATGCTGTCTACATCGCGCGCGGACAAACCGCCGCAATGGTCTTTCACATCTATCAGGATGCGGTCGGCCACTGCGTACGCGTCCAAGGTTACCTCGGTGTCAGGATGGGTGAACTTGAACGCGTTTTGGAGCAGGTTGCCCAGCGCCGAAAACAGCAGATCCCGATTTGCGAGAACGGCAAGGTTCACGTCGACTTGTGAAACCGTGAACGCACATCCCCGAGCCTGAGCCCCAAGGCGCGCAGCCTCTTTAATCTCGTCAATGAACTCAGCTAGCGAGAACGTCTGCGGCGGTGTTGCGTTTTCGGCTGAGAACCGCACGTCTGCCAGCGAATCGTCTATCAGATCACGCATGCCGTCCAAACTGCGCTCCAATACTGATGCAGTCGCGCCGGACAGGTTCAAATTCCCGGCCTTCGCCGCGCCAAAAGCGAGCGTTGCAGTTTGGAGGAAGTTGCGTAATTCGTGAGCGAAAAATCCGAATCGTTCATTCATCTGCGCGGCATGTTTATCCGCTGCAACTGAGTCCCGCTGATAGCTGAACTCCGTCACTGCGTCAGCTATTGCATTGTCAAGGCAGCGGTTGAGTGTCCGGAATTCGTCTATTTGAAAGGGTGCGTCACGTTCAAACGCAAGATCGGTGATTGCCTGACACAGGTCGCCATAGTCGTGGACAACCTGGTCAACGGAAAAACCGAGTTCCAAGAGCTGTCGTCCGTGTTGGGAGGCCGAGCTTCCGATTGTCGAAAATGAGGCCTCGCCGCCTGCCGGTCCGGAGATTTTGCGACTTTCCATGGGCTCTTCCGTCTGTTCAAGACGAAGCGTCAGGATGAGTTGATCAAGAAAAAGCGGCACACCGTTCTGCAATTGCTCCAAGGTTGCCCCTCTGGCGGGCCTGTGCGCGACTTTTATCCGACATCGTTCAATCAGATCATCGCGATTATTTGAAAGGAATTCATGCATCATGTCGCATTACCTCCTTTTGTCGGGTCCGATTGGCACATCCCCTGCGGGTCTCGGCGAACATTTTGCTTGAGCGACGGGGACTGAGTTCAATACAGTGCATCGTTCACTGTATACCCTTTCTGAGAAGCCCCCGAAGGTGGGAAGGTCCATCGGACCTTCAGTAAAAATCTCCGGCGAGGGTGAGGTGCATGCGGCGTGAGGCGGCCCGCTGCAAAGCACACTGGATTGACGGTGACTCCACTCTTCGCATTGTTCACGTTGCGTGGCAGCCAGATTCTCGTGAATGCTGCGTGTCCCGGTTACGTTAAAACGGATTTGAACGGAAACTCCGGCTACCTTTCGCTCCCGGAAGCAGCGGCAATACCGGTTCGACTCGCCCTGCTACGCCGCGATCGTCCCGCAGGGAAATTTTTGAGCACGGACGCTCAAGTGCCTTGGTGAGGCCGAGATACTCGATAGCGCAACGGCCGCAAAGAAGCGGAAATGCCGGCGTACAGTGCAACTGATATTGGTTTCGCCAGCTGCTGACTTATCCGGCATCACTGTGGCTCTGGGCTGTGGGTGACGGCTTGACGTCCTCGTAGTATTGCGGCGCTTCACGCCGATCAAACATGCCATAGTCGCGCACCACCCGCACCCTGCGGAGCCTGCCGTCCTCAGGCAATCTGGCGGTCATCTCATAGGCCTGCGCAGCCTTGGCGTCTCGCCACGAGATAACCAGGATCAGGTCACCCGGCGTGAGAATCGCGTCGTATGCATCCCAATCGACGAGACCCTCTGCATGCTCGTCTAGCCCCAACCATTGCGCCACCTTCTCGGGCGAAGCGTCTTGCGGCAGATCCGCAGGGCGCTTGGCATCGATCAGCGTGACGGCGGCAGCCCGCCCCGTTTCCGTCTCGTCAAGGCGTTGTTCTCGCAGACTGTAGCCTTCGGGCACGCGCGTGTCCTTCGTCAACTGTCCGACGCGCAGATGATAGTCCTCGAAGACCTCGAAGCGTCCCTTCTCCTGGATGCCGTGATGGACCGCCAAGGTGCGCCAGCGGATCAGCGCTTTCTCGTCGCGCCAGTTCGATAACGACAGCAGCCAGCCCTCATGTCTCAAGCTGCCGTAGCGGATATTGTCTACAAACCCGTCGATCTGCTCCAGTTCCGGTTTCAGCAGCTTGGCGTACTTCAGGTACGCGTCTTTCTGATCAGATTTAGTATGGACTTCGAATATTACTGAAAACATGAGTCTCTCCTTGGTTCTGCGCTTCAGAGAATGTCATCGGTTAGCAGGAAGTCGCGTGTCACGTGATGGAGTGCGACCCGCCCCTCCTCAAGGTGCATCAGATGACCGCCGCGACTAAGCTTGGTATCGCGTTTGACAGGTGAGTTCTTGAGCGCTTGGTATAACCACGCGGCGTCCTGGTCGGTACACAGGCTGTCCCAAGCGCCGCGGACGATAGCGACCGGTGCGACGACGAGGGCAGGATCGTAAGCAAGCTTGCCGGTCCAAGCTTCCTGGATCTCCTGGGCAGGACCAAGCGGTACCTTCACGGACGGCGGCGTTCGGGTCAGGCTGGTCTTGTCGCTCTCCAGATAGCGCCGCCCCCACTCCGCGAAATGCCGCTCAAGCATGACCGGCTCTTCGTCCTTCGGTGTGTCGGCGATGAACCTAGTCCACTGATCCTCCAAGCTCACCGTTTTCCAGGCAGGCAGGCGTTGCGTCTCAGCCTGGCCTTGGCGCCATGTGATCGGTGCGAACAGGACCACGCGATCAATCAGGTCCGGACAACGCCCGGCCGCGTGGCCGGCCGCCATGGTGCCCCATGAATGAGCGATCAGCGAGACGCGACGGCCGCCGTGCCGCGCGTGAATGAACCGCAGCGCCGCCTCGACCTGGCGTGCCGCGTGATCAGCGCGGCCGAGCGGTTTGTTGGATTCGGCGGGGCTTGCCATCTCAGGGTACGGGTCGGAGTAGCCGAATCCCTGTAAATCCAGCCCCCAAACGTGCAATCCGGCTTGGTTAAGGTTATCGCGCCACGATTGGCCGTCAAAGCGATGTGCGATCGACAGTGCGGACGGGAATGTCGCGCCGTGGACGTAAAGCACGACACCGGCGTCGCCTGCGTGAGGCGGCAGATAGCGCAAGAATAGTTGCGATCCGGCGCTGGGCGCCGGGATGGCGAAGTGTTGTTCTTGCGGATCGAGTTTGGGAATGTCATGTGCAATCACTGGTGTTCTCCAGGTCTTGGTGGCGTCATCAGTTCGATAAACTGTATCGTGTCTCGTTCCGAATCGTTTCAGCCATGAATGAAGTATCAATGTAGTACTCGACTTGCCCATTCTCTAAAATTGCGAATCTGGGAATCATCGGCACGGGTTTGCTTGCGCTACCCGTGCTTGCCGGGTCAGCCGCGTACGCAATGGCCGGAAGGTTCATATGGCGGAACAGTCTCGCCCTTAAGCCGCAACTCGCGAGGCGGTTCTACGGGATCATCGTTCTCTCAACGATAGTGGGCGTAGTCATCGGCTTTACGCCGATCGATCCAATCAAGGCGCTCTACTGGAGCGCGGTCATCAACGGGGTTGTCTCCGTGCCAATCATGGGACTGATCATGTTCATGGCCGTCAATCCGAAGATCATGGGAAAGTTCATCATCTCGATGCGGCTACGCGTGGCGGGTTGGTTGGCCACAGCCGCCATGGGTATCGCGGCCGTCGCCATGTTCTGGTTTATGTTCTCGTAGTTCGCGCCGCCTCGCATCCGAGGAATACTTACCGCGACCCATCCTTCAGAAGTGCATCGACGAGCTCGGCGGAAACATAGTGCGGGCCGTCGAACAAATACACCCGATATCCCTTGTAGGCGACGAGTTGCGGTAAAAGCTCCGCCGACGTGGCAGCACGGAAACCGCCGCCAGCCTGCGGGCGAAACGCCTCGGCAATGATCCGCACGCGGCGCTTGCCCAGCGTCTCCGACAGTGCGTCCGCGTATTTCCGCGCCGTCATCGGCCCGCGTGCATACACGCCGCAGCCGTCCTGGAGGAATACGCCGACATCCTTCGGCAGCCAGGTGTCGAGCCACTTCGCAAGCGTCCTGCCTCCGACATTGGCGCGGTCATAGACGCTGACCCACAAAGGCCGCGGCAACGTAGCGAGCAACGGCTGGAGTTGAGCGGCGTCGACCCACGTGGGATCGATTTCGACCGGAAAATACCAGCCAGCCACATGCACCGGCGGACGGACCGCCGCGAGCCGCACCGACTGTGCGACCAGGTCCACGACCTGCGCCCGCGCTGTGGTCTCGTCGAAACGGCCTGCCAGCCCCACGATCACATTGCGCGCCCAGCGCTCATCAGCGATGCGCGTCCAGTCGGGGACCCGTCCCGCCATCGGCACGCCGGCGCCGGGCAAGAAAGACAGACCATCAACCGCCGTCCACTGCACGAGCAGATCGCGCACGCCGAGCTTGTCCCAGTTGCCATGCGGATCAATATGATCCTCGTCGATCTGCCACACGACGCCCTGCGCCAACGACGTCGTTTCATCTGCTTCGAGCGCACAGCCCGGGGTGAGCGACGTGAGCATGGTGAGCAAGCTCGCGCCTATCAGGCGCCGGCGCATGCCGTCGGGTTCATCCCGATCTCTGCCGGCCATCCCATGCGCAGTGTAAGAATCATCAGGCATACGGAGCCGGTGTTGAAGTGGTATCACGGTAATCGCGACGGTAATCGCGACGGTAATCGCGACGGTAATCGCGACGGTGGTCGCGCGCGCTTCGCGGGGTGGGTCTCGACGTCATCTAAACGGTAACGCACGGCATCCGATCAACTCCGATTAAATCATACAAGGCGTACGGCGCACCGGCAGAAGCATTTGCTTGTGAATACCTGCAGCGTGACTCAGTAGGAATAGATGGCGCCGAAGAACAAGCCGCGGGAACGGTCGTCGCCGGTAATGTGCCAGCGATATTGCACTGACAGATCCACATATGAGCGCGGCTTGTCGTACGCGCTGTCTCGCATCCAATAGCGCGCGGACACGCCCACGCCAGCGCCGGCCGGAATACTGTGATCGATCGACGAGTCGTAATCCGCGCCGATCACGGCGTACGGAAACACGGTCAGCTTCGGGCTGATCGAATCGATACGGAACGTATGACCGCCTTCGATGTTGGTCGTCGCATAGCAAGTCGCCGCGTTCAGATAACAGCCGCCTTCCGCGTACATCTGCGCGGTCCACCACGACGGTGTGTCGATGCGGCGCTCGGTGCCGACGCCACCCGAATACGCGATCCGCGCGAGCCAGTCATTGTGCACGTGCGAGCCGATCGGGAAGATGTGTTCTATCGCAAAGATCGTGTTGATGCTGGCGAAGGGCTTGACCCGCGCCCCGACCACGTTTTCCAGCGTCGATACCCCGCTCGGGCCGCCGCCGCTCACGCCGAAGTCTTCGTAACCACGCGTATAGACCTCGAACATCCGGTCGTCGAGGCTGCCGAATGGCCGCCAGTATGCTTCAACGCCAGCCTGCCAGTTGTTCGCAATACCCGGCGACGGCGTCGACACGAAGCCTGGCTGCAAGCCCGCGCTGCGATAGTTCGTGGATACGTTGAAGCCCCAGTCGCGGGTCGCGTTGGCGTGTGCGCTGCGCATATCGAGCAGTTGCTGCGGCGTCGCTGCCGCGTCGCCCTCCGCCGGCGTGATGCCTGAGTCGATCGCGCGTTCGAAATACATCGCGGCGTCCTTGTTCTGGTGCGCGTGGGCCGCGGCATAGGCCGCATCCGCGTTCGCCCTGGACGGCAGCTCGCCCGTCTGGTCCGCCTGTTTGAAACGCTGGTACGCGACGCCATTTTCGCCTGCACGCTGCGCGATGTATGCCGCGCTCAGATCGGGCATGCCGTCCAGCAGGCCCGCGCGCACGGTCGCCTTGGCTTCGCGCGTGGCGGCGGCGGTCTGATGGTCGTTCGTCAGCGCATTGATCAGTTCTACTCGATGCTGTGGATCATCAGGCGCCGCGGCGACCGCCTTGCGCGCGAATTCGACGGCCGCTTTCTTGTCGCCCCGCTTGGCGGCCGCGACCGCGTTTCGCGCGGCTGCAAAGCCAGGATCGGCGGGATAGACGTAGCACAACGCACCAAACTCGGTGGCATCGCAGGCAATATCCGGACGCAACGCAGGGTCGATGGGCGCCGTCATCGTGGATGCTTTCGACGCGCTCGCAGCGACCAACTGCTTCGCTTTGAAGCGGCGTGCGGCGAGCGGTGGATCGGTATCGTCGTGGACGAATTTAAGCGGCGTGAGCAGGTCGAGCGCGCGTTGCGGTTGGCCTTCCCTATTCCATACATCGGCGATGATCGTACGCGCCACCCGCTGGTCGCGCGGCGTCGCGTCTTTTTCCTGCAGTGCCTTGGCGAAATCCGCATCGGCTAATTCGATCCTGCCTTGGGCCGCGCGTGCATAGCCGCGTAGCGTCCACAGCATGATGTCGTTGCTCCCATACGCAATGCCGTAAGCAATGCCCTCCGACGCCGCGGCCTCCACAGCGGGCAGATCGTTCGCGTCGAACAGCGCGTCGATCAACTGGATCCGGTAGCCTGTCCGCTCGGGCGCATAGGCAACCGCTCGGCGTATCAGCTCGACCGCCTGCGAAATGTCGCCCTGATTTAGCGCGACGAACGCATCGCTGGAAAACCTTGGCGCGAGACGATTGCCAATAAACGAACGACGCGAACGCAATGCGTCCGTGTCACCGAAGCGCTTGACCGCGTCCTCGTCGTAAGCGAACGCGACGGCGTCTTGTCCCGCGTTGCTCGCTGCATCGATCTGAAGCAGGCGCAACCGCAGCATGTCCGGACGCAACGCGATAGCAACGCCCGCGGCCTTCGCAGAGCCGGAAAAATCTTTTTCGGCGTAGAGCGTGTATGCACGTTGCGCAGCGGTGAATGCGTCGCCCGTGAGGGGCGTCTCGTTCGCTTCGCCGGCGACCGCGACCGATGCCGGCGATGCGCTAGCCGCCCTGCGTTTGCCGTGCGCGCGTCGGCCGTGCCCACTGGCATTCACCGATCTGCTCAACGCTTCGATCTGCGCACGCCGCGTGACCAACGCCTGGTCCGGGCCGATCTCTGCAATCGCCTGACTCAGCGATACGGCCGCGGCCTCATAGTGGTGCGCCGCCGCCAGCGAGTTGGCGAGGAGCAGGCGCAGCGACACCACATCAGGACGCTGACGGATCGCTTCACGCGCCTGTGCCGTGCTCGTTTCGTAATCGTGACGTGCGAACGAAGCGTAGCCTTCTTGTGCGACGCGATACGCAGCGCCGGATAGCGGCAGCGGCAATGCAGCGGATGCAGCAGATGCAGCAGCCTGGGCGGCCGTGCCGAAGCACAGCGTGGCCGCAACGATCACACCGGCCACATGAGTGCTCGATACGAAAGTCGCGGACTTGCAACAGTTGGGGATCACGTCGAGCTTCATCAGCGAGTCGCCTCATCGCCGCGCAAACGATGTTGTTCCTGAATCACGTTTTCGAGTGCGGCGCGCGAGATGACTTCGCGCGCCACCATGTAGTCGCCAATCAGACCATGCAGATCCGGGCGATAACTCTGCAGTGCCCCTTCGAAACTGGCGCGTGTCACGTGTCCCAGTTCGATCAGCAGATCGCCGATCAACGGCACGCCGCGCCGAGGCACAGGCACCGCCTCGGCATCCACTGGCCACGTACGGACTCGCAGGCCCGGCACAGTCTGCATTGCAATGGGCGCCGGCCCGGAGACGTCCACGCCGCGCAGCAGCCGAATTCCGGTCGCGATATCGCCTTCACGCACGATCCGCTGCGTGACTGGCTGCCCGAGTTGCGTGACCAGATACGCGAGCGGCGCTTCGCTGATCGGGTTTGCGGTCAGCAAGATCGTGCGGCCTTGGCGATCCTCGCCTTGCGGAAGCACGCGATGCCGCACGATATCCGCAAGCGGCAACCGTTCGGCATCGCGCGGCAACCGTTCAGGATCGAGCGACCCGCGTTCCAGATCCGACTGGAACGCGATCGCTTCGGCGAGCGTTTCCTCGTCCAGCCAGCCTTTCGCCATCAGCACGCGGCCGAGCGGCGCTTCGCGCGCATGGCCTTCGTTCAACGCAAGTTCGAGCTTGTTCGCGTCGATGGCCTGCCACGAAACCAGCAGTTCACCGAGCCGCTGACGTTGGATGCCGAGTCCGTCTTCCGACGGAAAGTCGTGCATCGTCTTGTCCCATGCGAGCCGCTTGCCGGTCACGAGATGTCCAATGAACAGCTTCCACGCCCGCGACACGGCCATGAAATTGATGAAGTTGCCAACGACCATCCGCGGCACCGACAACAGTCCGTGTTCCCATCCATACAACCGGGTGACGAAAAAGATTCGTTGCGCGACGCGCAGCAGCAGCGCGCAGGCGTTCCCGCACAGCACGAAAACCAGCCACTTCGAATCGGAAAACGGCGATGCGAAGAGCCGAGGTAAAACGCCGGACATACTGGCGATGGCGAACAGCAAGAACTGGAGCACCAGTCCATAAGCCAGGATCCCGACAAACGCCGTGACAATGCCCTTGCGATCGCGCAACAGCAAATAGCGGTTCGCAAGCGAGCCGCTCCAGCCGGTCTGCTTCCAGCCCTGCAGCCCAATGCCGAGGGTCCAGCGCGCACGCTGTCGATACGCAGTGCGGAATGTATCGGGGAAAAATTCGCGCACGCACAGCGGCATGGTCAGCATGAATTCGCGCTCCTTTCCCAAGCCGAACCAGGACTTTCGCCGCGTCGCGAACTGCACCGGAAAGCGCGCGAAAATAGAGAGCATGCCCATCTTGCCGAGCCGCTCGCCAACGTCGTAATCCTCGGTCAGGCTTTCGGTATTGAACGGCTGGTTGTTCGTTTGTTCGATCAGCGCGAGCATTGCACGGCGTGAAAAGCACGTACCCACGCCAGCCGACGGCACCGTGCCGGACAGGCTCTCGCGCACCACGAGATCCTTCGCGTGCCATTCGGCGAACTCGTCCATATAGGTGCCCGCGACGAGCTCGAACCAGTTGCGCTCCAGCGATGCCACTGGCAACTGAATCATGTCCTTGCGTGGCAACAGGTAGTTGAAGAAGCGCAGTTCGACCGGATGCAGCACGTCCTCGCTGTCATGCAGTACAACGCCCGCGAATTCGATGTCCGCCTCTTTTTCATAGCGGAAAATGGCCGCGATCACCCAGTTCAGGCAATCCGCCTTGCAGGTCGGACCGTCGTGCGGTACCTCGACGCGCCGCAACTGCTTGTAGCGGCGGCGCATCCGTTCCACTTCGGCGATGGTCTGCGCATCGTTCTGATACGTGCCGACGAACACCACATAGTTGCGGTAATCGAGCACCCGCACCATGTCCTCGAGCATCGACGCGATCACGTCGTATTCATGCCACGCGGGTACCATGATCGCAATGGGCTGCTGGTCGTGCGCATACAGCTGCGCACTGGTCAGCGGCTTGTGCATGCGCTGGATCGTCAAGCGGCGCAGGATCTCCCGCCCCCAGTACCAGGCGTCGATAAACAGGTCATCGAGACTGGACAGCAGGATGATCGTCGCGACCACCGCGGCCACGTACTCGAGTCCCTGGTAGTAGTGCGCGACCGCGTAGCCCGGATCCCAATTCGACGTGGCGACCGTCACGTCTTGTCCCGATGCCTGCGGCGAGCGATCGACGCGACCAGCAGCAAGACGAGGAACAGCGCGACCAGCGCAGCCGGGATGCCCCAGCGCCACCAGTTCTGCACGAACCACGAGACGCCGTTATCGGGTTGGAGTACTTCACCCGGATGCAGTGTGTCGAAGCGCTTGGCCACCCCACCCGCGTCGACTAGCGCAACGTCGCCCGGCGTCAGTTGCAGCGACGCAGGCAATACCGGCGCCGTTTCGCCGGTCGCGCGGTAGACAATGCCGGGCGCGCCGTCCGCCCTCACCACGTCGATCAACGCGAGATTCTTCAGGCCCGATACATCCGCGAGCATCTTGCCCGACGCGTCAGTCAGCGTCAGACGGTCTTGCGACAGCATCGCGTGCGACGTTTCGCTTTTCAGCGCGACATCGGCGGCAAGGAACGGATCCTTCGGCGCGACGGCTTCGCCCTTCGGCGCAACCGACAGCGTCGTACGCGAGGGCACAATGCCGGCCGCATTCGCCAGGCGGGCGACGCGTGCGAGCGACAACGTCGTGTCGTCGAGATACGCGGACGGGACGATCAGCGTGGCGCTGGTCGCGAATCGCGCGGCCATGCCAGTGAAATTGTCGTCGAGATCCGCCTTGTCGAGTTGCAGGTTGCTGGTCGGCAGCACGGCGATGGGCTGGCCTTCCGAGCGAGCCTGGCAACCGCCTTCCGGCTGACGTTCAAACACTACGTGCAGCAGGTTGCCGGGTGCCAGCGCGTAGTGCGGCACGTGTGCGGTGATTCGTTGCGGCTTGCCGGTGGTGTTCAGCGTTTGCGCGCCGATCAGCACGTCGTTGAAATAGATCGCAGCGGTTTGCACACCGCCATGGAGTGTGGGCATCGCGGATATATCAAGCACGATCGCGGACGGGAGTTTGCCGTTTCCTGACACCGCGCCGAGGTCGAAATTCGCGTCCCACGTCGCGCGGCCGAGCACATTGAGCGTGCGCGGCTGGCCGCCGAGCGCCGACAGCGAGATAGCATCGACGTCTGCATTCTGCGTGCGGTCGATCTGATGCACGACCAGTCGATCCGACACGTCGATTGCCCGCCAGGCACGCGCGAGCACGGCGACGCCGTCGTTATCGCCTACGACGATTGCGACCTGACCGGCCAGATGCGCGACGCGCACTTCGCCGGCTGCAAGCGGTTCGGCGATCGGGCCGATGGACCGGGCGCGCCATGCGTCGAACGCAGCAGTGGCGGCGGTGGCGGCCGTCGTGGATGAGCTTGAGCCGCGCGCGGCGGCGTCGACTTGCGTACGAAGCGCGTCAAGTTCAGTTTTGAGCGCGTCGCGCAAACGGTCGTCGGCGATGATCACATCGGGCGCGAAGCCCCCGTGAGGGGCGAGCGCCACCCATGCGCCCGCTTCTGCCGGATTCGCGAGTTTGTGCAAGCCGCCAGCGGCAAGCGCGGCGAATGCGGGGATGGCCCGCAGCGCGTCCGGCACATCGACGCCGCTCAGGTCAACGCTGTCACCGGCGACTGGCCATGCGCGCGTGACCGGCGTCTTGCCTTCGCGCTGCAACTGCGCTTCGGCACGCCAGCCTGCGTCGAACGCCGGCGCCGCTACGCCGCGCGCGCCGGTCATCACGACCGGCGTCGGCGGCAGCGCGCTCCACGCGGTGCGCAAGTCGTTGATCGCGGCGGGATCGAAACTGTATGTCAAGCGAGACGTCGGTCCCACGCGCAGCACATTGCCAATCGCCGTCTGGTCGGCACAGACGTTGTCGTTGATCACTGATGACCAGCCAAGGCCGACACGAACGAAGCCGCTCGGCCGCGCCGTGCCATCAACGCCGATCGTGGCCGCCGCGTCACCTTGCTGCTGTGTCAGCGCGCGGGCGAGGACGGGCGCGCCGTCCAGCGACAGCAGCATGGTCGTGCGGCCGCCGTCGGCATGCAGATACGTACCGTCGAACTGGAAGGTTGCGTTGGAGATCGGCACATTGACCGGCACCGGCAAATACAGTTCCTGGCGCGCGTCGGGCGCTTGCAGGACGACCGGATCGTGCATCCCGAGGTTGGCCAGCGACACGTTGCGTATCACCATGCGCCCGTTGCCGAGTTGCGCGAAAGCAGCGGCTACGCCAGTGGGCGCGGCCGCGGTGGCGTCGGTGGGAGCAGTGGCATCGGTGAGAGTAGCGGCCAAAACGGGCGCGGCATAGGCTGTCAGATGCAACGCACAAAGGACGGGCCACGCTGCGAAGGTAGCTGATCGAAGGGATGCGCTACAGCGAGAAAACGGTTTGATGGTCAAGAGTGTCGTCTCAGATTTAGCATGCAATGCTTTCGAAAAATAGGCAATGCGGGGCATGCAGACGCAGTGGCTGCGCGCTGGTTTCAAACGGCATGACGAGGTTGCTATCGGTAAAACGGCGTAGCGCAGCGCTTGTGCACACACCGGTGAAAGTGCGACGACAGCTGGCGCGCGAGTTGTTACACGAATTGCGTAGAAAGAGTCCCGCGTCCGGCGCTGAACGGCAGGCACTGCCCAGCCGCAACCTCCGTAAATTCCTCGAACGGCCGGCCTGCGAGCGCGGCGACGATGCGCTCCGATGCATGGCCGTCGCCGTATGGGTTGATCCTGCAAGCGAACTGGTCGCGCGCACCCTGATCGTCGAGCAACGCGGTAACCGCTTTCACGATCGACTCGCGCCGCGTGCCGACCAGCTTCACGGTGCCGGCCGCAACGGCTTCCGGCCGTTCGGTGAGCTCGCGCATCACCAGCACCGGCTTGCCGAGCGCCGGGGCTTCTTCCTGCACGCCGCCCGAGTCGGTCAGGATGATCGACGCGCGTTGCATTAGCCGGACAAAACCCACGTAGTCGAGGGGCTCGATCAGATGAACGTTGGGCAACTTGCCGAGCTTTTCCTGGACCGGGCCGCGCACGTTCGGGTTCAGGTGCACGGGGTAGACGATCTGCACGTCGCTGCGTTGGGCCAGTTCGGCCAGCGCAGAGCAGATGCCGTCGAAGCCGGCGCCGAAACTTTCGCGGCGATGGCCGGTGACGAGCAGCACCGGTTTTGTGTCGTCGATGAAGAGCAGCCGCGCGTCGAGCTCGGCACGCAGCACGGCGTCCGAGTCGATACGGGCAACCGTCATGAACAGTGCATCGATGACCGTGTTGCCCGTGACAATGACCCGGCCCGACAGTGACTCGGCGGCCAGGTTGGCTTTCGAGCCGGCGGTGGGCGCGAACATCAGGTCGCTGATTACGTCGACCAGGCGGCGGTTCATCTCTTCCGGCCAGGGTTGCATCAGGTTGCCGGTGCGAAGGCCCGCTTCGACGTGGCCGACGGGAATCTTCCGATGAAAAGCGGCGAGCGCGGTGACCGATGCCGTCGTCGTATCGCCGTGCACCAGTACGCGATCGGGCTTTTCTTTGGCGAGGACGTCATCGAGTGATGCGAGCAAACGCGATGCGAGGCCATTCAGCGTCTGATTACCCGTCATAAGCGAGAGATCATGATGGGGAGAAATTTTGAACAGCTCGAGCACCTGATTGAGCATTTCGCGATGCTGACCGGTGACACAAACGATCGATTCAATAGAAGGCTCTGCTTCGAGCTGCTTCACGAGCGGCGCCATTTTGATGGCTTCCGGGCGTGTGCCGAAAATAGAGAGAATTCGCGCTGACATGATTTACGGCCGTTTTCCAAGTTGATTCTGGCCTGCAGCGGATGCTGTTTTCCAGACCTGAATATCATGCGAGAGCGCTCGGCGTGGATTTGACCGGCGCTTCCCGCCGATAAAACCTGCCGGCATAAATAGTGAAAATCCCGTGTTTCCCGGACCTCCAGGATCTCAAACGTCTTATCCTTTCGCCTGCTGGCGCGCATTTTAACCCTGCCAGCTATCGTGTAACAGCGGTTTTTAAGTTCTGTCGCAATAAGACGACCGATAGGCTGCCGATGATAAAACGAACGATGTGATCGATTAAGCAGGTCCTGAATCCAGGTATATAACGCGTGCTCAGACGCTTGCACTCTCGCTCGATGCGAACCTAATGTGCACGCGCTCGTAAGTGGCTTAATCACCGAATCGGCTTTACCCGGAAGAAAGGTTAAGGCGCAGCGAGATGGGATCTCGGGGTGAAAATTTGATAAGTATCACTTATAAAATATAAATCCGGACTATTGCGGAAAACGAGTCTTCAGCTGAACCCCCTACGCGTGCACGGACCACATCCGCTCCTGACCCGCGCGCTCAGCGCCGGCTGTCTTGCTTTAAGCGCCGCTAACCCGATACCGCACTGACTCAGACCCCCAACTGGAAAGGAAACTTGCAATGCCCTACACGTTGGCCGCCTTGCCTTATTCATTCGATGCACGCGAACCCCACATCGATGCCCGCACGATGGAGGTTCATCACACGAAGCACCATCGGACCTTGTCAACAATCTCAATGCCGCGGTTAAGGACACGGAGTATCAGGACATGCCGGTTGAGGCGCTGGTGGTGCAAATCGATTCATTGCCTGAACCTTTGAAATTGCCCGTGCGCAATTACGGCGGCGACCATGCGAATCACAGCCTTTTCCGGACCGTCATGTCGCCGCAAGGCGGCGGTGAACCCGAAGGTGAACTGGCCCGCGCGATCGCCGCCGACCTGGGCGGATTTGATGCTTTCAAGGAGGCTTTTACGAAGGCTGCGCTAACGCGTTTTGGCAGCGGCTCGGCGTGGCTTTATGTCGACAAGCAGGGCCGTCGGGTCGTCGAAAATGCGGGCAATCAGGACAGTGCGTTGATGGCAGATTGACGTCGGGCAACCAGCCCATTCTCGGGCTGGATGTCTGGGAGCATGCGTATTATTTGAAGTATGAGAATCACTGGCCGGAGCACATCTCCGCGTCAAATTTTCAAAGTCTCTCTCAAAGTCTCTCGAGCTGCTTACGGGTCGTCATTGCTATTCCCAGCGGGATCCCAATGCCAACCAGGATGCCCAGAACCGATCCAAAGCCCTGAACGACACTTACCGGTGTCAGGGCCGACAGGCGGACAAAGCCGGGTGATAACAACGCGACAACCGTTCCGAACGTCTGCGTCAGCATGATTACTCCTTGTTCACGCGGGCTTGGGCACCTTCTTGTGCTTGCTCGTTGCTGGTTGCTTGAACATCGCCTTGCATTCAGGGCTGAGTTGCTGAAGATGCGCCTTCATGCAGACAGTGATTTTTTGCTCATTCGGAATCTCCGCTGCGCAGTAGCGAAGCGCATCGCCTTTGCAGGCTGCGGTTTGCTCGTCGCGCGTCGCAGCAAAAGTCGTACTGTTCAGCAGAATTCCAAGTACGGAAAAAGCGGTGAGGACAATTCGGGACATGGGCGTGTTAGAAAGTGGCGATATCTTCATACAAGCAAATCGCGCGCCCGCCCCTTGCCTTGCAACCGGAACGTGCCGGCCCCCTCCCAGACATTGCGCACAATACGCATCTCTTGTGTCAACATGCGCGACTTCATTTCATTCGCTACACGCGGCATCTCTTCATGGCTTCGAGCAACGCGCATCACGCGACCGGGTGGGCAGCAGGTCTTATAGGCGCTGCAGTCGTCAGCAAAGCCGGCGCAGCCGGTACTTATCATGTGTGGGGGATACTGAGCTTTTGTGCGGGCGTGTTTGGCGGCACCGCGCCGGACTGGCTGGAAGTAGCCTGGTGGACGCGGGCGCGAAAGTTATGGATCACCCATCGCACGCTCACGCATTGGGGTGTCGGCTGGGTTGCACTGCTCGCCGTTTCTTACCATTTTCTCGGCATCCACCCATGGGCCGCCGTCGGTTTTGGCTTCGCATGCGGCGGCTTGATGCATCTCTTCGCCGACTGGCCCAACCCGCTCGGCGTACCTTGGCTCGTCTCGCGACACTCCCTGAACTGGTGGAACAGCGGTCGATGCGACGCGTTGATCGTCGGCGCGGCATGGATCGCGGCGGCCATGGCTGTCGATCACGTCTGGTTTCACGGCATGTACGGGCTCAAGCTGCTGCACGCGCTCTGAATGAAGGCAGGACGTACCCGTACCCACGCCATCGACCTTTCATCCGCGCACGATCGAACCGGCGGATTTTCACGGCCCAGCCCCTGCTGATGCGCTTTCCCGGCCCCTTTGTTTCTATCGGAAAAGCGACGCAAAACCCGTGGATTCCGCTCGCCGTCCGTCGCCGAGCATCATGTCGTACGAAACCCGCAACGCACCTAAAGCCCCTGCCCCGTGGTTCATTGCTCCCGATCCGCATCTATCCGCGCGATTGTTGCAGCGCAATAAAACACCCTCACCGCGTTTGAGCAATTAATTTTCGCTGGTCACTATCGGCGCCAGTCGTCCGGGCAACACCGCCGTCATAAGGCGCGTGTCCACACGATCCCTTCAACAGACGGAGACACGCACTTGTTCCTATACGGCTATGGTCCACTGCTGCTGGCGGGCGCGAAACAAACGGTTGCACTCGCCGTCCTGTCTCTCGCGGTATCCATCGTGCTCGGGCTCGCCGGTGCAAGCGCCAAGCTATCGGGCAACCGCGTCACGCGCGGCATCGCCACCGCCTACACCACGCTGATCCGCGCCGTGCCCGACCTGGTCCTGATGCTGCTGCTTTTCTACAGCATCCAGATCGCGGTCAACAACCTGACCGATGCGTTTGGCCTGGCGCAATTCGACATTGATCCCTTCACGGCCGGCGTCCTCACGCTCGGCTTCATCTACGGCGCTTACTTCACCGAAACCTTCCGCGGCGCGTTTCTCGCGGTGCCGCGCGGCCAGTTGGAAGCCGGCAGCGCCTACGGCATGAGCGGCGTGCGCGTGTTTGTGCGCATCCTGTTTCCGCAGATGATGCGCTTCGCGCTGCCGGGGATCGGCAACAACTGGCAAGTGATGATCAAGGCGACAGCGCTGGTATCGATCATCGGTCTCGCCGATATCGTCAAGGCCGCGCAAGACGCCGGCAAAAGCACCTACAAGATGTTTTTCTTCATCATGGTCGCAGCCGCCGCCTACCTCGCCATCACGACTGTCTCGAACATCGTTCTGCTGTATCTCGAACGCCGCTATTCCACGGGCGTGCGGCACGCCGACCTCTGAGCGGCCTCTGAGCAAAAAAGGGAAAAGCGACCATCATGATCCAGATACTTGCCGATTACTGGCGCCCGTTTCTTTACTCCGACGGCATGCGCGCCTCGGGCCTTGTCGTGACCTTGTGGCTGTTGGCGTGCGCGCTCGCGCTCGGTTTTGTCGCGGCGATTCCGCTTGCCTGCGCCCGCGTGTCGAAGAACCGCTGGCTCTCAACACCGGTGCGCCTCTACACTTACGTGTTTCGCGGCACACCACTCTATGTGCAGTTGCTGCTGCTTTACACCGGCATGTACAGTCTCGAGTTCGTACGCTCGCAGTCGTTGCTCGAGGCGTTCTTTCGCAGCGGTTTCAACTGCGCGATCCTGGCCTTCGCGCTCAATACCTGCGCGTACACGACCGAGATTTTCGCCGGTGCAATCCGCTCGACTCCATACGGCGAAGTGGAAGCGGCACGCGCCTATGGCATGAGCACCTTCACGGTGTACCGGCGCGTGATCCTGCCTTCCGCGCTGCGACGCGCGCTGCCGCTGTACAGTAATGAAGTGATCCTCATGCTGCACGCCACGACGGTCGCGTTCACCGCAACCGTGCCGGACATCCTGAAGGTCGCGCGCGACGCCAACTCGGCCACTTATCAATCGTTCGACTCGTTCGGGCTTGCGGCGTTGATCTACCTGGCGGTGTCGTTCGTGTTGATCGGCGCATTCCGGCGCGCGGAAAAGCGCTGGCTTGGGTATCTGGGCACAAGTCGCCGCTGAAGGGTCGTCCGTTGACGGTGGTCGCTTAAAATCGGCTCGCTAAAGCATTACCTTGGTTCAAACCGCAATTCAGTCAACCACCCGGGAGTATGAGTTGGAGCTAACCGCCAGAGATGCCGCGACGAAACTGGTCGCGCAAGACATTCACAAGCGCTACGGCGACAATGAGGTGCTCAAGGGCGTATCGCTGTCCGCGCGCGCGGGCGACGTCATCAGCATCATCGGAGCGAGCGGCTCGGGCAAGAGCACGTTCCTGCGCTGCATCAACTTCCTCGAGCGGCCGAATGCGGGGCAGATCGTGGTGGATGGCGAGACGGTGCTCGTCAAGGCCGACCGCGCGGGCAATCATGACGTGGCAGACCGCAAGCAGTTGCAGCGCGTGCGCACGAAGCTTGCCATGGTGTTCCAGCACTTCAACTTGTGGTCGCATATGACCGCTATCGAAAACGTGATGGAAGCGCCGCGACATGTGCTCGGTCTCTCGAAGAAAGAGGCGGAGGAGCGCGCGCGCATGTACCTTGAGAAGGTCGGGCTCGCACCTCGCATCGAGAAGCAATATCCTTCGCATATGTCCGGCGGACAGCAGCAGCGCGTGGCCATTGCGCGCGCGCTGGCGATGCATCCCGACGTGATGCTGTTCGACGAACCGACTTCGGCGCTCGACCCGGAACTGGTCGGCGAAGTGCTCAAGGTGATGCAAAAGCTTGCCGAAGAGGGCCGCACGATGATCGTGGTCACGCATGAGATGGGCTTTGCGCGCAACGTCTCGAACCATGTGATGTTCCTGCATCAGGGGCGCACCGAAGAGGAAGGCGCGCCGGCCGACGTGCTCACGGCACCGAAGAGCGAGCGGCTGCGCCAGTTCCTCTCCGGCAGTCTCAAGTAAGCACGTGAGCTTAAGCGTGAACCCGAGCGCGAGCGCAGGCCCAGGTCCGAGCCCAGGCGCCAGGCCGCTCAAGGTCGCAGTCGTGGTCCTCCCGCCCTGCTCCTTGAGCGGCGTGGGGCTGATCCTCGACAGCCTGCGTCTTGCGAACGAGATCGACGGCCACGCGCTCTATGACTGGCAGATCTGCTCGTGGGACGGACGCCCGGTGACGTTCGCGGGCGGCGCGCAGCTTCCTGCCGATACCGCGTTCGGCGACGCCGTCAGTTGTGACTGGCTGATCGTCGTCAGTGAGCGGTATCAGCAATTCGCCGATTACCGGCTGTTCCTGCAAAGCCTCGCGCGCGTGGGCAGCCGCACGCCGCGCGTAACCGGCATTCACCACGGCGTCTGGTGGCTTGCGATGGCGGGCCAGTTGAGCGCCTACCGCGTGGCGGTGAACTGGGAAACCTACCAGCAGTTCGCCGAGGAGTTCGAGCGCTCGATCGTCACGCAGCAGATCTTCGAAATCGACCGCGATCGTTCGACGTGTACTGGCGGCCAGGCGACCGTCGACTTCATGCTGGCGATGATCGCCCGCGACCAGGGCGCGGACCTGGCGGAACGGATCGCCGACTCGCTTGGCATCGGCGTGTTGCGCTCGGGCGAAGAGCGTCAGCGCATTCCGTTCGTGACCGCGCCGGGGGAACGCCATCCGCGGCTTAACGACGCCCTGCAACTGATGGAAGCGAACATTGAAGACCCGCTCGCCACCGATGAAATCGCAGGACTTGTCGGCATCTCGCGGCGCCAGCTCGAACGGCTGTTTCGACAGTACCTCGGCGCGATGCCGTCGAAGTACTACGTCAACCTCCGCCTGACCAAAGCCCGCACGCAATTGCAGCGCACCAGCAAGTCGGTGGTGCAGATCAGCCTCGCGTGCGGATTTGCGTCGGCGGCGCATTTTTCCAATGCTTACCGCGATCGCTTCGGCGTGACTCCCCGTGAGGAACGCCGCAACTGGATCGAAAAGCACAGTGGCCAGGCCCCGGATGAACCGCGTGGCGGCGCGTTGCTCGGTTCATCGCGTGACACCGGTTGAAGTCCTTTTTGAAGTGCCGTTTGAAGTTCCTTCTTGGCCGCTTGCACATGGCCTCCGTCTCGCGTTCGCGGGCGTTGACCTTGCCAACGATTAAAATCACCGCCCCACCCTTGAGAGGTATGAGTTGAAGAACGTTTATTGGATGAATCACAAAGTCGCTGCTTTCGCGGTTGCCGCCACCACCGTATTCGGCGCCTCATTCGCCGTATCAAGCGCGCACGCAGCGGATCTCAAGGAAATTCGCTTTGGCGTCGAGGCTTCGTACGCGCCGTTCGAATCGAAGTCGCCGAGCGGCGAGCTGATCGGTTTTGACATCGATGTCGGCAACGCCGTATGCGCGAAGCTCAAGGTCAAATGCGTCTGGGTCGAGAACTCATTCGACGGCCTGATCCCGGCCTTGCAGGCACGCAAGTTCGACGCGATCAATTCGGATATGACCATCACCGACCAGCGCAAGGTGGCCATCAACTTCACGAATCCGATCTACTCGATCCCGAACCAGTTGATCGCGAAGAAAGGCAGCAAGATCCTGCCCACGGTCGACGGCTTGAAGGGTGCGCACGTTGGCGTGCTGCAAGGGTCGATCCAGGAAACCTACGCGAAGGCCAAGTGGGCGACAGCGGGTATTGACGTAGTGTCGTATCAGGCGCAGGACCAAATTTATGCGGACCTGGCAGCCGGTCGTCTGGATGCAGCGTTCCAGGATGCAGAAGCAGCATCGAAGGGCTTTCTGAAGACGCCGCAAGGTGCGGGCTTCGCGTTCGCCGGAGGCGCCGTGGCTGATGAGAAACTCCTGGGCGCGGGCGTAGGTTTTGGCGTGGCCAAGAATAACCACGCGCTGAAAGATGCTCTTGATCAGGCGCTCACGGATCTGAAGGCTGACGGCACCATCGACAAGCTGGGGTCGAAGTACTTCGACGTGAAAGTCGTTGTGAAGTAAACCGCTTCGCCATTGGCCCGGCGGCGAGGGAGCGGTTCGAAGGCGCGCGCCGGGCACCAGGATGATGCCTGGCGTGAATCGACCGGAAACATACTCCGGCAGCCTTTCAGTCACATCACAACGAGTATCACGGCCGTGCACCTTTTTTGATCGTGCACGGCGCGCTGTATCATCACGGGCTCACACCAGGCCTCGAGTTCACGGGTTGATCTTCGAGCGGACCGGCGCAGGCGCGCCGCTGCATCACGATCAGCCGCGGCTCGACACCAGAGTGCATTGGCAGGGTCACTGCCATTCGCACGGAGCCCATCCTTCATGACAAGCTACAAGCAGGACAGTGCCGAACCGCTCGACGTCCCGGCCAACTCCGGTGCGCCTTGCGTGGTCGGCACGCACAGCCCCGTTCGGGCGTTGATCGCAGCCGTTTCAGGCTATGCGATGGACGGCTTCGACCTGCTCATCCTCGGCTTCATGCTGAACCTGATTTCCGCCGACCTTGGCCTGACGAGTTCTCAAGCCGGATCGCTGGTCACGTGGACACTCACTGGCGGGGTCGTGGGCGGCGTGGGCTTCGGCATATTGAGCGACTATCTCGGCCGCGTTCGCGTACTGACCTACACCATCCTGCTGTTCGCGCTCTTTACAGGACTCTGCGCGCTGGCAACCGGTTATGGCGATCTGCTCGTTTACCGGTTTATTGCAGGCGTCGGACTAGGCGGCGAGTTCGGTATCGGCATGGCGCTTGCCATCGAAGCATGGCCTGCGGACCAGCGCGGCCGCGTGTCGTCGTATGTCGGCATGGGCTGGCAACTGGGCGTCCTCGCGGCGGCCGTGGTCACGCCGCTGCTGCTGCCGCATATCGGCTGGCGCGGCATGTTTGTAGTCGGCCTGTTTCCCGCAGTGGGGTCGTTCGTGATCCGCAAGGCTATCGGTGAGTCCGAGCTGTTCGTGCGCACGCAAGCCGCGAAGAAACGCGAGTTCCCGATCAAGACCTTGTTTCGCGACAAGTCCACGACAAAACACAGCATCGGCGTGATCATCCTTTGCTCGGTTCAGAACTTCGGGTACTACGGCCTGATCGTATGGATGCCGGCTTACCTTTCGAAGATGTTCGGCTACACGCTCACCAAGTCGGCGATCTGGACCGGTGCATCCATCCTCGGCATGCTCGCCGGCATCTGGATCTTCGGCCAGCTGTCGGACCGCATTGGGCGCAAACCGACCTTCATCGGTTATCAGGTCGGCGCACTGATCATGGTGTTTGTCTACTCGACGCTCAGCACCCCGAATGCGCTTCTGATCGGCGGCATTTTCATGGGCTTGTTCGTGAACGGGATGATGGGTGGTTACGGTGCGCTGATGGCCGAACTCTATCCAACGCACGCGCGCAGCACCGCGCAAAACGTGTTGTGGAGCATCGGGCGCGCGGTAGGCGGTTTCGGTCCGCTCGCAATCGGAGCGCTCGCCACGCATTACTCGTTCGGCACGGCAATCGCCTTGCTGGCATCGATCTATATTCTCGATCTGCTTGCAACGCTCTTCCTGATTCCGGAATTGCGCGGGGTCGCGCTGGAGTGATTCGCAACGCTGGGGCAAACCCGAATAGCTCGTTGGCACCGCCGTGTATCTCTCGTCCCTGGCATCGAATCATGTGAACGGTCATGGAGGCCGGCTGGCGCTGCTACAACATCGGTCAGCGCCCCGAACGTTCGCGCGAATGGCATTTTCCTTCATACTGGCAGCTGCAGCAGCGAAACGGCATTGCCGTGCACTCACACGTTGCGGTCACCGTATTACTTAGGAGCATGATCCATGCATGATTCTTATCTTGCGCATGTGCGCAGTACCCTCGATCAGATTCGCGCTGACGGTTTTTACAAGACCGAGCGCGTGATCTCGAGTCCGCAATCGGCCGACATCCGGCTCGCGGGCGGCGCCGCGATGCTGAACTTCTGCGCGAACAACTATCTCGGTCTCGCCGACGACGCCCGCCTGATCGAAGCCGCCAAAGCGGGCCTCGACCGCGATGGTTTCGGCATGGCGTCGGTGCGGTTTATCTGCGGCACGCAGACCGTGCACAAGGAACTCGAGCAAGCGCTCGCCACCTTCCTGCAAACCGACGACTGCATCCTGTACTCGAGTTGCTTCGATGCAAACGGCGGCCTGTTCGAAACCTTGCTCGACGAGTCCGACGCGATCATTAGCGACGAACTCAATCATGCGAGCATTATCGACGGCGTGCGTTTGTCTAAGGCCAAGCGCTACCGCTACAAGAACAACGATCTCGCCGACCTTGAGACGAAGCTGCGCGAAGCGGATGCTGCCGGCGCGCGTTTCAAGCTGATCGCCACCGACGGCGTGTTTTCGATGGACGGCATCATCGCGAATCTCGCCGGCATCTGTGAGCTCGCCGATCGATACGGTGCAATGGTCATGGTCGACGACTCCCACGCGGTGGGCTTTATCGGTGAGCACGGACGGGGCACGCCTGAGCATTGCGGCGTGTTGTCTCGCGTGGACATCATCACAGGCACGTTGGGCAAGGCGCTGGGCGGCGCGTCAGGCGGTTACGTGGCCGCGCGCCGCGAGATCGTCGAGTTGCTGCGGCAGCGCTCGCGCCCCTATCTGTTCTCCAATACGCTTACGCCCAGCATTGCCGCCGCCACGCTCAAGGTGCTCGAACTGCTGGCGAGCGACGAAGGCGCCCAGTTGCGCGCCAGCGTGCGCGCCAACGGCGCCCGTTTCCGCGACGCCATGAGCAAGCTCGGTTTCACGCTCGTGCCCGGCGAACATCCGATCATCCCGGTGATGCTGGGCGATGCCCAGGTCGCGTCGCGCATGGCAGACGCGTTGTTGCAGGAAGGTGTCTACGTGATCGGGTTTTCGTTCCCCGTGGTGCCAAAAGGCCGCGCCCGTATCCGCACGCAGATGAGTGCCGCGCATACGCCGGCGCAGATCGATCGCGCGGTGGATGCGTTTGCGCGCGTCGGCCGTTCACTGGGCATCATCTGAAGCATCGGAACCAATCGAGACAATCATGAAAGCACTGGCAAAACTGGAACGTGGCCCCGGGCTGACGCTGACGCGTGTCAAGAAGCCTGAAGTCGGTCATAACGACGTGATGATCCGCATCACGCGCACGGCCATCTGCGGCACCGACATCCATATCTGGAAATGGGACGAGTGGGCGCAGAAGACAATTCCCGTGCCCATGCATGTGGGTCACGAATATGTTGGCGAGATCGTGGAGATGGGGCAGGAAGTGCGTGGCTTCGCGATCGGCGACCGGGTGTCGGGCGAAGGTCATATCACCTGCGGGTTCTGCCGCAACTGTCGTGCAGGGCGCCGGCATCTTTGTCGCAATACGGTTGGTGTAGGTGTCAACCGTCCTGGTGCATTCGCCGAATTTCTTGTGATTCCGGCGTTCAACGCGTTCAAGATCCCACCCGACATTTCCGACGATCTCGCCGCTATCTTCGATCCATTCGGCAACGCGACGCATACTGCGCTGTCGTTTAATCTGGTCGGCGAGGATGTGCTGATCACCGGCGCCGGACCCATCGGCATCATGGCCGTCGCAATCGCCAAGCATGTGGGCGCACGCAACGTGGTGATCACCGACGTGAACGACTATCGGCTGGAGCTTGCCCGCAAGATGGGGGCGACGCGTGCGGTCAATGTATCGGAAACGTCACTGCGCGACGTGATGGCCGAGTTGCACATGACGGAGGGGTTTGACGTGGGGCTGGAAATGTCCGGCGTGCCGAGCGCTTTCACAGGGCTGCTCGAAGCGATGAATCACGGCGGCAAGGTGGCGTTGCTTGGTATCCCGCCCGCGCACATGGCGATCGACTGGACCCAGGTGATCTTCAAAGGGCTGGAGATCAAGGGCATCTATGGCCGCGAGATGTTCGAGACCTGGTACAAGATGGTCGCCATGCTGCAAAGCGGACTCGATCTCTCCCCTATCCTCACGCACAGCTTCGCGGTGGACGACTATGAAGAAGCGTTCGCGACCATGCTCTCAGGCCAGAGCGGCAAGGTGATTCTGGACTGGACCGTTTGAGTTGATTCACGGGTTGACGCTGCCGGGCCGGAGTCATGTCCATGACTTCGGCCCATGCGACTACGCACGTTCCAGTGTCGCTATCTCGCGGACCACAACCAGCAGCATCGAAAGACTCGCACCACTTGTCGCACGCAATTCCGCCAGCAAACGCGCGTAACGTTCGACCGCGGCTTCCCTTCTGGACCGCCAGTTTTCAACGATCACCTCAGGCGTATCGATATCGCGTGTTTGTTCAAGCGCGCTGACTGTCAATGCACGCTTGAGCCGCGCGAGCTCTTCCAAAGCAGCCGCCCGTGCGAGCAAGTCCCAGTGAGTGGAGGCGGGCAACGCCATCGCTCGCTCGGCGATCCAGCCGTAGTTCAGCAACGTGCCGATCGCGAAGTAAACGCTCGCGACAACCTCAAGGCTACGGTCACAACTTGCCGCTACTTCGGCGCTATCGAGCACGGCTGTCGGTATCTCTCCGCTCGCCGCTTGCGCCGCCAGTAGCTCGTCGACACCCGCCTCCTCCAGCACGCGGCGCCGCTCTGTCCATTCTTCGAGTTCGCCGGTAGGGAGCAAGGCCGGCAACTGCGGTGCAAGCCTTTGCGCCGCTTCGCGACAACGCGCGACACGCTCGACTGCGAGACCAGCGTCCTGCGTCGAACCCTTCAAATGACGCAGGAACCAAAGCGTTGCACCCTCCAGCAAACGCACGACATCGACGAACATTTTCGCCTGCATTTCGTCTGCGACTCGATTGTCGAGCGCGTCGATACTGCGCCAGATCCGGTTCAGATCGAATACATCGCGCGCCATGATGCAGGCACGCACGATGTCGCTGGGACACGCATCGGTTTCCTCCATCAATCGATGCACGAAGGTGCATCCAACCCGGTTGATCAGCGCATTCGTCAGATGCGTGGCGAGGATTTCGCGCCTGAGCGGATGGCGCTGCATCGGTTCGCTATAGCGCGCCTGAAGGGGCAGCGGAAAATAGTCGGGCAGCATGCCTGCAACCAGCAAGTCTTCGGGAACGTCGGAGGCAAGCAGTTCGTCGTAGAGCCACATCTTGCTGTAAGCCAGCAGCACCGCGCGCTCGGGCGACGTGAGCCCAAGCCTGGCCGCCTGACGCTCGGCGATGTCCTCGTCCGATGGCAGGAACTCGATCTTGCGTTTCAACCGGCCCGCGCGCTCTAGCCAGCGCATCAATCGCGCTTCGCCGTCAAGCATCTCGGCCACGTAGCGGTTCGCAATTGATAACGCCTGCGTTTGCGCGTAGTTGTCCTGCAGCACGAGCAGGCCGACTTCATCGGTCATCTCGACAAGCAGCGCGTTACGCTGCTTTTCAGTCATCTCGCCGTCAGCCACCACGAGGCCCAGCAGGATCTTGATGTTCACCTCATGGTCCGAACAGTCGACGCCTGCGGAGTTGTCGATGGCATCTGTGTTGATACGCCCGCCATGCTGCGCATATTCGATCCGGCCAAGCTGCGTCACGCCAAGGTTGCCGCCTTCGGCCACGACCTTGCAACGCAGTTCGGAACCGTTGACGCGTACAGCGTCGTTGGTGCGGTCGCCGACCTGCGCAGCTGTCTCACGCGTCGACTTGACGTAGGTGCCGACGCCGCCGTTGTAGAGCAAATGCACATCTGCCAGCAGGATCGCGCGGATCAACTCGTTCGGTGCAAGCGTTGCTGCCGTTACACCGAGCGCGGCCTGAACCTGCGCCGACAATGCGATCGTTTTCGCCGTACGCGGAAATATTCCGCCTCCGGCTGAAATCAGCGTGGCGTCGTAGTCTGCCCAGCTTGATCGCGGTAGTGCGAACAAGCGCTCGCGCTCGGTGAAACTCGCGGCGGTGTCAGGCTCCGGATCGAGGAAGATATGGCGATGATCGAACGCCGCGATCAGGCGGATGTGACGCGAGAGCAGCATGCCATTGCCGAATACATCACCCGACATGTCGCCGACACCGACCACGGTAAAATCTGTTGTCTGGGTATCCACGCCCATCTCGCGAGAATGCCGTTTAACCGATTCCCACGCGCCGCGTGCGGTGATCGCCATTCTCTTGTGGTCGTAGCCCACCGAGCCGCCTGAAGCAAACGCGTCATCCAGCCAGAAACCATATTCGCGAGCGATTGCGTTCGCATAGTCGGAGAACGTGGCCGTGCCTTTGTCGGCGGCGACAACGAGGTAGGGGTCATCGGGATCATGGCGCACGGTATCCGGCGGCGGCACGATAACACCCGCCACGCGGTTGTCCGTCACGTCGAGCAGACCACGCAGGAACATCTGGTAGCATGCGACGCCTTCACGCGCGAACGCCTCGCGATCAGCGACCGGCGGCGGGTTCTTCACCACGAAGCCACCCTTCGATCCTACGGGCACGATCACGGTGTTTTTCACCATCTGCGCCTTCATGAGGCCGAGCACTTCAGTGCGAAAGTCTTCCCGCCGATCCGACCATCGCAAGCCGCCTCGCGCCACCTTGCCGCCACGCAAATGAACGCCTTCGACGCGCGGCGCATAGACCCAGATCTCGAACATTGGCTTGGGCTCAGGCAGGCCCGGCACCATCGACGGATCGAGCTTGAATGACAGGTAAGGCTTGGCCTTACCTTCGTCATCCTTACGAAAATAATTGGTTCGTACCGTTGCGTTGATGACGCCCAGGAACTGCCGCAGGATACGGTCTTCATCGAGATTCGGCACGTTGTCGAGCGCGGTTTCTATGTCGGCCAGCACATGCTGCGTGCGGGCGTCGCGAAGCTCACGACTTTGAGGGTTATCGCTGAGCGCCCCGGGAAGAGCCGGATTGAAGCGCACCAGGAACAGCTCAAGCAACTTGCGGGCGATGGCCGGGTTGCCGGTCAAAGCACGTTCTATATAGGCGTCGCTGAACGTCGAGCCCACTTGCCGCAAGTACTTCGCGTAAGCGCGCAGGATCGTGACGTCGCGGGCGCCGAGTTGCGCGCGCAAGACCAGCCGGTTGAAGCCGTCGTTCTCAACTTCGCCAGTCCAGACGCTTGCGAACGCGTTCTCAAACAGTTCCTTGACACGATCGATGTCGAACTCCACGTCGTCGGCAAGCTCCAGCCCGAAGTCGTGTATCCATGCGTGGGGGGCACCCAGCGGCTCAATGCGATACGGCCGTTCTTCATCAACGCGCACGCCAAGGTGCTCCAGCATCGGCAGGCTATGCGAGAGCGCGATCGGGTCTCCCACCCGGTACACCTTGAAGCGAAACGCGCGCCGCCCGGCTTCAATCGGCCTGTATAGGCTCATCGCGAGACCGCCCGCCCTCACCTGCGTCTGTTCGATCAATTCGATATCGCGTACCGCCGTGCGAGCCGGGTAATCCTCGCGATATCCGGCGGGAAACGAATCCGCGTATCGATTCAGAAGCCGGTTGCCCTGCTCTTCGCCAAAGCTGTCGACCAGTGCGTCCGCGAGATCGTCTTGCCAGCGGCGCGCAACCTGCACGATCTGTTGCTCGAGTTCACGTGTATCGGCTTCGGGCATGGCGCCTTTATCCGAGCGCACGGTGATATAGATGCGCGCGAGCGGAGATTCGGACAACAGCGGCGTGAACTCGATGCTCTTGCCGTTGAACGCTTTCATGAGCACGTTCGCGATGCGTTTGCGCAGGTCCGTATTGAACTTGTCGCGTGGCACGAAAACGAGGCACGAGACAAAGCGGTCGAACCTGTCTCGCCGCACGAACAGCCGTGTGCGCTGATGCTCCTGCAAACGCAGCACGCCGAGCGCGATATCGAACAGGTCGTCCTCATCCGCTTCGAAGAGCTCTTCGCGTGGATACTGCTCGAGCACGGTCACTAGCGACTTATGCAGATGCCCCTTGGCGAGAAAGCCGGCACGCCTGATGATGTTCGCGCATTTGCGCCGCACGATCGGGATTTCGGACGTGGGGACCAGATACGCGGTGGACGTGTACAAGCCAATGAACCGCCGTTCACCAATGACCTTGCCATCTGCCCCAACGCGCTTCACGCCAACATAATCCAGATAACCGGGCCTATGCACGGTTGCCCGCGAATTGGCCTTGGTCAGGAAAATCGGCGCGGACCCATTGATGATGGCCGCGGCGGCGGGAGGCAACGGCGTCACGTTATCGGCTGCGGGTGGACGCAGGCTTTCGCGCAGCAGTCCTGCGCCGGAGCCTGGCACGCCGCGCAGCGCAAACCCGCTATCTTGCGTAATGAGTTCGTAGTCGCGGTGCCCGAGGAAGGTGAAATGATCCGCCACCATCCACTCCAGGAACGCGCGAGCCTCGACACCGTCGGCGCTGGTCTCACGCGCTTTCATTTCACCTATGGTCGCGCGTGCAACCTCAACGATCTTCGGCCAATCTTCCACCGAAGCACGTACGTCGCCGAGCACGCGCGCGATGTCACCGCGCAGCTCGTCGAGTTTTGCGGCTTCGCCGCAGCGGTCCACTTCAAAATGGATGAACGATTCGAGGCGCGATTGCGGATCGCCGCCGTCGATGTGACCCAACGCAATACGCGTGATCGCCCCGCTTGCATCGCGGGAGACACGGAACACCGGATGAATGGCGGAATGCATCGCCAGGCCGAGGCGGTTGACCGCCATGGTGACCGAGTCGACGAGGAACGGCATGTCGTCGTTGACGATCTCGACCACCGTGTGATCGGAATGCCAGCCGTGCTGTTCGAGGTTGGGGTTGTATACCCGCAGGACTTCGCGGCCCGTGGTGAATTTTTGCGCCGTCTGCCAGTGCGCCATGGCCGCGCCGTAGAGATCGGCTATATCGCGGCTCTGGACGTCTTCAGGGTCCGCGAGCTCGTAGTAGTGGCTCAGTAGTGGTTCAACGACATTGAACGCGGGCTCTGGAAGCCGCCCCCGTGCAAAGTCGACTACATCGGTGAGAAGGTGCGCAACGCGTTCTTCGCTCTTGGTCAGCATGTCGTCTCCCGGATCTGGCACGTACGGTGCTCGGATTATGCGCCAAGTCTTGTGACACTTGAGCGCCGGAAGCACCGTTCGCGCAAACCCTCAGACCCCGACCCTAACGCTGATTGGAGCCCGAGACAACATCGATCCACACCGCGAGCACAAGAATGCCGCCCTTCACGATCATCTGCCAATACGAATCGACATCGAGCATGGACATGCCATTGTCCAGGCTCGCCATGACCAGTGCCCCGATCAATGCGCCATAGACGGTCCCGGAACCACCGCGCATGGACGTCCCGCCGATAAAGCACGCGGCAATGGCATCGAGCTCGCCCATCGTTCCCGCCGACGGCGACCCGGCTGCCAGCCGGGCCGTGTTGACGAGCCCCGCAAGCGCGCACATCAGGCCCATCAACGCGAAGATCATCAGCTTCACGCGGTTCGTATTCACGCCCGACAAACGCGTTGCCTCAAGGTTCGAACCCACCGCATAAATGCGCCGGCCGAACACAGTCTGCGTAGCGATATAGGTGAAAATACCGAGCAATGCCAGCAGCAGCAACACCGGCACGGGAATGCCGCCGTACTGGTTCAGGGTGGTCACGAACGCGACCAGCACGAGCCCCGCCGCCACGATCTTCACGCCGTCCTGCCAAAGCGGCACGACGGCCAAGTTGTAACGCAGACGGTTCTGCCGCTGGCGCACGGTCAAGGCGACGAGCAACGCAAACAGCACGACTGCAAGCGCATTGCCCGCCATGCGCGGCAAATAACCCTGCCCAATGAACACCAGATTGCTGGAGACCGGCGCGATCGTCGACCCGCCCGTCACGCCCAGCAACACACCCCGATACGCGAGCATGCCGCCAAGCCCGACAATGAACGACGGCACCCGCAGATACGTCGACCACCACCCGTTGAACATGCCGATTGCAATGCCGAGCAGCATCACCGCCGGCACGGTGAACTGGATCGGCCAGTGATGCGAGACATCGAGAATAGCGGCCACGCCGCCGAGCAAACCAAGCAACGCGCCGACCGACAGATCGATCTCGCCCGAGATGATCACGAACACCATTCCGCACGCGAGCATGCCCGTGATCGACATTTGCCGCAGCAAGTTCGAAAGATTGCGGGGCGTGACAAACGCGCCGTCGGTGAGGAGCGAAAAGAATATCCAGATTACGGTTACCGCCAGCAGCAGCGCGAGCAATTTGTAACGCGTGAAAAGCTGCTTGAAGCGCTGCCCGGATGTAATGCTCGCGCCGCCGGTGGTGCTGCGTTTGCTCGACGAGGTGACGTCAGGAGTCATGCGACGCTCGCTTGAAAAGGGTTTGTCTGTGGGGTCGCGCGGATAGCGGCCGCCAGGATATGTTCTTGCGTGAGCCCTTCATTGATAAAGTCGCCGCGCAGTTGGCCCTCGCCTATCACCAGCACGCGGTCGCTCACGCCGAGCACTTCATTCAGTTCCGACGACACCACGATGATCGACACGCCGCGGCGGGCCAGCGCGAACATGAGCTTGTAGATCTCGAACTTGGCGCCTACGTCGACGCCGCGCGTGGGTTCATCGAGGATAAGAATGGCTGGGTCGGTCAGCAGCATTTTGGTCAACACCGCCTTCTGCTGATTGCCTCCGGACAGGCTCGCGATGGACAACATAGGTGTGGCGGCACGTACGGAAAGCCGCTTCATTTCTGTATGGATGGTATCGAGCTCGGCAGCGGAATCAATCCGCCCGCCCTTCGCAAAACGATTCAGCACCGCGAGTGTGATGTTATGTCCCACACCGAGTTGCGGCACGATGCCGTGGCGCTTGCGGTCCTCAGGCACCATGCCAATACCGGCATCGATCGCATTGGCCGGGGTCTTGATCTTGAGGCGCTTGCCGTTCAGATAAACCTTTGCCTCGCTGATGCCCGGGTAAGCGCCGAAGATAGCCTGCATCAGTTCGGTCCGCCCTGCGCCGACCAGCCCGGCGACGCCGAGAATCTCGCCCTTGCGCAGCGAAAACGAGACGTCATCCACGCGCTTGCGCCGCGGGTTGGTCACATCGAAACAGGTGACGTGGCGGGCCTCGAAGATCACCTCGCCAATGTCATGCGGCTCGCGCGGGAACAGGTTCTTGATCTCCCGGCCGACCATCATCGAGATGATGCTGTTCGTGCTGAGATCCTTCATGGGCTGCGTGGCGACGTGCTTGCCGTCCCGGATCACCGTGATGGTGTCGCAGACCGCTTCCACCTCGTCGAGCTTGTGCGAGATGTACACGCACGCCACGCCGCGTTTCTTCAGGTCGCGCACGATGTCGAGCAGGATCCGTATTTCGCTCGCGGTCAGGGACGACGAAGGTTCATCCAGAATCAGCAACTTCGCGCGCTTGTTCAACGCCTTGGCAATCTCGATCAGTTGCTGATGACCGCCGCCGTAGTTCATCACGGGCTGAGCCACATTGATGCCGCTGATGTTCAGCTCGCGCAGCAATTCGTCGGCGCGCTGATACATGGCCGCGTAGTTCATCCGGCCGCCGCTCAATGTGATTTCGTTGCCGAGGAAGATGTTCTCCGCCACCGACAACTGCGGTACCAGCATGAGTTCCTGATGGATGATGACAATGCCGGCATCCTCGGTTTCGCGGATGGTAGATGCTCGTAAAGGCTCACCTTCCCAGAGGATTTCGCCTTCCCACGTACCGTGCGGGTAGACGCCGGACAGCACTTTCATCAGTGTCGATTTGCCTGCGCCGTTCTCGCCGCACAAACCAACACATTCCCCAGGCGAGACCACGAGGTCGATACCATCGAGCGCCTTCACACCGCCAAACGTCTTGACGATGCCGTGCATTTCCAGCAGCGCGTTTGCCATGCGGTTTTTATCCTGGACAGTGAATCAGCGTGAGGGCCCCTAACCAGCGGCCCTCACGCCCGGCATGACGCTTAACGCGTCTTAATTGCCTGCCAACTGGGCCTGCGTATAGAAGCCGTCCTTTACCACGGTGTCGACATTGCTCTTGGTCAGGAGCGTCGGCTGCAGCAACACGGTGTTGACCTGCTTCATGCCGTTGTCGTATTTCGCGTTATAGGCCGGTTGCTGCCCTTTCGCCAGGTCCACCGCCAGTTTGGCCGCCTCACCCGCAATCAGCTTCAGCGGTTTATAGACGGTCATGGTCTGCATGCCGTCCACCACCCGCTTGACTGCCGCAAGGTCAGCATCCTGGCCGGAGATAGGCACCTTGCCCGCGAGGTGTTGCGCGGCCAGCGCCTGGATAGCGCCGCCCGCCGTGCCGTCGTTGGACGCCACGATGGCATCGATCTTGTTGTTATTCGCAGTCAGCGCGTCTTCGGTGATGCGCAGCGCGGTCGCGGCACTCCATTCCGGCACCCATTGCTGGCCGACAATCTTGATGTCGCCGCGATCGATGGCCGGCTTCAGGATCTTCAACTGCCCTTCACGCAACATTTTCGCATTGTTGTCGGTCGGTGCGCCGCCGAGCATGAAGTAGTTACCCTTAGGCTGCGCATTGAAGACACCCTGCGCCTGCATTTCGCCGACCTTTTCGTTGTCGAAGGAGATATAGGCGTCCACATCGGCATCGAGGATCAGGCGATCGTACGACACCACCTTGATACCCGCCTTCTTCGCTTCGGCCACCACGTTGCCGAGGGTCTTCGAATTGAACGGCACGATCACGATGACATCGACACCTCGCGAGATCAGGTTCTCAATCTGCGATATCTGCCGTTCTTCGCTGGCATCGGCGGATTGCACGGACACCTTGGCGCCCAGCTTCGTGGCGGCGGCGACAAAATAATCGCGGTCGCGCGACCAGCGCTCGACCCGGAGATCGTCAATACAGAAGCCAATTTCAGGCTTGTCCTTGCTTGCATGAGCCAGGGTAGGAAGTACGGTCAAACTGGCGAACATCGCTCCACAGACCAGCGATCCGAGCACGGCACGGCGTTTTGCAGACTTCATGTCTCACTCCTTTTTATGGTTGACTAGCCGATGCGTCTCCCTGCGTGGCCGCTCAGGGCAACGCATGTGCGAGAGAAGGGACGTCGGCGGAATCTACTGCTTGCGCCGCGAATCCATGTTCGCGGTCGTCGGTTTTGCGGGTTGGTCGTCTCTTTGATTTGTCGTTAGCTTGGGCCTTTATTCGCCTTTAACTCAATTGCGAAATCAGCCGGGCCGCTTAATGATTTTCAATGCAGTTTCTTCGTGATCTCGCTAAGCCAGCGCATCACTTATAAATCGCCCTGTTTACGATATTTTCAAGCTGCTCCTGTTGCCCGCTCACATGCTGAGGGTTAACACGACGTCCCAGCGCATCGATAGCCAGCGACTCCAGCGAGTAGCCGCCCGAGAGGATCTTGCGGCCGAATTCCGTGTCCCAGCCCGCATAACGCTGGGTCTTGAACTCGGCAAGCTTGTCGTTCTCGACCAGCGTGGCGGCCCGTTCAAGCGCGATGGCTATGACGTCGATTGCGCCAATATGCCCGAAGAACAGGTCCTCGGGCGCCACGCTCTGGCGTCGTACCTTCGCATCGAAATTCATGCCGCCGGAGCTGAAGCCGCCATGTCGCAGGATTTCATACAGCGCCAGCGTCAACTCCTCAACGCTGTTCGGAAACTGGTCGGTGTCCCAGCCGTTCTGCGGATCACCACGATTCGCATCGACACTGCCGAAGATGCCTAGCGCGTAAGCCGTCGCAATCTCGTGATGAAACGAATGCCCTGCGAGCGTTGCATGATTCGCCTCAATGTTCACGCGGATTTCATTTTGCAAACCGAACTGCGCGAGAAAACCGTGGACGGTCGCCACGTCGTAGTCGTACTGGTGCTTGGTTGGCTCCTGCGGTTTCGGCTCGATCAGCAACGCGCCCTTGAAACCCGTCTTGTGCTTATGCTCCACCACCATGTTGAGGAAACGCCCGAGTTGATCCCGTTCGCGCTTGAGATCGGTGTTGAGCAGCGTGTCGTAACCTTCGCGGCCACCCCACAACACATAGTTTTCTCCGCCAAGCCGATGCGTGGCTTCAAGTGCCTGGAACACCTGCGTGGCCGCGAACGCAAACACTTCGGGGTTCGGATTGGTCGCGGCTCCCGCAGCGTAACGCGGGTGCGAGAACAGGTTCGCCGTGCCCCACAACAGCTTGATCCCGGTTTTCTCCTGCTTGGCCGCCAGATAGTCCGTGACGCCTTTGAAGTTGTTGACGTAGTGCTTGATGCTGTCGCCTTCGGGCGATACGTCGGTGTCGTGGAAGGTGTAATACGGCGCACCCAGCTTCGAGAAGAATTCGAACGCCGAGTCGGCTTTTACGTGCGCTCTTTCTATTGCGTCGCCGGGCTGCTGCCACGGCCGGTGAAAAGTGCCCTGCCCGAACATGTCGACGCCCGGCCATACGAATGTATGCCAGTAACAGACGGCGAGGCGCAAGTGATCCTCCATGCGCTTGCCGAGGACCAGCTTGTCGCGATCGTAATGGCGGAAGGCAAAAGGATTGTCAGACTGCGGGCCTTCATAGCGCACCGCCGGCAAATGTTCGAAATACGACATGGCGTCTCCTTCTTTTAATGTGACACCATGCTGCCAGCATCGTCGCGCAACGAGCAATTGCGAAATCCGCCAGTGCTGATGGTGTTTCTTCAGCTAAGTAAAAATCGGGCTGGCGGGCGGCCGGTGCGCTGGCCTAGAATCAGCGAACGCTAAAAAGACTCGCGTAAAAAACAGGCGCATATTGCGCTGCAACGGAGACGATGGGCATCTCGCGGCACTGCGGCATGCACCGTCCGGAGTTCGATGACACGACCACAGACCGCCCAGGCTTCACATCGGATCGCGCTCCTGTTCAACGCGAACAAGGTGTATGACCGCGGGGTCATTACCGGCATCGGCAACTATTTGCTGTCGACGCGAGTGGCATGGGATCTCTTCCTCGAGGAGGACTTTCGCTGTCGGCTAAACGGTATCGAACGCTTCGAAGGCGACGGCATCATCGCGGATTTCGACGACCCAGGCGTGGCCGAAGCGCTGGGAGATTCGCAACTGCCTGTGGTCGCCGTGGGTTCTTCTTATTCGGACCCGGCATGTTATCCAGCCAGGCTGCCCTATATTGCAACCGACAACGCGAAGCTGATCTCGCTTGCATACACGCATCTGATCGGCGCGGGCTTGCAGCGTTTTGCGCTCTACAGCCTGCCTGAATCCGCCGAAAACCGCTGGGCGCAAGAACGCGAACTGGCCTTCAAGGCGCTGCTCGCGGCTGATGGGCTGCAAGCAGATATTCATCGCGGCCTGCCAACGAGCGCGCCGGTATGGAGTCAGGCGAGCGCGCAACTGACGTCGTGGCTCGAGAGCTTGCCGAAGCCCGTGGGCGTGATCGCCGTGACCGATGCACGCGCGCGGCACCTGCTGCAGGCGTGCCTCATATCGGGTATTCCCGTGCCTGAGCAAGTAGCCATCATTGGCATAGACAACGATCCGCTGACACGCTCGCTCACCCGCATTCCGTTGTCTTCCGTCATTCAGGGGACCGAGGAAATGGGCCGAACAGCGGCCCATTTGCTGCACCAGATGCTGGGGGGCGCACGCTTTCACGGCAGGCGCATCCTCGTGCCGCCAGTCGGCATCAACGTGCTTGAATCCACTCGTCATCAACCGGTGTCGAGCCCCTATGTCATGCGCGCGCGCCACTACATCCGGCAATACGGATGCCAGGGCATCAAGACCGAACAAGTAGCTGATTACGTGGGCGTATCGCGCTCGTCGCTGGAGGATCACTTCCGCCGCGAACTCGGCTGCACCGTGCATCAGGAGATACTGAATCACAAGCTCGAGGTCGCGAAGCAACTCCTCGCACGTCACGATTTATCCAGCGCCGAAGTCGCCATCCGCTGCGGCTTCACTTCGCTGCAATACATGTACGCCGTGTTCCGCCGCGAGCTGGACTGTACGCCGCGCGAATACCAGGAGCGCCTGCCGGTCGCGCCCTGTGCACAACCCGGCTGATCCCCGCTTTTTATGAACCTCGCTGATATGCCCACCCCTCTCCGCCCAGGCTCCGCGCGCGTCAGTGTCGAACGCTGGGGAGAGTTGCCCGGCGGTGATGTTGCGCGCCTGTTCACGCTGCGCAATGTGCATGGCATGCGCGTCGCAATCAGCGATCTCGGTGCGACGCTGGTCTCGTGGAATACCGCCGATCGCGCGGGACGCGTGGCTGATGTCCTGCTGGGTCACGACACGCCCGCTGAATATTTCGCCGGCCATGCTTATCTGGGCGGCGTGATCGGGCGCTGGGCAAACCGCATCGAAAACGCGCGCTTCGCGCTCGACAACGTCGCCTATTCGCTTGATCGCAACGAGGGCGACAACTTGCTGCATGGCGGCGCAGCAGGCTTTCACCGGTCACTTTGGGACGCTCGGGAAGTGGCTGGCGGACTGGTCCTCACGCATGAATCGCCGGAGGGCGACGCGGGCTTCCCCGGCAATGTATCGACCACACTTCGCTATACGCTCGACGACGACGGCACGCTGACGCTCGCGTATGAAGCGGTATCGGATGCGCCTACGCCGCTCAACCTGACGAACCATGCCTGCTTCAATCTATCCGGCGACGAAACCGGCGATATCCGCGGCCACGTGATCTCCATCGACGCCGACACATTCTTCGAAGTCGACGCCGCCCTGATCCCCGAAGGCCGCGCTCAGGTCGCGGGCCATGCGTTCGATTTCCGCGCAAGCGCTCCGCTCGGCGCGCGGCTCGACTGGCCGCACGATCAGCTCGCGCGTGCAGGCGGCTTCGATCATTGTTATGTCGTAGGTGAAAACGGCAAGACGCTCGAGCCCGTCGTGCGCCTCTACGACCCTGGCAGTGGCCGCGAGTTGACGATGGGAACCAACGCGCCCGGCGTGCAGTTCTATACCGGCAATCATCTGGATGGCATCGTGGGACGGCACGGACGGCGTTACGGCAAGCACGCCGGCCTGTGTCTCCAGGCTGGCGCGTTCCCGAATCAGGTCAACATGGCGGACGCGGGCAGCGTGATCGTGCGGCCCGGTGAACCGTACCGGCAAGTCACGTGGTATCGGCTGGGCTTGCAGCAATAGTCCCTTTATTTCACCACGATCGTGCCCGTCATATGCGGATGGATCGAACAGAAATACTTGTACGTACCGGGCTTCGCGAACGTCTGTGAAAAGTGCTCCCCGGAATCGAGCGGCGCCGATTTGAATTCGCGTGGGGTTGCATCGTTGACGATGGTATGAGGCATGTCGTCGTGGTTCTCCCAGGTCACGGTCGACCCTGCTGCAACGGACAACTGAGCAGGACTAAAGGAAAAATTGTCGATCACCACGGTCGCGGCCGGTTTCGCCTCGGCGGCGAATGCGGGTGCAGCCGCCAGCGCCGTCGCCAAGCACAGTGCGGCCATTGTTCTAGCAGCGATCTTCGCTACCCATACGCCCTGAAGATCAGGCATTGTCATCATCGTTCTCCGCTTGTTCAAAGAGGCACTCATACGCTGAGCCGCGTATCGACAATGGCCAGGTCGGCCTCTCCCGGGACATAGTTGACTGAACGCACCCCCAGCATCTTGCGAAGCGTGTCCGCGGGGACTTTCATCGGACCGGGACCTGCAGCCGTACCGGGTGCCGGCTGCGGAAAGGCGGTCGACAACGCGGAGTAAAAGTTGATCTCACCTTCAACTTTTTGCGCGACCTGATGCACATGGCCGTTAAGCACCGTCACCGAGCCGAAACGCTTCATCAGACTCAGCGCCTGCGCGCTGTCGTCCGTCCCCCAGCCCCATTGCGGATACAAAGACCAGAGGGGGATATGCGCGAACACGACAATTGGCGTGCTGCTTGTGCGCGCGTGCAGGTCTTGCTTCAGCCACGCCAGCTGTTCATCGCCGAGAAAACCCAGGCCGCCCCCACGCAGGTCCAGCACATTGGTCAAGCCGATGAAATGCACCCCACCCTGATCGAAGCTGTACCACTTGGGGTCCGAGGGTTTGGCGAAACGCTCGAAATACGACCCCCCGTCGTCGACCAAAACGTCGTGTTCGCCGGGTACGTAGTGCACATCGAGCCCGGCGCTCTGGACGATCTGCGTAGCGGTATCGAACTCGCCGGGTTTGGACAGGTGGCTGATGTCGCCGGTATGGATGATGAACCCGGGCTTCTCCGGGCTCGTGCGGATCTTGTCGACGGCTTCCTGCAGTGTGCTTGCAGGATCGAGGTTCGGGTCCTTGCTGAAGCCTATGTGACTGTCGCTGATCTGCACGAAGCTGAACGCATGACGGTCGGTTTGCGCTGCCTGCGCGGTCCCGCCCATCAGCTTCGACCCCGGCACGCCGCCGTTCAAGGTCCACAGCATGCCCGCACCGGCCCATGCCATGCACGTCAGTGCGGTGCGCCGTCTGGCGCCGTGTTCCGTGAGAGGTTCGGGCGAAAGGATTTTTTTATCGAGGTCGGGCATGAACGGCTCCTGGTGGATGGGGGTGCAATACGGGTATGCAAGGCGGGTATGCCTTGCCCCATGCCCATCAAACTCGGAGGGGCGCCGCTTTATTCCCGGTGAATTTTTTTGCCATACCCGCATAATCGGGAATAAATCAGGCCGCTGACCGGTAAGTACAGTTGAGAGCCGGCGTCTTGTATCGCGGTATCGCATATCGCAGTAATTGCAGTATTTGCGGTATTGCGGACCGACCGGCGACCCGCCCTGCGCGTTGGCGCGTGGCGCACGTTCCGCAAATTCCGCGGCAATATCGCTTGCCAGGGAGAGTACCGATGGCGAAGCACTCGCCGAATCGCTTCGACGCGGTGATGCTGCCGCATCTGGACGCGGCGTATAACCTTGCCCGCTGGCTGAGCGGCAGTCCCACGGACGCCGACGACGTCGTGCAGGAAGCCTTCCTGAGAGCCTTTCGTTACTTCGATGGCTATGAGGGCGACAATCCGCGCGCCTGGCTGCTGGCGATCGTGCGCAATACGTGGTTCACCGAATGGCGCCGGCAACATAACCGCGCGGATGCAACGCCCTACGACGACTCGCTCAATGTCGACGATCAGCTTCCCGGCTGGGCCGATGAAAGCGGCGACGATCCGGAGAAATTGGCCGTGCGTCAGGACGAGACCGAACTCGTGCATCGGGCGTTGGCTACGTTGCCGGTTGAATATCGTGAGGTGATCGTGTTGCGTGAACTGGAAGACATGAGCTACAGGGACGTAGCGGCCGTGGCGGGCATCCCGCTGGGCACCGTCATGTCACGGCTTTCGCGCGCGCGCCGCCTGTTGTGCACGGCTGTACGGGCGGCCCAGGGTGGGTCGGAACAGCAGGCAATCCGCCTGGTCAAAACACCACCCGCCGGTCCGGAGGAGTCCAAGCGTGGAAACTAAATCCAACTCATCGCTCGCTGAGAAACTGCGCGACGGCTCGCTTTACGAACGAGCTCCGGAATCCTTGCGGGTGCAGGTGCATGCCCGGATGAAAGCAGAAGCAGCCAGGAAAAATCCGTCTCCCTGGAACTGGTCGTGGCGCATGGCGGGACTGCCGTTCATCGGCGGAGGAATGGCGGGAATCGGCTTGTGCTCGCTCGTCTTCATGACGCTGCTCTGGACCCAGCCGCCGCCCCGTGGCGCAGACGTACAACAGGAGATCGTTTCAAGCCATGTACGGGCGCTGATGTCGGCGCGCACGATGGATGTGCTGTCGAGCGACCAGCATACGGTCAAGCCCTGGTTCAACGGGCGCATCGACTATGCGCCGCCCGTGGTCGATCCCCAGGCGCAAGGCTTTCCGCTGGTCGGCGGGCGGCTCGATTATGTGGATCATCGCCCCGTTGCCGTCATGATCTACCGGTATCTGAAGCACCCGATCGACTTGTATGTCTTCCCTGAAGATCATGGCAAAAACGATGTCAAAAGCGCGCCTTCATCCACGCCTCTTATCACGCAATCCGACGATGGTTATTCGCTGGTCCAGTGGCGTCAGGACGGCATGGTGTATTGGGCAATCAGCGATGCATCGCCGGTCTACATCAAGCGGTTTGCCGAAGCGATCAAAGCAGGAACGCGGCAATAAGCGGGACCGCGTGGCTTGACCCCCGCGGTCCGTGGATTTTCGGACGGCGGGCCAAGCGTCGCGGTCTACATCATGGCGCGCGCAGAACCGCTGCCGCGCCCGCATTTTTCATCCGACCCCGCTCCGGCTTGCCGGCACCGTCCTTCACCGCCGCCACGAAGCCTCGCGCTTCAGGTTCACCCACAACAGCGACAGGTGCTGCGCCAGCACGTTCTCTTCGATCCGATCACCCATTGCGCCGCAATCGCGCCGACAGTCGCGACAGTCGCGACAGTCGCGACAGTCGCGCGTGTGCGCATTCACGGGTGCCCCCAGTTGTGCCTGAAGACGATTCGGCGTCTCACGTACAAAACACTTCGCGTCCGGAATTATGTGACGACGTGATCGTTACCCATGGTAGGAACCATGCTGGCGGACCGCTTGGGCGGATACTTCATGCGTTTTACGCAGCCGCCCGGCACTACCTAACTATTATTGAATGGTTCTCGTAAAACATATTACTTAATGCTGTCAATTTTCTTGCGAATGAGGGTGTGAACGGGTGTTTTGTAACGATCGGAAAAATGAAGCGTAACGTCTGTAATGGCACTTCGTGGTCAACTGAATTAGCGTTCAGTTGTGCTCCTATAATTCAGCGGATCGCGGGACGGTCCGATATCTGCTTACGGTAAAAAGTCGGGGAGCGTGTCGTCAAACCAGGTTGGGAGAAATGTCGTGAAACGCCTGAATTCTTGCTTGCCGCTGGCGGCGGTGGCAGTCGCCGCGGCCTGTATCTGTGGCCCGGCGAATGCTGCACGTGTTTTTGTGGGTGTAGGGGTGGGAGTACCTTATTACTATCCGGTTGCGCCCGTTCCGTATTACTACCCTTACCCGCCGGTCGTGGCTGTGCCGGCGCCGCCACCAGTCGACTATGTCGAACAGGGACAAGCGCAGGGTCCGGGGCCATCAGCCGATGCCTCCGGACAGCAGGGCGGTTCCTGGTACTACTGCGAGGCATCGAAAGCGTATTACCCGTATGTGAAGGACTGCCCGACCGGCTGGCGTCCCGTGGCGCCGCAGCCAGGCAACTCTCAGTAATCCTTGAACGGAAGATCAAAGCGTCATGAAGTATCCAAGACTTGCATTACTCGTTTCGATGGGGGTTTCGCTGGGCATTCTTGGCGCGTGCGCCGTGGTGCCTCCGGGACCGAGCGTGATGGCCCTTCCTGGCACTGGCAAGACTTTCGACCAGTTCCGCGCGGACGACGGTTCGTGTCGTCAGTTTGCGTATGGACAGGTAGGAGGTGACTCGGCCAATCAGGCTACTACCAATAGCGCCGTGGGCAGTGCGGTGGTCGGTACGGCGTTGGGCGCGGCGGCAGGTGCGGCGTTCGGCGGCGGTTCGGGCGCAGCTATTGGCGCCGGCGCCGGCCTGCTGGGCGGCAGTTTGTTTGGTGCGACCAACGCGCAAGGTTCGGCCTATGACGTGCAGCGGCGCTATGACTACGCGTATCTGCAGTGCATGTATGCGAACGGTAACCGCGTGCCAATGCGTGGCCGGATGATGAGCGCACCGCCCCCGCAAGGCGTTTATTCGACGCAGCCGCCGCCTCCGCCACCGCCGCCCGGGATGCCGCCGCCTCCGCCGCCGGGGTATTGAAGAAGGCGTGCTGTCGTCGGTTTCGTTGGGTTGGTTTCGTTGGGTTCGTTCGCACCCGGCCAAGGGGTTCAGTTGGAGGAGTGCGAACGAAAAATCTATCCTAGCGTACGGATCGAATTGCTGATTCCGCGAGCGCAATCAATCACTGCCGGTGCCAGGCGCTGCTCCGCTTCGGCGAGCGTCCAGCGACTCGTGGGCGCTACAACATGCACCGATCCCACTGGCCGCCGTTCCCCGTCGACCACGGCCGCTGCAATCGTCATGTCGCCGATAAACAACTCTTCCCTGTTCGACGCATAACCGCTCAGCCTCCCTTGCGCCAGCCGGGCGTCGATCTCGCCTAGATCCGTCACGGTGTACTGCGTGTGCACAACACGCTCACTTCGTTCAAGAAGCATACGTGACTCATCCTCCGGCAACGCTGCCAGATAAGCCCGCCCTGACGCCGTGCAATACATCGGAATGCGACTGCCGATAGGCATGTGGATCGGCAAGAATTTCGTACACACAAAGCGCGCGACATAAACCATATCGAGCCCGTCCGGCTCCGTCAGGTTGGTCGTCTCCCCCGTTACATTCGTCAACTCCGACAAGAATGGATTGGCAACATCAATCAACGTATCCGCGGCCAGATAGTTGAAGCCAATCTGCATCGCCTTCACCGCAAGCTGGTAACGCTTCGTGCGTGGATGCTTCTTCACATACCCCAGCTTTTCCAACGTGTAGATCATCCGCTGCGCCGAACTCTTGGTGATGGAGGTGGCCTGCGCCACCTCCGGCAAAGTCATCGTGCGCCGCTGCGCACTGAACGCTCGCAACACCGCTATGCCCTTTTCCAACGACTGATTAAACAGCGCATCCGGCGTATCTGGCGAATCACCAGCCATTGCAGGCACGTCCGCTTGAAGGACGGGTTTGTTTCGGTTCATGGATTTACCCAATTGTTTGGCTCAAGCCTCGAGCTCATGATGTAACACTACCATATCGAATATCGATACGCATATTTCGATTGACGATTTTTTTGACTCGAATAAGATACGAAAAACATCATTTAACGATTCTTAAATCGATCCTTCCCAATAAGTGGAGAGCCTCATGTTCAAGTTCGTCAGACGTTTCGCCTGTGTCTTTGTAACGGGATTGCTGCTCACGGGCGCTCCGGCGCGGTCGATGGCCGCCGCCCCCACTTATACGGTCGGCGCGACGGCCACAGGTGTGCCGTTCACGTTCCTCGACGTCAAGTCCAACTCGATTCAGGGCTTGCTGGTCGACGCCATCACGGCAACCGGCAAGGCATCAGGCTTTGACGTCAGTATCGAACAAACCACGTTCTCCTCACTAATTCCTTCGCTGACCACGAAGAAGATCGACATCATTTCGGCTGCCATGCTGAAGACGCCGGCACGCCAGCAGGTCGTCGACTTCTCGGACACGGTTTATTCGTATGGCGAAGGCCTCATCGTTCGCGCCGACGATACCGGTAAATATCCGTCAATGGACTCGCTCAAAGGCGAAGTGGTAGGCGCTCAAGTAGGTACGGCGTTTGTCGACGCACTGAACAAGAAAGGCATTTTCAAGGAAGTGCGCACCTACGATTCCGTCGCCGATATCATGCGCGACGTCGCGCTCGGACGCATCAAGGCTGGCTTCGGCGACCATCCGATCATTGCTTACCAGCTTCAGCACAACCCGAATCCGCAATTGCGACTGGTCACCGAGTATCAGCCGGAAGTGGTGGGCCAGGTGTGCTTCGTGGTACGCAAGGGCGACACCGCCACGCTCGACCAGTTGAACGCAGGCATCAAGAAGATCAAGGCGGACGGCACCCTGATGCAGATCATCAAGAAGTGGCAGGTGGAATAAAAACGTCCTCGGCACAGAGAGGATAGAAGCCATGTTCTTCCAGAACGCCATCGAGTTCCTGCCGATCCTGCTGAAAGGCGCGATCGTCACGATCGAGATCACCTTCTGCTCGTTCATCCTGAGCACGCTGCTCGGACTCCTGCTGGCGCTGATGCGCGTGTCGTCGAACAAGTTCGCCTCGCACGCGGCGGCGACGTTCATCAACGTGATCCGCGGTCTGCCGATCATCGTCCAGCTCTTTTATATCTACTTCGTATTGCCCGATCTCGGCGTGAGCTTGTCAGCCTTCCAGGCCGGTTTTATCGGACTTGGCATCGCCTATTCCGTGTATCAGGCCGAGAATTTTCGAGCGGGTATCCAGGCGATCGATCATGGGCAGATAGAGGCCGCGCAATCCATCGGCATGCGCGGCGCCTTGATCATGCGGCGCGTGGTGCTGCCGCAGGCGTTCAAGATCTCACTGCCGTCCTACGGCAACACACTCGTGATGATGCTGAAGGACTCGTCGCTCGCATCCACCATTACGGTTGCTGAGATGACGCGTGCCGGGCAGTTGATCGCATCGTCGACTTTCCAGAACATGACGGTATTCACGCTGGTTGCGTTGCTTTATCTCGCGCTCAGCCTGCCGCTCGTCTATGGCTTACGCCGCCTCGAACGCCGCCTCGGCCTCAAGGGGAAACGATGATCAAGGTTGAATCGATTCATAAACGCTTCCACGATCAGGAAGTGCTGAAGGGCGTCAGCCTCAACGTTGAAGCGGGTCAGGTGGTCTGTCTGATCGGGCCGTCGGGGTCGGGTAAATCGACGCTCCTGCGTTGCATCAACGGCCTGGAAATGCATGACGCCGGCACGATCACCGTGGATGGCAATGCAGTCGATGCCCGTTCGAAACACATTCACGATTTGCGCATGCAAGTGGGCATGGTGTTCCAGCGTTTCAACTTATGGCCGCACCGTACCGCCCTGGAAAATGTCTGCGAGGGTCCGGTGTTCGTGAAAAAGGAAGGCCGTGTGCAAGCCCGCGAAAAGGCGCGCCATCTGCTCGACAAGGTCGGGCTCGGGCATCGTATGGATGCCTATCCGTCGGAATTATCGGGCGGCCAGCAGCAACGCGTGGCGATCGCCCGCGCGCTCGCCATGGAACCCAAGGCCATCCTCTTCGACGAGCCTACTTCCGCGCTCGATCCGGAGCTGGTCGGCGAGGTACTGAACGTCATGCGCCAACTCGCCTATGACGGCATGACCATGATCGTCGTCACGCACGAAATGAGTTTTGCGCGCGAGGTGGCGGACAGGGTGTGCTTTCTCTACGACGGCACGATATGCGAGGAAGGCGCCGCAGCCGATCTGCTCGAACGTCCGCAACATCCTCGCACACGCGATTTCCTGCGCCGGGTACTCACCTCCTCCGACGCGCCTTCGACCTGAATATCCAACATGAGCCTTGTTGAAGTTGCACGAGCGTTGCCGCCCTCTCTGTGGGCCGCGACTGCGGAACCGTCCGTCGATACGCCTTCGCTCGACACCTCCGTCAAAACCGATGTGCTGATTGTCGGGGCGGGTTATACGGGTCTGTCGAGCGCATTGCATCTTGCCGCGCATGGGTTGAAAGTCTGCGTGATCGATGCGAACGAACCGGGCTGGGGCGCGTCCGGCCGCAACGGCGGCCAGGTGATCCCGGGGCTGAAATACGATCCGGATGAACTCATCCGCCGATATGGTTCACGCGATGGTGATGCCCTCGCGCAGATCGCGGGCAGCGCCGCGGACACGGTCTTCGACCTGATTGAACGCCACCAGATCCAATGCGATGCCACCCGCAATGGCTGGATTCAGCCCACGCATTCCGACAAGCTGCTCGGCACGCTGCACGCCCGCGCGCGGCAGTGGGAAGCGCGTGGTGCACCGGTCGAACTACTTGACCGCACGCAGGTCTCGAAGCGTCTCGGCACTGAAACCTTCGTAGGCGGCTGGATCGACAAACGTGCCGGCAGCGTGCAGCCGCTGAGTTATGCGCGTGGACTGGCGCGTGCGGCGAAGGCAGCGGGCGCCGCCATTCATGGCGCCACGCGCGCGGTCGCGCTCGAACAGAGTTCCGGCGGTTGGCGTGTGCGATGTGCGGGCGGCGTTGTCATCGATGCGAAACAGGTGCTGCTCGCGACCAACGGTTATACCGATTCGCTTTGGCCCGGCCTCGCACAATCTGTGATCGCGGCGAACAGTTTCATTGTCGCAACCCGGCCTTTACCCGACGATATCTCAGCGACCGTGCTGCCTGGACGCGAAGTCGCGTCGGACTCGCGGCGACTCCTGCTGTATTTCCGCAAGGACGCCGCAGGCCGCTTGCTGATGGGGGGCCGCGGTCCCTTCCGCGATCCGCGCACTGCTGCTGATTGGTCGCATCTTGAACGCGCAGCGCGGTTGATGTATCCGCAACTCGCAGGCATCGACTTTGAATTCCGATGGGCGGGACGCATCGCCATTACACGGGACTTCCTGCCGCATGTGCACACGCCTGCCGAGGGCTTGACGATTGCCCTGGGTTACAACGGGCGCGGCATCGCGATGGCGACCACCCTGGGCAAACACCTGGCCGCGTTCATGAGCGGCGCGGCACAGGGACTGCCCCTGCCGCCCACGTCAATCAAGCCGATCCCTCTTCATGCGCTGCAGCGCATCTATATCAGTGCGGGCGTGGCGTGGTACGGCTTTCTCGATGCGCTTTCCTGACGGCTGTTAGATGAAAGCCAGCGTGCTTCGCTGCAGACCGGCTTACGGATAAGCCACACCAAGAGCGCACCCGCCTGCCGAAAAAAAACCTCCCGGAACCGAAGAAGCGTAAATTCATTGGATAGGTTCCGGCCTGTTGCGTGGATCATGCGACGGGTCAAACGTCGAAGTCGGACAAGTTGTACAGGAGGAGCAGCCATGAACACAAAACAAAGTAAAAAGGGACATCTCGAAGCCGCAGCGTCGCATCACGAGCAGGCCGCGCGATTTCACCGCGAGGCGTCACACCATTTCGGAGCGGGCAAGGACTACGACCACGCCGCCCATCAGGCGGTCATGGCACATGGTTATGCGCTTCACGCCATAGACGAAGCCAACAACGTCGTCAAACACAATGCGGGTGCGTCGACAGTATTGCCTCCGCCAACGGGTTCCGCTGAACACAGCACCACCGCAGCGCAGCATCACGCAGCCGCCGCGGAGCTCCATGGACAAGCGGCGCAGCATTTGCGCCACGCGGCCAAACTCTTCGACGATGACCGTAGCGCTGTCGCTCACGACACCCAGTTAGCGTTTTCCCTTGCCGTGCGCGCGCTGTCTCATGGCAACGAGGCGGCCAGACAGCATGTCACGTCAACCCGTGACAAAACCCCGGTCACCGGCGCGGCCTGAGAGCGCGGTTTTGAAAGGATGTTGCCGCGGGCAACTAAGCGGCAGCAACATAAGGGACACCATCACCGCTCTAGCCTCTTCGATTGGAACCCGCCAATCGAACGCCAGAGCGCGCGCTGTTACTATCAGCCTGAGGTCGCGTACTGGTGGTGGTCACACCTGATGCGCGCCTTGCATGAAGCCGTGGGCATTCAAATCCGGCCTAGGTCGTAACGGCCGCTCCGCCGAATGGCTCGGCCATGCTGGTTTGGTTTCTGCCTGAGGCCTTCGCCCGATACACGGCCTGGTCTGCCACCTTGATGAGCCCAAGCGCGTCGGTCACCTCTTCGGTGTCTGTACACGCCACGCCAATGCTCACCGTGATAACCCCATGTTCGCTCCCGTTGTGTTCGATAGCCAGTCCACGCACAGCCGCGTGGATAGCGGCTGCAACCACAGCCGCCGCCGCACCGTCGGTCTCCGGCAGCACGACGACAAACTCCTCGCCCCCGAAGCGAGCAGCGATATCGCCCGGCCGCTGGCTGTTGCGCGCGATCGCCTGTGCCACGGCGGTCAACGCATCGTCACCGGCCTGATGACCGTACGTGTCGTTGTAGCGTTTAAACCGGTCGATATCCACGAACAATAGCGCCAATGGTTTTCCCGAGCGTTTCGCGCGGTGCCATTCGAGCATGAGACGATCGTCCAGACTGCGCCGGTTACTGAGACCCGTCAGCCCGTCGATACGCGTCATGTCGCGTAACTGCTGCTCCACGACCAGCCTGTGCCGGAATTCCACCGAGAGAAGCTGCGCTGCGAACAACATACCGACGATCAGCAGCGCGGTGACAATGCCGATGTACCACGCCCGGCTCGTCCAGTCCGCGAACACGTAACGGGCCGCGGGCGCAATGATCACGATCATTTTCAGCTTGTCGAATCTGCGAAAGTTGTAGAGCCGCTCCTTTCCGTCTTTCCCGGACGTGCCGAGGAACGACGTCTCATGCGTCTGCCTGAACCGCTCGAAATTTTTTCTACCGCTGAAGTTCTCGTCAACCGGGGTTCCATCATTCGGATAACGTAGGATCACATGGCCGTCATCCTGCAAGAGCGTAATGTTCCCCCCGGGGCCCAGCTTGACGCCCGACAGCAGGTTCTGGAAGTAGTCGAGGCGAAAGGCCGCCACCACCACACCGGCGAACGAGCCATCAGGATGGTTCACGCGCCGGCTGAACATGAGATCGACCTCGCCGGGATTGAGGCGCGACTGGAGTGGACGGCTGACAAACAGCCCCAGCTTTGGATTGTCGCGATGAACGGTGAACCATGTGCGATCGGCCAGATTCACGCTGCGTGGAACCACGCTTGTGGAATCCACAATGATCTTGCCCCGCGAATCAAGGCACAGCAACGAGCCTATGTACTGGCTGGCGGTAGCGGATCTGTCGAAGAGAAGTTCCCGCCTCAGGTGGTCCGGCAACCGCATGACATCTGCGTCTTGTGCGCCGTCCACGGCCGCCTGGATGGAAAGGTCCGTGAGTTGGGAGGTGTAGGTGATGTCATGTTCAATGACCCGCGCGAGGTTGTCCGCATTCTCGACGGCGCGAGCGGTCGCGTCCTGACGCGCCTGCACTAGAACAGCCAGGGCGAACCCGAACACGATCACTGAGAAAGCGATGCTACCTAGACCTATTGCATTCGGATGGCGTGCTAAAGCCGCTCTTAGCCGAAAGAAAATAGTCGGTTTTTTTAACATTCGAAGGCTTCCAACGCTAAGGCGCTATTGTCTGGCGCTTATCGGACCCAAGCCGACCCACGCCTGTTTGCACTTCGCCGATCGATTCTCCCGCTTGCGGGACGGTTTCCCTAAAGCCGACGTCACCCATGCAATCAGTCAATGCCTGGCTTGCACGTCCCACCTTTTGATCTGCCTGATTGGTCCAGTTCCTTGATGCGCACCCCGGCACCCATTCATCATGCAATTATTCTATTCGCTCCGCAGTGGCGCGCGACGATCTTTCTTCTGGAAGGTGCTTGCCCGACAAGGCTGTCATTGCAATGCAACAGCGTCAAGATACCCGTTGCGCAGTGAAATGCCGGATGCGAAAAAGCCGTTCCGGCGAAATGCGGAACGGCTTTTTCAAAAGCTGCTTAATCGCTATGCCGGAGAGTTTGAATATCTCTCGGTGGATGGCGCGGATTTAACCGGCTGATCGATGCCAAGCCGGCACATCGATCAGCCGGAATGCTCCCCGCAATCAATGGCAGCGATTTTCCCAATGGTGATGCACTCTCACTTTGTGGCACTCGCGATGGTGGTGATACGGCGCAGCGTAGGCCGGGGCGATAGCGCAAAACGTTGTCGCTGCGAGAGCAAGGGTGATGGCAATTTTCTTCATGGTGTTTTCCATAAGTGTGAGGCTGGTAAAAAGTGAAGTGGCTTCACAAAGCGAGTTATTCATATACAGGCAGTACAGACGCCGACATCGGCGGACGTTGAACAACACGCCTCAACCCCGGCATTCACGGTTGATGATGTCGTCGATCACGCGTCCCAAGAGTTTCCCGCCGGTCGATGGTTGTCCACCTATTCCCCTTGTTAACGGCTCGAAAGCAAATTGGATAACAACTTTTCGCAATTTTTTGTGCCAAAAACCGCTAGGGTTAACGTGAGTTAAGGGGTGAGTCAAGTGGTGAGTCAAGTGGTGAGTCAAGTGTGAATCGAACGTGAATAATCTTCAATTAAGCTCGGATCGCAACTCGGTGACCCTAGTCAAACTTCACTCAATACTCGTTTCATGTCGGCATTTTGTAATCTATCCGGCTATCCGGATGCCATGTGCTTCATTCATCACGCTGCCTGTCAGGCCGCGGCAGGCAGCGCCGCCAACTATGTGCAAGGCTTGTTCCTCCTACTTTGAAGGACCCCTTGTCATGCGGTGTAACGCATGTAAGCAGACTTGCAACGCATCCACGACAACCACGGCATACACTCGACGGGCGTCTTCTCCCAAGACGCGGTTGTGAGTGATGCAAGTGACTGCAGCTTGGCCCGCCCTCTTGGGTGGGCCGTTTTTTTCTTCACGCTTTGATTACGTCGCTCTGGTCACGATCATGAGCCGGGTCAGCGGCCGCGGTTTGCGGCAACCATGGTGTTTCCATCCGACCGGATCATGCGACTGAAAATCACGGGCCTCATCAATGCAAGCGAGCCACAAATGAACCGTATTCTTTTTGCTCCGGGCGTCGCTTGTCTGTTGTTCGTTTCTTCAGCTAACGCACAGTTCAGTCAGGACACACCCAACTCGGCCATCGCGCAGAACTTCCAGTACATCAACCATCCGCCCGCGGCGCCGGTTCAAGCCAGCGCTCCGGCCGCAACTGGTAGAGGCCATGGGCATCGGCACCAGCAGGCCTCGACTGACGCCGACCAGATTCAATAGCCACGTCAGATCCCAAAACAACTTGGCGATGCTAATGGTTATCTCGACTCGGGCGCAGTAGGTTCACCGGGCCTGATCGCGAAGTCCGAGGCGCTCAGTGCGGAACTCGAGACCCGGGACAACGTATTCATGGCGTTGGTCGCGCAGTTTCGTGCCGCTGTGGCGGGACAAAACCAATATCGACAAGACCGGCGAACAAGCCATCACCGCCGATGACTTCCGGCGCACGCAACTATTTTTCGGGTAATGCGGGCGCTTATTGCGCACGCTTAGTGAGAGCTTGAGAAAACCGGCCGTCAGACGACGAGGTGACAGACCGCTTCAACGCGATTGCCCACCGGATCAAGCAGGAAGGCGGCGTAATAACCAGCGTGGTAGTCGGATCGCAACCCTGGCGGTCCGTCCGAACTCCCCCCAGCCGCAAGGCCGGCCGCGTTGAACGCGTCGACCTGCGCACGCGACACGGCCTTGAAACACCAGTGCCGCTTGTTGTCGCCTATCACACCCCGATCCAGGTACACCGCTAGATAAGTCGATGCGCAATCCTGCGGCGTGCACCGTTCGCCGTATCCAAGCGCGTGTGGCAAGTCATACACCTTCGCTGCACCGAGCGCGCTCATGATGGCGTCGTAAAAACGCCGGGCAATGTCAAGATCAGGAACACCGATAGAAACGTGATCAAGAAGCTGCATGCTCGGCCGCTCAGGGATGAAGACTCAGGATGGCGCGCTCAGAGTGCTCAGAGCGCGCGGAATCGGCACGGAATTGCACGGAATCGCCGCAAGGCAAGCCTTTACTGCCCGGCTTCTATCTGCGAGAAGGTATAGAGGGATTTCAATTCAATCCCAATTCCTGCGAGCATTTCCTTACCGCCGCTTTCACGGTCGATCACGCACAACGTCAGCGAAACCGGCACGCCATCGGCGCGCAGTTTGGCGACCGCGTCGGAAATTGCGCCGCCACTCGACACAATGTCCTCGACCAGCACAAGCTTGCGTCCGGCCAGCTCGGCGCCTTCCGCATACTTGCAGGTGCCGTACTCTTTCGCTTCCTTGCGGATATACGCGGCAGGCAAGCCGGTCACCTGGCTGAGCATGGTCACGATTGGAATGCCGCCCATCTCGAGTCCGCCCAATATTTCAGTGCCGGGGGGGATCAGGGGCACCATCGCTTCCGCAATCGCCTTCAGCAATACGGGATCGGACTCGAAGCGATATTTGTCGAAGTAGGTGTTGCTGCGCGTGCCTGAACGCAGCAGGAAATCGCCGCTCAACTTGGACACTTCGCGGATTCGCCGGGCAATGCTCATGAATGGTTTCCTCTTACTTTTACCGGGTAACAATTGTTTCGCGGTCGCAAATCTACGCGAAAACTCGCTTTCGAGGAAGCAATTATCCCAAGCCCGGCTTTTCCGATATGGCGCAATGGCCGGGGCCAGCCTGAATTATCCGGCCGTCAAGGACCTCGATAAGACGTCGCCCGCATGCCCGCCAAGGGCGAAGGGATACCGCCCTGCAGGCGTCAGGCGGCGATAGACTGGGGGCCGCATCATTTCCCGCCTTGTCAGCCTGGTCACTGAACCGCCCATGATCTCCCTGCAAAAATCTATCGAAACCTATATTCGGGCAAAGGACGGAAATCGCCCGTTTTTGATCGCCGACGCATTTACCGCCGATGCCGAACTGACGATGCAAGTGAATACCTCGGAAATCTCGTTTCCGGGCACGGTCAAAGGGGCGAAAGCCATTTCGGATGTTCTGGTCAGCGGGTTTGCGCAGCGCTATGAGAATGTTTACACGTTCTGCATCGGCGCCCCGCCCGCCGCAGGACCGGCGTTCAGTTGCAACTGGCTTGTCTGCATGTCGGAGAAAAGCACCGGCTTGGCGCGTGCCGGTTTCGGCCGGTACGAGTGGCTTGCGGCGGAGAATTCCGGACAGGTCCGGCAACTCCGTATCACGATAGAAGAGATGACGACATTGCCGCAGGATACCGTCGAGCCAATCCTCCGGTGGGCCGGCGCGCTACCGTACCCGTGGTGCCCTCGTGAACGGCTTGGCAACGGCGCGCCGAACATCACGGCGATCGACCGGATCCGGGCCGCGCTCGCCTAGCGCATCCGCATCATGAAAGCAGCGTGAATCCGCTTGGGCCGGAATCTCCGGCCCGAACCCACCAAAAGCGTTCGAGATGTTCCAGTCCCGGTGAAATCGGGCTTGAATAAATCGACACCGGCGTCGAACGCCTGCCCAGCTCAGAGCGCGTATGCCGGCTTATAAGCACAGCCGCGGATCAGTGCGGTAATGTCGTCTGGTCTTGGCACGCGCGCCAGTTGATTGTCGAAAATACACTCGGCCACGCGCACGGCCACATGGAGCGAGGCCTCAAAAATCTTGCTCTGCGGCGGATAGATCAGGCCGGTTGCAAGACTGGTTTCGGAGACCTGCTCGGCCACTGCTTTCGCCGCGATAATGAACATTTCGTCCGTGACCCGAGTCGCCTGGGTGGCGAACACGGCCATGCCCAGCGCGGGGAAAATATAGACGTTGTTGCCTTGTCCGGGCACAAACGTGCGCCCTTCTATTTCGACCGGCGGGAACGGACTGCCGCTCGCGAAAATAGCGCGGCCGGAGGACCACCGGTACGCTTCCTCGGCCGTACACTCGGAGCGTGAAGTCGGGTTGGAATACGGGAAGATGATCGGCCGCTCGTTGATCTCTGCCATCGCCTCGATCACCTGCTGGTTGAACAGCTTGGGCACGGTACTGACACCAATGATGCCCGTCGGTTTCAGCGCCTTCACTGCGTCAGCAAACGTATCCACGGGGGCGTGATCCACGGCGAAAGGCTTCTGAAAATCGGCCAGGTCCTGACGCGATTTCACCATCAGCCCGTTCACGTCGAACAGCGCGTTGCGCGCCCGTGCTTCGTCAATACTCAAGCCTTCCAGCACCATCGCCTGGCTGATCAGTTCTGCAATGCCGGTTCCCGCCGAGCCGCCGCCCAGGAACAGGAACCGCTGGTCGACGAGCTTTTGCTTCGAGATGTGGAGCGCGGCGAAAATCCCCGCCAGCGCGACGGCGGCGGTGCCCTGGATGTCGTCGTTATAGGTGCAGATCTTCTCTTTGTATCGCGCGAGCAGCGGCACGGCGTTGAAGTTGGCGAAGTCTTCCCACTGGATGCAGCATTTCGGATGCAGTTCAAGCGCCGCTTCGACGAACTCGTTCACGAATGCATGGTAGTCGTCGCCCCGCACGCGTTCCTGACGCAGGCCCAGATACAGGGGATCGTCGAGCAGATCCTGGTTATTGGTGCCCACGTCCAGCATCACCGGCAAGCAGTATTGCGGCGGCACGCCTGCGCAGGCCGTGTAGAGCGAGAGCTTGCCGATAGGAATACCCATCCCGCCAACGCCCAGATCCCCAAGCCCGAGAATACGTTCGCCATCCGTCACCACGATAAAGCGAACCTCCTTCTCCGGCCAATTTTGCAGCAGCTCTTTCACCCTGCCGCGCGCCGAGATCGGCACATACATGCCCCGCGTCGCACGGAAGATATGGTTGAATTTCTGGCACGCCTCGCCGACCGTCGGTGTGTACACCAGGGGCATGAACGTCGCCGGATCGGACATGATCGTGGCGTAGAACAAGGTCTCGTTGCGGGCCTGGAGATCGGACAACAGAAGGTATTTTTGCAGGTCGTTGTCGAGGGCAGCCAGTTCCGTATGCGTACGCGCGACCTGCAAGTCCAGTGAACTGCTGCCCGGGGGCAGCAACCCTTCGAGATGGTATTGGCGACGTTCGGCGTCGGTAAAGGCGGAGCCTTTGTTAAGACGGGGATCGCGAAGGAGATCGCGGCCGGTAAGCTCGCTAGGTTTTTGCATTGCAATATTCCTGTCAGCCGGCGCTTACGGACTGCGCCGAATAGCGTATGAATACGTCGGGCGCCGCTACGTCAACCGCTAGAAAATAGCTAAGCCACGCGACGACGAAGAGATGAAATCCTTACGACGACAAAGCCTGCATGTGGACATACAAATCGCTCTTGCCTTCAAAGCCGATGCCGGGAAGCTCCGGCAAGCTCACGTAGCCGTCGTGCACTTTCACGCCGTCCGGAAAGCCGCCAAACGGCTGGAACAGGTCCGGATAAGACTCGTTGCCGCCCAGGCCGAGACCCGCCGCAATGTTCAATGACATCTGGTGGCCGCCGTGAGGAATGCAGCGTGAGCGCGACCAGCCGTGCTGATGCAGCATGTCCAGCGTGCGCAAATATTCGACCAGCCCGTAGCTCAGCGCGCAGTCGAATTGCAGGTAATCGCGATCGGCCCGCATGCCGCCATAGCGGATCAGGTTACGCGCATCCTGCATCGAGAACAAATTCTCGCCGGTTGCCATTGGCTTGTCGTAGTAATTTCTCAGCGTGGCCTGCAGTTCGAAATCGAGTGGATCGCCCGCCTCTTCGTACCAGAACAAGTCGTATTGCGAGAGGGCCTTCGCATACTGAATGGCCGTGTCCAGGTCGAAGCGCCCGTTCGCATCCACGGCAAGCTTTTGACCGTCCTGCAGCACGGACAGCACCGCATCGATCCGGCGCAGATCGTCGTCGAGCGACCCGCCGCCTATCTTCTTCTTGACCACCGTATAACCGCGGTCAATATAGCTGCGCATCTCGTCCTTGAGCTTGCCGAAATCCTGGCCGGGATAGTAATAGCCGCCCGCCGCATAGACGAAGATATCGCGGTCCGGCGTGCCGTTGCCGTACCGGTCCGCCAGCAACTGGAACAGCGGCTTGCCCTCGATCTTCGCGACCGCATCCCATACCGCCATGTCGATAGTGCCGATCGCCACCGAGCGCTCGCCGTGACCGCCGGGCTTTTCGTTCGTGAACATCGTGGTCCAGATCTTGTGCGGGTCAAGGTTATTGCCCGACGCATCCACTAATGAATCCGGCTCGGCTTCCAGCACACGCGGAATAAAACGTTCGCGCATCAGCTTGCCTTGGCCGTACCGCCCGTTCGAATTGAATCCGTAGCCAACGACTGGCTTGCCGTCACGAATGACGTCGGTGATGACGGCAACGAGACTCAGCGTCATCTTGCTGAAGTCAATATACGCATTCCGAATGGATGAACTGATCGGAATGGTTTGCTCGCGGATTTCCACGATTTTCATGTGACTGTCTCCTGAGTGCCAAGGAATGCGTCCGAGGGCGCGTAGGCTGATAGCGAAGCTTACGCGCGCGCAGCCGCGTTACGCTTCACCGATACACATATGATTATTCAGTTTAAGTGAAGAATGAGCGATTAAAAAACGCCGACCCTTATCAGGAAAGGCTCTCACTGCATTGCAGGACTTTGCGTAGCCAGCAATTTGCCCCTATCTTTGCACCTATCTTTGCCACAATCGGCGCGCTTGCCTGCAAGACCCCGGCGAAGCGCCATAGGCGTTGCACCGTCATGTCAATGTTGCGCGCCGCGAAACGGCAGTTCGTCGCAGCCGGGTTGAGATGTCCACGCCCAAGCATTACCATCGGCGCCTCAACGTACAATCGTCCTGATCTGCCCAGGAAACACGCGATGCCATCTTTCACACTGTCCCTGCTCCAGCCGTTCTGGCGACGGCTGTGGATCTATGCCCTGACCACAGTCGGCTGCGCGTGGCTGTACAGCACGATCTACCAGGAATCGTTCGCGGATGATCTCGTCTATGCGGCATGCATTGCTGCGATCGTCCAGTGCCTCGTGGCAGGCGGACGCCACATGCTGGCGTACCAGCGACGGCGGCAGGGGCGTGACGACGCCGACGCCGACGCCGACGCCGCGCGAAACTGGCCGGGTTGGAGATGGATGTTGCCGTGGGTGGTCGTGAGCGTGGTGATTGGCTACTTCGCCGGCATTCGCGTCGGCGATGTCCTGCTCGGGATTCGTTATATCCCGATCTTGGTGGCACATGACGCACGCACAGTGATGATCAGCATCGCCGTGGCGCTGATGCCGGCGGGCTTCCTGACCTACGTGTTCTATGCGCGTAACCGGATGGCGGCGATCGAGTTGCGAGCCGAAGCCGCACAACGGACAGCTGCGGAAAGTCAGCTCAAGCTGCTCGAGTCGCAGCTCGAACCGCACATGCTTTTCAACACGCTGGCGAATCTGCGTGTGCTGATCGGGCATGATCCACTGCGCGCACAGGCAATGCTTGATCACCTGATTGGCTTCCTGCGCTCAACGCTTGCCGCGTCGCGCGCGGGATCTCATACGCTTTCGGCGGAATTCGCGCGTATCTCTGACTATCTCGCGCTGATGCAGATTCGGATGGGGCCACGCTTGCAAATTCAGCTCGATCTCCCTCAGCAATTATCGGCTTACCAGGTGCCACCGCTGCTGCTGCAACCGCTGGTGGAAAACGCCATCAAGCACGGGCTCGAGCCCAAAGTGAGCGGCGGACGTGTGGTCGTGACTGCAGAGCGTCACGCGAGCCATCTGGTGTTGACTGTCCGCGACACGGGCGTCGGCCTCGACGCGCAAGCGCACCATGGCGCCCGCTTCGGGCTGCAGCAGGTGCGCGAGCGTCTTTTCACGTTGTACGGCCCGGCCGGCACGCTGGCGCTGCGACCGGCGCACAACGAGGATGGCGGCACGCTTGCCGTCGTCACGCTGCCATGTTCAAGGAAAGATGCAAAATGAAAACGACTGCACTGATCGCAGAAGACGAAGCGCTGCTGGCCGCCAACCTGCAATCCGAACTAGTGGGTTTGTGGCCGGATCTGGAGATCGTTGCCATCGTGGGCGACGGGCGGAGTGCGGCGCGAGAGGCGCTTCGACTTCAGCCCGACATGCTTTTCCTCGATATCCGCATGCCGGGCATGACCGGGCTCGAATGTGCAGAGGCGCTCGCCGAAGAATGGCCTGAAGGCGGCAAGCCGTTTCCGCTGATTGTATTCGTCACGGCCTACGACGAGTACGCGGTTCAAGCCTTCGAGCGCGCGGCCTTCGACTACGTGCTCAAGCCCGTGCAAACGCCCCGGCTCGAACAAACCTGTGCACGCCTGAAAGAGCGTCTGAAAGAGCGATCGCCCGACAGCAGCGTGCCCGCGTCGCTAGGCGGCATCGTTATCCAGATGCGCGAACTGCTCGCAGCCGGCAGCCCGCAACCAGCACACCTCGCACAGGACAGCGCGCCGCTGCGCATCATCCAGGCGAGCGTAGGCAACACCATTTCAATGGTGCCCGTCGATGATGTCCTGTACTTCGAGGCGGCCGACAAATACGTGCGTGTCGTCACGGCGCAACGCGAACACCTGGTCCGGTCGTCACTGAAGGAATTGCTGCAGAGACTCGACCCGCAACGGTTCTGGCAGATCCATCGAGGTTCGGTGGTGCATTGCGATGCGATCGCCAGCGCGCAACGCGACGAGTCCGGCAAGCTGACTTTGACGCTGCGAGAGCACCCGGACCGCCTTGTCGTCAGCCGGCTTTACGCGGACCGCTTCCGCGGCATATAAGACGAATGTCGCCGACATAGCGAGCTTCGGTGGCCGCTCCCCGCTATCGGCTTGCAATCCGTTGCTGGCCATCCATCGACGCTTCGATCTGCAGCGCAACGAGTTTGCCCATGCGGGATGCGTCGTGCTCCGCGGTTGATCGAGTGTTGCCAACCGCTTTCTTGGCCGCACCGGCAGCAAGCGACCCGCTTCCCATAATTAAAAGCGCACCGGGCGACTTACCGCTGGCCGAGCTCACGTCGAAAGCCAATACAGCCGTTGAACGACCGGAACTGACGGAAGACACAGTGACGTGCATCCTGACAGCGGTTGCACCCCGCCCAAGGCCAACCATGATCCGCTTGCTTTCGTTGCCTTCGTCGATAGCAATGAATTCACCGTCGACCACAAGACTGGAACGGGCACTGGCCCCGGCGGATGCCCCAGCCTTCCCGGTTGGAATCTGCACCTTCTTTAGCTCGTCGGACAGCCCTTGCGTGAAGGCCGTCTGAACGCTCTGCACCAGCCTAACCGGCGTCAGGTCGTCGCTGGTTCCGAACAAGTGCATCCTGCGCCTGCGCAACTTCGCCGCAAGGGAAGTGTCCATCGTTACGGTGCTGGTCGGCGCGGCAAAGTCGCGCACCAGCACTATGTCCGGTTTAGGAAGATCGTGAACCTCGCCGCCAAGTTCGACTTCATCGACCTTGGCCCCACCTGTCAAAAAATTGCCGACGCTGTCTTGCGCCTGCGCGGCTTGAAGCCCTGCAAATGTCAAAAAGACGGCGGCGATCACGGTCCGTTTCATATCGATTCCTCTAGTTGATAGCAATGCACCGTCCCGCTTTCGCTCGGCTTGCTGCACCGATAGGGCCGCGTTCGGAGTCAGCGGGTTCGCTTTCTCCGACGCGTATAGTGGACATCCTGCGCACTCGCTGCCACGGCATTGCGACGAAGCGCGGTGACAGGTCGCAAAAGGCCTCCGCGCCGTCGTAAAGTCAGGCTCAGAGCCATTCCTTGGCGCGATCGAAAGAACGAAGGCAGTCACGCGAACACGCCAGTCCAGGCGCCCGCGCATTTGACTGCCCGTGGGCGTATTACTGCTGGGCGTGCTTCGCCGCGTCTTCAATCACCGCGGCCACTTCCTTCGGACGCGATTCGTAGACGGAGTGGCTTGCACCCGCCAGCACGGTCGTATGGCTATGGGCGCGCTGGTAGTAGAAACGCTCGAGATCCGGATTGATGATCTTGTCGGCACCGGCCACGATGCCCCAGCTTGGCTTGGTGGTCCAGGCGGCGGCTGTCATCGGCTGGGAGAAGACCTTCGCGGCGGTCAGGATCTGCGATTGTGCTTCGAACTGGGCTTGCTTGAGCGGCAAATCAGCAGCGAAGTCCTTCGGAAAATCCGCTGGATTCAGGTATGTATAGCCGTCGTCGGTCTTCTTGATCGCGCCGGGCTGCTTCGACGTATAGCTGGGATATTGCTTACCCAGATCGGACTCGTCTTCGCCGACTGCCGGTGCATGCGCGGCCACATACACCAGGCCGGCCACCTTCGGATCGACACCCGCTTCGGTGATGATCGAGCCGCCATAGCTGTGCGCTACCAGAATAGTCGGGCCGTCCTGCAGGTCGATCACGCGTTTGGCGGCAGCGACATCGTCGTCGAGCGAGCTCAGCGGCTCCTGCACCATGGTGACGTGGTAGCCGTCCTTGGTCAGGATGTCATAGACCGGCTTCCAGCCTGAGCCGTCCACCCATGCGCCGTGTACCAGAACAACGTTCTTGACCGGAGTCGTGGTGGGTTGGGTGTCCTGCGCCATGGCAGCGGAAGCGGCGAACACGCATGCGGAAAGGGACAAAACAGATGCAGCGAAAGGCAAGATCTTCACGACGAAACTCCATCAATAGGGGCTGAAATAAGCAGCTTGAATAAAGGGGGAAAAGTTTAAGAAATAGCTGGCTTGATCCGTCTCCACGCGGGACTGCGCGAAGCACATGTCTATCAAGCCGTCTATCTCTACATCCAGAACATGCGAGGATCCTGCGTACGACAGCACATTGCACAGGATCCGCACCGCGTCACTTAGCTACCGAAGAACAAATTGCAGAAGCTGACCGGACCGACGCAGTTGGACTGCATCGCCGTATGGGTTGCCGCGCCCGACGCTGAGCTACCGTTCTCCGCGACACCGCCAACGGCCTGGTTTGCCAGTTGCTGGTCATTCTGCGCAGCGATCTTGGCTTCGGCCGCCTGAATGTCCGACGGGTAGTTGATGTCGTTAGCGCCCGGGGTATAACCGGCCTGCTCGACACGAACGAGGTCAGCGCGCACTTCTGCGCGCGTCAGCGGCGCATTCGACTGGGCGAAGCTGAGAACCGGGGCACCAAGGGTAGCGACGGCGAGAGCGATACCAACGAGAATTTTCGACATGATTGAGATTCCTTCATTAAGTTAAGGTCACTGAGCAGGACATACACCTGTCAGCGGGTGATAAATAATTGGGTTGAAACATCTTTCAGGTGACTCGGAAACAGTTTGATCCACCCATGACTTCAAAACAGCGACACGATCATTACCAATTCGTCATGTTCGGACGTTCACTTCCTTTAACATCGCATTCCTAACTGAATGACGATGTATTCTTCTTGCGGGACAGGACAGCTAACTTCGACATTCTGGTCCACTGATGGCTGATCGGCTCACTCCTGTCCATATGAGGCAAACACAGGGGCCAGGATTAATTGCAGACTTTTCTTGAAGCGGATCAAAGTACGGGGTCGGTATCCCGGCATCCCTTTACCGGTCTGCGCCAGACATCAGTTCCTTACGACAGGCAAATATTCGCTCCAACGCGCGTCCGTCTCCACCGTTTTGCGACAGATCGGCCATACGCGTCGCGAAACGCATTGGAGAAGTCGCGAAACGCGCGTGCTTTGTGAATCAGGAGTATGGAGCGTGCGGACTGACGGCGCGGGGTCCGGCTACTTTTTACCCTAGCGTGATTTTTCTTTGGGATCTTCGGTACGGCAGCGCATTGCGACGCGACGTACTCCAGATGACACACGGTCAAGGCTTATTTGTTTCCCCGGAGTCGAATGCTCTGATCGTGCGCTCGTACATTTCGCCGGCGACAAGCAGTCGCAAACCCGGCGCAACGTTCAGACGCTCAGGTTCGGTCCAGGGGTTCTTGTACACTTCGAGTCGGCGATGCGTGAGCGCGGTTTCATGACGAAGTCGCTTGCCGGGGGCAGAAAAGTTTCAGGATTTGACCAGCGCCCCCGCTTGCCCAAAGCTTGCCCGCATTCCGGCGTGATATCGATTGCTTCCGCCTGAAACCAAAATGCGGGTCTTGACATTGATATCGGGCTGAAACCCCTGTCAGGGAAGGCACTGAGCCGGCCGGCTGAATCACAGGCCGATGATTGAACCCACTCAAAGCGTATTCAGTTCAAGTGAAAAACGACGTCACCTCCGATCTCGAGTTTTTTGTCCAGCTGGCGCGCCTCGGCAGCTTGTCGGCGGCCGCCCGTGCGCTTGATCTGACGCCACCGGCAGCCACCCGGCGGCTGGCGCTGATGGAGCAGCGCCTGGGCGTCAGGCTCGTGAACCGCACGACACGCAGTGCTAGCCTCACAGACGAAGGCGACACGTATCTGCGGCATGCTACGCGTATTCTTGCCGCGGTGAGTGAGATGGAAGACGCCGTATCGCGCAGCCGCGAAGCGCCACGCGGCATATTGCGTGTGAATGCCTCGCTCGGCTTCGGCCGCACGACCATCTCGCCGCTCGTCTCCGCGTTCGTGCAGCGTTATCCGCAGGTCGAGGTTCAACTGGATGTGACGGACCGCCCGGTGGATATCGTCGAGCAAGGTTTCGATCTCGCGATCCGCTTCGGCGCGTTACCTGATACGCGGCTGAACGCGCGCCGCATCATGTCGAACCGGCGCTTCCTGTGCGCATCGCCGGCCTATCTGCAGCAGCACGGCAACCCGGGCGCGCTTGCGGATCTTGCGCGCCACCGGACCATCCTTCATCGGCAGAATGACGACGCCTACGGCGTCTGGCGTTTTACGCGCGAAGGCGAGACGGTGTCGGTCAAGGTGCACGGTGGACTCTCGAGCAATGACGGCGACATCGTACTCGGATGGGCGCTTGATGGACATGGCATCTCGATCCGCTCAGAATGGGACCTCGCGAAATACCTCGAAAGCGGCAGGCTGAAAGTCGTGCTGCCGGAATTCCTTTTGCCGCCGGCGGACCTGTTTGTCTACTATCCAAGCCGCCGCAACCAACCCGCGCGTATTCGTGCATTCATCGACTTCCTGGTCGAGCACTTTCGCGCGTCCCAGTAACCCCGCTTGTTGATATCGACTGCTCCGTCATGACAACTGCCCGCATTGCGTATTTACAGTGGCCCGAAGGATTGCAACCGGAAGGGCCGGCATGGGATGCCATTCGCCGCTCCGTGGAAACTGCCCGCCCCGATATTCTCGTCACCAACGAAATGCCGTTCGGCCCGTGGCTCGCGGAGCATGCAAGCTTCGATGCGCAAGCCGCGCAACGTAGCATCGCGCTGCATGAGCGCGCCCTGGATGCGTTGAGCAACCTTGGCGCTGCGGCGGTGATTTCATCGCGTCCGGTTGCCTTCAACGGTCGCCTCGCCAACGAGGCGTTCGTGCTGGAATCGAACGCGTATCGCATGATCCATCACAAGAAGTACTTCCCGCAGGAGCCGGGTTTCTTCGAGGAAGCATGGTACGTGCGCGGCGCGGGCGGATTCGACTGCATGCAAGTCGGACAGGTCAAGGTGGGCGTGTTGCTTTGCACCGAGTTGTTCTTCAACGACCGCGCACGAGCGTATGGTCGAGACGGCGCCGACCTCGTCGTGACGCCACGTGCAACCGGAACGTCGCTGGCGCGATGGAAAACGGCGGGCACGATGGCAGCCATCGTGTCGGGTGCGTGGTTCGTCAGTTCGAACCGGCATGGTCCGGGCGCGCTTGGCCAACAGTTTGGAGGCGCCGGATTCGGGGTGTCGCCTCAAGGTGTTCTGCTCGAGGAAACCAGTGAAGAAACGCCGGTGCGCATTGTCACGATCGATCTTGATGCAGCCCGAGCGCAGAAAGCGCAGTACCCGTGTTACGTGAAAGAGATGCCCTGACTTGGACCGGCCGGGGCACGGGAAATGGACTATGTCGGGCATTTATTGCTGATTTGTTGGCAACCGCTTAATTCGGCGATTTGTTACCGAAACGGGGCACCTCGTATGCACCAGCTTGGCGAAACACGCTTATTGTTCTCGAAACGGCAAATATCTTTCGCCGAAACTATCGTGTCAAAGAGGCAATAGGCGACCTAGATTTGTATTCATCAGAAGCGCATGCAGACATAGAACTCAGTCTCAACGACTTCCGAAACCGAAAACAATCTATGGAGGTTTCATCATGATCAAGTTAGCCAAGTCACTTCTCCCGGCCCTGCTTATTGCCTCTGCGCTCGCCGCTCCTACATTTGCATTTGCTCAGGACAACAACGCGCCTGTGACGCGTGCGGAAGTCCGCGCCCAGTTGACCCAGCTGGAAAAGGCCGGCTACAGCCCGGCGACCAACGACAATTACTATCCTCAAGCACTGCAGCAAGCGCAGCAACGCGTTGATGCATCGAACGGGGTAGCGTCACAATCGTACGGCCCGTCGACCAGTGGTACATCTGCTTCAGGCTTGCGGGTTACCGTCGCCCCGGTTTCGGGCAACGACCAGCATTCGATTTACTTTGGTCACTAAGATAAGATTTGATCAACTGCGCCGCGGATTGACCGCTTAGCGTAGGAAGGTAGGAACTCAAAAATCGTTCATTGCTTAAAAGCCGTGAGCAATTTTTTTATGTGTGGCAGACTACTAAGCCATCCTCAGTATTATCCAAGTCTGATCCTCGCATCAACAGATAGCCGTTGCGGCGCCCTCAAACGCGCAACGGCTTCTGCAACATCGCGAGGATAGCGCCTGCGGCAAGCAGGATCGACGAATACACGAGTCCACGAGCGAGACCGGCACCATCCGAGATCCAGCCAATTACGATCGGCCCGACAATCTGCCCCACAGCGAACACGATCGTAAATGCACCGATCCCGCGGGTCCATTGCACGGCCGGAAGATTGTGCCGGACGAACGCTGTAGTCGACGCTACCGCCGACAAAAACGTCGCACCGAATAACGCGCCCGATACGAATGCCACCACTGGTTGCGTGAACAGCGTGGGCATCACGGTAGCGAACGCGAGAACCGCGTTGAACACCGCCAATGCCTTCCCGCCGCTCATGCGGTTGAGCAGTCCCGACCAGAGCCGGGCCGAGACAATTGTCGCCAGACCGAGCAGTACGTAGAACGCGGTCACCACGGCCGCGCTCATGCCGGCTGCGCGTAGCAGCGCGATGAGAAAGGTCATGTAGCCGATATAGCCCACGCCGAAAAGCGCGTAACCGGCCAGCATGAAACCGAAGCGTCGCCAGGGCAAAGGGCTTGGACGCACTGGCGAAGCAGCGCGTGCGGCAGCAAACACCGGCGATGGTTCGCTGTGCTCGATCCTGCGAGCGGCGGCAATCGCTGCTATGGACGCCAACGCGCAGGCCGCAGCCAACGCGAACCAGGCCCATTGCCAGCCATGCGGTCCGCTGATCGTGGTCACGGGCACGAGTAGCGCCGCGACGACTATCCCGCTCCCCGCGCCGCCGTAAAAGAGCCCGAGCACCAGGCCTGCATCGCGTGGATGGGCCGATGCGAGACGCGCGGCCAACACCCCGCCGCCGACGAAAATCAACGCACTGCTGATACCGGTGACGACTCGTTGCGCGAGCAACGCATGGGTATTGGAAACCAGGCCGCCGATGCTCATCAACGCTGCCGTCAAGACACATCCCGCGATGAAACAGAGACCCACAGGCCATCGACGCGATACAAACGGAAAAGCGAGCGCACCAAGCAGATAACCAAGTGCATTGGCGGTGTTCATCGCGCCGGCTTGCGCAAAGCTCCAGCCGAGATCGGCCTTCATGGCGGGCAGCAGGAGTGCGTAGGAGAAGCGCGTGAGGCCCAGCGCGATAGCGCTGCCGAATGACAAACCCGCGGCCAGAACGAGCGTGTGCCGGCGAGAGCGTGATGCATGAACAGGTGCTGCCTGTGCCTCGGTGCTGCGTGTGTCGTCGATCATCGGCTAAGGCGGCTGGTGGGCTGACGGGCTAAACAGGAACGGGGACATAAACGTCACCGGAAGCGGCCACGGTATCTGGCGGCGTGTCGCTATGGTAACGCGCCTTGGCTTCCGCGCCCTTCGCTCCCTGCTCCCTGCTCCCCTGCTTGATGCCTTGATGCCAGGTCCGCCCTTTGGCTTAACAAAAACACAGCTGCAAAACGCAGATAGCGTGCCGAAGCACGCTATCTCGTTACCGGTGGCCAGACCCGAAGCCCTACTTCTCGCTCGCCGCACCCGACGGCCTGACATTCGTGCAAGTCGCCACGCATCCGAGCACGAGCGCCACACCGGTCACCACCAGCGCGCCATTTGCCAGCCCGACGCCGGCCGCGACAACCGAACACGCGGCGTAGCCATTCAATGCAGCGATAAAGACCGGATACGCGCGATCGGCCATCGCCATTGCCAGGTAAGCGCCGATCAACGCGACCATCGCGCCGATGATCACCACCGCCACCGCGCCGCCTTCGAACCCAGCGGTGTAGGCGATGACCGTGCACAACGCGGCGCAGGCGAAGTGCATCGCGCTAGTCAGTCGTGCATTCGATACCCCGAAGCGCACGCGGCTCAGTACGAACGCCAACGCAATCGCCACGATGCCGCCGAGCGCCGTCAGCTCGAGCGAAGCGCCCGGGTCGAAACCGAGCACACGATCTGCCGATGCCGAAGCAAGCGCGGCGAGCGCCAGCGCACTTTGCATCGATGCGGGCGTGGTCCGGCCTAACCGCGGCGTCAGCATCGCGAACGCCGCGATGGCCAACGCGACAAGCGTCGAGTCGAAGCCCGTCGCCATGCCGTAAGCAACGATCACCGCCGCCCCCACGCCGGTTGCATCGCGCAACGCCTGCCGCCGCGTGGGCGAGACTGCGCCCGGCGCCTTCAGGCTCTGCATCGACGCCATCACTGCAAACGCACACAACGCACCGTCGAGCATTGATGTCTCCGCATCAGAGCAAGCGATTGACCAGGGTCCCGATACCCTTGATCGAGACACACACCTCGGCGCCGTCCTTGATCGAGCCGATGCCGAGCGACGTGCCGCAGGCGATGACATCGCCGGGTTCAAGCGTCATGTCGTGCGAGATCAGGCTGACCTGTTCGGCGGGCGTGAAGATCATGTCGTCGATCGGATAGTTTTGCCGCTCGACACCGTCAAGCGTGGTGATCACGTGCGCCGCACGCCAGTCGAATCCGGTTGCGATCGTGGGTCCAAGGCACCCGAAGGTATCGAAACCCTTCGCGCGGCACCATTGCGGAAAGTTCGGATCTTCCTGAAGGAGTTCGCCCGCCGTGACGTCGTTGACGCACGTGTAGCCGAAGATCGCGGCCTCCGCTTCTTCCACCGATACCGACGAGCAACGCCGGCCGATCACGATGCCTAGCTCGCCTTCGTAGGCAATCTTGCCGTCGTAGCTGACGGGCCGCCGTATCGCCTCGTGCGTGCCGATCACCGACCGTGCGGGCTTGATCAGGAACAGGGGATGTTTGGGCGGCGCTTTATCGAGCTTCTTCGATAGCGCGTAGAAGTTGTTCCAGAGCGCAACGATCTTGCCCGGCTGGCAGGGTGCCAGCAGCGTGACCTCTTCTATGCCCATCTCCTCGCCCGTCGGCTGCGTGCCGTCGATGTCGAAAGGAGAACCCTCGTACCGCATCACGCGCCTGCCATATTCGGACAGCGTACCGAAGCCCACCGCGCCATCGGCGCAGGAAAAACGTATCCAGTTAGCCACGTTGAAAGCCCTGAAGAAGTGGTGTTGCCGTCTCTGCAAAACGGCAGCCGGAACCCGCAGCGATACCTGCCCGCCGGTCCCTACGTACGAGACGACCCTAGATCGCCCCGAGGCTTCGCAACGTCGCGATCTGATCGGGCGAGTATCCGAGTTCCGCCATCACTTCGTCGGTATGCTCGCCGAGCAGAGGTGAGCGCACGACGTCGGTCGGGCTATCGGAGAGCTTGATCGGGTTGCCTACGGTGAGGTATTTGCCGCGCACCGGATGGTCCACTTCAACGATCGTGCCGGTCTTGCGCAGCGACGGGTCTTCGGCAATTTCCTTCATCGAGAGGATCGGGCCGCATGGAATGTCGTGCTGGTTCAGGATCTCCATGGCTTCGAACTTGGTCTTGGTCATCGTCCACTGTTCGATCTCGGCGAAGATGCCCTTGAGGTGCGGAAGCCGTGCGGCCGGTGTGCGGAAGTCGGGATGGTCGATCCATTCTTCCTTGCCGATCACCTTGCAGATCTCGCCCCAGACCGGCGCTTGCGTGATGAAGTAGATGTACGCGTTCGGATCGGTTTCCCAGCCCTTGCATTTCAGGATCCAGCCGGGCTGGCCGCCGCCGGACGCGTTGCCGGCACGCGGCACGGCCTCGCCGAACGTGCCGTTTGGATACTGCGGGTATTCCTTCATCGTGCCGGTGCGTTCAAGCCGTTGCTGATCGCGCAGTTTCACGCGGCAGAGGTTGAGCACGCCGTCCTGCATGGCGGCGAGCACCTTCTGGCCGCGGCCGGTGGCGTTGCGTTGGTAGAGCGCGGTGACAATGCCGAGCGCGAGATGCAGGCCCGTGCCTGAGTCGCCGATTTGGGCGCCGCTGACGACCGGCGGCCCGTCGTCGAAACCTGTGGTCGAAGCCGCACCGCCTGCGCACTGTGCGACGTTCTCGTAGACCTTGCAGTCTTCGTAGGGGCCGGGGCCGAAGCCTTTCACCGATGCCACGATCATCCTCGGGTTCAGTTCCTGGATGCGTTCCCATGTGAAGCCCATGCGGTCGAGTGCGCCGGGGGCGAAATTCTCGACCAGCACGTCGCAACTCTTCACGAGCGACTCGAGGACCTTTTTGCCGTCGGGGTTTTTCGTATCGATGGTGATCGAACGTTTGTTGTGGTTGAGCATGGTGAAGTAGAGGCTGTCGGCGTCGGGGATATCGCGCAGTTGCTCGCGCGTGATGTCGCCGGCGCCGGCGCGCTCGACCTTGATGACATCGGCGCCGAACCATGCAAGCAATTGCGTGCAGGTCGGGCCCGATTGAACGTGCGTGAAATCGAGGATACGCACCCCGTCTAGGGCTTTGCTCATGCCTGTCTCCTAACCTTTAGTAGGTTTTATATCGTGGTACTTGTGATGCTCTTCGGTAGTGCCCTGTGGGCCGTGCCGGGTTTTAGTGTTGCGGATTCGTTTTGTTTCGTATTGCTCCGACCATGATGGGCTGTTTTTTCCGCTTCTGTAGATGGGGAGCGCCCTCATGGTGCCGGAAATAAAGTGTCGTCACTGTGATATACAATATTCCATACACAGTATTAGTCAAGGGTTTTCGCGCGGCACGCAGGGAATTGTGCGACGCAGCAGGCTGAAGATGCTTGTGCTATGACAGATTGGGTGATTTTTTGCTGCAGTGCGCGGGGATCTCACAACGGGAGGGGTCGGGCGTAGCGTGACTAAACATTCAAGCGACGGTGGTGCGCAGATAAAGAGTCAGAACTATTACAAAACGAATGTCTGGCTCAACGCCACGGGGTCGCCAGGATTATCAAGCGGCATGAGCGAAAAGATGCCGTTCATTTGGTGCGAGGCTATTCGGGCTTAGCGCGGGATATCCCTTAGGCTGTCTCAGTCATCGATGGCAAAGCATGTGGGTATCCGTGTTCGGAAAAGGAGGGTTTCACACCTCCGCGGCTCTGGCGAGCACCGTGCTTTTGGGGCACCACCCGCACTTACTCGGTGACAACGAAAACCACTTGTTCTAGCAATAATGGCCATCTTCATTCGAGGCCTCCGCTGAGAATAGTTTTATGAAAACGAATGGCAATGGTCATTATTTCACCTCTCTCATCAATCAATACGTTTAAAAATTATTGTGAGATATATCAAACTTGAATGCTAGAGTATGAATTGAAACCTTATTTTTGGCGTTATCAGGTGGGTTTTATATCGCATGCCGAAAAAATGTAATCGTTTAACAAATCGATAGAAAAACACCCGTTATTTCTCTGGCTGCTACGCCGAACATGAATACACCGCTTAGTATCAAACGCTGTTGATCCGTTAAGACATAGTGTGTTTTATACGAGGTAATCAAACATGCATAAATCGAACTCTCCAAGAAAAGTACGAGTCATTCGGCTACGATATCCATTGATAAACGCAGCGGTCAAAACACTACTAATGGGGGTTCCGTTTCTACTAGGTTCAACTGCATCGGAAAATATCTCCGCCACCACCATCAACAGTTCAACCAGCCCAGTTGTCTTGCAAACGCTGGACCCGACTACCAATACTTTTGTGGTGCCATCCGCGACTACTATCACGGTTAACACGGGCAACGCCATTGCTGGCGATAACAGCAAGAACTGGCAATTGACCAACAGTGGCACGATCACGCAAAACACGCAGAGCACCGGCATAGCGGCCATTCAACTGAATTCAGCCATAACGAACGCAGCCACGGTGGAAAACTTCGGCACTATTGTGAGTACGGCTAATTCGAGTCTTGGGGTGGCAGGAATCAGACTGCTCAATGGCGGGACTATCATCAACCACAGCGGAGCGAGCCTCAGCTCTGCAGGTTTTTACGGCATTTATAGCGATAGCGGATTTGCCACTGTCATCAATGATGGCGCAATTTCAGGATCTGCCGCTGGAATGCGATTCCTCACTGGCGGAGGCGTAACACAAAGCGCCACCGGAACGATCAGCTCCAGTGCCAGCCCCGGCATTTTTATCGACGCCGGGCCGCTGACGATCAGCAACGCTGGTTCGATTACTTCGACTGGAGGAGCGCCAGGCATACTGGCGCGTAGTACGAGCACCGGGATAATGGCCAATAGCGGACTCATATCAGGCAGTATAGGGGTGCAGATAACAAACACTAGTGGAAACGGAGTGGCGCTGACTAACACCGGCACCATTACCGGCACAGACGGTACTGCCGTTTCCATAGGCGGCAGCAACAACACGTTGACACTGGGAACTGGTTCCGTGCTCAACGGCAGCGCCGCGGTCACTTCAGGTACCAACAACAACCTCGTGCTGCAAGGCACCGGCAGCGCGAGCAACGCCCTCACCGGATTCACTGGTTTGACGATGTCGGGTACCAGTTGGCTTTTAAGTGGCAACGTATCAACCACAGGCACGACCACCGCAGCCACCACGCTCCAGAGCGGCACCCTTACCGTTACCGGCACGCTGAACAACAGTGGCAGCGGTGGCGGCACGAACATTAATAGCGGCGCGGCGCTAAAGATTGGCAATGGCAAAGCCACGGGTAGTGTGAGTGGCGATATTGCCGTCAATAGCGGGGGAACGCTGACCTTTAATCGCTCAGATGACGTCACCTATGCAAATGTGATTAGCGGCAATGGCAGCCTGACCCAAGCGGGCACTGGTACGCTCGCCCTGACGGGATCCAATACATACGCCGGTGGCACCACCATCAGCGCTGGCAGCTTGCAAATCGGCAATGGAGGCACCACCGGCAGCATTACAGGTGACGTCACAAATAACGGCGCACTGGTATTCAACCGGTCGAATGTGCTCACCGTTGGCGGCGCAGTGAGTGGCACAGGTTCACTGACGCAAACGGGTACCGGCACGACCACGCTCACGGGTGCTGGGTCGTCAGTCGCCAGCGCGAATGTCACAGCCGGAACGTTGAATCTGGCGCAGCCTGGTGCACTCACTATTACCGGCAACTACACTACCGGCAGCGGTGCGACCACCCAGATCGCCGCTGATTCCACCCTGGCCGTAGGCGGCGCTTTCACGCAGGCTGCGGGCAGCACGCTCAACGTCGAGATAGGCAGCACGCAGCCCGTCATTGCGGCGACCAGCGCGAATCTGGCGGGGACGCTCAACATCACCGGATTCACTGCGCCCACGCCACCGACCAGCGCGAGCGCGTTGACCGCCACTGAGTTCAATGTCATTCACACCACCGGCCGCATCACGAACGATTTCACATCCGTCACTGTGGGCGGATCGTCAAGTCCGGTTGACTACCTTACGCTGACTGAGGGCAAGTCGGCCAATGGCCTGGACTACAACGTTGGCCTTGGGTTGACCTGGTTTGCCGGGGCGACTCAAGGCAACGGCGTATTTACGCTTGCCAACAGCACTGATGCCTTCAATGTCGATGTCGCGTTGAGTGATCAGCCTGCTTCAAGTGTGCCGTGGAATGGCACGACGCTGACCAAGAACGGCGAGGGCACGCTCACGCTATCGGCAGCTAGTACCTATACGGGTGGCACCACGATTAACGCGGGCACGCTGCAGATTGGTAGTGGCGGCACCACCGGTTCGGTTATCGGCAATATCACCGATAACGCGGCTTTGGCATTTAATCGCAGCGACACCGCGACTTATGACGGCGTGGTCAGCGGCACCGGCTCACTCACGCAAGCGGGCACTGGCACCCTGATCCTGACGGGCGACAACACCTACACCGGTGCCACCACGATCAGCGCGGGCACCTTGCAACTGGGTAATGGCGGCACCACTGGTTCAGTTGCCAGCAACATCACCGATAACGCTGCACTGGTCTTCAATCATTCGGATAGCGTATTCTTCGCCAACATCATTAGTGGCACCGGATCGGTCACTCAAGACGGCACCGGCAAGCTGGTCTTCAATAGCGTGCAAACTTACAGCGGCAATACCAACATCAATAGTGGCACGCTCGCCATTGGCGACGCGGCGCACACCAATGCCAATCTAGCCGGGGGCGGTCTGGTAACCGTAGGCGCAGCGGGTGCGTTGGGCGGCTATGGCAGCGTCGCTGGATCGGTGGTCAATAATGGCTTGATCGGCGTAGGCAACGCGCTACCCGTCTTCGCCAATGGTCCCGATGCGAGTTTCACCATTGCTGGCAATCTCAACAACAGCGGCACCTTGACGATGGCTAATGGCACAGCCGGAGACCGCATGATTGTAGGCGGCACTTATACGTCCAACGGCGGCCGACTCCTGGTCAACACGGTGTTGAATGAAGGCGGCAGCGCATCGAGCTCCGATTTACTGGTCGCTGGCGCCACTGCGCTCGGAACCAAAGGCGCCACGCAACTCGTGGTGAACAATCTCGGCGGGGCCGGAGCGCCGAGTGTCGACAACGGCATCATGGTAGTGCAGGTTCAGGACCCGACGCATTCGGCCGCCGACGCGTTCGTGCTAAGTGGGCGCGCGGTAGCGGGCCCGTATGAATATCAACTGCTTCAGGGTGGCGCACAAAACGCCGATGGCAACTGGTATCTGCGCTCGGAGCTTGAACCAACACCGCCCACGCCCCCTGATCCGCCCACGCCGCCTAACCCACCGCAACCACTCTTCCGACCTGAAGTGGCCGCTTATCTGGCAAACCAGCGTGTGGCCGCAGAAATGTTCGTGCACAGTCTGGATGATCGCGCGAGCGGAACCTCGCAAAGCGCGGCCAATGCCGATGGGTCAAGCCGACCCGGTTCTGTCTGGCTACGCATGGAGGGACGTAACGAAGGCAGCAATAGCAGCGATGGCACCTTCCACGTGAACACCGATTCGTTCCTGATGCAAGGCGGCGTGGAAGTAGCGCAGAAAAAGCTCACACCCGGTGCCGATCTGCTGCATCTCGGGCTGATGGCGACTTACGAGACTGCCCAAAGCAACGCAGAAGCCGCGGGGAACCCGGCGACTGCGCGTGGCAACGTCGCGGGCTATAGCATCGGCGCCTACGGCACCTGGTATCAGAACGATGCAAGCCGGCTCGGTGCTTACGCCGATACCTGGGTGCAATACGGCTGGTTTAACAATAGCGTTGTCGGCGAGGACTTGCCTACAGTGAACTACAACGCGCGCGGCTGGGCGATCTCGGGCGAGTCGGGCTATGCGTTTGCGCTGATCAACGACTGGGTGTTCGAGCCACAAGGCCAGTTGATCTACGCCGATTATCGGGAAGACTCGCTGGCCGAGCTCAATGGCACGCATGTGAATGGCGCCGATTCCAGCGGCGTGATCACGCGGCTTGGACTGCGGCTGCAACGCACGTTCCAGCGCAGCGCCAACAAGACGATGCAGTTCTACGCCACCGTGAATTGGTGGCATACCAGTACCGATAGCTCAATCTCGTTTAATCAGATACCGGTGGGCAGTCTTTATCCAGAGAATCGCTATGAGGTGAAGCTCGGGCTTAACGGCGATCTTGGCAAGAACTGGAGCGCCTGGAGCAATGTGAGCGGAGTTTGGGGCGCGCAGAGCTATCACGCTTATGTCGTGCGCGCAGGGGTTAAGTATGCGTGGTGATTTGCATAACGTATCAATGACCATTCAATGTCGAATTGCACCTAAAACTGACGCACCTAACGGTAATGTCATTCAGTTAAGGTCCTTCTTAAGGTATCGAACGGTGTAACGTTCAGGTCGGCGTTGACGCGCCCTCGCACGCGCGACGGGTTCGTTTTTCGTTCGGCAAAGCCTTGAGCCGTTCACGCAGCCGCTGAAGGCACGCGGCAGTTTTGTACACGGCGGACTCTCGGCGGCCCACATCATTTCGTGCTGGATCGTACGGAGGGCTTGCAGCGCCCCGCCCCAACCAAATAAATGCGAACGAACCTCTAACTCTTAATCCAGAAAATCGCAATTCGCCTCGACGAACGCCGCCAGATCCAGCGAATGCTGCCGCACCAGCCTCTCGACCAATTCAGTATCCCGCGCTTCAAGCGCCTCGATGATCTTCATATGGTCTTCAATCGAGCGCGCTGCCCGATCGCTTTGCGAAATCGTCATCTTCCGGATCGCGCGCACATGCACGAAAATATTCTTGATCGTATCGAAGATGATCTGCGACTTGCTCAACTGCACAATCGCCTGGTGGAAGACGATATTCGCCTCCGAATACTCTTCAATATGCTCAGCCGGCGCCTGATTCTGAAAATGGTCAAACATGTGCCGTAACGTTGCAATCTCTGCATCCGTCGCACGCTGAGTCGCGAGCCTCGCCGCCATGCTTTCCAGCGCGGCCCACATATTGATCATCTCTACAATCTCGTGCTTGGTCTTGCGCACGATATAAATCCCGCGACGCGGCACCGTTCGCAGAAACCCTTCCTGCTCAAGCAACGTCATGGCTTCGCGAATCGGTGTACGACTCACGCCCAGCGCCTCAGTCAAATCCTTCTCATCCAGCCGGATCTCTTCCCGCGAACGATAAATATCCGCCTCGGAAATAGCCTGGCGCAGTCGTGCATAAGCCTGGTCCCGCAACGAAACCGTCGCGTTGATCGGCGCCAGCGAAAGTGTCACGCCAGCAGGCCTGCTTTCCGCCCGCGGTTCAAGAAGATTAGCCGGGGTTGCAGCAACTTCAGTATCAGATGGCATTGATGGTTTGATGTCCCAGGTTCCGCACGCCCGTCGTCGCCCGTGTACCCGTGCTGCCGCCCTGGTCATCCGCCGTCAGCCCAGCGTACCGACCATTGTCCTGCGCGCGCTGCAACACGTCTTGCGGCACCGCCGATGCCAGTGCAAACGTCACACCCACACCGCCCGCTACCAAGGCAATTCCGACCACGACTAATAAAGCGATGCTCATTTCCGGCTCCTAGTGGTTTACTCCAAGAGCCTTCAGTATATGTTGCGTCGCAGCGCAACGCAACATATTTCGTATGTGATATATCAGAAACAACAGCCCTTCCGTGTTCGCAGTTTAAGCGGCTTTTTGCGAACGCGTGAAGGATTCAATCGTTTTGATACCGGGCTTGGCCGTTCCCTGGTTGACGCCTTCACGCAGCTTGATCAGCGCGAGGACGGCGTCGATCATCGGCGTGTCGACAGCGAGTTTTCGGCCGATTTCCTGCACGACGGTCACAATCGGATCGATCTCCATGGGCCGGCGCGCTTCGCAATCCATCAGCATCGAGGTCTTGTGAGCGCCGACCGCGGCCGCGCCGTTGATGCGCTTTTCCACATCGACACGGAAATGAACGCCTAGCTTCTCGGCAATGCCCTGCGCCTCCTCCATCATCTGGCGCGACAGCTTGCGTACTGCCGGATCACTGGTGAGGACGTCGAGCGTGGCGCCTGTCAGTGCGCTGATCGGGTTGAAACAGAGGTTGCCCCACAGCTTCAGCCAGATCTCATCGCGGATGTTGTCGCGCATCGGCGCCTCCATATCGGCGGCGCTCATGATGTCGTGGAACGCCTGCAGGCGCGGCGTCACCAGCCCGCTCGGCTCGCCGATAGGAAATTTCTTGCCATACACATGACGGATCACGCCAGGCTCCGCAATTTCGGCGGCGGGAATCAGCACGCAGCCTATCGCCCGCTCGGCCCCAAGCACTTGCCACTGCCGGCCGCCCGGATCGACGCTTTCCAGCGTGGTGCCGGCCAGCGCGCCGCCGTGCTCATGGAAATACCAGTACGGCAGGCCGTTCACCGCGGTAACCACCGCGGTATCCGGCCCCAGCAGCGGTTGCATCAAATCGACTACGCCCGGCACCGAATGCGCCTTAAGCGCAATCACCACGTAATCCTGCGGCCCGAGTTCCGCAGGATTGTTCGTGCAGCGCACCTTGACCGTGTGCTCCTCGCCATCGATCTGCAAGCGCACGCCGTTCGCCTGCATGGCAGCCAGATGCGGCCCGCGTGCGACGAAACTGACATCCGCCCCCGCTCGGGCCAGTTGCGCACCCATGTAACCGCCGATCGCACCGGCACCGTAAATGCAAATTTTCATTGTCGTCTCCTGGACCATTTTCTCTTCTGATATACAACATATTAGATTCAGTATTGGATAACAACGAAGAAAGCGCAAGAAAAAAGCGCGACTCTTTTTCAGGGAGCCGCGCTTCGAATATTCAGTGGATTGAGGGTCAGGCGTGAGCGGTTTGCAGCGGCTTATGTTGCTCATCATAGGACGAAACGACGTGCGTCCAGATACGCGCTGCCTGGACTGGCAACGTGCGGCTTTTCCGCTTCACGAGCGCTACGGTTCGCGTCACCGACGGCCATAGCGGCACCGATTGAACCAGCGCTTGAGCAGACGCTGCGCCTGCGTGCATCGGCTGGATGCCAATTCCAAGTCCAGCCGCGACCATCTGCACGACGCTCGCGGCCTGAGTCAGCCGCTGAAGCTTGACGTTCGACGCGCCATATTCATCGAGCGCACGTGCGATGACATCGAAACTGCCTGTGTCGTCGTCGAGAAGGAACAGGCTCGCACCGCTCATGTCGCGCCATCGCACCGTCGTGTGCGATGCCAGCGCATGTCGCGCCGGCACGATCGCGCACAGGGACTCGGAGAAAAGCGTTTCCGTCGATAAATCGTGGAGATCGTGGAGATCGTGAGGATCTCTATCGTTTACGGGACCGGTCATTACGCCCATGTCTGCATCGCCGGCGCGCACGAGCTCGAGCACCCTGCTCTGCCGCGCATCATGCAGCGTCAACGCGATATTGGGGTAGCTCGCCCGGCACGATGAGAGCAGCGTCGGCAGCACCGAAGCGACCAGGCTGGAACTGCTCGCTATGGACACCACGCCGCTTTCGACCGTAGAAACCTGCTGTCCGAAACGCAGCGCCACTTCGAGTTCATCGACCAGTAACGCAATGCGCGGAAGCAGCGCGCGCCCGGTATCGGTGAGCGCAACCTGGCGGGTCGTGCGGTCGAACAACCTCAGTTCAAGCAGGTCTTCCAGTTCCCTGATGCCGCGGCTCGCCGCCGACTGCGTCACGCCGAGCGCGTTGCCCGCCTGGGTGAAACTCCGATGCTGCGCCAAGATCACGAACAAGCGTAGCTGCTGCAGCGACACGCCGGACGCCTTCAATCCCTGCACGGCATCAGTCTGGCTACGAGTCATTGTGCCGACGAGTTGCGCGGGGCTTCTGTCCAGGCAGTCTGAAACGTAGCGGCATCGAGGCGCCTCGACTCGGCAACCGTGTTTTCGATCCAGCGCTTTCTCATCGGCGCGAGCACGAACTTCGCGCACAAGCCAGCGGCAATCGAAACGCTGGCCGTCGCGATGAACACCGCGTCCCATGAGCCAATGGCCGACAGCACCGAGGCAAGCGGTACCAGCATGGAAGCCGTGCCTTTCGCCGTATAAAGCGTGCCGGCGTTGGCGGCGGCGTATTTACTGCCGAAGGTATCGGCGCAGGTGGCCGGAAAGATCGAGAAGATTTCACCCCAGCACAGGAACGTAATGGCTGCGAAGAACATGAACAAGTACGGGTTGTGGCCGAACTCCATGAGACCAAGCAACGCAACGCCTTCGCCGATGAAGATGAAGAACATGGTGTTCTCGCGGCCGATCTTGTCCGAGATCCAGCCGCAGAGCGGACGGGTGAAACCGTTGCACAGGTTGTCGATCGACAGCGCCATGGTCAGGAGCGGCAAGGTCACGCCGAGCAGGCTGACCGGCATCTTGGCAAAGCCATATTCCTTCGCGATCGGTCCGAGTTGCGCGGTGGCGATCACGCCGCCCGCCGCAACGAACACGAACATCATGTACAGCACCCAGAAGAGCGGTGAGCGCACCATCTGGGCCGTCGTGTAGTCGATCTTCGACGCCACCACGCGCTTGGCCGGAACCGCATAAGCCGGCGGCCTCGGACGAACCAGCAGCATGCCGAGCAACAGGATGCAGACGCCCTGGAAGATCCCGAAGAACACGAAGGTGTGTTCGTAGCCTGAACGCTGAATCATGTTCGAGATGGGGATGACCGTGACCGCCGCGCCCGCGCCGAAACCTGCCGCCGTCAAACCGGCAGCAAGGCCGCGCTTGTCCGGGAACCACTTAAGCGCCGTGCCCACGCAGGTGCCGTACACGCAACCCGCGCCCACGCCGGCGATCACTGCCGCAATGTAGAGATGGACCAGGCTGGTGGCGTTTGCATCGATGATCCAGCCAAGCGCCGCACAGATCGAACCGCCGATCACGACCGGCCGCGGGCCGAATTTATCGACGAGCCAGCCTTCCAGCGGCACCAGCCAGGTTTCCGTGACGATGAAAATGGTGAACGCGGTTTGAATCGCCGCCTGGCCCCAGTGATGTTTCGCATCCATCGGGACTACGAATAAAGTCCATGCGTACTGCAGATTGGCGACCAGGCCCATGCAGATGATGCCGATGGCGAGTTGAGCCCACCGATTGTTGTGCCACCCCAGTTTGGGCTGACCAGCGGCCGGTGCCGTCGCTGCGTTTGCCATGTCTGTCTCCGTTATGTTTCAGCGCTCGTGCGGCGCGTATTCGACTGCTTCATCGATTACTAAATCGACTGCGGCACACCGTGTCTTGGTCACCGGTGTGAGGGGTCTTGGTCGGTCAGGCGTACGTATTCGTGGCGGGGCGGTGCCGGATACGGCCGTGCCCATCCTGCAGGCCGTAAGTCAAGGTCGGTGATAGAAGAACCATTTTTAAGCGATTCCCAATGTTCTGACGGATATAGGGGAAGACCCTGCCGCTAGCCTCTCCCCGCGTGCACCTTACGAAACTACCGCACGTTGAAAGCATCCTGCGGCAGAAAAACGATTAGGGAAAGTTAGAAAAATTTATTGTATAAATTCAGGATCGTTTATAGGTGGAGATCCGTGATGATGCGAAATGCGACGCTTAGGCAACTGAAAATATTCGAAACCGTTGCACGGCGGCTCAGCTTCTCGCGCGCCGCCGAAGAGCTCTATCTCACCCAGCCGGCCGTCTCCACGCAGGTCAAGCAGCTCGAGGAGCACGCGGGATTGCCGCTTTTCGAGCAGCTTGGCAAGAAGATCTACCTGACATCGGCCGGTCAGGAAATGCTTCACCACAGCCGCGCGATCCTCGAGCAGTTCCGGGAAGCCGACGACGCCATGGCGCGACTCAAGGGTATTTCCGGAGGCACGCTGAACGTGGCCGTGATCAGTGCCGGGGACTATTTCTTTCCGCGCCTGCTGGCCGAATTCACCAAGCGCAATACCGACGTCAAGCTGAACCTGGCGGTTCATAACCGCGAAGAACTGCTGCACCAGCTCACCGACAACCTCACCGACCTCGCGATCATGGTTCGGCCGCCCAAGGACATGGACACCGAGAACGTGTCGTTTGCCCCGCACCCTTACGTGATCGTGGCGCCCCCTGGTCATCCGCTGGTGGGCAAGAAGAACATTGCGCTGGAGTCGCTTGTCGACGAGCCGTTCATTGTCAGGGAGCGCGGTTCCGACACCTGGAATTCGATGGAGGAAGGTTTCGCGGGACGGCTCAAGCCGCTGAACATCGCCATGGAGATCACCAGCACGGAGACCATCAAGCAGGCGGTGATTGCCGGCATGGGGATCAGCTTCTTGTCGGCGCATACGGTCAGCATGGAGCTGCAGATCGGACGGCTCGCCGTGCTCGACATAGCGGGTTTTCCCGTGATGCTCAACTGGTATCTCGTGCATCGTCATAACAAGCGGCTTCCGGCAGTGGCGATGGCGTTCAAGCAATTCCTCATCGACGAAGGGGCGGCGCAAATCTCGGCTATTACGCATATCGGGTAAACCATCTATTAGGTATCTTTAATAGTTACGCTAAAAACAAGTGACTATCGTATATGGATCAATGTTCCTATCCTTCAGTTAAGCCACGCAGCCACAGCACGCTGTCATTCATGGCTAACTTCGCAATTACATTGCATGGGACCGGAGACAAACGACCATGAACCGTTCACAAGCCACGATCGCCGATGCACGCGAACTCCAGACCCAGCTTTGTGCCTACAACAGCGCCTTCGAAGAACTTGACCTGATGTTCCGCTGGGACGTGGAAACACTTCAGTCGCTGGCGCACGCACCCAGCGATCAGGCGCGCATTGCGCAGTACATCGAATTGCATTGCCCTCATTTGCTCAAGGCGTACAGCGCGGAGTTCCTGTGCGAGGCCATCGTGAGCAGGAAAAACGCGTATTACGAGGCGTGCCGTGCCACGACCATCGCCCGCGCCGACGACACGCGCGGCGCACGGATGTGGCGGCCCGACTGCGACAGCCCACATGCGCAAGCCGCTTGAAGCTTGAACCTTGAAGCGCAGAGTTGTTCGCGCCTGGGGTCATACCTCAGGCAGGTACTAAGTTCTCGAAGGGAGCGGGTTGAACAACCCGCTCCCTTCTTGCATACACCCTCATTGCGCCAGCGACACCCACACGCTCTTAGGCTCAGTGAAGTTCTCGATAGCCACATCCCCGTGCTCGCGGCCAAAGCCTGAATCACCCGAGCCGCCCCACGGCAATCGCACATCGGTATAACCGTACGTATTCACCCAGACCGTGCCGGCCCTCAGCGCCGACGCCATCCTGTGCACTCGGCCTATATCCGCGCTCCACACGCCCGCCGCGAGGCTGTACAGCGTCCCGTTGGCAATGCGCACGGCATCGGCTTCATCGTCGAAGGGAATCACGCTGACCACGGGACCGAAGATCTCTTCCTGCGAGATACGCATCTCGTGCTCGACATTGGCAAACACCGTGGGCTCGACGAAATAGCCGCGCTCGCCCCATCGCCTTCCACCCGACACGACTGACGCCCCTTCGCGCTTGCCAATGTCCACGTAATCGAGCACCGTCTGCATCTGCTTCGCGGAAATGAGCGGTCCCATGGACGTCTCTTTCTGCGATGGATCACCCAGCGTAATCAACTTCGCACGCTGCGCCAGACGTTCAACGACCTCGTCATACACAGATCGCTGGACGAGCACGCGCGAGCCCGCGGAACACACTTGCCCCGCGTTGAAAAAAATCCCCGACGCAGCCGCGCGTGCGGCCTGATCGAGATTGGCATCGGCGAAAATGACGTTGGCGGACTTGCCGCCCAGTTCGAGCGTGACTCGCTTGAAGTTGACCGCCGCGCCCTGCAAGATTCCCCGACCGACTGAGGGCGAGCCGGTGAACGTGACCTTGTCCACACCCGGATGCGCCACGAGGGCGTCGCCGACCACCGAGCCCTTGCCGGTAACAATATTGAGTACACCCGGCGGCACGCCCGCTTCCAGCGCGAGCCGGCCGAGCATCAACGCCGATAACGGCGTCAGCTCCGCGGGCTTGACGACCAGTGTGCAGCCGCAGGCAAGCGCGGGCGCGATCTTCCACATGCCGATCATCAACGGGAAATTCCACGGCACGATAGCCGCGACCACGCCGACCGGTTCGCGCACCGTGTAGGTCAGCGCGTCCGGGCGCGTGGGCACCACTTGTCCATTGATCTTGTCGCACCAGCCGGCGTAATACGCGAGGGTGTCGATGGCAGCCGGTACATCCTGTCGCCGCACACCGGAGATCGGCTTGCCGGCGTCGAGACTTTCCACTGCGGCAATTTCATCCTGACGCGTACGCATCAATTCTGCAAAGCGCATCAGGATCCGGCCGCGTTCAGATGCCCTGATTGCATTCCACGGTTTCAACGCGGCGCGCGCCGCCTGCACGGCACGGTCGACATCCGCCGCGGTGCCCTGGGCAACGCTTGCTATCGGCGTCTCGGTCGATGGATCGATAATGCTCGAATACGCGCCGCCACCGGGCGCCACTGCTTCGCCACCAATCAGCAGTTCGTAACGTTTCAAGTCCGCTTGGGCGGTCATTGTTGTCTCCTTGTACTGTAGTGCGGTCCCGCGCGCAGTCCCGGGTGTAGTCCCTGTCTTCGGCTCACGTGCCGGATTTTGCTTCGAGTTCAGCGAGGCGCTTGCGCAGATTGCGCTCTTCGGTGAAGCGGCTGGTTTCATCGCGTATGACGGCTACGATGCCGGTCACACTCTGTTGCGCTCCCGCTGAATGCAGCAACGCGACCGTGAATGCAATCGATAAGGACCGGCCGTCCTTGTGCACAGCCGGCACGCGCAGCACGTCGTGTCCGTAACGTGTCTCGCCGGTCGCCATGGTTTTTTCGTAGCCGCTCCAGTGACGTCCGCGCAAGCGTTCGGGAATGATGATGTCCAGCGAATTGCCCAGCGCTTCTTCGGGCGTGAACCCGAACATGCGCTCGGCAGCCGGGTTCCATAGGGTGATCGCGCCACTGGCGTCGGAGATGACAACCGCGTCGCCGATCACGCCAACCAGTTGCTCGAAATCGATGGGGAATTTGGTATGCATGGCGCTATTCATTGTTGAAATGGCCTTGGTCTTATCTGGCCGCGATTCAGGCAGCGCCGTGGGTCCGTCAAGGCAATCCACGGCGCTGCGCTTTCGCGTTTATCGCGTTTAAACGGCTTGTTTCTGATGCAGGTTGGCGATTTGCGCGCTGCTGTAACCGAGGCCCTCGAGCACTTCGTCCGTATGCTCGCCCAATAACGGTGATCCCGTGATCTCCGGCTTCATGTCCGAGAACTTGATCGGGCTACCCACCGTGAGATACGAGCCGCGTTCCTTGTGCTGGACTTCGGCAATCGTGCCGCTCTCACGCAACGAAGGATCATTGGCCAGCTCTTTCATCGTCAGCACAGGCGCGCAAGGAATATCGAACTTGCGCAGGATGTCCACCGCCTCGAACTTGGTTTTATCGGCGAGCCATTCTTCGATCGTCTTGAAGATGTCGAAGATATGCGGCTGACGTGCAGAAGCCGTGTTGTAGTTCGCGTCTTCGATCCACTCGGGTTTGCCGATCGCGCGGCAAATCGGCGCCCACGCGTGACCCTGGATCGTGAAGTAGATGTACGAGTTCGGATCGGTTTCCCAGCCCTTGCATTTCAGCACCCAGCCCGGCTGACCGCCGCCGCCGGCGTTGCCGCCGCGTGGAACGACATCGCTGAATTCGCCGTGCGGGTATTGCGGATATTCTTCCAGGTAACCAAGCCGGTCCAGACGCTGCTGGTCACGCAGTTTCACGCGGCACAGGTTGAGCACGCTGTCCTGCATCGATACCGCGACTTTCTGCCCCTTGCCCGTCTTGTCGCGTCCAATCAGCGCCGTCAGGATGCCGATGGCGAGATGCATGCCGGTGTTGCTGTCGCCTAGCGCCGCTGCGCTGATGGTCGGCGGACCGTCCCAGAACCCCGTGGTCGATGCCGCACCGCCCGCGCATTGCGCAACGTTTTCATAGACTTTCAGGTCGTCGTAATGGTGGCCGTCGCTGAAGCCTTTCACGGACGCCAGGATCATCTTCGGGTTCAGTTCCTTGATGTACTGCCACGGGAAGCCCATCCGGTCGAGTGCGCCCGGACCGAAGTTTTCCACCATCACATCGGATTCCTTAATAAGCTTCTCAAGGACTTCCTTGCCCTCCGGCTTCTTGGTGTCGAGCGTGAGGGACTTCTTGTTGCTATTGAGCATCGTGAAATACAGCGCGTCGACATCCGGGATATCGCGCAGTTGCGTGCGGGTGACGTCGCCGGAGCCCGGGCGTTCCACCTTGATCACGTCGGCGCCGAACCACGCAAGCAACTGCGTGCAGGCCGGACCTGCCTGCACGTGCGTGAAGTCGATAATCTTGATTCCATCGAGTGGCTTGCTCATGATTCCTGTCTCCTGACTCACTGGCTAAAGGTGGATTACTCAATGTTCTTGCGGCGGCATCAGCGGCGCGTTTGGGCAAAGCCGTCAATGCCACCGATCCAGCCGGTACCGCCGGTACCGGCCAAGCGGATTACTTTTTCATCGCCGTGCTTTGCGGATTCAGATTCGTCAGGCGGCCGCTTTCGGTGCCGGCGGCTTCATCGATAACCGCATTGATGAGCGTCGGCTTGCCAGATGCAATGGCTTCCTGAAGTGCCGTCGTCAGCTCTTCCGGCGTCGTGGCGTGGCGGCCTACGCCACCAAATGCCTCAATCATCTTGTCGTAGCGCGCGCCCTTGACGAACACCGTCGGGGCAACATCCTTGCCGCCGGTCGGGTTCACGTCGGTGCCGCGATACACGCCGTTGTTGTTGAAGACGATGGTGCAAACCGGCAGGTCGTAGCGGCAGATGGTTTCGAGTTCCATGCCGCTGAAACCGAACGCGCTGTCGCCTTCAATGGCGACGACCGGCTTGCCGCTCGTGACCGCCGCGCCGATCGCGAAGCCCATGCCGATACCCATGATTCCCCACGTACCCGAGTCGAAGCGCTTGCGCGGCTCATACATGTCGATGATGCTGCGGGCGTAGTCGAGGGTGTTCGCCCCTTCATTGACCACGTTGATGTCCGGGCGCGTCTTCAACACGTCGCGAATCGCGCGTAATGCGCTGTGGAAATTCATCGGCGACGGGTTCTTGGCGAGCGTCGCGGCCATCTTTTCCAGGTTCTTGTTCTTGCGCTCGGAGATCGCATCCGTCCACTCGGCGGCGGGCTTCGGGAAGCTGGCATCCATGCCTCCCAGCAACGCCGACACGCAGGACCCGATATCGCCGATCACCGGTGCCGCGATCGCCACGTTGCTGTCGATTTCCGTCGGCGAGATGTCGACCTGGATGAAGTGCTTCGGTGCGCCGCCCCACGTCTTGCCCTTGCCGTGCGACAACAGCCAGTTCAGGCGCGCGCCGATCAGCAGCACGACGTCGGCTTCCTGCAGCACGAACGAGCGCGCGGCGGACGCCGATTGTTCGTGCGTATCGGGCAGCAATCCCTTGGCCATCGACATCGGCAGATAAGGAATGCCGCTCTTTTCGACGAGCTCGCGAATCTGTGCGTCGGCCTGGGCGTAAGCCGCGCCCTTGCCGAGCAGGATGAGCGGACGCTTCGCACTTTTCAGCAAGTCGAGCGCACGCTTGACCGAGTCAGGCGCGGGAAGCTGACGCGGCGCCGCGTCGACCACGCGTACCAGGGACTGCTTGCCCTTCACGGCGTCGATGGTCTGGGACAGCAGTTTCGCCGGCAAGTCCAGGTAGACGCCGCCGGGACGGCCCGACACGGCCGCACGGATCGCACGCGCAATGCCGATGCCGATGTCTTCCGCGTGCAGAACGCGGTACGCGGCCTTCGCGTAGGGCTTGGCGGCGTTGAGCTGGTCCATCTCCTCGTAGTCGCCTTGCTGCAAGTCGACGATCTCACGCTCGCTGGATCCGCTGATCAGGATCATCGGGAAACAGTTCGTGGTCGCGTTGGCAAGCGCCGTCAGGCCGTTCAGGAAGCCCGGCGCTGACACGGTCATGCAGATGCCCGGCTTTTGCGTCATATAGCCGGAAATGGCGGCCGCATTGCCCGCATGCTGTTCATGACGAAAGCCGATGAAGCGCATGCCTTCGGCTTGCGCAAGTCGCGCCAAATCGGTAATCGGAATGCCGACCAGCCCAAAGATGGTATTGAGGTCGTTCAGCTTCAGGGCGTCGATGACCAGATGGAAACCGTCGGTGGTCGCCGGTGTTTCCTGCTTCGCTGTCTCGGCTGCAGTGGCGGTCTGCGGGTAGTTCAGTACTTCTGCCATAACGTCTCTCCTCCTTGGCTGGCGTTGTTTGGTTTGTGATATACAATATTCCACACACAGTATTAGTCAAGCGGATTTGTTTGACGGGTCGAGCTTGGTGCGGTGCGATCAAGGCGGAAACGCTGGCGCTACGGCAGGTTTGCCGTTTTTTTTGCTGCGATGCGATGGGAGGTGTTTAGGCAATGCCGATGTTTCGCGACCGAGGATTGGGGCGAACGGGGATTGCGTTGGTGTGAGTGCGGCGCGACTGATTTTGGCGCGCGCCGGGGTGGGTTTACCCGCGTCTGGAGGCGGGTAGCGGTGGTCGATCCGTCAACCCTGATCAGGTCGACGGGGTGGTTTGTTCTCTGTCGTCACACGTTCTAGGACGTCCATCGGAAAACGAGATCGGCACGCCCACGCGTCGCATCAACCAGCGCCGCGTTCACTTCGTCGGTTCGCTGAACCCATTCGCGGGCGGCGTCTTCATCGCGACCAAACTTCACGTGGCGCGCAATGAGCCGCTGCAAACGCAGCTCTGGATCGACGTCGACATACCAGGCTTCATCGAGCAGAGGACGAACGGCCTTCCATTGGCCTTGCTGCAGCAGCAGATAGTTGCCTTCAGTGATCACCAGCGGCACGTCCGGCGTGACCGGAATGGCCCCGGCAATGGGTTCTTCGATCTCTCGGCGAAACGTGGGGGCATAGATCATCTCGTCGTGACGCTGCGCGCGCAAGCGCCCCAGCAGTGCGACGTAACCGGCGCTGTCGAATGTATCCTCGGCGCCCTTGCGGGACGCGCGGCCAAGGCGTTCGAGTTCGACGTTCGCAAGATGGAACCCGTCCATCGGCACGACCACCGCGCGTCCTGGCAGCGCTTCGAGAATGGCCTGTGCCAGCGTTGATTTGCCTGCGCCCGGCGCACCCACCAGCCCAAGGATACGACGCTGGCCATCCGCCAAGAGCTGTTCCAGTCGCACGAGAAAACGGTCTTCGATCATCGGCAAAATCCTGTGTCGTTTTTAAATGGCGTGAAACGCCTCGCCGATCTTCGCACAGCCGGGGCCCCACCGCGAACGAAGACCAGACAAAGTCCGGCAGCGCTGCATTGCTTACCGGTCAGCGCAAGGGGGCAACCGTTCTACTGTCGCGGTCGTGTTCCATGTCCTCCTGCGTCCTCCTGCGTCCTTCTGCGCCGCCCGGCAAACATGTCGTTAATGATGCGCCCTTGCTTTGGCCGCAGCGTTGATGCTGCCAGCGATGAAGGTCCGCGCATGAGTGGCCAGATCCATGCTGTCGTCCCACAAGTTCCGCCAGATCGCCAGCGCGTTCGACAACTGCTCGTTCACAACCGTGGACGAGAAGCTTTCGAACGTGACCACGCCCTCATAGCCAATCATGGATAGCGCATGAAAGAACTGTGCAAAGTCAATTGTGCCTGAGCCCAGGTAGCCCCGATTACTTTCGCCGATGTGGACATAACCCAAACGCTTCCCGCATGCCAGCACCGGCTGCATAAAGTCGGATTCCTCAATATTCATGTGATAGGTATCGAGGTGCACGACAACGTTGGGTGCATCGACTTCATCCAGCATGCCGAGCGCTTGTGATGCCGTGTTGAGCAGATTGCTTTCATAACGATTCACGACTTCGAGGCCGAGAGTGACATCCTTCTTCAAGGCGAAATCGGCGATCCGCTTGAGCGAGTCAACCGCGTTGCGTCTTCCCTGAGCAGTGAGCGGCGCCTGGTACTTCGCCATTGCACCGTATAGGATGCCGCCGAAGTACTTGCCACCGAGTTCCGCGGTGATGCTCACGCCCTCTTCCAGCAATGCCAGGCCACGTGCAACCGACTCCGGATTATCGCTGGATACATCAGCATCCAATGTAAGGCCACGCGAACACCCGATCTCCAGACCATGCTCTTGGAGCAGGTCGCGCGTAAGCCCCAGGTCCATGACCTTGGGCCCGTGAAGGGATAGCTCGACCAGATCAAAACCTGCCGCCTTGGTCTGGCTGATCACTTTGCGGGTCGACTCCGGCGTCAGGTCGCCGGCCCATACCAATGCATGAACACCGAGCTTATTCATTGAGTCACTCCTCCGGTAGCGGTCGCGCGTCTGCGGACCAAAGACTGAAAATAACCGCGTGCCCACGCCCAACGCAGGAACATCACGGCAAGTAAAAACACGCCCCACAAAGCGGTCGCAAGGTGCTGGTTGGCGCCGAGCAGATTCAGGCCAGAGGCAATGACCTGCAGGATGACAAGCGCAATCACGACTGGCACGACGCGCCCAAAACCGCCGAACGGATCCACGCGCCCGAGGAAACAGGCGAGCACGGCGATTAACAGGAATGCCTCGCCGTGCCCGACGCGCACCGAGTTGAAACTGGCCAGCATCACTACGCCTGCAACACCGCACATCAGGCCGGAGAGCATGTAGATTCGGGTCACCGCGCGCCGCGTGTCGATACCCGAATAGCGCGTTGCCTCACTATTCGAGCCGATCATGCGGGTGGCGAAGCCAAGCCGAGAGCGCGTCATGACCACGTGCCAGAGAGCCGCACAGCCGGCGAAGATCCAAAGCGGGACGGGAACGCCGAGCATGAGGCCGTTGCCCAGCTTCAACACGAACGGCGGAAATCCGGAAATGTCGCCGCCGTGGGTCAGGAATTCTCCGAGCCCGCGCAGGAAGATCATCATCGACAGGGATACCAGGATCGGGCTTGCGCCGGTACGCGCGATGATGGCCCCCATGATCCATCCAGCCGCGGCGCCCGTGGCAAGCGCAGCGCAGGTCCCAAGCACGATCGCGCCGGCGCCGGCATCCGCGCCGCCCTGCGAATGCAGCACCCATGCCATCGCGAGCCCGGCTATGTTCGCCGTGAACGTGACTGCCAGATTGAAGCCGCCGGAGATCAAAGGCATCAGCATGGCCAGCGTAAAAAGACCGAGCTCGGGCAACTGGAACGCAACCGAAACAAAGGTTCCGGTGGTGAGGAAGCGGTCCGAGGCGAAGCTCATGGCCACGATCACCATGGCAAGGAACCCTAATAGGCCGACGACATCGGCTTGCACCAGCGGCACAACGGAGCGAACCGAACGATCTGGCGAGGAGGTTTTCATGACGATACCTTTGCGCGTGGTAGCGTGAACCGCGATCCGACCAGCTTGGCCAGGCCGTCGCTCGACAAGGTGATGGCGATCAGAATGATGGCGCCGATGATCATCTTGAACGCGTACGGCGAAATCCCAAGCAGATTCAAGCCGTTCGCGGTGATGGCTGTCAGAAGGACTCCAAGGATGGCGCCGAGGATCGTGCCGCGTCCGCCACCCAGCCGCGCGCCGCCAAGTACCACAGCTGCCAGTACGTCGAGTTCACGGCCGTACAGCGCGTTGGGCACCACCTCTTGCACATAGTGCGCCTGCATCAGGCCTGCGATACCGGCCATCATCCCGAGCCAGCCAAAGGCTACGTAATGCATCGCCCCCATGTTGACGCCCACGCGCCGCGCCGCTTCGGGGTTGTCGCCCATGGCGTAGAGTTGCCGGCCGATAGTCGTGCGCCGAAGCAGGAACCAGGTGGCCACGACCATGACTGCCATGACCGCGACGGGCAGCGCGAGCTCCGCGACACCGCTTGACGTCTTGAACGAAACCAGCGAAACGCGGTTCATCCACCAGTCCGGCAGGTCGTAGATGGACACGCCGCCCGTCAGGAACATCAATCCGCCGAAGAACACGTTGAAGGTCGCTATGGTCACGACGATCGATACGATGCGAAAGTGGTAAATGATCGTGGCATTGATGGCGCCAAGCAGACAGCCGAACCCGGCAGCCACCAGGAAGCCCAACGCCCAGTCGCCGCCACCGAGGCGCATGACGGTCAGCGCGCTCAGGTACTGGACCACGGACGCGCCCACGGCGAACGAGATGTCGATCCCGCCGGCAATGAGCACGACCAGCAAGCCGGCCGCGAAGATGATGTTGACCGCGCTTTGGTTAAGCAGGTCGAACAGGTTGGGCAGCGTGAGAAACGTTGAAGTCGTCGCGCCGAGCCCGACCACCATGGCAGCGATGACGAGAATCAGCAGGGCCTCGATGGAACCGATCCCCCATTTGCGCAGATCAGGCATGGACGTCTCGCTCGATTTGGTCGATGGTCGTGGTTCCGGGCACGTATTCAGCGACCATGCGCCCGTTGCGCATATGCAGAATACGGTCGGCGTTGAAATAGACCTCAGGGATCTCGTCGGAGATCAGCAAGATGGCCATGCCATGCTCGGCGAGCTTATGGATGATGGCAAAGATGCCGGCTCGCGCACCTACATCGACCCCTACCGTGGGCGAATCCAGGATCAGCAGTTTCGGATTGGTCGCCAGCCACTTGGCAAGCACGATGCGCTGCTGATTGCCCCCTGAGAGTGTCGATACCGCGTCTTCCGGCTTCCCGATCTTGACCGCCAGTTGCGCAATCCAATCGCGGATCAGGGCATCACGCTTCTTGGGTGCGATCAGACGCGTGGCATCGAGTAAATCGTCCAGCACAGCGGCAACGGTGTTGTCGCCAATAGACTGCTGCTGGACCAGACCCAGTTGAAGACGGTCCTCGGAAACATAGGCAATGCCCGCTCGGATAGCGTCGCGATTCGAGCCAAGCGATAACATCTTTCCGTTCAGGCTGGCCGCACCGGCATCCGGCCGCGTCATGCCGAACAGCGACAACGCCAGTTCTGTTCGCCCCGCACCAAGGCGGCCGGTGACGCCAAGAATCTCGCCCTTCTTCACGCAGAAGGAAACTGCATCGTATTCATTGCGCCGTGACAGGCTATCGACGCTCAGCACGACAGGCGCAGCGGACAAGTCCGTGGTTCGCACCGCGTAGTCGAATGTGCGACCGGTCATGAGTTCCGTGAGACGGGTTTGCGTCATGCCTGCAGTGGAGAACGTGCCGACATACTGTCCATCCCGCAACACCGTCACACGCGTACATACGTCGAGCACTTCGGCAAGCCGGTGACTGACGAACACCACGGCGATTCCATCTGCCGACAGACGACGCACGATCGTCAGTAATGCTTGGGTTTCGGCGTGACTGAGCGACGCCGTCGGTTCGTCCATGAACACCAGCCGGGCATCGGCGACGAGTGCCCGGGCGATCGCCACGATCTGCCGCTGCGCAATTGATAGCGAACGCACGGAACGGCCAAGGTCGATCGCAACGCCCAAACGCTCCAGAATGCGTCGAGCGGCGATTTTCATCTGGCCGTAGTTGACCAGGCGCGGACGAGGGCCAAGGTTGCGCTCAAAGGCAATATTCTCCGCGACGCTCATCTCGGGAAAAAGCGCGAGGTCCTGCCAGATCACCTGAATGCCGAGGTCCCGGGCCTTTGACGGCTCCAGGCCCTGGATTGATTGCCCGTCCATCAGCATGACGGCTTCGGCTTCGGGCTGATAGACGCCGCTGATCACCTTGATAAGGGTGCTCTTGCCGCAGCCGTTTTCACCGGCGAGGCACACTACCTCACCCGGCATGACATCGAATTTCACGGCCTGCAGCGCTTTCACGCCACCGAATATCTTGGTGATATTTTCAAGCTTGAGCAGTGCCGCGCCGCCGGTGTCAACAACCGCCGGCATCTCGCTCGCGTTGCCTCGCGAGGGCGCGAGGCGGTCCTTCGAAGCCGCTGGAACCATGAAAACACTCCGATGCTACGCCTACCTTGCCTGAACGCTCGAGTGAAGGACAGCCTTGGCCGCCCCTCACCCGTCTGGAGAAACGAGACGATCGTTCAGAGTCCCATCTTCGCGAGATCGTCGACGGTTTTCGCGTTGAGATCCACCAGCTGATCGACGATCAGGTTGTGACCGTCAGGATGGACGACACCCAGGCCTTCGATCTTCGTGCCGTCCTTGATCGGTTCACCCTTCGCGACCATCACACCCAGGGTCACGAACACTTCGCCGGCAATCTCGGGATTCCACATATAGCCGCCGGTCAGGACACCATCGTGTACGAGACGCTTGCCCTGCCCCGGCGAAAACGGACCGAGTACGAGGATATTTCCCGCTTCATGTTTCTCGGCAACCGCGCGAGCCGCTCCGATCGGGCCCTGGCTGCCGAATGCGAGAATGGCCTTGAGGTTCGGATGCGCACGCATCAGGTCGAGCGCGGTCTTGCGCGACGCGTCGACATCTTCGGCAACGCCATAACGGTCGCCGACCAGCGCCATGCCGGGATCGTTCGCCTTGAGATAAGCGATGGCGGCATCAGCCCACGCGTTGTGCAAAGGCACGGTCAGCGAGCCGACAAAGACGGCGTATTCGCCCTTGCCCCCCAATGCGGTCGCCATGCGCTTTGCGTACGCTTCGCCGAAGCCCTTGACCGAGGCAAGTTCGAAGTCCCAATCAGCATTCTTTTGCTTCGGCGACTCGTGCGTGATGACCTTGATGCCCGCAGCGCGCGCCCGCGCCAGAACCGGCTCCAGTACCTCGGCGTCGTTCGGCACTACGCCGATCACATCCACGTGCTGGGCGATCAGATCCTCGATTGCCCGCACCTGCAGCGCGGGGTCAGCGCTGGTCGGCCCAACCATGAAAGCCTTGACGCCAAGTTGCTCCGCTCGCTTCTTGATACCGGCATCCATGGCGTTGAACCATGGAATTCCGCCGATTTTTACGACTATCCCGATGACTGGCTTATCGGGCGAGGCCAGAGCCAGGCCAGTTCCAAACGCGAATGCAGCGACGCCTACGCACAGAGCGCGCACGAAGTACCTTGACATGTCTCCTCCGCTTGGACTTCCGCAAGCTCTCGCTCGGGCGAAGCCCATTGGTTTGTTTGTGGACGAATTTGCCGGGTCGCCGAATCTTTAGCACATTGCTAAATCCATTCAGCTAATGACGGAAGCGATGCTGAATCCATTTAGCTCGATGGTCAACTCTCGAATACCCTAGTATGGTTTCCGGCCGAAGCAGGTCAGCCTCCGGGTGACGATGCAACGCAATTGCAAGGGGAAATTCAGATGGTCCGCAGCAGTAAAGGGCGCAAATCCACGATCTACGATATTTCCGAGGCGACCGGCACGTCGGTCACTGCGGTGAGCATGGTGCTGAACGGCAGCTGGACGAGATATCGCATCAAGGAGGAAACCGCCAATCGCATTCTGGAGAGCGCGCAACAGCTCGGGTACAACGTCAACATGCGAGCCAGAGGGCTGAGGCTCTCGCGCTCAGGACTCGCCGGCATGATTCTTCCGCACTATCGCAATCGTTTTTTTGCGGGACTTGCGGAGACCTTCGAGGAACAAGCGAGAAGCCGGGGTCTGTGCCCTATCGTCGTCAGTACGCAGCGGGATCCGGCGGTCGAGACAAGCGTCACTGAAACGCTCCTTTCGCAACGGGTCGAAGTGCTCTTCATTGCCGGCGTGCGAAACCCAACGCCGCTTAATTCACTGTGTGCCGCAGCTGGCGTGAGCTGCATCAATGTCGACTTGCCTGGCTCCGGCGCGCCATCGGTCGTCTCGGACAACCGCGGCGGTGCTCGCGCGCTGACCGAGGTGTTGATCGATAAAATGAGGACGCGGGGTCGTGCCCCCGAAGAACTGGTTTTCCTCGGCGGGGTTGCCGGCGAGTACGCAACTGAAGAGCGCGTTCTCGGATTCCGCGACGCTTTCGAGGCCAGCGGAAACAGTCCGGCGGCCGACGCGGTCGACTGCTGCGGATACAACGCGTCCGCTGCCCGGCAAGCACTTGCTCATGGCTACGAGAGCCTTGGCAGGCTGCCCGCTGGGTTGTTTATCAACTCGATTACCGCATTCGAAGGGCTGGTGCAGTTCACGTCGCAACTGTCCCGCGATGCATTGCAATCGACGGTTGTCGGGTGCTTCGACTGGGACCCGTTCGCTGCACATTTACCGTTTGAAGTGACGATGATGCGGCAGGACGTAGACAAGATTATTTCGGAGGCCTTCGCACTTGCCGATAACCACGACACGGCGACGCCTCATCCGCTGGTCGTCGTGCCTACGGGTTTCGGAGACGTGATGGACGAGGACGATCAGGCGATAAAACACAAATACGATCGTTGAAAGTTGCGCTGGCGTCCACGAGCGAACTAGCTCGCCCAGTCCGCCACCATCCGCGCATCGACACTGACGCCACCGCACACCACGATCACTACGTCGTGTGCGGCAGCAATCGCCGGATGATCGAGGTACCCAACAGCAAGCGATACCCCGCACGCCGGTTCCACGAGCTGCCGATGGTCATCGGCGAATCGCGTCACGCCCATGATTGCGTCGGCATCCGTCAGCACGACCGACTCGTGCGGAAACTGCTTGATGGCGTCGATCGGCCAGCTCGCCACCTGAAGTGCCGCAAGCGACTTCGCGATGCTGTCGATGCGATCCAGTTTCACCGGATGCCCGGCATCCAGCGCCGCGCGAAACGACGCCGCGCCCGTCGTCTCGCACGCGATCACGCGACAATCCGTACGGCCGTGGCGCAACAAACCGGTCAAGATACCTGCGAGCAGACCACCCCCGCCCACACTGGCCACGACGGCATCTACTTGCGGCAATACCGCGACAATCTCGTCGATCATCGTGCTATGGCCTTCCCACAACACGGGGTGATCGAACGCCGGCACGTACTCGACGTCATCCGACGCCGACAGTGCCAGCGCATGTTCGTTCGCTTCGTCCCAGACATCGCCATGCACGATCACCGTGGCGCCGAGCGCGGCAATCCGCTTGCGGGTGCTTTCAGGCGTTGTGGAGGGCACCACGATATCCGCCTGCATGCCGAGCAGGCGCGCCACGAATGCCGTTGCGAAGCCGGCGTTGCCGCCCGACGGGCAAACTACGCGGCGCTTGCCGGCCGCTTTCGCCCGCGAACAGAGCAAGCCCATGCCGCGCATCTTGAACGAGCCGCTGGGCTGCAGGTTTTCGAGCTTGAGCCAGATGCGGCGCGTGGACGTAGACAGTCCGGGATGCAGGATCAACGGGGTTTCGATGTGAAGCAAGATCGGTCCTTTTCAAACGGAAATTCCGGGACCAGGCGGTTGCCATGACGGCTGCGACTGGATTCGATTCCATAGTTTATTGCAGGATGGGGATTTTATCGTTGTGCGTCGTGGCGTGTGTCGGGTTTGACTCTCTGGATAGGCCCGCGCGACCGTACGACTTCGCCGACTGCCGCAACGTCAGGTCCGACTTCGCCATGATTTGGTCTGATTTTCCACCCCCCTGCGAAACGGCTGATTGCGTGGCTGGCAGGTTGCGAGTCGCGCTAGTATTCGTCCAGCGATGCCTTCATCAACGTACAAAACCGGTTCGTATTTCGTTGTGCCTGTCGCTCAACTCGTATCACTAGAGATGCTTGAGGAATCAAACAAGATGGACAAAGCAATACCGCTCGTCATGATCCACGGCCTGATGGGATCTATCGATTATTTTTCACCCGGCACAAGGATGCCTGGAGTAAGCGTTCATACACCCGAGCTGATCGGATACGGCTCATTGGCGAACGCCGACGCTCACTCGACTACGCTTGAAAATCAGGCGGCATCGGTTATTCGATACCTGGAAGAGCAAGTTGGAGAACCAAGCTGGTTGCTGGGCCACAGTGTCGGCGGAGCCATAGCAATGCTGGTCGCAGCAAGGGCGCCGAGCCTGGTGCGCGGGCTCATCAGCGTCGAAGGCAACTTCACGCTCAACGACGCCTTCTGGTGCCGGAAAATCGCAGCACTCAGCGACGAAGCTTGGCGTGCCGAACATCTGCTCATGCTCGACGATCCCGCCGCCTGGCTTCAAAACAGCGGTGTTACGCTCAGTCCTCAGCGAATCGCCTGGGCAAACGATATCCTGCTTTACCAGCCTCGCTCGACCATCGCGGCCATGGCTCGCGCGGTGGTGAAAGAAACGGGCTCGCCGGATTTCCTTCAGCACGCGCGCGCGATCGTTGCTAATGGAACGCTGATCCACTTGCTTGCAGGAGAAAGATCGGCACCAGGATGGGATGTACCTGACTGGGTCAAGAACGTGTCGCTAAGCTACGTGGTTCAGCCCGACACCGGCCACATGATGATGCTTGAGCAACCAGCGGCATTCAGCGACATTGTTCGCACCATGATCGAAAGCTAAGGTGATCACGACCCGGATGAAACAATGAAAGAACTGGCTCCGGCCGAGGGCTTGACGAAGCTTCACTCCTATTTGCACCGCTGGGCGCTGAAGGCCGACGGGCTGCCGTTTCACACCCATGCGTGCTGGCTACAACCTGTGCGCTATCACGGTGAATTGGCCATGCTGAAGATTGCGACGGAAGACGAGGAGCGGCGAGGCGCATTCCTGATGCGATGGTGGGATGGCGTCGGAGCAGTGCGGGCGCTGGCTCATGAGGGCGATGCGCTACTTCTCGAGAGGGCGTCGGGCGATCGATCATTGATCGACATGGCCCGTACCGGTCAGGACGACGAGGCGAGCCGCATCATGTGTCAGGTTGCGGCCAGCCTTCACACTCCTCGTACAGGGGCGAAGCCAGAATTGATCCCCCTGTCCCGACGGTTTGAATCGTTGCGACAGGTGGCTAAAACGCATGCGGGTGTGTTTGAGCAAGCGGCTTTCATTGCGGAGGGGTTGCTTGCTGCGCAAAGCGAGATCGTCGTGCTGCACGGTGACATCCATCACGGAAACGTTTTGGATGCCGGGGCACGAGGCTGGCTGGCCATCGATCCTAAAGGACTCGAAGGCGAGCGAGCCTTCGATTTCGCCAATATTTTCTGCAATCCCGACGCGAGCATTGCCACGTCACCCGGCCGCCTAGCGAGGCAAGTCGCGGTGATTGCCGAAGCAGGTGAACTCGATCCCGTTCGCCTTGTCGCATGGATTGCATCTTTTGCGGCGTTATCGGCAGCATGGCATCTTGAAGACGGGGGAAAACCGGACCTTGCGTTGGCCGTTGCCGACATTGCGATAAACGAATTGCAGCATCGGGCAAGACCCTGACGCACTGTCTGGCGGTAGACACGTGTTGGCGCTTTCTGGTGCACGGATTCAGGTAGAACTACCCTCTGATCAGTCATCCCGAATCAAACCACGGGCTCCGAGTACGACCACTCACGGCCCGCACCCTCGTTCCCTCTCCATCGCTGAGGCGTCATCCCTTCCCACTGGTTGAACGCCCGGGAAAACGAGTTGACCTCTTCAAAGCCTAAAAACCAAGCAATCTCGCCGGCCGCGAGATCCGTACTGCCCAGCAAGCGGCGTGCTATCCGGCTGCGCACGCGGTCGAGCTGCTGCTGATAACTTGTTCCATCGAGTGCAAGCCTGCGTTGCAGCGTGCGTTTACTGATCGCGAGCTCACGCGCCAGCGCTTCAACGCTCGGTCGCTGGCCGCGCATGCTCCGCGCGAGAACGGCATCGACGTGATCGGCGAACGTTTGCTCGCGGGCAAGCGCGGCCAGTCCGGCATCGAGTTGCGGCAGCACAGCGGCAAGCAAATCAACGTTGTGCGTCACGAAAGGCACCGCGAGAGTGGCAGCATCGAATACGAGCACATCGTTTGGGGCATCGAACACGATCTCGCAGCCATAGTGGCGCGCGAACATCACCCGGTTGGCCGCCCGCCGCGTCAACTCCACGCGACGCGGCTTGATCGCCATACCCAATCCGCGCCGCGCCATGGCGAGCGCGGACGCAAACATGGCGTCCGCCAGCAGGTCAGGGACAAAACCGTCGGCCAGCAACCAGCGAAACGTCACAGCCGCCTCGTCACGCTGCACGGTGACCACCACCTCCTCCGGACAACTCAGCCGCTTGTAACGCCCGAGCTTCGCCAGCGACTCGCCGAAATTGGCGGAATGCAGCGCCGCGAGCGACATTGCGTCGAGCTGCCCGTGCGAGGTTTCAGCACCAATCCGCAAACCGATGGCCGAGTCCCCGCTCACCTGCGCGATAGCCTCCCACAGCGCGAAGTATTTCTGCGTCGTCAGCCGCAACCGGCCCGGCTCGGCGTTCGCCGTCGCCGGCACGGGCAGGCCCGCCGCGCGGAACGTGCGCGGCACATCCACGCCCAGCGTCTCAAGCCGTGCGAGCAGTGCGTGGCTGACCGGAACGCCATCGGTTTTCATACGCTTTTCATTCGCTGACCGGCTGCTTCACGATCTCGAGTTTGTCGATCAGCCCGCGCCATTCGGTGGCATCGTTGGCGTCGGTCGACAGGCTCACGTGACGCCATTTGGCATCCATCGCGCCGCGCGCTTCGTGCACTTGTCCCGCGATATGCACCGCGTCGCTGCCGAGCAGCAAACGCAGCGGCGGTTCGTCCAGTCCCGCTATGCCGAGGATCGCTTGCGCGGCTTTCCCGGGATCGCCGACTGGCCGATGCGACGCGCGGTATTCGAGCAAGGGCGCAATACTCGCGGCGTAGTCGGGGCCCGGCGTGTGGATGCTCATCGACGAACCGGCCCAATCCGTGCGAAAGCCTCCGGGCTCCACGATCGTCACCTTGATCCCGAGCGACGCTACTTCCTTCGACAACACCTCGGAAAACCCCTCTACGGCCCATTTTGCCGATTGATACGCGGCAAGGCCGGGCGAACCGACGCGCCCGCCAATCGATGAAATCTGGATGATATGGCCGCTGCGCTGCGCGCGCAGGACGGGCAACGCGGCGCGCGTGACGTTGACGACGCCGTAGAAGTTGGTTTCGATCTGCGCGCGGAAATCGGCGTCGTCGCCTTCCTCGATTGAAGCGATGTTGCCGTAACCCGCATTGTTGACGACGACGTCCAGACGACCGAACGCCTCCACGGCCTGCTGCACGGCAACCCGCGCGCAAGCCGGGTCGGTCACATCGAGTGCGACAGCGCGCACGCGATCGCCGTATTGCTCCACGAGCGCCGCGAGATCCTCGGGACGGCGCGCAGTCGCAACCAATCGATGACCTGCGGCCAGGACGGCCTTGGCCAATTCCTGACCGATGCCGCGGGAGCTGCCCGTAATAAACCAGACTGATGACATGAGTGTTTCCTTTAACGGTGAACAGTGAGTGCTGCCTTCACCGGATTCTAGGAGCGCGCTCTTGGCGACACTAATCCGATCGCGCCAACGTGCAATCGGATCGCGCCAACGCCTTGAGTCTGACCCGAACAATTATCCGTGGCGGACTTCGCTGTCGAGATGAGCCATTTGCGCGGCCGCGTAACGGTCCCCGGCTGCAGCGCCCTTTGGCACGGCGTATTCGATTGCACTGAGATCATCTGGCGTCAACACGACATCGAGTGCGCCGAGCGCTTCCGTCAACCGGTCCCGCCGCCGCGCGCCAACCAGCGGCACAATATCCGCACCCTGCGCCGCGACCCATGCAATCGCTATCTGCGCCACCGATACTCCTTTTGCTTCGGCAATCCGCCGCAACGCTTCGACCAGCTGAAGGTTCCGTTCAGCGTTTTCGCCCTGGAAACGTGGGCTGTGCGCGCGGAAATCGTTGCCGGCCAGATCTTGCTTCGCCTGCCAATGGCCGCTGATCAGACCTCGTGACAACACGCCGTAAGCGGTCACACCAATGCCGAGTTCGCGGCACGTCGCGAGAATATCGCCTTCGATACCCCGTGAAATCAACGAATACTCGATTTGCAGGTCGGCGATGGGATGTACCGCCGCCGCGCGCCGGATAGTCTCGGCACCGACCTCGGACAGCCCGACGTGACGCACGTAACCTGCCTTCACCATCTCGGCAATCGCACCCACGGTCTCCTCAATCGGGACATTCGGATCGAGCCGCGCCGGACGATAGATATCGATGTAATCCACCCCGAGGCGTTGCATCGAATACGTCAGGAAGTTCTTCACAGCGGCCGGCCTCGCGTCATAACCCACCCAGCCGCCGGCCGGATCGCGCAGCGCACCGAATTTCACGCTGATGACGGCGGCGTCGCGTTTCGTACCCTTCAATGCTTCGCCGATCAACGCTTCGTTGTGGCCGCTGCCGTAGAAATCACCGGTATCAAGCAGGTTGATGCCCGCATCGAGCGCCGCGTGAATCGTGGCGATGCTTTCGCTGCGGTCGGCCGGTCCATACATGCCGGACATGCCCATGCAGCCAAGTCCTAAAGCCGATACGCGCGGTCCGGTCGTGCCGAGTTGCAGATGGTTCATATCAAGTCTCCCAGGGGGCGGGCGTCGCGTGATTGCGAGCGTTGAAGGGAGTATGGGAGGCGTTTTGTCGTGCGACAATCCGGCCTTCATAGCACGGGCTGTACGGAAAAACGCACAATGAACGATCCCGATCTCTCCGATCTCAACGCCTTCGTGGCCATCACCAAGGTGCGCAGTTTCAGGGCGGCGGCGCGTTTGCGCGGCGTCTCGGCGTCGGCGCTGAGCGAGGCGATTCGCCGGCTTGAAGCACGGCTCGGCGTGCGTCTGCTAAATCGCACCACTCGCAGCGTCACGGTCACGGAAGCCGGCCAGCGCTTGCTGGAACGGCTAGGGCCGGCACTGGGCGAGATCGCCGGCGCCCTCGATGCAATCAACAGTTTTCGCGACAGCCCGACCGGCACCTTGCGCCTGAACGTGCCGACTATCGTGGCCATGCACGTCTTGCCGCCCATCGTCGCGCGTTTTCTCGCCGCGCATCCGGGGATTACGCTGGAGGTGGTATCGAACGATACGTTTATCGACGTGCTGGCAGCAGGTTTCGATGCAGGCATCCGCTACGACGAACGGCTGGAGCGTGACATGATCGCCGTGCCCATTGGCCCGCGCACGCAGCATTTCGTGGCGGCGGGCGCGCCGGCGTATTTCGCCGCGCGCGGCCGGCCTGAACACCCTCGCGATTTGCTGGAACACGCGTGCATCGGGCATCGGTTTGCGAGCGGCGTGCTGGCGGCGTGGCGTTTCGAGCGCGATGGCGAACAAGTTCGATTCACGCCGAACGGGCCGCTGGTGGCGTCAGTGATGGAGCTTGAAGTGGGCGCCGCGACAGCGGGCCTGGGCATGATCTATACGTTCGAGGAGTTCTTGCGGCCTGCCATACAAAGCGGCGCGCTCTTGCCGGTACTGCACGAGTGGTGGGAGAGCTTTTCGGGGCCGTTCCTGTATTACCAGAGCCGCACACACATGCCCGCGCCGCTGCGCGCGTTCATCGACTTTATCAAGGAAGATTGAACGCGCGCGTGGCAATCAACGTTCCGAGAAAAACGCCCGGACCGCCGCCAGTGCGGTTTGCACGGCGGCACTGTCCACATCCAGATGCGTGACCCAGCGCTGTTTCGTCGCGCTATACGCCGACGTAATCCCAATCCCGCGCGCCGCCAGATGCGTCTTGAAGTCAGCGGCAATCGCGCTGTCCACTTCCACGAACACGATGTTCGTGTCCGGCATGGTGACCTTCAGTTGCCCGTAAGACGCCAAGCCCTTAGCCAGAGTGGCCGCGTTGACGTGGTCGTCGGCGAGGCGCGCCACGTTGTGCTCCAGCGCATAAAGCCCGGCCGCGGCGAGAATGCCGACTTGCCGCAAACCGCCGCCCACCATCTTGCGCGTGCGCCGCGCCTTCGCGATCAACGGCGCGCTACCGACCAGCACCGAGCCGACCGGCGCTCCCAATCCCTTCGATAAACACACGGACACCGTATCGAAGGAGCGCGTCAGTGTGGCAACGGGCGTATTGAGCGCCGTCGCAGCGTTGAAGATCCGGGCGCCGTCCAGATGCGTTGCAAGGCCGTGCCGACGAGCCAACGCCGTCGCCGCTTCCATGTACTCCTGCGACAAGACTTTCCCGCCGATCGTGTTCTCCAGCGCCAGCAGCCGGGTACGCGCGTAATGCGAATCGTCGGGCTTGATCGAGTCCTCGATCTCCGCCAGCAGCAACGAACCGTCCGCCTGATTGTTCAAAGGTTGCGGCTGGATGCTCCCCAGCACCGCCGCGCCGCCCGCTTCCCAACGGTAGCAATGCGCCTGCTGCCCGACGATGTACTCGTCGCCACGCTCGCAATGCGCCATCAGCGCGACTAGGTTCGATTGCGTACCGGATGTCAGGAAAACAGCTGCTTCCTTGCCAAAACGCTCGGCCATCACGGCTTCCAGTTGCGTGACGGTGGGATCGTCGCGGAAAACATCGTCACCGACCTCCGCCGATGCCATCGCGGCGCGCATGGCTGGGCTGGGTCGCGTGACGGTGTCGGAACGGAAGTCGTGCTGGATCGGGGTGCTCATTGCTGCTCCTGGTGGGTGGAGCGACTATTTTGCCATCGCGTGACCGAAGGTGCCGCGCGGCGAGTTGGCAGATCAAGTTTCTACGGGCGATATGTATAAATATCAATGATCTACAGAGTAGATGTGATCTTTTTTCGAGACTGGCGGTGACGAAACGACATGACAATATTCGTTAAAAATCAATTACATATCGGATATACCTGATCCAAAATGACGCAAAAAATAGTTTTTATCAATTTGATCAACTAGTTATGAAATATTTCTCTAGTTGAGAATTAACATGAAGTACGTTTTGAATTGCAATTCGCAGCCCGCTGCAGCGGTGCGCCTTGAACTCATGGGACTGCGGAAACCACAGGCTCAGGGCACGGTCGATACTTGATGTAGCACTTTGCGAATGTGGCGATTAGAAGTCATTTTTTGCTTATAAATCAAATATTTATATAGCCTTTCAGAACAACTTTCCAGATCATGACATTTTTCTTAAAATCTATATATATCATCTACTTATCGCTTACTTATGAACCAATTTATCACTTTAAGGCACAAGCGCTGAAGGCCAACAACTCACGTCTGGCCTAAAAAATTCCCTCCATGCCGCCCCCCAATTTACCCGTCACGCTGAGTCACGCCCCCCGACCGTGTAAAGTTTCAACAATCATCCTCGCCCATTCACCCTGCCAATGCCTGCAAGCCAATGAACGCGCCCGAACCGAAGCTGCAAGACGATCCTCATATTGGCCGCTACGAGCGCTCGACGGGACAGGCCGAAGAGTGGTGGCAAGTGTCGCTCTCCGATCGGCCGCAGATGTATCGGATTGAACACGGGTACGGCGATGGGCCGGCCAATATCGATACGGTCGTTGATCTGGAAAACCTCAAGTCGAAGTTGCAGAAGTGGCATCGAGAAGGGTTTTTCCGACCCAACGATCCCGCGCTTGCCCCGCTGCCCGCACAAGGACGAACCGGGTTTCTCAAAGACCTCCGGCATGCCGTGCGCCAAGCGCCGCAGGGCGCAAATCCGGATTCAAACGAACCAACAACGACGATCGGCCTGGTAGACATGCCTATTGGCCAGCCTGGTCCGCTCGTGCCACGCCTGAATCCTGCGTATCTCTTTCCGGAACGGTTCGGCGACATCCTCCAGGACATCGTCGAGAACCGGCGGGTGCTGCTGATCGGCCATACCGGCGCGGGAAAAACGAGCCTGATCGAGCAGGTCGCGGCTCGTACGCAACACGGCGTGCTGCGGGCGAACATGAACGGCCAGACGACCATCGGTGATTTCGTCGGTTTCTGGACCGTGAAAGGCGGCGAAACGCTCTGGGTGGACGGTGTGCTGCCAACAGCCTTGCGCGAAGGCTTGTGGCTTGTAGTCGATGAAATCGACTTCGCCGAGCCTTCGATTCTCGCCGTCCTCACCGCCGTCCTCGAACCCCACGGTCGTCTGCTGCTGAAAGAAAAAGGCAACGAGCTGGTGGCTCCGCATCCGTCCTTCCGGCTGTTCGCAACCGCAAACGCAGTCGGTGCAATGAGCGTTTACCGGCATCTGTACCAAGGCGCCAACCTGATGAATGAGGCGTTCCTCGATCGCTGGCGTGTGTATCTGATGAATTACCTGTCGCCCGAGGAAGAGGCCGAAGTGTTGATGCGCACGCTTGGGAGCCGCTTCACGCGGCCGATGGCGCAAACGCTCGCCGCCATTGCAGCCGATTGCCGCGCGGCGTTCGCCCGCGAAGATCTGGCGAGCGCGTTTTCGACCCGGCGCCTCCTCGATTGGGCCGACCTGATGCTGCGTTCCGGCGACCCGGAGCGCGCCGCCGGCCCGGCGATCTACGCGAAAGTAAGCGCCGAAGACGCCGCGCTGATCCGCAGCATCATCCGGCATCACATTGCGTTCGACGAATGAACGACGCGTTTATGCTCAATCACGCCGGCACTAGGCGATGTTCCTCGAGCGTCGTGGCGGCTTTCACGGCGGCGGACGTGCTGAGTGACGTGCTGAGTGACGTGGAAAATAGCGTCAAGCGCGGCACCGTCGCGTATCACCGGTGACCGACATGGCCCTCACCGACCTGACCCATTCAGACACGACGCAAACCATGCTCGCCAAAATGGCGCGCGTGCTGACCGGCCGATACGGCTTGACGGTATCGTTCGACGCCTGCGGGCCTCGCGTGGAACGCGACCGGATCGTGTTGCCGGAACTCACTCCCGGGGCTGCCAGCGCAGCCGGTCTGGACTCGCTCACCGGCCAGCTCGACTTGCTGGTGGCGCGCTCGAAATACTCCACCACCAGTGAAATCAGCACGCTCAATTCCGGTGTGACCCAGCGGATTGCGCAAGCAATTGAAGACCGGCGTGTCTGTGAGCGGCTGTTCAGTGACTATCCGGGTGCCCGCAAGTTCGTAGAGAAACTGCGTGAGCAAACGGCGCAAAATAAGCACGAACGCTGGCCTACCTTGGCCTGGCGCGACAAGCTGATCTGGTTTATTGAACGCGCGCTCTGGGACGAAGCGCCCGACGTGACCGAACAAACTCCGGCCCTCATCGCTACGCTCGGCGCCGTGAGCGAGCTGCTGCAGACCAGCAGTGCCAGCCGTTCGACTGCTGAAAGCGTAGCGGGCGCACAAGCGCTAGTGGCACGGATCAGGGCGCTGGCAGCCGGCGACGTGAACACCATGATGTTTTCCGCCGATGCCGACGAGGCGCTGGACGCGCAGCAGGTATTGGGCGATCCGGACGCACTGGACGCGGCGTCGCAGGAAATGTCCGACGCAGCGTCATCGGACGCCGCCAGCATGGCCCAAGCACCGTCCGACGCCCGCGCAGAGGCCTCGGAAGCAAGCTCGCCGGCCCCGCCGATGACCTTCGACATCGACATGATCGATGGCCGCCCTCGCCTGTCCATTGCGCTCACGACCGAATTCGACCTCATGACCGACCTCACCGGTCTGGGCGACGCCGCCGCGTGGCGCAACCTGCGCGCGCTCGCACGCGCGGAAACCGCACCGCTGACCGCGCGGCTTGAACGCGCGTTGAAAGCCGATGAACAGACGCACTGGAAACGCGAACAGGAACGCGGGGAGATCGACCGGCCCGCGTTGGCGAAGCTGGTTATATCGCCGGGATACCGGACGCCGTTTCGCGTCAAGCGCACGACCGAGGGCCGCGATGCCGCCGTCACGCTGCTGATCGACCGCAGCGGCTCCATGGCCGGCCGAAAAATCACGCTTGCCCGGCTGTGCGCCACCGCGCTTTGCGACGCGTTGATGCAGCTTTCGTTCAAGTGCGAGGTGCTCGGCTACAGCTCGGTCGAGTCCCCGGAAATGCGAGCGCTCTATGAACGCGGGCTAGCTGAAGGCGTGGATATGAACCGATTCAACCGGCGCGTCGAACGGCTCGATCTGCAGATTTACAAGCGCTTCGGCTCGAACAACCCGTCAGGCTTGAGCGCGATTGATTGCGGTCACGAGAATCCGGACGGCGAGGCGCTGGCCTGGGCCGCCGGGCGTCTGGCTGCGCAACGCGCCGGCCGGCGCATCCTGATGGTGCTGTCCGATGGCTACCCCGCCACGGGTGATGGTCATCCGGTGATATTGCGTACCGACCTGCGTGCTCGCATCGACGAAATCACAAGCGCCGGGATAGAACTGATTGGTATCGGACTTCTCGACGATGCCGTAGAAAAATTTTATGCGCATAACATCGTTGTACGCAAACTTGATGAACTCCCCACGATGGCATTCACTGTGCTGAGCCAACTCCTGCTCAAGCGCGGATACAGGCGTTAAGCGGATGGTAATCTGACAGAAAGCAGACGGTAAGAGAACAGTGCGCGGACGGTAAGCGGCGTTGTTATCTCCCCTCACGCCGCGTCACGATCATCCCGCCCCAAAAAATTAATTCAATAGCTTGCTAACGAATTGTCGTCGAAATACAATGCGCGCCATGCCAACAATCGATGTCCTCCGTCAATCCGTCAGCAGCGCGCTCGTCATTGCCTCGCGCCAGTGGCGGCGCACGAGCCACGATGTGATAGCCGGCTATAACGTCTCCGAAGCCTGCGCGACGCCGCTGCTGATCGCGGCGCGGCTCGACGCGCCCGTGCGGCAGGTGGCGCTGGCCGAGTTGACGGGAATCGAAGGACCGTCTCTGGTGCGCCTGCTCGATCAGTTGTGCGCGGCGAACCTGGTGCGCCGCGATGAAGATCCCGACGACCGGCGCGCGAAAATCATCTCGCTCACCGACGAAGGCCGGTCGGTGACCGCCAAGATAGAGAAAGAACTGGTCGGGCTGCGCGCCGGTGTGCTGAACGATGTGAGCCGGGAAGACCTGGAAGCGACCCTGCGGGTATTCGCTGCGTTTAAACTTGGCGCGTCCAGTCAAACGCAGCAAGCTTCGACACCCGCGTCACATCAAGGCCGTACCATCGGCCCTACCACCGGCCCGACCGGCACCGATACGGAAGAAGGCGTCTAGCGCACCATGACGTACCCCACTTCGCGCGACTGGATATTCTCGGTCAAGACTTTTGCGGCTTCCATGCTGGCGCTGTATATCGGCCTCAAGCTGGAGCTGCCGCGTCCTTACTGGGCGATGGCGACGGTCTACATCGTGTCGAATCCGTTCGTGGGCGCGACGCGTTCCAAGGCGCTGTATCGCGCGCTCGGTACCATGATCGGCGCGTCGGCGGCCGTGCTGTTCGTGCCGCCGTTCGTGGAGTCGCCCTACCTGTTCAGCGCGGTGGTCGCGTTATGGACAGGCACGCTGCTGCTTCTCGCCATCTCCGACCGCACCGCGCGCAGCTATGTGTTCATGCTGGCCGCCTACACCATGCCGCTGATCGCTCTGCCCTCCGTGATGAACCCCGCGGGCATCTTCGATCTCGCTGTATCGCGGACCGAGGAGATCGTGCTCGGCATTGTGTGCGCCAGCGTGGTCGGTGGCGCCATCTTGCCGAGCCGCCTCGCACCCACGCTGATCGAACGGACCGACGCGTGGTTCCGCGACGCCGCGTTCTACGCAAAAGAGACACTCTCAGGGCGGATGGGCGGCAAGACTATCTCGGCATGCCGGCAGCGGCTCGCGATCACGGTCAACGCGCTCGAGTTCCTGTTGAGCCAGCTTGCCTACGACCACACCCGGCCCGACGTGCTCGCGCGAGCGCAAGCGCTGCGTGGCCGGATGCAGTTTCTGATGCCGATCATGTCAGCGATCAGCGACCCGCTCGCCGCGTTGTTCAACGGCCGGAACCCGCCGCCACCGGGCCTCGAACCGCTACTCGCCGATATCGTCACATGGTTCGGCGAACCGCTGTCCGCGCGCGCGGACGCACCGTCGTCCATCAATGCCAATAACGACCCCAAGGCCGACGCTTTGCGCAGCCGGATCGCGGACCTGCAACCGGACGCAGACGCGCTGCGGACTTGGGAAGGTGCGCTGCTCTCAAACACACTGTGGCGTTTGAAACAACTGGTCGATGTCTGGCAGGATTGCCGCGCGCTGCGTGTGATCATCACGAACGAAGAAGGCAGCTGGCGGCCCCGTTATCGCCATTGGCGCATGGGCGGCACGCAGCAATACTTCGACCGCGGCATGCTGCTGTTTTCCGCGGGTTCCGCCGTGCTGGCCATTTTCATCGCGTCGAGCCTCTGGATTGCGTCCGGGTGGAACGATGGCGCGGGCGCGGTCACGCTGGCCGCGGTGGCGTGCTGTTTCTTCGCCGCCCTCGATGAACCCGCGCCGCAAGTGTTTGCGTTCTTTACCTACACCTGTCTTGCCGTGGTGCTCGCCGGGCTGTATCTATTCGTCATCCTGCCGACGGTGCACGATTTCCCCATGCTCGTGATCATGTTCGCGGTTCCCTTCATCCTGATCGGCACGCTGATCCCGCGCCCGCAATTCAATCTCGCGACCATGCTGACGGCTGTGAACACCGCCACGTTCATCAGTATCCAGGGAACCTACGACGCGAACTTCCTGACCTTCATGAACAGCAATCTGGCGGGCCCCGCGGGTTTGTTATTCGCGTTCGTCTGGACCCGCGTGACGCGGCCGTTCGGCGCTGAACTGGCGGCGGCGCGGCTGATCCGCTCGGGCTGGCGGGACGTGGCGCTGAGCGCATCGACCCGGCCCGTCGATGACCAGAAAAATCTCACCGCGCGCATGATCGACCGCCTGATGCAGATCATCCCGCGGATCGCCGCCAGCGACGACCAGCGTCATCCATCCATCGAGAGTTTTCGCGATCTGCGCATTGCCTTCAACTCGCTCGATCTGAGGCGTCTGCGGCGACGTCTGCACGACGCTGATCTCGCCTCGGTCGATCGCGTGCTGGAAGGTGTACGCGCGTATTTCCAGCAGTGCGTGGAGCGCGGCGCACGTCAACCGGTGCCGACGAGCCTGGAGACAGCTATCGATGTAGCGCTGGATCGCATCACGAGGCGCGGCGGCGCGGTGCACGCGGAAGCGGCCGCCGCGCAAGCGCAGCCGGACCAGGCGGCCGCCGTCCCCGGCCGCCAGATCCGCGACGCGCTGCATGCACTGGTGGGCATGCGTTTGTCGCTGTTCCCGGACACGCTCGCGTCCGCATTGCCGCCCCAACCGGAGCCTGCTGCATGACACGCCGCTCCTCCCACTCCTTTTTCAAAAGCACCCCGCGATGATCGGTGAAGTCGATATCTACGGTGTGTTCCTGCCCGCCGTCCTGGTACTGATGCTGGTTTCATACCTGTTCTGCCTGGTCGTCACGCGGGTATTCGCACGCGTCGGCCTGTACCGTTTCGTCTGGCATCGCTCCATTTTCGACCTCGCGATCTACGTGATCGTGCTTGGCATCGTGGTCATTGTTTCGCATCGGCTATTACCGTGAAATTATCGTGAAAAAAGCCTGGTTCTCCGTTGGACAAATTCTCTTTACGCTCGTCGTCGTGGCGATCGCCGCGTTTGTGTTGTGGCGGCTGGTCGACTATTACATGTTCGCGCCATGGACCCGCGACGGCCATGTGCGTGCCGACGTTGTGCAGGTGGCGCCGGACGTGGGCGGCCTGATCGTGAGCGTGAACGTGGTCGACAACCAGCCGGTGAACGCGGGCCAGGTGCTGTTCGTCATCGACCAGGCGCGCTACGCACTCGCGCTGCGCCAGGCCCAGGCAACCGCGCTGCAACGCCGTGCGACGCTCGATCAAGCCCGCAGGGAGGACGCCCGCAACCGCACGCTCGGTGACCTGGTCGCGCGCGAAGTAACCGAGGAAAGCCGCTCGCGCGTGCAAACGGCGGAAGCGGCGCTGGCGGATGCGGATGTTGCCATCGATACCGCCAAGCTTAATCTGCAGCGCACGACCGTAGTGAGCCCCGTCGATGGTTATCTCAATGATCGCGCGCCGCGATCCGGTGAATATGTGACGGCGGGACGCTCGGTGTTGTCGGTGGTGGATCTGCACTCTTTTCGCGTTGATGGTTATTTCGAAGAGACCAAGCTGCACGGGATCGATATCGGGCAACCGGTGGACATCAAGATCATGGGCGAGACGAAGATGCTGCACGGGCACGTGCAGAGCATCGTGGCCGGCATCGAGGATCGCGATCGGGTGCAGGGATCGAACCTGCTGCCGAACGTGAATCCGGCGTTCAGCTGGGTGCGGCTGGCGCAGCGGATTCCGGTGCGGATCGCGCTGGATGAAGTGCCGGCAGACTTTCGCATGATCGCGGGTCGCACGGCGACGGTGTCCGTGCGCGATATCGCACCGCTCGCCAAATCGAACCCGACGGCGGGTGCTGGTGGCGCAAGCGGTGTCGTTGCTGCTTCAGCTGCTTCCACTGCCGCCCCCGCGAGCGCCGCAAGCGGTGTCTTGCCGAATAGCGGCACTGCGTCCGCCTCCGCGGCGGGTGCGAGTCAATGAGCAAGTCAATGAAGATGCCGCGCGCTCTCGTCCTGACACCGTTCGTGCTCGCGCTTGCCGCGTGTTTTACGGTCGGTCCCGACTACTCGGTACCGAAAGACGCCGTCGTCAATGCACCCTTCGTCAACGCCCCGCTCGACGGCGCGGGTGGTCAGTCGACGGTATCAAGCGGGCCGGTGCCGGCGCACTGGTGGCGTCTCTACGACGACCCCATCCTCGACGATCTGGTCCAGCAAGCGATGGCGTCGAACACGGATCTGCGCGTCGCAGCGGCCAATCTCGGCCGCTCGCGCGCCGCGCTCAGCGTGGCGCAGGCGCAAGGCGGTTTTTCGGGCGGCACATCGGCTGCGTTCAAACGCGCGCAGGAATCGGCGGAGCAATACCTGCTCACGGAAAAGATTCCCGTCGCGAATGAAGGCGATATTGGTATCAACATTTCGTATGAGCTCGATCTGTTCGGCACGATTCGCCGGGGTGTGGAAGCCGCGCGCGCCGATAGCGACGCGACACAGGCAGCAGCCGATCTTGCGCGCATCACGGTAGTAGCAGATGTAGTACGGGCTTACGTGCAGAATTGTTCGGCGGCGGAAGAGCTGGGCATCGCGCAGCGCTCGCTCGACTTGCAGCGCCAACGGGTGTCCGTATCGCGGCGCTTGCAGCAGGCGGGTCGCGGCAATGCGCCCGATGTCACAAGCGGCCAGACGCAAGTGGAAACGCTCTCGGCGAATATTCCGGTCTACACGGCGCGCCGGCGGATCGCGCAATACCAGCTCGCCACGCTGCTGGCGCGCTCGCCCGCCGACCTGCCCAAGGGCGTCTTTGCTTGCAACAGGACGCCGGTGATCGCGCAGCCGCTGCCCGTCGGCGATGGCGCCGCGCTGCTGCGCCGGCGTCCCGACGTACGCGAGGCGGAGCGAAAGCTGGCTGGATCGACGGCGAGGATCGGCGTAGCCACGGGCGCGCTGTTTCCAACAGTGACCCTCGGGGCATCGGCGGGGCTGACGGGGATTCTGGAAGATCTCGGCACACAGCCAACTGCACGATGGGGCTTCGGTCCGTTGATAAGCTGGACCTTCCCGGTGAACGGTCAACGAGGGCGGATTCAAGAGGCGCAATACGGCGCCGACGCCGCGCTTGCCCAATTCGATGGCGTCGTGTTGAAGGCGCTGCGGGAAACGCAGTCGAGTCTCGCGACGTATGCCGCCGATTACACCCGCGCCGATGCATTGACGGCCGCGCAGAAATCAGCGGCTGAATCCGCTGATCAGACTCATCGTTTCTATGTCGCTGGACGGGAATCGTTTATCGCCGATCTGGATGCGACGCGGACCCTGACATCGACGAATGGGCAGTTGGCCGCGGCGAAAGGACAAGTCGCGCTCGATCAGGTCAACTTGTTCCTCGCACTGGGCGGCGGCTGGGAGATGGACCCAGCCCCGAATGCTGTCCCGAACCCCGCTTCAGACCCGGCCAAGGCAGCCGCCGCGCCGGTGGGAGCAAGTGCTGGCACTGCGAGTCAGTAACGTGGACGGATGGGTTCGCGGGCTGATGAGTTAGATCGTCCTCCTTAGTAACGATTTAGCTGGAGCGCGTTTTAACCGGCTAGGTCGACGCACGAATCACTCTCTTATAATCCGAGCGTCTCCTCATATTCCCCTAATTGCCCATGCGACGCATCCCTCAGCAAGAACGCGCCGAACGGCGGATGCAGGACATGCTCACGGCCGCGGGCGCGGTCATCGCGGAACGCGGTTTCGACGCCGCCACCATGACCGAGATCGCCACCCGCGCCGGCACCTCCATTGGCGCGGTGTACCAATACTTCACCAACAAGAATGTGCTCGCCGTCGCCCTGCGTACCGAGTACGGGGACCGTATGGACCAGCGCTGGAGCGCTTTGTCAGAGCAAGCGCGGATTGCATCCACGCCCGATCTGGCCGCGCAACTGATTGACCTGATGACCGGTTTCATCAGCGAGCACCCTGCCTATTTGGCCTTGCTGGCGGCATCGATTCCATCCAGTCGCAGCGACGACGACAGGCATCGGCTGCGCCAGCGCTTCGCTGAGTTGTTCGCGTATCGCCGCCAGGACTTGCCCCCGGCGGACGCCCTTCGCATCGCGGAAGTGCTGCTGCAGATCGTCAAAAGCCTCGTGCCGCTCTATACGGCGGCCAAGCCGAAGGAGCGCCGCCTGCTCGTCGATGAATACAAAACTGTCGTGACCGCTTATCTGGCAGAACGCGTAAGCTAAGCCCAAAGCCGCCCCTGGGATCATTTTTCCCGGCGGCATGCAGGTTGCTTCGAGGAACTTCCAGCGCGCATGCCCATACTAGGGGAACATGTGCCATGTACTTCGATACCCCCGGCCTATGAAAACGTTCCATTGCAATCATTGCAATCAGTTGGTGTTTTTCGAGAATTTTCGCTGCGAGCGCTGCGAATCGCTGCTTGGTTTTATCCCTGAAATTGCCGAAATCAGCGCTTTCGAAGACGTGGGTGACGGCCTCTGGCGCAGCCGGCACCCTGAACACCGGGACACGCTGTTCAAACGCTGTCATAACTACGAAGTCGAAAAAGTCTGCAACTGGATGGTGCCGGCCGAGTCCTCCGACCCGCTGTGTCACGCCTGCCGCCTGACGCACACCATTCCCAACCTGCGCGTCGCGAACCGCCGCTACTACTGGTTCAGGCTGGAAGCGGCCAAACGCCGCCTGCTGTACACGCTCGGTGCACTGGGTCTGCGCGTGGAGTCACGTCAGGTCAACCCGAAAACCGGGCTGCAGTTCAAATTCCTGGAGGACAAGCGCGGCAAAAGAGTGCTGACCGGTCACGATAGAGGCCTGATCACCATGAACATCGCGGAAGCCGATGACGCGCAACGCGAACGCGTCCGGCTGTCGATGGGCGAGCCGTACCGGACCTTGCTGGGCCATTTCCGGCACGAGATTGGTCATTACTATTTCGATCGGCTGGTCGCCAACACGCCGTGGATCACGGATTTTCGCGCTCTATTCGGCGACGAGCGGGCGAATTATCGCGAAGCGCTGCTCAAGCATTACAAGGATGGAGCACCGCCGGACTGGGGGAAATCGTTTGTCAGCGCTTACGCGACCACGCATCCATGGGAAGACTGGGCGGAAACCTGGGCGCACTACCTGCACATAGTGGACACCGTCGATACCGCCATGGCCTGCGGCGTCGCGCTCATGCCGGGGAACTCGCTGGACCCTACGCTGGAGGCCAGGCCGCCGCCTGGCGAAGCCACCTTCGATCATCTGATGAAACAGTGGTTTCCGCTCACCTACGCGTTAAACAGCCTGAATCGCAGTCTCGGCATGCCGGACGCCTACCCGTTCGCCCTTGCGCCGCCCGTCGTCGAAAAACTGCGATTCGTGGATCGGGTGATCGCCGCGGCTAGGCACGCCCAGCCGTCGCCAGGCGTTGCCGTTTCAGCGATGATCAAATCGTCAGCGACCAGCAGCGATCGGCAGCCACTAAGCGGCTGACCCCGGTACGCTTTTCAGCGCGGCAGCGGCGGCGCTTGCATCGGGATGAGCAGCACTCGCGCCATGCAGCGAGACCTTCGACGTTTCCGGCAACATCAATCCACCGATCAATCCCATTATCGCGATCACGATCAAATACAACGCAGGCGACATGTTGTTGCCCGTCGTCGTGATCAGCCACGTGGCGACGAGCGGCGCCGTGCCGCCGAACACCGTATAGGCCAGGTTGTAGGTAATGGCCGAAGCGGTATAGCGCGTGCGTGTCGGAAACACCTCTGACAACAACGGCGCCGTCACCACGTTCGCCAACACCGCGCCAATCGCCAGCAATCCCACGCCAATCACCGACGGCAAAAAGTGCCCGGACCCCGCCAGCGAGAACGATGGATAGACCATGGCGATCAGGATGACGCACGCCGTCAATACAGTCTTCCGGCGACCTGCCCAGTCCGAATACAGACCGGCCAGCGGACACAGCGCCGCCGCGAAAAACAAAGCAATGACCGTGATCAGCAGCGACGTCGCGCGATTCAACCCGCCCGCCACTTGCAGATAAGTCGCGAAATAGGTGGTGAACATGTAGAACGACAACGCCGTCACCGAGATAAACGCCCCCAGCTTCAGAATGCCCGCTGCCTGCGTGCGCAGCGTGTCGCGCAACGGCGCATGCGCCACATTGTGCTCGCCCTCAAGCGCGCGAAAAGCCGGGGTTTCGCTGAGATTCATCCGTAGGTAAAGACCGATCAGGCCGATGGGCGCGGCGGCCAGGAACGGTACGCGCCAGCCCCAGGTGCTCATGGCATCGGCGGAAAGCGACGCGTCGAGCGCGTAAGCAACGATCGCAGCCACCGCGAAGGACGAGAACGTCGATACCGGCACAAAGCTGCCGTAACTCGCCCGCTTATGCTGCGGCGCGTGTTCCATTACGTATGCGCACGCGCCGGCATATTCACCGCCCGCGGAAAAACCCTGCACGCAGCGGATGACCGTCAGCAGGAACGGCGCGAGCGCGCCGATCGCACCGTACGTGGGCAACAAACCGATCAGCGTGGTCGCCCCGGCCATCATGAGGATTGTCAACGCGAGCGTGCGCTTGCGGCCAATACGGTCACCAATCACGCCAAACACAATGCCGCCCAGCGGCCGGAATGCAAATGCGACGGCGAAAACGGCAAAGGTCTTGAGCAGTCCAACCGCCGGGTCGCCGCTCGGGAAGAACTCCCGCGTAAGAATGGTCGCGAGAAAACCATACGCGGCAAAGTCGAACCACTCGACGAAATTGCCGATCGATGCCGCGAAGATCACCTTACGCAGCGTTTTCAGATCGACTTCAGGGGGCGATGCTTCCAACGTTCTCGACATTCGATGACTCCCGGGAAAAGGAACGGTGATGCAGGATGGTTTTTTAGCGTGCCGGCACACCGAAAACGCGCTGGATGGGTCCCTTTGAGTAGATGCGACCATAAACCCCGCTCCTAGAACGATCGCGTCATGGTGATAGGACCGAAGCGACATCGCTCCCGCCAGCTACGCGCGGGCCGACGCGAACACAGCGCTCCTAACGAATGGGAGCATGGCCTGCCATCTGCAAAATCTGCGTGCAGCGTAAAACACTCACTTCTTCCCGTGCGTGCCCGCATATTTGAATGTCCCTTGCGCGCTCGCAATCAGGAGCTTGTCATCGACCCACGCTTCGCCGCGCGAGAAAAAGATGCTGCGACCTTGCCGCTCGATAAAACCCTTCGCCGTCACGCTCTTACCCAACCCCGTGTCGAGATAATTCACCGTCAGCGAGAGCGTGAAACCATGAATGGCTGGTTCACCCTGCTCCGCATAGACACCTGCGTAACCGCATGCGGCATCGAGCAGGGTTGCCACCGCTCCGCCTTGCAACACGCCCTGCCGGTTCAGGTTACGGGCTTGAATCGGCATGCGGAACTCCGCGTAACCGCTCGACCACGCAACGAGGCGTGCGTCTAGGAATTCGAGAAACGGATTATCGAGAATGAAATCGGACATCGAAAAGAGCTCCTGCCGGAAAGGAATGTTCAATCAAGACTGTGCCATGACGCAGCGTTTGGCGTGCGAAGTCACTCGTCCGCCCCGCGCGCGAGTCTTTCCAATTTGGAAACGGTCGTGGAAAATCCACCGATTTTCAGGCCGTCCGCGCAGGTTCATCATGTCCGTATAACGCGCCATCATCCGACATGAGGAGCCCCATGAAACGCCTGTATATCCAGGAAGTCGCGACCCGCGACGGCTTTCAGAACGAAAAACAATTCGTCGATACCGACGCGAAGATCGCCTTGGTCAACGCGCTGAGCGCATGCGGATTCGCAAAGATAGAAGTAACGTCGTTTACATCGCCGAAAGCCATTCCCGCGCTGCGCGACGCCGAAGCCGTAATGCATGGCATCGCGCGGCGCGAAGGCGTGGTCTACACCGCGCTCGTGCCGAACGTGCGCGGGGCGGAACGCGCGTTGTCATGCGGTGTCGATGAAGTCAACCTCGTGATGTCGGTGAGCGAGACCCACAACCGCGCGAACCTGCGCATGAGCCGCGATCAGTCGTTCGCGCAGTTGCGCGAAGTGATCGGCGTGGCGAAGGCAACGCCGGTGGCCATCAACGTGTCGTTGTCCACGTCGATGGGTTGCCCCATGGAAGGTGACGTCGCAGTGGAGGAAGTGCTGCGCTGGACCGAGCGTTTCGCCGAACTCGGCGTGCACGGCGTGACACTATGCGACACCACCGGCATGGCCTTCCCCTCACAGGTAAAGACACTATGCGAACGGGTGCGTGAGGCATTCCCCACACTCGAGCTCACGCTCCACTTCCACAATACGCGCGGCATGGCGCTGGCCAATACGCTGGCGGCGTTGAGCGCGGGCATCGATCGTTTCGATGCCTCGCTTGGCGGCATTGGGGGGTGTCCCTATGCACCCGGTGCAACAGGCAACGTGTGTACGGAGGAACTGGTACATATGCTGGAACTGGACGGCTACGACACCGGCGTCAATCTCGCCTCGGTGCTCAGCTCAGCGGCGTTGCTGCCAAACCTGATAGGTCACGACGTACCAAGCCAGATCCTCAAGGCCGGGCGCCGGCTCGACCTGCACGATGCGCCGCCAATGGACGCAGGCGGCGCCCCCACACAACAGGCATTTGCCAGGGAAGGAGCGTGACATGGCTATCATCGATCACCTGGATCACCTCGTTCTGACTTGCATCGATGAAGCGGCGACGCGCCATTTCTACACCGAAGTCCTGCAGATGAAGCTCGAAACCTTCGGTGCGGGACGGAGCGCGTTCAAGTTCGGCAACCAGAAAATCAACGTGCATGTGCGCGGCAAGGAGTTCGAGCCGAAGGCGCATGTGCCGGTGCCGGGCGCGCTGGACCTGTGCTTCATCGCGGCCGTGCCTCTCGACGACGTGATCGCGCACTTGAAGCAGTACGAGTGGCCGATCATGGAAGGGCCGGTCGAGCGTACCGGCGCCACGCAGAAAATCCGCTCGGTCTACGTCCGCGATCCCGATCTGAACCTGATCGAGATTTCCGAGTTGATTTAAAACGGCCACGCAGGGTTTGCCGTGCAGCCGTGCAGCCGCGTATCGCGTATCGCGTCTGAATACGCCCCCGAATACGCCCCCAATAAGCGATATCAAACAGCGCCCGGCGCATCCACGCGTTTGCGCCGGGCCATATGACCGCTCGTTCCCCGCACACCCGGCTCTCTCACTCCGGCAGCCGAATCCCCGACAAGCGCTCACACGCCTCGATCAACCGATCCTGCAAACCCGCATCGCGGGCGGCAGCGCTCGGCTCGCGCCGTTTCATATGGAAGAAATATTTGCCGGTCACCCTTGCGGCAGGATCGTCGCTGACGGCGAGCCAGGCCTGTGTTTGCGGCGCCGCCTTCAGGTCATCGGGGGCGCCTGAACCGCCCATCTTGGTCGGTACCCAGCCCGGATGCACGGCATTTGACAACACGCCAGGCCAGCGGCGCGCCACGCCGAAAGCAAGCAGGACGTCGTGCAATTTTGAATCGGAATAGGCGCTTGTGCCTTGCCAGGACCGCTGTTGCCAGAGCAGATCGTCGAGACGGGTATCGCCGCTTTCATGCAGCCCTGAGCTGAGATAGACAAGACGTTGAGGTTTATCGATCAGTGCGCTCAGGATGTACGGAGCGAGCGTGTTGATCGCGAAGACGTGCGGCAAGCCATCCACGGTCTCGATGCGCCGCGGCTCGCGATACCCTACGGCGGCGTTATGAATCACGGCATCAAAGTGTCCGAGCCGGTTGACCTGTTGAGCCACGCGGGTAGTCTCTTCGATACTCGACAAATCGCCGGACACAGCGGCTTGTGCGCCCGATACGGCTTGCATCGCTTGATGCGCACGCTCGGCATGGCGGGCATGCAGCACCACCTGATGCCCCTGCGCGACAAGCAGACGGGCGGCCATTTGACCGAGTCCGTCGGCGGACCCCGTAATGAAAATGCGTGACATAGCAGTACCTTATAAAGATCAGACGAATAAGCGCCGGAGGAATGATGATCCGGTAAACATGAAAGCGAGCGTAGCGCGAGAGGTTGCCGTTAGCGAGCGCGCGCCCGTCATCACGCCGATGACATGCAGTCATGGCGGATAAGCACTTGGGATTTGTAAAAAACGATGTTTGCTTCAGGCGCGTGGTCAGCTAAAGTAATCGATCACGCCCTTTTTCGAGTGAGCGAATCATGGACGTCCCTGAAGATATTGCCGACATGGCCGCCCCCAAACCGTCGCGGCTCTTTTCGTCGTCCGCACGAGATGCGGGCTTAAGCCTCGTACGCAATCTCTCGATCCCGAAGCCCTTTCCCGAAGCCGCCCTCGAAGCCCAGTTCCTCGAAGACCATAGCCTTCGTTTCTGCGCGTTCCGCCGTGCATCGGCGTTGCTCGCGTTGAGCGTTTGGGTCTGCTTCCTGTGGTACGACTTCAACTTCGGGCGCGAAAGCGCAGTACTTGCCCCCGTCTTCATGCAGATCATGGCGCTGCGGCTGGCCGGCATCGCGTTGCTGGTTTTCGTCGGCAGCCTGACCTTGAGGGCCTCGTTCGCGACTCACGCCACGTCCCAGCGCGTGATCCTAACCGGCGTCTACGGCTGCAACTTGATACTGCTTTTGCTGGTGGCCTTGTCGCCGGGACCGTTCAATTACACGTGGTATTTCGTTGGTCTCTACCTCGTATTTTTCTTCCAGTTCGGCTTCTTCTACCTGAAGTCCAGAGTGGCGCTGACGGCCGCAGTGGTCACGTTTTCATCGGTCATCCTGCTGCAACTCACCATCAGGATTCTCTCGCCCGAAGACTTCTACATGGGCCTGTTCTATCTCTTCAACGTGGTCGTGATCGGTCATGGTGTGTGCGTGCATGCAGAGCGGGTGTCGCGTGAGCGCTTCGCGGCGGAGCGTGCACTCGGTGTGCTCAATAACGAGCTCCTCACCGCAAACGTTCAACTGGAAAAAAAGCACCTGGACTTGCTGGCGTCGAAGAAAGATCAGGACACCAAGACCAACGCATTGCTCGCGCTCAAGGAGCAGCAGATGCTGGCCGCGGAAACCGCCAGCCGAGAAAAGTCGAATTTCCTCGCCGCCGCCACACACGATTTGCGGCAGCCCATGCACGCGCTCAATCTCTTCCTGCAAGCTGCCGCCGAAGCGCTTCATCACGACGATGTAACCGAAGCCGCCCGGCTGATTGATGAATCCGGCCGTTCGTCGGTGATCCTTGCGCGCTTCCTGAACGCGGTGCTCGATCTCTCGCGGCTCGAGTCGGGCCGGGTGGTGCCGCGCTATCACGTGTTCGACCTCAAGATCGCCGTGCTCGAGGCCGCCGAACAACTGCGCCCGCTCGCGACCATGCACGGCGTCGAGTTGCGGCTGCGCATGCCCCAGGCGCCTGTGTTCGTGCGCAGCGACGCGCATTGGCTTGGGCGGGCCATCGTGAACCTGGTGTCGAACGGCATTCGTTACGCCGATGCCAGCAAGAAAGCCGAGCCGGTGGTCATTGTGGGCGTGGTGCGTTCGGCCACGCGAACCCGCATTGATGTGGTCGACAACGGCATTGGCATTGCGTCGGAACATTGGGATTCGATCTTCCAGCCGTTCTTCCAGGTGGGCAACGCTGAACAGGACAACGATCGGGGACTGGGTCTCGGTCTGTCCATCGTGAACGCCGTGGTGTCCATCTTGGAGGAGCATCGGATTGAGTTGAAATCGACCGAAGGACGCGGCTCGCGCTTCTCCCTCGAAATGCCCATTTGCGGTTCGCCGCTCGGCGAAACCGCGCCGCGTGCGCGGGGTGATACCGCCGATTTGCAGACCGTGCCGCTGGACGGACTTTATGTGTTGCTGGTGGAGGACGACAGCCTCGTGCGGGCATCGACGGAAGCGCTGCTCGTGCAATGGGGCATGCTGTTCGACTCCGCGAGCAGCTTTGAAGAGTTTGAGGAGACGCTGAACACCATCGAACGTTATCCGGATCTCATCATCACGGATTTCCGGTTGCGCGATTCAAAAACAGCGCGCGACGTGGCCATGCTCGGTGCGACGAAAATTGGGCGACGCTGCCCGTGCCTGGTCGTCACAGGTGAGCCGGCGGCGACCATCGTGCCGCTCGCATGCGACCACGACGTGCTGAGCAAGCCGGTGAGTCCGGCGGAGTTACGCCGGCAGATCGCGTCGCTGATATCGGGTCGCTCGGAGGCAGATGCGGCGAGGGTTTGCTGAGGGGGAATGAAATCGACCACCCGGAGCACGGGTGGTCGACAACCTGCTGATACTCGGCGGGATTGTAGAGGCACAAATAACGGCAAAGCCTCGTTCACGCTTGTTTTTATAAATCTCTCAGGTCAAGCCTTCCCTACCGTGTGGCGCCCGCAGTCGCGGCAATGCCCATCGGCATCTCAATACCCCGCCGCGCCATTTCCACAATGAGGAACGTCCGACGGGTCACATGAAACCGGGCGAGCAGATCGCTTGAATACTCCTTGGCGGTGTTCTCGCTGATATTCATTTTTCTCGCGATCGCCTTGTTAGACAAACCCTGCAACAAATAGCGCAGCGTCTCGGTCAGGCGTGGCGGCAGGTTCAGCGACTCTACCGTCACACCGGAATGCGTGGACACCGGTTTAGGGCTGTGGCCGCCCTTTCCCAGCACGCTATTGGGCAAATACACGCGGCCGCTCAAAATTGTCTTGAGAGCCTCGCGAAACACGCCCGCTCCTTGCTCACTCGCCTTTGAAATAAAGCCGCATGCGCCGCTCCTGATGCATTCCAGCACCGTATCGCGATCGTCTTGTGCGGACAGCATGATGGTCTGTACCTCGCGCTCCTGCTCCCCGATCCAGTTCAGCAGATCGAGTCCCGTGGAATTGCCCCGTAATTGATAGTCGAGGAAAACGAGATCGTACGAGCGCGCGGACAACTTCTCCGTGGCCTGTTCGAAGCCGTCAGCCTCATCGATATCGAGCAACGGTTCGTTGGCAAGGATCAGGCTTTTCATGGCGCTTCTTGTGAGCCCCTCATCCTCGACCAGCAGCACCGTTTTGAAATTGCCGTTTTCCATTGCTATTCCCGTAAATCACACCCTGATGGTAACGGCATGTCGGGGTCTCGCCACCCCCCCTTTCGCAGGGATACGAAGGGGGGTCTGCGGCCCCCCCGAAAAATTCGCCCGCGTCCCCTCCTCGACCGGGTTTTGCGGCGAACGCTTAACCGCGACACTGCGTCATCGGTTCCGCAGTAATCCCATCGCCGGACTCGAAGTTGCCGTCCATAAAGGTAAAGCGGCCCCGGCGCCCCATCCAGTCACAAAAACCAGGAGGAGGACACCATGAGCAGTCGTTCAGGCACAGATGACGAGAGACACTTTGCATTATGGAGCGGCAAGCAGGCACGTATGCCGATTGGCTCGCCGCGGGTACTGATCGCCCACCAGGACAAGTTGATAGGGGAATCGCTGGCCGCGCTGCTGCGGCTGACCGGGTTGCAAGTCATGCATACCCAGAGCCTGAAATCGGCGCGCTCACTGCTGCAAAACTGGAAGCCCCAGGCACTGATACTGGACACGCGGCTCGACAGCGAATCCGGCTATGCCTTCATCAGCGCGCTGCGCCCCGATGCCGACATCAACGGCCGGCTACTGGTCGCGATCAGCAACATCTGGCCGGCCGATCCTATTGAAAGCCTGAAAGATGCAGGCTTCGACGCCCACTGCCGGCGACCCTGCGCCACCTGGCGCCTGGCAGAAATGCTGGCCACTTACTTCTCGATACCGAAGCGGCACCAATACTGAAGCCGCGCTGAATTTACACTGAGTTCACGCTGAAACAGCGCCGATGCCGACGTCGACGCCACTCACACCGGCTGCACCCAGAGGCAAGCTCAAGCAAGCGCAATGACGATCAACACCGCGCCACCGACCGCTACGACGTCTTCTATCAGCGCCGCCGGCAAATCGCGCCCCAGTGCGCGAGCCAGCGTACCGCGGATGCTCGCGCCACCCAACGTGCCGATGACTGCGCCGATCAGCCCGGCCACCGCGCAGCCAATCATCGAGCCCGCCGCCGCACCCAGCGCGGCGCCGCTCACCGCACCGGTCACAAGCCGTGCGCCGAATTGCGTGGGCACCTTGCGGCTGGGGGTTTTCGGGAGTTGGTCAGTGATGAGTTCGCCAATGGCAAGCACGCTCAGGATATAAGGCGTGACGGTTGCACCAAGGAAGGCGAGGGGCGTGTGCTGGACGGGCAACCATCCAAGATGCGCCGCCCAGCTTACGGCGGCGGGAGCGGTCATGGCGCGAAGGCCGGCGACAACGCCAATCAGCAGGGCAAGAAGATATAAGGACATCGACGGCTCCGGTTCCTGGTGCGTTCGGGATGAGCACGCTGCTGGGGTGCACGTGCTCGCCCGACAGGAATACCGCAAAACAGCGGCGTTAGAAAGGGATAAAGACACATCGATGCAGCGAGCAAGCCGCTGACAGGCAAGGCCGGGACGGCACCCGTTTTGTTCGTGAGACGTTTGACACTACAGATAGATGAACGCACCGGACAAACGAACGCTTAAAAGCCTAGTATCGATACAAAGAGTACAGCGCGATGAGACCAACTCAAAAAATCATTTGGATAACGAATCATAGTTTGATCGACAGCGTCAACGGACCTAAGAATATAGCGCGATCAGCACATAAAAAACGCGGCCAACCGAAAAGCTCAGGGACAATCCGTTAAAGGCGGCGCAACCGCAGTCGCGCCACCTCGTTCACTTGCCGGACAGCAACCGTGCGTCAGAACGTGCTCCAACCCTCCTCGCCGACGCTCGCCGTTTTAAGCGGTGCACCCAGCACAGCCGGCGAGCGTTGAATGGCTCGTCTGGTAACCGGCAAAGCCGCAACGCGAACCGCCGGCTTGACCGTCGGCTTAACAGCCGGACGTGACGCAACCGTCGTGCCCTCCATCTGGAAGAACGCCACCGCCTCCGTCAACTGCCGGCCCTGATCCTGCAGTGACTGGGATGCCGCCGCGGCTTCTTCCACCAATGCTGCGTTCTGCTGCGTGACTTCGTCCATCTGCGTGATGGCCTGGTTCACCTGTTCTATGCCTCGGCCCTGCTCAATCGATGCCGCCGCAATCTCCTCCATGATGTCAGTGACTCGCGCGACCGCCTGGGTCACCTCCGACATCGTGTCGCCGGCCTGGCTGGCAAGGGCCGAACCGTTCTTAACTTGTAGCACCGAGTGTGCAATCAGGTCCTTGATCTCCTTGGCCGCATTCGACGACCGTTGCGCGAGACTGCGCACTTCGCTCGCGACCACCGCGAAACCGCGGCCCTGTTCACCGGCACGCGCCGCTTCGACCGCCGCGTTTAACGCCAGGATATTGGTCTGGAACGCGATCCCTTCAATAATTCCCGTAATCTCCGCAATCTTCGCCGAACTTTCGCTGATGCCTTGCATGGTATCGACCACCTGCCCGACCACCTTGTTGCCGCGCTGGGCGACATCCGAAGCGCTTGTCGCAAGCGCGCTGGCCTGCTGCGCGTTTTCGGTGTTTTGCTTGACCGTCGATGTCAGCTCTTCCATGCTCGCCGCCGTTTCCTCCAGCGACGCGGCCTGTTCCTCCGTGCGCTGGCTGAGGTCGGTATTCCCCGTGGCAATCTCCGACGACGCACTCGCGATGCTGCCGCTGCTTTCACGCACGCGGCTCACCGTTTCGATCAGCCGCGCGTTCATGTCGGCGAGCGCGCTGAGCAACTGGCCGGTCTCGTCGTTCTGAGTGACCACGATGCGACTGCGAAGATCGCCGCGTGCCACCGTGCTGGCGACATCGACGGCGCGCCGGATCGGCAGCGTGATCGAGCGCGTGATGAACGCGCCCGCCGCCAACGCCATGGCGATCGCGGCCACGCACATGGCGATCAACAGGTTTCGCTGCATCTGGTATTGACCTTCAGAGTCGCGCACCAACTGGTCCTGGCGGTTACGAGTGAAATCGGCGTAGGCATCCGTCGCCTTCACGAGCGCAGCCAGCAGCGGCCGACATTCGTTATCCATCTTGACGATGGCCTCGTCGTGTTTGCCGGCCAGCGCGAGCGCCACGATGTCGTTCGCAACCGGTCCGTACAGCATCTCCACGCGATCGATCTCACCCACCAGGCTGCGTGCGGTGTCGCTGCTATCGGGTCCGCTCGCGACCATCGTTTTCAACAGCTTCAGCTTCGCCTGGACGTCTTCCGACGCACGCGTGACGTCGGCCTTCTCGGTTTCCAGGTCCGACGGTTTCGTCACCAGGACAAGATTACGAGCCGCAATGGCACGTCGGTCCACTGCCGTGCGCACCTGCGCTGCCATGTCGGCCCGTGCGCCAGGACCATGGACGTAGCTCGAAAAACCATCCGTGGAACTGCTCAGCGCGTGCAGCGACATTGCTGACACACCGAGCACGATGGCTGAGAGCACGCCGAATCCCGCAATGAGTTTGCTCTTGATGGTCATGTGTTTGAGGTTCACGTGGTGACTCCTGCCCGAACGGGCTCTGACGGCTGAATAGCCGCTGCCGTCCTTGGCCCCCAAGAGCCGGCAGCGGTATGAGTGCAGCGCGGGCACATCGATCCGTGTGTCCGCGCGCCGTGCCTGTCGCAAAGTGTTCGTTGACGGCGAGGCTCTCACCCCTCGTTCGCGTTAAGCTTTTCTGATGCTCCGTCACACATTTGTCGACACAGGCAAATGGTTTAACGACCGCACTGGAAGATTGCTTGAGGGTAAAGATGTAAAGTTTGTACAAGTATTTTTTGGCTTCGTTTAATAGCCTATGCAAGGCGAGCGCGACGGCGTCCCCCTGGAGCAAACGCTTATTCGGCAGGCTTAAAACGAAACGGCGCACCTGAGGGTGCGCCGTCGGGACACATGCGCTTGTTGCGCGTGCCAATAGACGATGAGAGCAAGCCGACTGGATCGAACTTGAGAAATCTGACTTGAAACATCAGACTGGAAAAAACGGATGTCTGGAGCGTGCTTTCAACAGCAGACCATATCGGTAAATTAAGTAATTACCCACCGCGACCCGTCGCGGACGATCAGCCGCGGGTGTCGACCCATTCCCGTGCCCACTTGCGTGAGTGACCGAGCGCTTGCGCTTCGTTCTTGAAGTAGTCCAGAACGTGGAACTGGTAGCGATTACCCTTCTCGCTGCCGCTATGGCGCTCAAGCAAAAGGTTCGACGCGAATGATCCATCTGGCAGACGATGCGCGGAAGGAACGACTTTATAGCCGTTGTACAAATAAATATTAGAATTATGCATGAGTGATACACACGAACAAACGCGGGTCCGACAAATATTGATTGTCAGGACGCGTTGATAACAGGCACAAGGCCTTAAAAATTCGCAGAGGAAACAGCAGAAAACAGCAGAAAGCAGCCGAAATCACAAGCGCGACAACGAACAATTATCGTTCGTTTTAAATCGCGACGTGTGGCAGCGAAGTTGCAGGAGATTGCAGAGGGACTAAAGCGGACTAAAGTGGAAGTGCAAACAAATGCAAGCAGAGGCAGACAGGTGCAATGCTGATGGTAGCGGCGCCGTTCAATAAAAGCGACCACCGCAACCGGGAACCGAAGCTCCGCGAAAACATTTACTGCACGCGTAAATTGACGTGAGCCAATTTACGCGGTAAATCAATTACACCACCAATTACAGCGGGGTAATGTTCGAAGCTTGCAGACCCTTCGGGCCTTGCTTGGTTTCGAAGCTAACCTTTTGGTTTTCAGCGAGCGTCTTGAAGCCGTCGCTACGAATTTCCGAAAAGTGGGCGAAGAGGTCGTCGCCGCCTGCGTCAGGCGTAATGAAGCCGAAGCCCTTGCTGTCGTTGAACCACTTGACGATACCGGTATCCATATTAAATCCTTGAAAATATAAAAATGATGCAACCCCGTATTGAGGCGAGAGAAGCTTCAAGGAAGTGAGAGGACAACAAATACCGCGGAGATAACGAGGCAGAATGATGAACAGCAATCGAGCTTCTTGAATACTTCGACCCTCAGATTACGTGTCGCGGCATAAGGTGTCAAGCTATTTCGGATCCCGCCTAGTCACACCATGAAACGATCGCAGACAATTTGCCAGTGGATTGCGGCCCTCCACGCGCCAGGCAAGTAGTACTGCGTGATCGCCCAGTCGTCACTCAGGCACCGCGATGTCACCGTCCACAAGGCTTGCGCCATACTGCTCGGCGTAGTCGCGTGCGGCTTGTGCGTCGGGAAAAAGCGGCATGTCCGCGCAGCCGACAAACGGATAGATCACGCGCTTGTCGCTCAGCCTCGTAATACGAAGCGTGGGCATGGTTCCGCCCGTTGCGCGCCTTGAAGAGGCCGCCACGTTGTAATTGGCCCACCCGGCCGGCTTGTCGGCCGTAAGGTTATCGAGCGAAGAGGCCAGGGGCGGACGATCGAGCGAATAACTCATAGATCGGCGATCGATTCGCCGGCGACGTTGCCGTCGATCAGCCGTTCTGCATAACGCGTAGACGCCAGCCGCGCTTCACCCGAGCCGCTGAACGGACCCGTGCCCGGCACGCGATACACGCGGCTGGTAGTCGTGCTGTCGTCAACGCCGCGCCGGGAAATCCTCACGGCAGCGTCGAAACCCGAGTCGTAATGGCGGGAACCGTCTGCGCCACGCGGTTTGTGCGGGTAGATCAGCGGATAAATTTCGAGGCCGCGATAGCTTCTTACAGTGTCGTTCATGATGTTCTTCAGTTTCAGTTATTGCGCGACGCCCCGAGATCTTGTCACGCATGGCTACTGCGAGCGTTGCCGCTCATGTTGCGTTGTCTGCTCCGCCTGGCTGCACAGGTGCGGACGGTACCGCCACGGATGGCTGGAAACGCCGCACCGAGCGGGAAAAGCGCCCGCTTCGCGCGTTATACAGCGCACCGGCCTGAACCTTGCCGTCGATGATGTCTCGACCATACTGCATGGCCAGTTCGATAGCGTCGTCTGCACTGGCCGGCTCGGCGCCTTTGATGGCTGGCGAATAGCGTTTGGACGTTGCACTGTCGGACGGTACGGTGTCTATCTGAACGATCGCGGAAAACCGCTTGGGACCTTTTGCAAACGGATCGCCATGCGGCGGGAAAATCTGCTGCGAATAAGCGCGCAATGCATAGCCGCGATATTCGATGGTATGGATGGTCATAACGCACTCGCTGGACACACTGCGCTGACCGTCGTGGAAATCTGCTGAAAACCGATATGCAAACTGACGGTCATCGGCATCGGAACGATTAAGAATGCGCCAAATCGCTGCGTGAGGCAAGGCAAATCGCTGGTTGCCCGGCGTTGCAAGGATGGCGGAGGGGCTTGGCTGGCGGAGGTGCCGCGACTATTTTTAAAGAACTAGTTGAAGTGCGTCGGTCGCTTTTTCCTGTGCTTTGAAGCCGCTCACAGCAAGCGGTATTTTTAGCCGAATCAGAACCGGGATAACCGACCAAAGCTAATTGCAGCATCAAAATGCAGGATGCAAACGGGTCACGGAAGCAAAAAAACGTCCTCGATTTGGCGATGGGCTATCCCCTGAATAAACCGGACGAAAGCATTTTTTGTCGGCACTTTGAGTTTTTAATATTGGCCCATTGCCGCAAACCCTTGTCTATATTTAACAACGCATTCGATCTCACCTGAATTGTTCCAGCACCGCGAAGACTATTTTCTCCACCTTGAAAGCTTCAAACGGTCCCGGTATAACAGAAATACCGCTTCAACTTGCGTTAAAGCGGCGGCTTCAAGTCTGCTGGGCCAGGTTATTGCCTGGAAACGCGCGCCTCTGACGGATCTTTCTGCCGCAATATGGCCGGCAAACCGAACAACAGGAGCAGTGCACTGATAAGACTCATCGCGCCAATCGCATATAACGCGGGCGTCGTGCTTCCGGTCAGGTCACGAACCCGTCCAACCATCACCGGACTCACGATCCCGCCGAGTTGTCCGATCGTGTTGATCAACGCTATGCCGGCCGCCGCGCCCGCCCCCGTCAGGAGCTTGGGCGGCAGCGCCCAGAACGCCGGGATCGAGGCCACCACGCCCGCGCCCATCACCCCGAGCGCCACGATCAGGAGGCCCGTTTGTTTGTCGAAGAAACCGGCGGCAAAAAAACCGAGCGCCGCCATCACCAACAGTGCGCAGACGAATTGACGGCGTTCGCCCGAGGCGTCGGAGAGACGGCCCACCACGACCATGGAGATCGCACCACAAATGTAGGGCACGGCCGTCAGCAAGCCGATGGTGGTCGGGTTGTGCGTACCCGCACTTCGAATGAGTTGAGGCGCCCAGAAATTCAGGCCATACGACGCCACCTGGATCAAAAAATAGATCAGTCCGAGCATCAGGAAGCCTGGTGTCCTGATTGCGTCGAGCAACGAACGGCCGGCGCCCGTGTGCGGCGCGTGCCGCTGGATGCGGCTCGCCAGCAGTGACTTTTCCAAAGCGCTAAGCCAGCCTGCGTCCTCGATGCGGTCCTTCAGCAGCTTGAGTACCAACAAGCCAAGCGCGATACACGGCAAACCGCCAAGCAGAAACAACCAGTGCCATCCGCGGATGCCAAGCACGCCGTCCATGTGCCCGAGGACCAGACCGGACAACGGAGCACCAATCAGCCCGGAGAACGCAGAAGCAAGAAACAGCATTGAGGTGATGCGACCGCGATGGCTCGCCGGAAACCACAACGTGAGGTAATACAGCACGCCGGGGGCGAAGCCCGCTTCCATTGCGCCGATGATGAAGCGAAGCGCATAGAACTGCCATTCGCTGCCGACCAGCACCATGGCGCTAGTGGCGATGCCCCAGGAAATCATGATGCGCGCGATCCAGCGACGGGCGCCGACCTTGTACAGCATCAGGTTGCTGGGCACTTCGAACAACACATAGCCGATCACGAAGAGGCTGGCGCCCAGACCGTAGGCGGTATCTGAGAAACCGAGATCGCTTTGCAGTTGAAACTTCGCGAAGCTGATGTTGATGCGATCGAAAAACGCGAACAAATAGCAGATCATGATGAGCGGCATCAGCCGCCAGGCGACCTTGCTGATCACCGCTTTGAGGTCGTTTTCGCTGTGTGCCTGCGGTACGGCCGCAGTGGCGCCAAGATCGCTCATGATCGTCTCCTTGCCGGACTGGCCTTAAGGCCGTCCGGTCATATGTGTTCTGGTGATGTTGAGGGAAAGGTCCTGCGGGTAGATGCGGTGCCGCTGGTTGCAGCCTATTGCCACCTATTGCCACCTATTGCACGGCGCCCTCGCTGCGTAGCCGCACGACATCGCTCGCATTGAATCCGAGATCAGACAGTACGGAGTCCGTATGTTCACCAAGCGCCGGCCCCTGCCAACGGACCTCGCCGGGGGTGTCGGAGAGCTTGGGCACAATGCCGGGCATCTTCACCGACACCCCGCCGGGCAACGCAGCGTCAAGCAACATGTCACGCGCCTGATAATGCGGGTCCGCAACAATGTCGGCCACGGAATAGATCCTGCCGGACGGCACTTGTGCTGCTTCGAGCGCGGCGAGCACGTCGTCAATCGAATGACGCTTGGTCCACGCGGTGATCGCTTCATCCAGCCGTGCGCTTTGTGCGGCGCGGCCGTCGTTGCGGGCGAGCGCGGGGTCATCGGCGAGATCGGTGCGGCCGATCACGTGCATCAGGCGCTTGAAGATCGGATCGCTGTTGCCCGCGATCACCACAAATGAGCCGTCTTTGGTGCGATACGTATTCGACGGTGCGATACCAGGCAACGCACCGCCGCTGCGCTCGCGCACGTGCCCGAGCAAGTCGTATTCGGGGATCAGGCTTTCCATCAGGTTGAAGACGCTTTCCACGAGCGATACATCCACGACTTGGCCCTCACCCTGCCCGGTCTTCACGCGCAGGATCGACATCAGCGCGCCGATCACGCCGTGCAGCGAAGCCAGCGAGTCGCCGAGAGACACGCCCACGCGTGCCGGTGCGCCATCGACTTCGCCGGTTGTATAGCGAATGCCGCCCATGGCCTCGCCGATCGCGCCGAAGCCCGGACGATCGCGATACGGTCCCGACTGCCCGTATCCGGAGATGCGGACCATCGTGAGTTTGGGATTGATGGCGTGCAGCACGTCCCAGCCAAGGCCGAGTTTTTCGAGCGCACCGGGACGGAGGTTTTCAATGACGACGTCGGCGTGCGCAGCGAGACGCTTGACGACGTCGACACCGTCCGGTGACTTCAGGTTCACGCATACGGACTTCTTGTTGCGCGACTGCAGATACCACCAGAGCGACGTACCCTCGTGCAGCTTTCGCCATTTTCGAAGCGGGTCGCCGTTCTCCGGCGCTTCAATCTTGATGACGTCGGCACCGAACTCCCCGAGCATGCGGGCGGCGAACGGCGCTGCTATAAGAGTGCCGATTTCAATGACACGAATGCCTGCGAGCGGTCCAGCCATGATGCATGTCTCCCGAAAAGCGTAACCTGGAAGACAGCTTAGGAGCCGCCAAGGCGCCCCGTCCAACCGCATTTCGCCAATGACCGTTCGCGAACGGCGAACGCTCAGCCCCCCTTCTGCGCTTCGTGCGCTTCGTACTCTACGTGCTCCACGGCAAGCAGATGATCGAACAGCATCCGGCTGACCGGCGGGAGTGCGGCTATGTCGCGTACCACGACGATCAGATCGCGCTGGCTCCAGGGTTCGTTAAGCGTGACGGCTGAGAGCCCGAGCGGACGGCCAACGGTGTTGAAGACTTTCAGCGGCAGCACGCTGATGCCTAACCCTGCCTGCACCATGCGGCAGACGCCATCAAACCCCGGCACCTGGATCCGCAGCCGCAATGGTTTACCCGCCTGACGTGCGGCCATTTGCGTGCGCAGGTTGATGGAACTGGCCGCATGCAGGCCGACATAGTCGCTATCGAGCGTTTCGACGAACGTGACCTGCTCGCGGCCCGCGAGTGCATGATCCTCGGGCACCACCACGACCAGCAAGTCGTGCCGGTAGTGCGAGACATCGAGGCCGCGCGTATCGGCTTCGCCTGAGCAGATGCCGACGTCGGCGAGGCTGTCGGCGATGCCTTGCACCACGCCGCTGCTCGGACGCTCCTCGAGGTCGAGTTTGATGCGCTCGTTCATCGAGAAGAATGCCCGCAGGTCTTCGGGAAGGAATTCGACGATGGCCGAGAGGTTGGCCATCATGCGGACATAACCGCGCACACCGGTCGCGTGCTCGGCCAACTCGATCCCGATGTTCTCGACATCGCGCAATACGCGGCGTGCGTGATGCAACAGGGTTTCGCCGGCTGGCGTGAGCTCCATGCCCCGTGCCCGGCGCACAAACAGCGTTGCACCCACGGCCTGTTCGAGTTCGAGCAGCCGCTTGCTCGCGGCCGATACAGCGATCGCCTCGCGCTCGGCCGCACGGGTGAGCGTGCCCTCCTCGTAGACCGCGAGGAAGAGTTGCAGGGTGGTCAGGTCAAGCCGTCTCAGCAGGTTTTTGAGTGCCATGCGGGTGGTTAGGCAAATGAACACAAAAGATGCCCGATGTTACCCGAGGCACGCGCCACGCATTACGCCTGCTTTGTCACTCCTGCTTTGCTTCGCTCCAGCCGCCGCCGAGCGAACGGTACAACGCGACCGCTGCCAGCGCGTGTTCACGCCTCGCCTGGTTCAGCGCATCCGAATCCTGCAAATACGCTTCCTGCGCCGCGAGTACATCGAGGAAACCGCTCGCACCGCCCTTATAAAGTCGCGTAGAGAGGCGCAGCGACTGATCGGAGGATTGCAATGCGTCCTTCAGGCGGTCAGCCTGCTCTGAGGTGCTGACAAGATCGGTGCGCGTGTCCTCCACATCTTTCAACGCCTGCAGCATGGTCTGCCGGAGACGCAAGTCGGACTCGCGCATACGGCTTTGGCTCTGCTCAATGCCCGCCGTGATGCGCCCGGCATTGAAGATAGGACTGGTCGCATTGAGCGCGGCGCTGAAGAGGTTGTCGGTGAGCGTGGGCAAGCCAAGATACGACGAAGCCAGCAAACCGTCGGTCAGTTGCAGCGAGAACTTCGGGTAGCGGTCCGCTTGCGCGACGCCCACTTCCGCTGCGCGTTGCGTGAGCTCGGCGTAGGCGCTGCGGACATCAGGGCGGCGCAGCAACGCCTCCGAGGGCAGCATCTGGGGCACCGCGTTCGAGGGCGTCGGGATGGTCCCGGGTGTGGCGAGCACGAGGGTATCGACGGATTCGGGCGTGCGCCCCGAGTACACCGCGATCAGGCTTAGCTGATGCTGAACGGTGGCGTCGGCATGCGGCAAACGCGCCTGCAACTCGCTCAACTGGTTCTGTGCACGGGTAACGTCAAGGCGCGGCGAGAGCCCGTATTGCATGCGCTCTTGCGTCAGGCGCAGCGCACGTTCCCGGATGACGATATTGTCCTGCAGGATCTTCTGTTCGCTTTGCGCCCAGCGCAGATCCACATACGCCGATGCCGTATTTGCCGCGAGCGCCAGACGCAGCGCATCGACATCATGTTGACGGCCCGTCAATTGCGCTTGTGCCGCCAGCAACTCAAGACGCTCGCCGCCAAACACATCAGGCGTCCAGCCGAGCGTTACGCCAAAACCTGCTTGACGAACATAGCCCAGCGGCGGCGGCGTGTTCTGGCGCGTATCGGCGGCGGTGGCAGTCGCATCGAGTTCCGGCAGAAGCGCCGCGCGACGCTGCGTGGTCACAGCCTGCGCCTGCTTCACCCGCTCCAGTGCAGCTTGAACATCCAGGTTCTCGCTCAGAACCGAGCTCACCAGTTCATGCAGCACCGGGTCGCCGAATTGCTGCCACCACGCGTCGGCATCCAGGTTGTCTTGCGGCGCGTCGACGCTCCAGTTCGGGGGCGCTATCGACTGTACAGTCGATGGTAAATCCGCATGGCTCGCGGGTTGCACGGCGCACGCGGCGAGCGTCATGCTCGCTGCCAGTGCCAAGAAAATCTTATACATGGTCGACCTCAATGAGCGTCAGGAGAAGGCGGCGCGGCGCCAATAGGCCGCACAAAAATCACGCTGACTATGCCGACAGCGAAGCACAGCGCAAGTACGTAGAAGGTGTCGGAGAAGGTCATCACCAGCGCCTCGCGAAACACCAGCGCGTGCAGGTTGGCAAGGCCCGCGTTGGTCGCGTTCAGCGCATCTCCGGCCACCGATCCCCAGTGCGCGAACTGCCTCGACAAGAACGCTTCCGTCTCCGGACTGCCCGTCGTGACGCTTTCACTGATGCGCAGATAGTGAAAATTCAGCCGGTCGTTGAGCATGGTTGCGCTGACCGCAATGCCGATTGCGCCGCCGAGATTACGCATCAGGTTGAACAGGCCGCTCGCCGACTTGAGGCGCGATTGCGGAAGCGACCCAAGCGCCATGGTCACAATAGGCGGCACCGCGAACTGCTGGCCGATCCCTCGCAGCGCCTGCGGCAACAGCAGTTGCTGCCAGCCCCAGTCGTTCGTGAGCGGCACATAGAAGTAGCAGCCAAGACCAAAACACACGAGGCCAAAGAGCAAACACCAGCGCATGTCGACCAGACGGGAAACGAATGCATACGCGGCGAGCGCAAGCAACTGAAACACGCCCACCGACAACAACGCAATCCCGATCTGCAGCGAATCCAGTTCACGCACGCGGCTGAGGAACAGCGGCGTGAGAAACACCGCGACGAAGATGCCGATGCCCGTCACGAACGACAGCAAACAGCCGATCGCAAAGTTCCTGACCGCGAGCGCGCGCAGATCGACAACGGGATCTTTCGCAGTGAACGCGTGCACGAGAAACAGGAAGCCGCAGATAGCGGAGATCCACGTGCAGGTGATGATCACGTCGTCGCCGAACCAGTTCTTGCGCGGGCCCTCTTCGAGCACGTATTCAAGGCAGCCGAGGAACCCCGACATCAGCGCGATGCCCAGATAATCGCCCTTCTTCAATAGCGACAAATCGGGTTCGTCGATATGCACGAACTTCGGGACCAGGATCGCGACCACCAGCCCCGGCACGAGGTTCAGATAGAACAGCCAGTGCCATGACCATTGCGACGTGATCCATCCGCCGATCACCGGACCAATTGCAGGGGCTAGCGAAGCGAGCGCGCCGATCGTCGTCGATGCAATCAACCGCTGCTTGCCGGGAAACAGCACGAATGCCGTGGTGAAGACGGTCGGGATCATCGCTGCGCCGAGCGCACCTTGCAGGCCGCGGAAAATGATCATCGAATTGATGTCCCACGCGAGGCCGCACAGCATGCTCGTGAGGGTGAAACCGATCGCAGAAGCCACGAACAGCCAGCGCGTGGAGAACACTTTGGAAAGCCAGCCGGACATCGGGATCACGAGGATTTCCGCGATCAGATACGAGGTCTGCACCCACGAAAGTTCGTCCTGGCTTGCCGACAAACCGCCGCCGATTTCCCTGAGCGACGACGCCACGATCTGGATGTCCAGGGTCGCCATGAAGAAGCCCAGGCACATCAGCGCGAACGCGAAAACACGCTGCTTCGTGGGCTGGTCGGCGGGGTTCAACGCAACGGCCGGGCTCATGAACGGCTCGCGCTGTCGAGGTGCACCTTCACGGTCGCCGAGAGGCCTGCGCGCAGCACGTTCTGCATGTCCTTTGGCAGGTCGAGGTGAATTCGCACCGGTACGCGTTGCACGATCTTGGTGAAGTTGCCGGTCGCGTTCTCAGGCGGCAATACGCTAAAGGTCGCACCGGTCGCGGGCGCCAGGCTTTCCACATGACCTTGGAAGGTTCCGCTGGCGGCGTCGAGCTCAACGTCCACGCGCTCGCCCACATGCATCTTCTTGAGCTGGTCTTCCTTGAAGTTTGCGTCTATCCACAAGCCGTCAGTGGGCACGATGGTCAGCAGCGACGCCCCCGTGTTCGCGAGCATGCCCACGCGCGCCGTCCGGTTGCCGACGTACCCGTCCACCGGCGCACGGATGGTCGTGTACTCCACGTTCAGTTCGGCTATGCGCCGCAATGCTTCAGCGGTTGCGACACGCGCACGGGCGTCATCTATCTGTGCGGCAAGCACGGCGAGCTGGCGCTGCGAGGCAAGCGCCGCTGCGTTGCTGTTATCGAGTGTGGCGCGGGCCTTCAGGTAATCCGCGTCGGCGCGCTCGACCACCTGGTTCGATACCGCCTCGTCCTTGACGAGTTGCCGGTAACGCACCTGATCAGACGCACTGCGCGTGACTTCCGCCGCCGACGCCCGTACCTCCGCCTGGCTTTGGTTGATCACGGCGGCCTGCAGCTGCTGCTTCGCTTCGAGCTCCGCGACGGCGGCACGTGCGCCTTGCACGTCGGCATTGGCTTGTGCGAGCCTCGCGTCGTAGTCACGTGAATCAAGCCGGATCAGCACTTGGTTCGCCTTCACGCGCTGGTTGTCGGAGACCAGCAGTTCGGTAACGAAACCGTTCACCTTCGGCGCCATCACCGTCACGTTGCCACCGACGTAAGCGTCGTCCGTGCTTTGAACGAAACGCAGGACGGTGAACCAATACGTCGCCGCAGCAGCGATCACGATCACCACTGCGATGATCGCGAGCGGCATCCAGCCAAGTCGAAAAGACCGCCGCGCTCCACGCTCGGCCGTGGGTGCGGCGGTGGACGGAAGCTGCGTGGAGGGAGTGGTCATTGGTGGGTCCTATTTGGTTGCGTCGAATGGTTCATGCGGGCATTGACGCTGAGTGGCACAGTTCATTCGCTGGTCAAGCGGAACAGTTCGCGCCGCAGACTTGCCGCCTGCCGGCGACCGAACTTCGCCTCGAATTCCTCTTGTGCTGCCTGCCAGTGCCGCAGCGCGTCGGCGAGCTTGGTCTGGCCGCCTTCGGTCAGCGTCAACTGCAAACGCCGCTGGCAAGGTCCGCCCAGCTTCGCCATGACGAGCCCACTGCGCAGCAACGGCTGCAGCACCCGGACCAGCGTCGTGCGCTCCATCACCATCGCCTGCGCGAGTTCCGCCATCGTCATGTCCGGCATGCGCGCAAGCGCGGAGACAACGCTGAATTGCGTCGGCGTGATCTGGACCGCCGACAAATGCCGCTCGTATAGCTGCGAAATGTGCCGCGCTGCCTGGCGAACCGCAAAACAGTCGTCGTGTCCTGGAGGGTCTGTGTGCATGTGCACAGAGTATGTGTGCATATGCACGCGGTCAACCGTCGTCTTGCACATCAGATTAATGACGAATCCGTCAACAATCGAAAGGGGACCGATACGAAATGAAAATGAAAGCTTGACCGCCTGGCTCAGGCTTCGAAGAATTCGGCGGCATGTTCAATGAACGCCCCGACCTTGGCTGGCAGCAATGTGCGGCTGCTATACGCCAGCCGGATTTCAATCGCGCCGTCGACGATCTCGAAGTCATCAAGCAGCGACACCAGCTTGCCGGACGCCAGTTCGTCGCGTACCAGCGCCGCGGGCAGCACGCCCAGGCCGAAGCCTTCCAGCACTAGTTCGCGGTTGAACACCGCGTTGTTCGATGTCACGTCGGCCTTCAGCGGTACCGTGATCTGTTCACCGCCATCCAGCCGGAACGTCAGCATGGGCTTGCGAATCGACGCATGCATGGCGACGAATTCAAGTCCGGCGAGCGCGCACGGATGCACCGGCCGCGGCTTGCCTTCCAGATACCCAGGCGTCACCACAATGACGAGCGGAATGCGCTCGAGCAGGCGTGTGACGGTCGTGTCGCTGGTGAGCATGAAGGGCAACACGACACCGAGGTCGTAACCGTCCGCCACCAGGTCCACCGGACGCTCGGTCAGCGTGACATCGAGTCCGATCAGCGGGTATCGGCGACGGAAAGTGGCGATCAGCGGGACCAGCCGGTTGACCGTTGCAGTCGTGTGGGCCACCAGCCGCAGCATGCCGGTCGGATCACTGGTGCGATCCGACGCCTGCGCTTCCAGCGCGTCGAGCTCATCCAGCACGCGTGAGCAGCCCGCGAAAAATTGCTCGGCGGTCTCGGTCAGCGAGATGTGGCGTGTAGTCCGGTGAAAGAGCCGGTTGCCCAGCCGCTTCTCGAGCGTGGCGATGGCGCGCGACACGACCGGGGGCGACACGCCAAGTAGATCAGCGGCGCGCGTGAAACTTTTTGCCTCCACGACCGCGCGAAACACTTTGAGGCTTGTCAGATAGTCCATGTCCCAGTCCTCGAGGGTGCGGCGCGGTTAGCTTTAGTGGGCTTTAAAGGCAGGCAATTGCGTCGCACGACGCCCGAATTCTCCTGCAAGCCGGACTTTTTTGCCGGTCATCACTCAGTGCTGATGCCACGCCGGCGAGAAAACCGGCTTTGTCAGGCCATTTTCTCATCCAGTAAGAATTGATTTCTTTTTTTGAGAATTGGCGAGAGAGACTTTCGCCATGAAGCAACCGGCCGAATCTTCCTCCGTCATCGATCGCGTCCTCCACGCGCTGACCAGCGTCGCCCGAGCAGGACGACCGATCGGCGCCAAGCAGATCGCAGCGGATATTGGTGCGCCTTTGTCTACGGTGTATCGGCTGCTGGGCTCGCTCAAGCAGTGGGGACTCTTGCAGGAGCATGCCAATACCGGGCTGTTCGAACCGGGTCCGTCCAGCGTGCAACTCGCCTGGGGTTTCGACCAGAACGCGCAGCTCGTCATCCAAAGCCGCGACGAAATCAGGGCGCTCGTGCAGCGGACCGGCGAGAGTGTCGGCTTGCTCGTCCCGATCAACGACGCGCTCGTGTGCCTCTCAATGATTGAAAGCGAGCAGCCGCTGCGCTGCTCGTTCGCCCGTGGCCGCACGCACCCACTGACGCGCGGCGCCTCGGCGAAAGCCCTGCTCGCGTTCCTGCCCCAAGCCAAGGCCGATCTCCTGATCGCCGGCAGCGCACACGACGACGCTGAAAGTGCCGTCGCGCTACGTGTGCAACTGGAGGAGATTCGCCGCCGGCGATTTGCAACGAGCGAGAGCGAAGTCGATATAGGCGTATGGGGCGTGAGCGCACCGCTTATATCGGATGCAGGACGACTGGAAGGAACCATCACCTTGATGGCGCCAGTTGCGCGCATTGCAGGACGTGAAGCCGAACTGGCGCAGCTCACGCGCGCTGCGGCAGATCGCATCAGCTACAAGCTTTGAGCCGCCTCATTTCTAATTTTGCGTGGTCCACGCTACCCAAGGAAACCAGCATGAAACTGACCCAGGCACTTTCCGCCCTCGCGCTCGCTGTTGTCGTTATCGTGGCCGCCGCACCTGCCGCCCACGCCGCCGATGACACCCTCCGCGTAGCGACCGACGCGACCTTTCCCCCGCTCGAATTCGTCAAGGACGGCAAGCGCACGGGCTTCGATATCGAGTTGATCGAAGCCATGGCCAAGACCATGGGCAAGAAAGTGCAATGGGTGGACATCGACTTCAAAGGGCTGATTCCGGGGCTGATCGCGAATCGCTTCGACGTCGCCGCGTCGGGCATCTACATGACGGACGAACGCCGCAAGGTCGTCGACTTCACCGATCCGTACTACAAGGGCGGCCTCGTTGTAGTGGTGCGCAAGAACGACACGTCGATCAAGACGCCCGCCGATCTCGACGGCAAGAAAGTGACCGTGCAGGTCGGCACGAAATCGGTCGCCTTCCTGAAAGATAACTATCCGAAGGTGCAGCGCGTGGAAGTTGAAAAGAACCAGGAGATGTTCGACCTGGTGAACATCGGCCGCGCCGATGCTGCGGTCACCGGCCGCCCCGCTGCCGTGGAGTACGCAAAGGTACAGCCTAACGTGCGTGTACTCGACAAGGGACTGAGCACGGAACTGTACGGCTTCGCGCTGCGCAAAGACGAAACCGCATTGACTGCCGATATGAACAAGGCGCTCCAGACACTGCGCGCAAACGGCACGTACGACGCGCTCGCGACGAAGTGGTTCGGCAAGCAGTAACAGTAACGCGGCGGCCCTTAAAGGAGTAACCGATGACGCTCGATTTTTCGCCCGTATGGGCAGGCTGGGAAGCACTCGCGACCGGCGCTGCGACGACTATCGAAGTCACGGCCTGTTCCCTCGTACTCGGCTGCGTGCTGGGCCTGTTGGTGGGAATCGGCAGGCTCGCGCCGCAGCGCCGCGTGGTCTTTGGCATCTGCACCGCCTATCTCACGTTCATACGCGGCACGCCCTTGCTCGTACAGCTTTTCATCCTGTTTTTCGGCCTGCCGCAGTTCGGCATCATGCTGCCCGCATTTGCGTGCGGCGTACTCGGGCTCGGCGTTTATAGCGGCGCGTATGTGTCGGAGATCGTGCGAGGGTCGATTCAATCAGTGGATCGTGGCCAGATGGAAGCCGCGCGATCACTTGGGATGCCTTATCGAATGGCCATGCGCAAGGTGATCCTGCCGCAAGCGTTCGTACGCATGATTCCGCCGCTCGGCAACGAGTTCATCGCGTTGATCAAGAACTCGGCGCTGGTCTCCCTGCTGACGATCAACGACCTGATGCACGAAGGCGAGAAGATCATTAGCGTGTCGTACCGGTCGCTGGAGGTGTACATCGTGATCGCGTTCATCTACCTGATCCTGACGAGCGCGACGTCGCTGGTGTTGCGCAAGACAGAAAAATCGCTGCGTGCAGACGGGAGAGTCTGACCATGAGCAATAACGTGAATGAACCCATTGTTTCAGTCAGGCAACTGGCGAAGTCGTTCGGACCCAACCGCGTGTTGAGCGGTATCGATATCGACGTCCAGCCGTCTCAGGTGATCGTGGTGATCGGACCCAGCGGCTCGGGCAAGAGCACCTTCCTGCGCTGCCTGAATGGACTGGAAACGGCCGAAGAAGGCACGGTCCGGATCTGTGGCCATGCGCTTGTGGACAACGGCCGGATGATCGATGAGAACGGCCTTAACCGCATCCGCAAGGATGTGGGCATGGTATTTCAATCGTTTAACTTGTTTCCGCATCTGACCGTGCTGCAGAACGTCACGCTCGCGCCGCGCTCGCTGGCCCGCGTGAGCGCGGCGGAAGCCGACGCCCAAGCGCGTGCCCTTCTGGCGAAAGTCGGGCTCGGTCATAAAGCAGACGTTTATCCGGGCACTTTATCCGGTGGCCAGAAGCAACGCGTAGCGATTGCACGGGCGCTTGCGATGCGCCCGCAAGTCATGCTCTTCGACGAACCCACGTCCGCGCTCGATCCCGAGTTGGTCGGTGAAGTGCTGCAGGTCATGCAGGCGCTGGCGAGCGAAGGCATGACCATGCTGATCGTCACGCACGAGATGAATTTTGCACGCGATGTGGCGGATACGGTCGTAGTGATGGACCACGGCAGCGTGATCGAGGCAGGGCCGCCAGCACAGATTTTTGGGGCGCCGCGCGAAGCCCGCACGCGCAGCTTTCTGCAAGCCGTCTTGTCGCGCGAACAGGCAGTATGAGCAAGAAGCCTATCTAGGCACTTAGGATGCTCCGCTGTCTGCCGGATAAGGCCAGCGGCTAAAACGCGATTCCGGCTTGGCTTCGAGTGACGGCACCGGCAATCCTTCCGCGAACCATGCCACGTCGTTTCTGCGCTCCGCTACATAGCGCTCCCACCCCTTGGCGTTGCCAGCGAAGAGATCGTGCTGCACCGTCGACGCCAGCAATGACCGGTTCAGGTCTTCATCGAGCAGGGTTTTCGGCCAGAGGAAAAATGCAGCGGTCGCGCGCTCGTTCACCCGTTGCGGGGTCATGGCGGCATCGAGATATCCGAGCCATGTAAAGCTGGTAAGCGAGTCCTCACGCGCAATTGCGTCACCGAGCGTGGCGTAGAGCTGACCGCTACGCGACAAGCACGACAGTGCCTCCAGCACATCGCCCAGATGCAGCAATAGTGCACGTCGTTCATAAGCATCTTTCATTCAAATCTCCAGATTCATTGATTCAGGCTGCTAGCAGCGAAGCCGGTTCATTCATCATCGGCCGTGTCATACCAATCCGCGTGCATGGAACCGGGCGAGAGCGTTTCGAGCACCACGACCCGAACTGGCGATGACTTCGGCCCGATGAGAGACGCTTTCTCGACGAGAAAAGAAGGCCGCTCGTCTCTTCCATGAGCATGAAGTGGTCCAGCATACGGTAAGCACCAACGCAAACGCCCGCGTGCTTTATCGCTCGGGTTTTGCCATCGTCGAATCCCACATCGCCAAGCGGGTCACGACCGTTCGTGCACCCAACCACAGCTTCAGCTCATCGACCATCGTCAAGCGTCCGCCCCGAGTTTCTGAAAGCTCAGACGGTAATCATTCGGCGACACCCCCAGCCGTTGCCGGAACACGATTCGCATGCGGTCCGCCGTGCCGAAACCGCACTCATACGCGATCGTTTTCAACGGCGTCGTACTGCTTTCCAACACGTTGCGCGCTGCATCAATACGCGCGCGCTCCACGAAATCATGCGGTGTCACGCCGGTCGCCTCGACGAACCCGCGCGCAAAATTGCGCTCGCTCATGCCTGCGATCTGCGCCAGCTTTTCAACCGTCATGCGCTCGCCAATATGCTCCATCACGTATGCCTGCACTTTGGCCGCGGGCGACGTCTCATCGGCAGGCGCACTCAGATACGGGCTGAATTGCGACTGGCCGCCGCGGCGCTGCGCAAATACCACCAGACGCTTGGCGACAGCGAGCGCAATACGCGGGCCGTGATCTTCGGCAACAAGCGAAAGGGCAACGTCGATACCCGCCGTCACGCCCGCCGATGTCACCAGGTTGCCGTCGCGAATATGAATACGGTCGAGCTCGACCTGAGCCAGCGGAAATTGCCGTGCGAGTTGCGGCGCATTTTGCCAGTGCGTTGTGACATGACGGCCATCGATCAGACCGGCATGACCCAGCGCGAACGCACCAGTGCAGATCGAACCGTAGCGCTCGCAACGAGAAGCCACGTCGCGCAGCCACGTACTCAGGCGCGGATCGGGGGGATCGGAAGGCAGCCCGGGACCACCCGCCACGAGGGCGATATCGTAACGCTGCCGCGGCTCCTCGCACGTAGTGTCCGCCAGCATTCGCGTGCCGTTCGACGCGCGCACCGGCGCATTGTCCACGCTGACCAGCGTGATCGCGTACCCCGCGCCCGGCGCGACGAAACCGTTCGCCTCGGCGAATACATCGAGTGGACCCGCTACATCGAGCGCCTGCACTTGCGGAAAAATCGCGATGGCGACGCTACGCATGACTTCACGCTCCTGTGTCGTTGGCGCTTCAGCGCTTACTCTGGTCCGATGGAAAGGGCTGTTTTTCACGCGTTTTACGCGCTTGGCAGGAGACGCCGTGCGGTTGGCAGACTTCGACGGACCCAATGCATTGCGGCCATGGCGGCGCGCGGCGACACTGAATTGGTCGTCCACCCGCTTTCGTTTCTCCCGATGACCCGCTCCGAACAGCGCATTTTAGCAAGGTGTTCGCGGCATCGAGCGCGGCATCGGGGAGAAGCCCACCATCCAAGGAGCATTGAACATGACCACTACCATTGCCGGCATCCGCATTCCCGACAGCGCCATGGCGCGCGCCGCGACTGAACTCGTTCGCGATACCGAGCCGGACCTGCTGTATAACCACTCGCGCCGCGTGTTCCTGTTTGGCGCGCTGACCGGCGAACGGCGTCAGTTGGCCTACGACGCGGAGCTGCTCTACATAGGGGCTATGTTCCATGACATGGGCTTGATCGATGCGTACAGCAGCACGACTGAGCGCTTCGAAGTGGACGGTGCGAACGCCGCACGCGACTTCCTCAAGGGTTACGGCATTGGCGAGCACGACATCGAACAGGTTTGGGATTCAATCGCATTGCACACCACGCCAGGCATTACGCAGCACAAGAAACCGGTAGTCGCGCTGGTCACGGCGGGCGTGGAGATGGACGTGCTCGGACTCGCTTACGACGATTTCACCGAATCACAACGCAAACAGGTCATCACCGTGCATCCGCGTGAGGTGAATTTCAAGGAAGGGATCATCGATGCGTTCGCTCACGGCACGATCAAGAAGCCGGAGACCACTTTCGGCAACGTGAAGGCCGACGTCCTCGCACTCAAGGATCCCACTTACAAGCGCCTCAATTTCTGCAGCCTGATCCTCGGGTCGTCGTGGAATGACAGTGCGGGTAGTTGCGCTCACTGCAGCGACCCGGCGCATAATCATTGATGATTCGGCGAAGCGGAATCGCCGCTCCTCCACTGGAGCGGCCCGTTTATCGTTAAAACAGATAAGCGTATGGGATTTGCTTCGTTGACCTTGTTCGCTGAGGATTTTAGATTCGGGGTCTAACCAGGGTTTTTGCGGCGTATCTTTCCTGGCGCATTACCGCCGCTTCGACTCAAGCATTCCCGCCCCGAATCGAACTGACGAGTCCCGCGTGACGACATTATCCCCACACCAGACCATTGAGATCACGCCGTTCGAACGCTCTCCGTTGGGCGCTGAAGTAACAGGTCTCGACCTGAGCCAGCCGCTTGCCGACGAAGATTTCAAGCGCATCCATCGCGCCCACCTCGATCATCACGTCGTGGTATTCCGCGACCAGCGCATCACGCCCGAGCAGCAAATCAGCTTCAGCCGCCGTTTCGGTCCGCTGCAAATCCACGTGCTGCGTCAGTTCCAGTTGACCGGCCACCCCGAGATCCTGATCGTCTCCAACGTGCTGGAAGGCGGCAAGCCGATTGGTCTCGGCGATGCCGGGCATTTCTGGCATTCAGACCTGTCGTACAAGGAAACACCGAGCCTCGGTTCGTTGCTGCACGCGCAGGAATTGCCTGCGCAAGGCGGCGACACGCTGTTCGCCAACATGCATCTGGCATGGGATACCTTGCCGCAAGCGCTCCGCGACGCCGTCGAGGGGCGCGCTGCCGAGCATACCTATCTGGCGAAATACGCCGAGTTGCAAAAGCGCAGCCCGTGGCGCCCCAACCTCTCCGCTGAACAAATCGCCGAGGTAAAACCGGTCGTTCATCCGATCATTCGCACGCATCCGGAAACCGGCCGCAAGGCACTGTTCGTGAGCGAGCATTTCACCACGCGCGTGATCGGCCTGCCGGAAGACGAGAGCCGCGACCTGCTGCAAGCCCTCTTCGAACACAGCGTGCGCGACGAGCATATCTACCGGCACGTATGGCGCGAGCACGACCTCGTGTTCTGGGACAACCGCTCCCTCATGCACCTCGCAGCGGGCACCCCCGATCACCTGCGCAGAAAGATGTACCGAACGACGATCGAAGGCGATACGCCGTTCTGAGCGTCCCTACGCCCTGTTTCGAATTCAATTCTAAAAACATTTCTTCGGACTTTCGATGCCGTTTTCGTTCTCGCTTCCGTCCCTCCCCCGGCGGGGACCTGGGGGTTCCCGTTCGTCGCTGCGCTCATTTACTGCGGCCCTTATCTCGGTCTCCGTTGCCGTCTCGTCGATCGCTACAGCCACGCCCGCGCACGCCGAGGGCACCATCCGAATCGCGGAGCAGTTTGGTGTGGTGTATCTGCTGCTGAACGTCGCGCGGGACCAAAAACTGATCGAACAGGAAGGCAAGAAAGCAGGCGTCGATATCAAGGTGGATTGGCTGAAGTTGTCGGGAGGAGCCGCAATCAACGACGCACTGCTGTCCGGTTCCATCGACATTGCGGCCGCAGGCGTGGGGCCGCTGATGACAATCTGGGACCGCACGCACGGCAAGCAGAACGTCAAGGGCGTAGCCTCGCTCGGCAACCTGCCGTACTACCTCGTATCGAATAATCCGAACGTGAAAACCATCGCGGATTTCACGGAGAAGGACCGCATTGCGGTGCCGGCCATATCGGTGTCCGTGCAATCGCGCGTGCTGCAGTTCGCCGCGGCGAAGCGCTGGGGCGACAAGGACTACGATCGCCTGGACAAGCTGACTCAAGCCGTTCCGCACCCGGATGCCGCCGCCGCGATCATTGCCGGTGGAACGGAGATCACCGGGCACTTCGGCAATCCGCCGTTCCAGGAACAGGAACTGGCGGGCAATCCGAAAGCGCATATCGTACTGAATTCCTACGATGTCCTCGGCGGCCCCAGCTCGGCCACCGTGCTCTACGCGACTGAAAAATTCCACGATAACAATCCTAAGACGTATCGTGCATTCATCGCTGCGATGGCGGATGCCGCGCGCTTCGTCTCGGCGAATCCGGAAGCGGCTGCGGATACCTATATCCGCGTGAACAACGCCAGGATCGATCGCAAGCTGCTGATCGGGATCATCAAGAACCCGGACACGCAGTTCAAGATCACGCCGCAAAATACGCTTGGGCTCGCCCAGTTCATGTACCGGGTCGGCGCGATCAAGAACGAACCGAAATCATGGCAAGACTATTTCTTCGCCGATCCGGCGCTCGGCAACGGAAGCTGAAGCTGCCTGCTGCATGGCCTCGTTTTGACAACGCCCGCGATGTAGTTCACCGCGGGCGTTTTTTCGACCATCGCTTGAACATACGATCACGGCACTGGAACGACAAAACCGTCGCTTATGCGTCGGCGTGTTTTGAATATGCGCAATGATTGGTTCACGCGCACGCGACGCCCCGCTAAGGTCGTGTTTTATGCATGAATGCACAGCCATGGCCGCCAACCCCACCGTTCTTTATCCGCCGCCCGGAAGCAGTGATTCTCCCGCGACGAGCGCGAAGCTTCTCACCGTCGATAACGTCAGCCTCGAGTACCGCACCCGCGAGCGCATCGTGCGCGCCACGCATGAGGTCAGCTTCGACGTTTATGGCGGCGATCGTTTCGTGCTGCTCGGACCGTCCGGTTGCGGCAAGTCAACGCTGCTGAAAGCGGTGGCAGGCTTTATTGAACCAACCGCGGGGTCGATCCGGATCGACGACAAACCGGTGCGCGGTCCCGGTACGGACCGAATTGTCGTGTTCCAGGAATTCGACCAGTTGCCGCCGTGGAAAACCGTGCTGCAAAACGTGGCGTTTCCGTTGCGCGTCGGGAAGAAGCTGAGCCGCGCGGAAGCGCGCGAACGAGCACTGCATTTCCTCGATAAAGTCGGCCTGACCGCTTTTGCCGATGCTTACCCGCACACGCTTTCCGGCGGCATGAAACAGCGCGTGGCGATCGCTCGCGCATTGGCGATGCAACCCCGCGTGCTGCTGATGGACGAACCGTTCGCCGCGCTGGACGCCCTCACACGCCGCAAGATGCAGGAAGAACTGCTGCGCTTATGGGACGACGCGAGTTTCACGCTGCTGTTCGTCACGCACTCGATCGAGGAGGCGCTGATTGTCGGCAACCGTATCTTGCTGCTGACACCGCATCCCGGCCGGGTTCGCGCCGAGTTGAACAGCCATCAATTCACCAAGGACAGCGCGGGACGCACCGACTTTCAGCAGAGCGTTGCGCGCATTCATCGGCTGCTGTTCGAAGACACGGAGGCCGTTCAATGAGCACGCCGACTATCCCCTCGTTCGAACCTGTCGCACTCGTGCCGCCGGTTCGCGAAGAATACGAACGTTCCCCCGAACCGCTGCAGGATGTCGCCGTGGAGGCGCCCTTACCGTTCGGCAAGCGGCTTTCCAATCAGACGTGGTTACGCAAGGCGTTGATCGCCCTGGTGCTGATCGGGATATGGGAAGCGGCTGCGCGTGCGGTCGGCAACGACCTGCTGTTGCCTACCTTCACCGACACATTGACAGCCTTCGTACAAGGTATCTGGTCGGGGGAACTGATCGCTAAAACGGCGATCTCGTTGTCCGTCCTGTTGCGAGGTTATCTGCTCGGCGTGGTGCTGGCGTTCGTGCTGACGTCGCTTGCCGTGTCCACGCGTTTTGGACGCGACCTGCTGTCCATGCTGACCGCCATGTTCAATCCTTTGCCATCCATCGCGCTGCTACCGCTCGCGTTGCTGTGGTTCGGCCTGGGGACTGGAAGCCTGTTATTCGTGCTCGTGCATTCGGTGTTGTGGCCGCTTGCGTTGAACACCTACTCCGGCTTTCAATCGGTACCGGAAACGCTGCGCATGACCGGCCGCAACTACGGGCTGAAGGGGCTTCGGCATGTGCTGCTGATCCTCGTTCCCGCAGCCTTGCCTTCGATCCTGGCCGGGCTTCGTGTGGGCTGGGCGTTTGCATGGCGAACGCTGATCGCGGCGGAACTGGTGTTCGGCGCCAGCTCCGGAAATGGCGGCCTCGGCTGGTACATCTTTCAGAACCGTAACGAGCTTTATACGGATCGCGTATTCGCGGGATTGGCGGCCGTTATCGTGATCGGTCTGGTCGTCGAGCATCTCGTCTTCGATACCTTCGAACGGCTTACCGTGCGTCGTTGGGGCGTACAGCGCTAGAGAGCCCGACACGCGACTGGTGGCCAAAAAAAGGCCCGCAGGGAGCACCCGGCGGGCTGAACGCGTGGTTGAACCTCACGCCTTGTCGACTGGAGTTGCTTACCGGTGAGCCGCGCCCATCACGCCGCTCACCGCCTCCTTTCAACCATCCAATGGCCGTCAATTTTCCAAAAGATCTTCAAACACGCTTCAAAACACGCTTCAAAATACGCTTCAAAATACATTAACCGGGACATTCACCATCAATCGATAAACATCGCTGGTGGAATCCGAGTAGTACTTGCTGCCATGGTGATGCATGTAATAGAACTTGGCCGTGGCTCCCTTCAGCTTTCCCGAGCCAAACGTATAAGACGGAATGAAGCCGAACTCGTAATGGGTGCCATGAACCGGCTCGCCATTCTTCCAGTAGAGATCATGCAAGGCGCTTGAAGAATCGGCGTACCGATTCGCCATGTCTGATGCATCCGCTCCCCAACCATACGCGGTCCACATCGTCATTTTCAGACCCGGAACGCCGTACCCGCTCATGTTGACCGTGTAGCTGAGCGACAATGATTTTTCGTGCGGCGCGTTGTAGTCGACATCGAGTGAATTCGCCAGATAATCACCAGCGGACTGGCCGACATAATCGAAGAACTGATTGCTGGCGATCTGCTGGAATCCGACAGCTACGGTATGCGCGTTGTGCGTGCCTGAGAACTGCAAGCTATACGCGTGGTTATTGATCGAGCCTTCGCGACTCTGCCCCACATCATGGGTGTAGTAATAGGTCAAGCCGCCCGTCCAGCGGATCTGCGACGGGTCCCCAATGCTGCGCGAGAGCGACAGATAGTATTGATCCCACACATTTTCAGCACGGCTTCCGTATAACGACACGGCCGTATCGTCATTAGGCGTGTAGTCACCGCCCGCGAACGTGAAGCGGCTGAAGTGCGTGCCGCCGTACTCGGTCGACAGCGACGAGACGCTGGTCTGGCCGCGCGCCAGCACTGCGTCCACGCTCCCCGCCTTGAGCGTCAGGTTCTTGATCTCTTCGCTCGCGAGGGAAACACCCCGGTAGGTTGGCGGCAATGCGCGGTTATCGTGAGGAACGAGAAAGGGACTATCGAATAACTGCTGACCATATTTAACAACTGTATTCGATACCCGCGCTTTCACGTCCCACACGCCCGGGTAGGTCCATGCAAGCTGATTCTGACCGCTTTGCCCGTCGTGATTCAGATGCACGCGGTTTCCCGCGCCCTGCCCGCCGTTCAACTTGAATGCGCTGAACAACGACGCGTCAAAACCAACACCGAATAATCCGCGCGTATACCCCGATTCAAATACCGCCTGATTGCCGAGAACCGAAGCGTCTTTCTTTTTGATACCTTCGGACTCGAAGTGTTCGGTATAACTGCGAAATAAAAGATTGAAATGTGAATCTTCAATAAAGCCCTTGGACTTCGCCTGATTGCTGATCGGCGCGTCGGCTTCCGAATTCGGCGGCGAACTGGGAGGCGCCTCAGTATGGCGTGATTCAACATCGTCATCGTCCGCGAAAGCGGACATGGCCGGATTCATCAAACCAGCGAAAACAATTAGAGATAGAGCGATTGAATGCTTTTGTTGTTTCATGTGCTTGTCTCTTAATTCTTTATGGGCAGCGAGTAAAGAGGGCCGATGGCCGTTCTCATATAAATTCAGCGCGTGCAAAAATGCTCACGCCGGGCTCGGAACGACTCACCGGAGGGTTGTGACTGCAGGGACTACGGGGACTACGGGGACTACGGGAACTACAGGAACTACGGATACTTCACGATTGGCCAAACGACTCCCCGGTCCCCGTTAAGAACGACTCCCCGGTCCCCGTTAAGAACGGGGACCTTTAGTCCTGCCAGGGGGTGTCGAAACGGCAGTTAAATAAGGCGGATAACCAAGCGAATGTCAGGCGAGTAAGCAGGCTGCCGCAACTCCATGTTCAAGCGTGCGCAGCGGCGGCACTTCAACCGAACAACGCGCCTCCGCTATCGGGCAACGGGTATGAAAGACGCAACCCGTTGGGGGATTGATCGGACTGGGAATGTCGCTGGACAGGATCTGCACGACCTTCGTGCGTTCGATAGCGGGATTCGGCACCGGTACCGCGGAAAGCAACGCGCGCGTGTACGGATGCCGAGGACGGGCGTAGAGCGAATGTTTGTCGGCGAGCTCCATGACGTGGCCGAGGTACATCACCATCACTCGGTCCGAGATATGCTTGACGACGGCCAGATCGTGCGCAATGAAGATCAGCGCGAGCTTCATTTCCTGCTGCAAGGACTTGAGCAGGTTGACAATCTGCGCCTGGATCGAAACGTCGAGGGCCGACACGGGTTCGTCGCAGACAATCAGCTTCGGCTCCACGATCAACGCACGCGCAATCCCGATACGCTGGCATTGCCCGCCTGAAAATTCGTGCGCGTAGCGGTTGATCATCTGCTCGCGCAGACCGACCTTGGCCATCATCGCGCGCACCCGCTGGTTCATTTCGTCCTTCGACATACCCGGACGATGTTCACGCAAAGGTTCCGCAATGATCTGGCCCACGGTCATGCGCGGATCGAGGGACGCCAGCGGGTCCTGGAAAATCATCTGGATGTCGCGCCGCACACTGTGCCATTGCTTCGTCGTAGCGCCGCTGAGATCCTTGCCCATCCACACGATTTCGCCATGCGTAGCAGGAATGAGATTGAGGATGGCACGCGACAAGGTCGACTTGCCGCATCCCGATTCGCCCACCACGCCGAGCGTCTCGCCGGCCATCAGATCGAAACTCACGCCGTCCACAGCCTTCAGCGTGCGCGAGCGCGCCCACGGCAACTTGCTCTTCGCCTTGACGTTGAAATGAACCTGGACGTCGCGCACGGACAGGATGGTTTGCTCAGACATGGGCCACCTCATGCAACGACTTCATCTGCTCGACCGGGCGATTGCAGGCTCGTAGCCAAGTAGTGTCGCCGCCAAACGATTCGAGCGGCGGCACTGACTCGGCGCAACGCTGGCTTGCATCTATGCAGCGCTCCTGGAACGGACAACCAGACGGCGGATGCGCCATGTTCGGCGGATTACCGGGAATGCCGACGAGCGGCGCGTCGCTCTGATCGAGCCGCGGCAGTGCGCGCAGCAAACCGATGGTATAGGGATGCGAAGGACGGGCGAACAGGTTGTCCGCGTTGCACTGTTCCATCACGCGGCCGCCGTACATGACCATCACTTGCTCGCATAGACCGGCGACCACGCCGAGGTCGTGCGTGATCAGCACGATCGCCGTGCCGAAGTCGTGTTGCAGGTTGCGCAGGAGTTGAAGAATCTGCGCCTGGACCGTGACGTCGAGCGCGGTGGTTGGCTCGTCGGCAAACAGCACTTGCGGTTCGCACAGCAGCGCCATTGCGATCATCACGCGCTGGCGCATGCCACCGGACAGTTCGTGCGGGTATTGATCGATACGATGTGCGGCTTCGGGAATGCGCACCGCTTCCAGCATTTCGATCGAGCGTTTCTTCGCAGCGCGCCTCGTCATGTTCTTGTGCAGTTCAAGCACTTCCGTCATCTGGCGTTCAATTGTCAGATACGGATTCAGCGACGTCATGGGATCCTGGAAGATCATGGAAAGCCGATTGCCGCGAATGCGGTTCAGCTTCTTCGCCGGCATGCTCAGCAGGTTCTCGCCCTGATAGATCGCGCTGCCCTTTGCACGGCCATTGGTTGCGAGCAGCCCGAGCATGGCGAGCACGCTCTGGCTCTTGCCCGATCCCGATTCGCCGACGATGCCGAGCGTGCTGCCTTCTTCCAGGTCGAAACTCACGCCGTTGACTGCGCGGACCACGGCGTCGGGCGAGTCGAAGGCCACTTCCAGATTACTTACCTTGAGCAGTGACATGGTGCTTACCGATCCTTCGGGTCGAGCGCGTCGCGCAGACCGTCGCCAACAAAGTTGATGCAATACAGCGTCACCGACAACAACGCCGCCGGGAACAAGAGAATCCAGGGGGCCGTTTCCATCACACCCACGCCATCCTGAATCAGCACGCCCCAACTGGTCATCGGCTCTTGAACGCCGAGTCCAAGAAACGATAGAACGGACTCCGTAAGAATAACGCCAGGAACCGTAACCGTTGTGTAAATAGCCACGATGCCGAGCAGGTTCGGAACAATGTGGCGCAGGATGATGCCGCTGGTAGAAACGCCGATAGCGCGCGCTGCTTCAATGTATTCCTTCGACCGGATGGCAAGCGTCTGGCCGCGTACGACGCGCGCCATGTCCATCCAGGAGAACACGGTAATGGTGAGCACCACGAGGTAGAACTCGCGGCCAAGCAGCGTGACCATCAGGATGGCGATCAACAGGTACGGGATCGCATACATCATGTCGACAATACGCATCATCGCGTTGTCCACGCGCCCGCCTACGAAACCCGCGATAGCACCCCACACAATACCGAGCGTGACCGACGTCAGCGTGGCGAGCCCACCGATCATCAGCGAGACACGGCCGCCCACCAGGCAGCGCACGAGCAGGTCGCGGCCGGTGTCGTCCGTGCCGAACAGATGCCAGTTTGCAAACGTTGGCGTGGAACTCATCATGTTCCAGTCGGTGGAATCGAACGCGTTCGGCAGCAGCATGGGGCCAATCGCGCAGGCCAGCGTGATCAACAGCAGGATCACGAGACTTGCCACGGCGGCCTTGTTGCGCGCAAAGCGCATGCGGGCGTCCTGCCAGGGGCTGCGGCCTTCCACCGGCATGGCCAGCACGCTCTCGAGCGCGGGGACGAGCGTTCCTTGTTTCATTGCGGACCTCATGCTGGTTGACTCATTTTTCAGTAGCGGATTTTCGGATCGAGCCACGCATACGCGAGGTCGACCAGCAGATTGAGCAGTACCGCGACCACCGTCACCAGCACGACCAGTCCCAGCACGAGCGTGTAGTCGCGGTTAGCCGCGCCGTTCACGATCAGCTTGCCGACTCCCGGCAACGAGAATACGGATTCGGTGACGACCGCTGCCGTGATCGAGCCGATCGCGAGCGGACCGATCACCGAGACCACGGGAATCATGGTCGGCCGCAGCGCATGGCGCATCACGACCGTCCAGCGCGACAAGCCCTTGGCGTAGGCCGTCCTGATGTAGTTGGTGTTCATCACCTCGATCAGGCTGCCACGTGTCACGCGTCCCACGGTCGACACGTTGATGATGGTCAGCAGCGCGACGGGCAGCACCATGTATCGCACATGAAAGCCGTTCCAGCCGCCGGCCGGGAGCCACTTCAGCAGGATTGCGAACACCAGTATGAGAACCGGTCCGATCACGAACGAGGGAAACGCGCTACCCGCGTTGCTGATGATCATCAGCAGATAATCCGCCGGGCTGTTGCGATACAGCGCCGCGACGATACCGAGCGCAACGCCGAGCACAATGGCGAGCACCATGGATACACCGCCGATAGTCAGGGACACCGGCAGCGCACGCAGCACGAGGTCGTTGACGCTCCAGTCGGCGTATCGGAACGACGCGCCCAGGTCGCCGTGCAGGAGACTGTTGAGATACAGCAGATACTGCTTCCACAGCGGCTCGCCGAGATGGTATTTCGCCTGCAAATTGGCGAGCACTTCGGCGGACACCTTGCGCTCACCGTCGAACGGACCGCCCGGGGTAGCGTGCAGCAGCAGATAGCATACTGTAATGACAATCAGCAGCGTAGGCACCGTCAACAGCACGCGCCTCAACGTATAAGACCACATGGGACATCTCTCCTGGCGGCGTCGCGACAAAGCGCGTCACGGCAACCGCCTCTTGCTGTTTGCTGGATGATAGTGCGGGTTATTGCGGGTTATTGCGTCGCGCTCAGTGCGCCACGATATACATGTCCTTGCTGCGGTAACGGTCCATCGGGTTCTTCAGCGAATACCCGCCCACATAGCTTTTCACCAGCCGGACCGTGGTGTATTGCAGCAGCGGCAGGATCGGATAGTCGTCCATCACGAGCTTCGCGGCCTGGGTTTGCAACTGCGTGCGTTTAACCTGGTCCGTGCTGTCGTTCGCTTCTTTGATAAGCGCGTCGGCCTTGGGATTGCAATTGCCGCTGTCGTTCTGGTCCGAACCGCATTGCACAAGCTGCAGGAAGGTGGTCGCGTCGTTATAGTCTGCGACCCAGCCATTGCGTGCAATCTGGTAGTCGCCGGCATGACGCTTCTTCAGCAGGACCTTGAACTCCATCGCGTCGATCTGCGTGTCCAGACCGAGCTTCGTTTTCCATTCGGAGGCCGCAAAAATAGCCATTTTTTTGTGATAGTCGCTCGTATTCGTCGCGAAGTGCAGCGTCGTGCCCGGCTTCACGCCGGCTTGCGCGAGCAGCTTTTTCGCTTCTTCCACGCGCTTGGCCATCGGCCACGTCGACCAGTCGTAAGCCGTCACGTCCGCGCCCTTCACACCCTTCACAATGACACCGTACGCGGGGATCTGGCCGTCCGCGGTGACCCGCTGCGCAAGGATGTCGCGATCGATCACCATGGAGAGCGCCTGGCGCACGCGCACGTCCTTGAGCAGGGGATCCTTGTTGTTGAACGAGTAGTAGCGCAGCCCCAGCATCGGCGCGATCTTCATGTCGGCGGCGAACTCCTGCTTGTATTTCGGGTACATGCCGGACGGCAACTGATACACCCAGTCGTTGTCGCCCGACTGGAACAGCTTGATGTCCGAGGTCTCGCTCTCGACAGGCAGATATGTCACCTGCGACAACTGCACGTGGGCCGCATCCCAGTATTGCGGATTGCGTGCCAGCACGAGCTTGTTGTTCACCTGCCAGTCCTTGAGCATGAACGCGCCATTGCTCACCAGCTTGCCGGGTTTGGTCCAGTCGCGGCCGTACTTATCGACGGCGGCCTTGTTGACCGGACCCAGATTCGTATTCGACATCAGTTCCGGGATGAACGACACCGGATACGGCGTCTTGATCTCGACTGTGTACGGGTCGATTGCGCGCACGCCCAACGTGTCCGGTGACTTCTTGCCCGCCACGATTTCAGCGCCGTTCAGCAAGAAGATGCCAAACGTACTGGCATACGGCGAAGCAATCTTCGGGTCGACCAGGCGCTGGCAGCCGTACACGAAATCGTTCGCGACAACCGGCTCGCCGTTGGACCATTTGGCATTCTTTCGCAGATGGAAGATCCACGTGGTTGCATCCTTCTGCTCCCATTTTTCCGCCACGCCCGGCACAACGGTCCCGTCGGCATCGGTTGCGGTCAGCCCTTCGAACAGATCGCGCGTGACGTTGTTGGCCGGCACGGTCTCAGCCAGGTTCGGATCGAGCGTCTCGACCTCGGACGCGTTGTTGCGCACCAGTTCCTGCTTGGCCGCAAGCTGCACGCCGGGCGGCACGATAGCCGCATGAGCCAGATGAACATTGCTTGCGGCTGCAACGCAAACACTCGCTGCAAGGGCGGGAAGCCACTTGTTTGAAACGCGGCGATGAACAGCATCGCCCGGACGAAAAAACGCGTCAACGCGGGTGCTACGGGCTACGAGAGCTGCAAACAACGTCATGGGGATCCTTATTTTTTATGCGTTCATCAAGCACTGATCGGCGGAGCATAAGGGCTTTTGACCCTGTGCAACGCGGCGATGCATGCCGTTATGTGTGGCTATCTGTTGCTATGTACCGCCGTTCGCGTGCCGAAGCAGACGCACAGCGGCCAGCATCTTAGCCCACCTAACATTTCGCTTTCGAATTTACCGATCAAGGTTGGCATTGTGTACCTGCCCTTGTCGCGTATTCGTCTCCTTCTCCAACAAATACCTTCAAAAATCTTTACACATGTCCTACGAACCGGCGACATAGGCGAGTTCGCGGGGAGTATTTCAGAGCAATAAAGTGGAATCCACTCACATGTGCTTATAGGCCATGTGTTTTGGGTATAGGCAAGCGGTGTAGGGTTTCACTTGCGCTTCATATACGCGCGCGCGGCCGTAAGTCAGCAGGCACGCGTGGTTCGCGCTACCATCGGCGTCCTTGGGATTCGTAGAAGGTGATTCGAGACAATGATCCGTTTTCGACAGATAGAAGCTTTCCGCTCGTTGATCATGATGGGTACTAGCGTCGGCGCCGCGCGCGCGCTGCACGTCACTCAGCCCGCCATCAGCCGCCTGATCGCGGATTTAGAGGCTGACCTCGGTTTCAGCCTGTTCAGCCGCGTGGGCGGTCGTTTGAATCCGACTAACGCCGGCTTGCGCTTTTATAAGTCGGTCGAAGAGAACTTCCTGGGGCTGGAGCGCCTGAAACAGGTCGCCGAGATTATTCGCGACGAAGCGTCCGAAGGGCTGACCGTCGCGTGCATGCCGGTGATCGCGAGCACCCTGCTGCCGCCCATCCTGGCCGACTTCGTCGAGCGTCATCCGGGCGTGCCCATTCGTGTCGACTCGGTAAAGGTCCCCGAGGTGCTTACGATCCTGCAAAACCATAAGGCGGACGTCGCCATCAGCCAGGCGTTTGCGGCAGTTGCGGGAATCGAGGTGGAGAAACTGCTGCACGCGCGGGCGCAGTGCGCGATGCCGGCGTCGCATCGGTTGGCGAAGAAAAAAACCGTGCGGGCGCAAGACCTGCGCGGCGAACGCATCATCGGCTGGGTGCCGAACTCAAGGCAACCCTATGCGGCCGAACAATCGGTGTTCTCGGCCGGCGAAGACCGGGCGAACTATACAGTGCTGACCGATACCGCGCACACGCGCTATGCGATGGTCGCGGGCGGCCTGGGTGTATCGATCGTCGAACCGTTTGCAGCCAAGGTGTGGCGCGCGCACGGCGTGGTCGTGCGGCCGTTCGATGCCGCAATCGAATACGAATACGTGCTGTCGTATCCGAGCAGCGGCATACGCTCGGATCTGGTCGCTTCGTTTCGCGAGTCCGTGCTGCGTGTCGTGGCAACGTACTCCCTCGACGAAGCACCGGCATCCGCAAGCGCCGAGGCCTGACGCTCGCGCCCCGCTCCGCGCTTTCACCGCAGCGGCGGGACGCCGTCAACACAGGTCGTGATGGCCCCCCTGGCCGGATGGTTCGCGTAACTTGTGATCCCCCACGCCGGACCATCACGCCCCTGCTCGAGGTCATGCACGGGGCTTCCCACCCTTTCGTAATCAATTACGCCCGTGGTATAAGCCCCGGAGCGTCTCCGCCTGAGCGCTTCGCCGGAAAAGCGACGGGAACAGACCATTACCCCAGGCGGATGCCCATTTTCAGGAGGAGCAAGATGTCCATGAAGAAGTCCATGAGTTCGCTGCATCGCGCACGTCCGTTCGCGCTTGGAACGCTCGCTGCTGCGGCGTTTTCGCTCTCGTTCGGGTTTGTCGAAAGCACACCCGCTTACGCGAAAGTCGCGCCGCAACCCGCTGTCCTGACGGCATCCGCAGTGGCAGTGGCTGACAAGTTCGCAGCCGATGCCGCAGAGCAGGTCCTCAAGGAAGGCGGCAATGCCGTTGATGCGGCGGTCGCGATCGCTTTCACGTTGGCGGTGACGTATCCGGAAGCCGGCAACCTGGGTGGCGGCGGTTTCATGACGCTCTACGTGGATCATCGCCCCTACTTCCTCGACTACCGTGAGCGCGCCCCCATTGCAGCCACGAAGAACATGTATCTCGATGACAAGGGCGAAGTCATCAAGGGCATGAGCCTGTACGGGTATCGCGCGGTCGGCGTGCCGGGCACGGTGTCGGGCATGTGGGAAGCGCAGAAGCGCTTCGGCAAGCTGAAATGGAAACAGGTCGTCGCACCCGCGATCAAGTATGCGCAGGACGGCTTTGAAGTCAGCGACCAACTTCAGGAACGCAAGGACGCCGCATCGAAGGACTTCGCAGGCAAGACCAATTTCGACAGTTACTTCGGAGGCCTGAATAAAGGCGTGAACTTCAAGCAGCCGGAACTGGCTGCCACGCTTCAACGCATCTCGGACAAGGGTGCGAAGGGTTTCTATGAAGGCCAGACGGCGGACCTGATTTCCACGGCCATGGCCGGCCATGGCCTGATCACATCGCAGGACTTGAAGGAATACAAGGCGGTCTGGCGGCAGCCGGTGCTCGCAAGCTGGAACGGCTATCGCATCATCACGGCGCCGCCGCCGAGTTCCGGCGGTATCGGTCTGGTCCAGTTGCTGAAGATGAAGGCCGATCTCAAGGACAAGTATGCCAACGTCCCGCTCAATTCCGCGCAATACATTCACCTGACGGCTGAAATTGAAAAACGCGTGTTCGCGGATCGCGCCCAGTATCTTGGGGACCCCGATTTCTACAAGGTGCCGATCGCGCAACTCATCGACGACGACTACATCTTGAAGCGTGCATCCGAGGTCAATCCCGACGCGCCGTCGGATACCAAGAGCGTCGTTCCGGGCCTGGGCACCACGATGCCGGAAAAGGCTGAAACCACGCACTTCTCGGTGGTCGACAAGTGGGGCAATGCGGTATCGAATACGTACACCATCAACGGCTATTTCGGCTCTGGTGTGGTGGTGGACGGCGCGGGTGTCGTGCTGAACGACGAGATGGACGACTTCTCCTCGAAGCCGGGAGTCGCGAACATGTTCGGCGTAGTGGGCAGCGACGCGAACGCCATTGAACCGCGCAAGCGTCCGCTTTCGTCGATGACACCGACCATCCTCACGAAGGACGATCAAGTCGCCATGGTGATCGGGACGCCGGGTGGCTCGCGAATCTTCACATCGATCTTTCAGGTGATCAGCAACGTCTATGACTTCTCGATGCCTTTGCCTGAAGCAGTCGCGGCAATGCGTTTTCATCATCAGTTGCTGCCGCCGAACACGATTTTTTGGGAGCCGTACAAGCCCATTGAAGGCGATCTGGCGAAGCAACTGGAGGCGAAGGGATATACCCTGACAAAGCAGGGGTTCAACGGCGATATCCAGGTCATCAAGATCGATGACAAAACGCCGGAACCTGCTGCCGATCCGCGCGGCCGGGGCGTGACGCGCGTGATCCAGTAAGCGGGCGCGTTAGCTCCAGGTCGGTTTTAGACAGACAAAAGGGCCAGGTCACTCAAGACCGGGCCCTTTTGCTTTTATACCGTGCGCGAATTCCCTCAAAGCCGTATTGGAACGGACCTTATAAGGATCGCGGCATGACTGGAATCCCGTTTTTGAGATTGGAGGCGGCTTAATGTTGCCCTAGTCTCTGTGCTGGCCCCAGTCCAATGCGTTGGCTCCCGCCAACACTATAAATAAACCTATCGAGACGACCCTGAAGACAGCGTGCCCGGACGGCTGTTGACCGCCCAGCCCACTTGTTTCAGCCTGCTGATAAAGGAGAACAGCTCATGATGGAACCCCACATCCAGCCACTTGGCGGCATCGACATCCAGGATGACGCACCCGCGTCCCAATCAGGCGGATTGATCGACCGATACTTTCAAATCAGTGCGCGCGGCAGTACGCAACGGCGCGAAGTAATCGCCGGGATCACTACCTTCCTGGCGATGGTTTATTCCGTGTTCGTCGTCCCGGAGATGCTCGGCAAGGCCGGATTCGACACACGCGCCGTCTTCGTGGCGGTGTGCCTGACGACTGCGTTCGGTTCGCTCTTGATGGGCATCTGGGCTCGCTTGCCGATCGCGATCGGCTGCGCCATCTCGCTCACCGCATTCACCGCTTTCGGGCTGGTGTTGGGCAAAGGGCTCTCACCGGCCGTCGCGCTCGGCGCCGTCTTCCTGATGGGCGTCACCTTCACCGCGATCTCCGTCACCGGCGTGCGCTCGTGGATCCTGCGCAATCTGCCGGCAGGCGTCGCACATGGCACGGGGATCGGGATCGGCTTGTTTTTATTGCTGATCGCAACGAACGATGTCGGCCTGATCGTCAAGAACCCGGGCGCTGGTTTGCCCGTTTCGCTCGGCCATATCACCGCGTTTCCGGTGCTGATGTCGATCTTCGGACTCGCGGCAATCATCGGGCTGGAACGCCGGCGGGTGCCGGGCGGGATCTTGCTGGTGGTGGTCGGGTTGTCGGCGCTGGGACTGGCCTTCGATCCCGCCGTCCGTTTCACCGGCGTGTTCGCGCTGCCCTCGCTGAGCGCGCCTGGCCATGCTTCGCTGATCGGCGCGATGGACATTCGCGGCGCCCTTTCGCTGGCCGTGCTGCCGAGTGTGTTTGCACTGGTGATGACCGCCGTCTTCGATGCCACCGGCACGATTCGCGCGGTGGCAGGGCAGGCAGGTCAGATCGATGAGAAAGGCCGGATTGTGAACGGCGGCCGGGCGTTGACGGCGGACTCGGTCAGCTCGATCGTCGCCGCGTGTCTCGGCGGTGCGCCGGCTGCGGCCTATATTGAATCGACAGTGGGCGTAGCGGCCGGTGCGAAGTCAGGCCTCGCGGCCGCGACCGTTGGCGTGATGTTCCTGCTGGTGATGTTCTTTTCGCCGCTCGCTGGACTTGTGCCCTCGTACGCAACGGCGCCGGCACTGATGTACGTCGGATTGCTGATGCTGGCAAGCGTGAGCAAGCTTCACATGGACGATCTTGTCGACTCCATGTCCGGTCTTGTCTGCGCCGTATTCATTGTGCTGTCGGCCAATATTGTGACCGGCATCATGCTCGGCTTCTGTACGCTCGTGGTCGGGCGCGTGATAGCCGGCGAATACAAGAAGCTGAACGTTGGCACGGTGGTGATTGCCGCAGTGCTCGCCGCGTTTTATCTCGGCGGATGGGCAATCTGACCTGACGGGCTAGCAAGCGTTTAGCTCAGCCAGCACGTTCCAGCACGTTCAGTATTGACACGCCCCGGTTGCCGGCATTTCCCGGCAACCGCCTTGACTCAGACAAGGCAGCCTGATCGGCGTTCGAGAGCGATGAAGCGGCTCGATCAGACCGTCGATTCAGCGATTGGCCAAGCTCCAACCGATTTACTTCCGGCGATACGCTTCAGCCAGCACTGCGCAATTTTGCAGATGCAGGTTCAGCGCATGGGCAGCTTCGCGGCGCACGACAGCCTTCGCCTTGCGGAACCAGGAACCGAACGAAACGATCAGCGAACTTTGAGCGGTGGTTTTCATGAGAGCACCTCAGCGCGAATTAAGGGATTACCCGTTAGGGAATACCCTTATTATACGCATTCGATGCTGCATTGCAAAAAGATTTTGAGATCGGCGGGATATAGACAGCGTCAACGCAACAGCGCGTAACTCAAGCTGGATTGGACTGGCCCTTGTTTTCTAAGCCGGTACTGGACGCAGAGGAACGCCCTCTGCGCCAACGAGCGTGCTCAAGGCACGACGGAAAGAAACAGGAAGGTCGCGAAAATAACCAGGTGAACCACGCCTTGAAGCACTGTCGAGCGCCCGGTGCCAAGCGTCAGGACACTCACTATCAAGGTCAGTGCGAGCAATACGATTTCCTTCGGACCCAGGCCGAGAGCGATCGGTTGGCTGATCGCGAGCGACACCACCGCTACGGCTGGAATGGTCAGCCCAATACTTGCCAGCGCCGACCCAAGCGCCAGATTCAAGCTCGTTTGCAACCGGTTCAATCGCGCTGCGCGTAATGCGGCGACGCCTTCCGGCAGCAGCACCAGCGCGGCGATCACCACACCCACCACCGCCTCAGGCGCGCCGGCACTGGCAACGCCCGCCTCGACTGCCGGTGACAACAACTTCGCCAGCCCAACCACTGAAATCAGCGAAAGCAGCAGCAAACCGCCCGAGGCCCACGCGTAACCATCGGTTGGAAGCGGTGCATGAACGTCGTCGGATTCGGCTCGATTCGGATCGAGCGCGGGTACCGGCGGCAGGAAATAGTCGCGATGCCGCACGGTCTGCACGAACACAAACACAACGTACAACACGAGCGACGTCACGCCCACAAACACCAGTTGCGACGTCGACAACCCCGGCCCTATCACCGTGCTGGTGAAGTTGGGCAAAACCATTGTCAGCACCGACAGCGCACACAGGATGGCGAGTGTCGCGCTTGCGCCCTGCAACTGGAAATTCTGCTCGTGATGGCGCATGCCGCCCACGAGCAGGCAAATCCCGACAATCCCGTTGCACACGATCATGATCGCGGCGAATACAGTGTCGCGCGGCAACGCCGCTTTTTCCGGGCCGCCCGACACCATGACGGAAACAATCAACGCCACTTCGATCACCGTGACCGCGATCGCGAGCACCAAGGTGCCGAACGGCTCGCCCACTCGATGCGCCACCACTTCGGCGTGGTGAACCGCGGCAAATACGGCCGCCGCGAGTGCGATGGCGGCGAGTACTAACAGGAAGCCGTTCGGCATGGCGAACGTCAGTCCCAGGATGACAAGTGCGGCAAATGGCGCAATGCACGTCCAGTCCAGCTTGAATTTCATCGATGCTCCAGGTCGGTGCTGCGTGTGGATGGAAGTGTCGGGAAGGCCGACCGGATGTAGGGTTTAGTCCGGCCCGAATACTTGAAAGTGCCGTCAGATTACAGGTTCTTGGCCCTGACGGCCTCTCGCAGGGCTTGCAACAACCGTCCGAAGATGCATTGGCGGCTGTAGACAGCGCGCCTGCCTGCGAAATGTTGGGGAACCGTAAACCGTTACGCGTCAGTGAGTTGGCCGTGGCTCACGCACGTTGTCCACATGGCTATCCACAAAAAATGTGGATAAGTCGCGTCTTCGATTTTAGTCGGTAGCGTGTGTCAGTTGGCTACTCGTGGGCAAGTCCGCAGCGCTCCATCCGCCGCCCAGCGCCTTCACAAGCGCGATGCTCGCTTCCATCCGGCGGCGTTCGATCTGCACGGCCGCTCGCTGGTCCGACAACACGATCGTCTGCGTCACCACCACGTTCAGATACGTCACCGCACCGTTCTCATAACGATTACTGACGCTGCCGAGTGAACGTTGCGCGGCATCGACGGCTTCACGTTGAGCGTTCGCCTCGCGCTGCAATACCAGAAGTCCGGTCAGGTTGTCTTCCACCTGCCCGAACGCGCTGAGCACTGTCTGGCGATAATTCGCCACGCGTTCATCGTAGGCAGCACGTGCCGCGTCGCGCGCCGCCGCCCGGCCGCCAAAGTCCAGGACGGTAAATGCCAGTTGCGGTCCGAGCGACCAGAAGCGGCTCGGCGCCATCAGCCAGGAACTGAAGTTCGTGGCCTCCAGGCCCCCGGTAGCCGCCAGCATCAGGTTCGGAAAAAACGCCGCCGTCGCAACGCCGACTCGCGCATTCGCTTCGGCCACCCGGCGCTCCGCCGCGGCAATATCCGGCCGCCTTTCCAGCAGGGTCGACGGCAAGCCCAGCGGCAAGACCTCAAGCACCACCGCCGGGTTCGGCGTCTGGCGTTCATTCAGCGGCGCGACATCAAGGGAAAAGGAGGACGGCGGCTGGCCCACTAAAATGGCGATGGCGTTAATCAGGCTGCTCTTGGTGATCTCCAGGTCGATGAGTTGCGCCTGCGTCGACTTGAGCTGTTCCTGTGCCTGGGCCACATCCGATTCAGCTGCCACGCCGTGATCAAAGCGGTCCTGCGTAAGACCGAGCGCCTTCTGGTAAGCGTCGAGTGTCTGTTGCAGCAGACGCTCCTCCTGCACAGTGCTGCGCAGATCGAAGTAATCGGTGGCGAGTTCGGCCTGCATGGATAGCAGTGCGCTTTGCAAGTCCGCCGCACTTGCCTGCGCTTGCGCCTGGCCGCCCTCCACCGCCCGCGAGATGCGGCCCCACAGATCCGGCTCCCACGAAACCTGCGCGTTGATCGAATAGTCGGGCAGCGTGACGCCGGCGCTCGACTTGTACAGCACATTCTGCGAGACACGCGTCTGATTAAACGCGGCGTTCGCGCTCACGGTCGGAAAATACAGCGCGCGGCTCTGCGCAACCGCGGCCCGCGCACCCCTGAAGCGCGCCGCCGCTGCAGCCACATCCTGATTCGCAGCCGCCACCTGCACTTCCAGTTGATTCAGTTGCGGATCGCCATAACTTTCCCACCACGGGGCGCGAGGATGCGTGTCGGCGGGCTGAGCGGGTTTCCAGTCCTTCGATGCCGCCAGCGCCTGCGGATCAGCGGATTTGTACGCAGCGGGCACGGGCGCCACCGGCCGGACGTAATCGGGACCCACCGTGCAAGCGGCGAGCATCGACACGGCCCCGGCGACCAAATATGACCGTGCCGCGCTCATGAACTTGTCTCCCCTTCCGACGCTGCCTTGCTGCCCTGCGGCGCGCTTTTCCCAATCCGGACAACGGCACCGTCGACGATCGCATCCGGCGGATTCACAATCACGCGCTCGTCACCTGTCAGGCCCGACTGGATCGTTACGCGTGTGCCGTAATCGGTGCCGAGCACGATCGGCACCAACTTGACCCGCCCATTTGAATCGACGGTCGCCGCGCGCACGCCTTCCGGCCTGAACAGCAGCGCATTGCCCGGCAACATCAGCGCGGCATCGTCGCTGGTCAGGTTGAAGCGCACCTGGGCGTATTCGCCGGCGAGCAGGTCGCCGGCGGGATTCTTGACATCGACCTCGACGCGCATCGTGCGAGCGACCGGGTCGACGGCGCCGGCGGTCCGCACTGTTACGCCCTCGAACTTGCGGCGTCCCTGGTCGTTCATCAGCAATTCGGCCGGCAAGCCCACATGCACGAGCCGCGCATCATTCTGCGGGACATCGACGAACACGCGCAACGTGGTTGCATCCTGGATATGGAACAGTTCACGGCTTGCGCTCGCGCTGCCCGCGTCGATCAGTTGGCCTACGTCGGTATTGCGCACCGTCACCACGCCGTCGAACGGCGCCAACACCCTCTGGAATGACGCAAGTTGCGCAAGCCTCGACACATTGGCCTGCGAGGCATTCAGCGTCGCTTGCTTCGCCAGCAGATCACCGCTCTTTTCGTCCGCTTCCTGCCGCGATACCGAATTGTTTTTCAGCATCGACGCCCAGCGGTCGGACGTGGTTTTCGCCAGCGTGTAGTTTGCCCGCGCGGTCTGTTCGTCGGCACGTGCCTGCCGCAGTTGATCGTCGGTTTCCGGTGCATCGATCTCCGCGAGCAACTGGCCTTTCTTCACATGCTGGCCAATATCCACGTACCAGTTGCGCAGATACCCGCTCGTGCGCGCGAAGATCGGGGCGTCGGAGAAGGCGCGGATATCGCCGGCGAGAATCAATTCCTGCGATGGTTTCGCGCGCATCGGCCGGATCACCTCGACGGTCTGCACGCTGTTGCGATCAGCGTCGCGCTCCAGCTCCGCGTGCGCCGCATGCCTGGAAAAAATGCCCTGCGCCGCCAGCACGATCACCACGACGATCACGGCAAGCAGCCACCAGCGGCTGCGTCGCGACGGTGGTTTTCCATGCGGTTCCTGTTGTTGCGTTCCCATCGTTGCTCCAGATACGGCTCGGTTTTTTGTCGCTGTCGCTTATTCAGTGCCCGGCACGTGCGCGCCGTCCGTGCCGGCTTTGTCGTCGCGTGCCGCGACCCGCCGGTACACCATCGAGAACACCACGGGCACGAAAAACAGCGTGGCCACCGTGCCGACCATCAGCCCGCCGATCACCGCGCGCCCGAGCGGCGCATTCTGCTCGCCGCCCTCGCCTAGTCCGATTGCCATGGGCACCATGCCGATCATCATCGCCAGCGCAGTCATCAGGACCGGTCGGAAACGTGTGAACCCGGCTTCGAGCGCGGCCGCCACGGCGTCGCCATGCTCCTGCAACTCCGTGCGCGCAAAACTGACCACCAGGATGCTGTTCGCCGTCGCGATACCGATGCACATGATCGCCCCGGTCAACGCCGGAATGGACAAGGTGGTATGCGTGAGGAACAGCATCCACACGATGCCCGCAAGCGCTCCCGGCAACGCGGTGATGATGATGAACGGATCAAGCCACGACTGGAAATTCACCACGATCAGCAAGTACACGAACACCACCGCGAGGATCAGCCCGAGCGCCAATCCCTTGAACGACGCGTTCATGGTTTCCACCTGCCCGCGGATCTGGATCCGGGTGCCCTTGGGAAGCTGGCTGCGGGAGTCGTCGATCAAGCGTTGTACGTCGTCGGATACGCCGCCCAGGTCGCGCCCCTCGGTGGTCGCGTACAGATCGATGGCGGTCTGCGCGTTGTAGTGGTTGATCACGGCATCGACCGATGTGCGCGACAAGTTCGCCAGCGACCCGAGCAAATTCGTATTGCCAGTTGGACCGTTGAGAGGAATATTGGCGACCGATTGCAGCGAATCCATGTCGTATTGCGGCGCGGTGGTGATGACGTTGTAGCTCACGCCATTCGCCGGATTGAGCCAGAACGTGGGCGTGGTCTGCTGGCTTCCTGAAAGCGTGATGAGCAGATTGTTCGCCACGTCCTTCTGCGTGAACCCGGCTTGCAGCGCCTTGGTCCGATCCACCTCAACATTGATACGCGGCAGGTCGGAAGGCTGCTGGATGCGGGCATCGACAAGACCCGGCACGCGCCGGATCTTCTGCAACAAGTGCTGCGCGAAAACCCGGGCGCCATTCACATCGCGTCCAACCAGTTGAACATCAAGCGGCGCAGGCGTGCCGAAGTTCAGTATCTGGCTCACGATGTCCGCCGGCAGGAACGAGAACTCGACGCCCGGAAACTCGTGCGGCAAACGCCTGCGCAGTTCATGCACGTAGTCAGCGGTCGGCTTGTGATTTTCGTTGAGACTGACAAGCACGTCGGCATCGGCTGAACTGATCGTGCCCGTGTTGCTGTACGAGAGATTGATGCCGGATACCGGCAAGCCGATGTTATCGATGATCGAACGTACTTCGTTCTTCGGGATCAACTGGCGGATGCGCTGGTCGATCCGATCCGTCAGCGCCGCGGTTTCTTCGATCCGCGTGCCAGTGTGCGTGCGGAAATGCAACGCGATTTCGCCCGAGTCAACGGTCGGAAAAAAATCGCGCCCAAGGAACGGCGCGAGTCCGAACGACAGCAGACAGCAGAGCAGGAACACGAGCGAAAACCGTCCCGGGTTCGCGAGACGCGCTTCAAGAACGCCGCGATAACGCTTGCGCACGCTCTCGAACCGGTGCTCGAAGGCGACGTGAATGCGCACGAACGGATTGCGTGAACCCTTGAGGCGGGACACATCGCCGCCCATTTGCTGATGACCCCGCAGCAGGTATTTCGCGAGCGTCGGAATCAGCGTACGCGAGAAGAAATACGACGCAAGCATCGCGAACACCACGGCTTCAGCCAGCGGCACGAACAGATAATGCGCGACGCCCGTGAGCAGGAACATCGGGATGAACACGATGCAGATGGACAGCGTGGACACGAGCGTCGGCACGGCGATCTGCTGCGCGCCATCGAGGATCGCATGTTCGAGTTCCTTGCCCTGCTCCAGGTTCTGCGAGATGTTTTCGATCGCGACGGTGGCGTCATCGACGAGAATCCCCACCGCCAGCGCCAGGCCGCCAAGCGTCATGATGTTGATGGTCTGCCCGATCGCGGCCAGCGCCACGAGCGAGGCCAGCATCGACAGCGGAATCGATACCGCGATGATCAGCGTCGCGCGCCAGCTACCGAGAAACAGCAGCACCATCAGCGCCGTGAGGCCGGCCGCGATCAGCGCTTCACGCAGCACGCCCGAGATCGCCGCGCGCACGAACAGCGACTGATCGGACGTCGGTTCTATGTTGAGCGAGTCCGGCACGAGACCGCGCAATGTCGGCAACAGCTCCTTCACGCGCGAGACGATATCGAGTGTCGACGCGTTGCCGCTCTTGTTCACCGTCAACAGCGCGGCCCGCGTGCCGTCCACCCGCACAATGTTCGTTTGCGGCTGGAAGCCATCGCGAACGTGTGCAACATCCTTGATGTAGATCGTGCCGCCGGGCCCGGTCTTGATCGGAATGTCGTTCAGCCCTTCAATGCTGCCAGGGCTCGCGTTGAGCCCAACCGAATACTCCGTCGGCCCGATCTTGGTCGTGCCGGTCGGCAAGATCAGGTTCTGCACGCTGATCGCATTGACCACGTCCATGGGCGAGAGGTTCTTCGCCTGCAGCTTGCGCGAGTCGATATCGACCATGATCTGGCGTTGCTTGCCACCGTAAGGCAGCGGCACGGAAGCTCCCTGCACGGTGGCAAGCTGGGTCTTGAGAAAGCTGTTGCCGTAGTCGTAAAGCTGCTGCTCAGTCAGAGAACTTGACGATAGCGCGAGCCGCAGGATAGGCACCGTGGACGCGTTGAAGCGCAGGATGTTCGGCGGCGTGATGCCCGGCGGCAGCGAGCGCAACTGAGTCTGCGACAGCGCGGTGATTTCCGCGATCGCTTCATCAACGTTGGCATTCGGCTGGAAGTAGATGCGGATGATCGCAATGCCCGGCAGCGACTGCGATTCAATATGTTCAATATCGTTGACCGCCACCGACAAACCACGCTCGTAATTGAGCGTGATGCGCCGCTCCATCTGATCAGGGGGCAGGCCGTTGTAAGACCAGATCACGCTGACGACGGGAATATCGATGTTCGGAAAAATATCGGTAGGGGTGCGCAGGATCGTCAGCGGTCCGATGATCAGCAGCAACAGCGACACCACGATAAACGTGTACGGACGCGATAAAGCGAGTCTGACGATCCACATCGAAAGTTGGCTTGTCGTTTGAGTTCATTTGCCTCTCGCGGCCCGCACGAGAACTTCCACGACGATGACACAAATACGCCGTCTTAAACAAATGGCGCGAGCGTTTGCGCGTGGTTTTCCGCGCATAGCTAGGGCAAACACTAGCAGCGTGTCGGAGTTGAACAGGAAAAGTGCCACCCAATGGTCGACGTGCTTAAAAAACAGCAGGAGAGGTGAAATTTTGACGGGTTTCCCCGTTATTTCCTTAGTTATCCAAATTCTTGATGTAATTTGGCCATGCGCTTCACATTCCAGGCCAGGCAAACCAGACTCCATTCGCCATTGACCTTTTTCAGACCGCGCAAAGAGAACTGCCGAAAGCCCATCACCGACTTGATGATGCCGAAGACGGGTTCGACCGTCTGCTTGCGCAAGGCATACAGGGCACGCCCGGCCTTTGTCTTCAGGCGATGCGCCATGCTTTGCATCGGGGTGGCC